>CAZXGS010000022.1:0-43136 GCA_964640525.1 uncultured Gammaproteobacteria bacterium | reverse complement strand
CCTCGCCCCTCGCCCCTCGCCCCTCGCCCCTCGCCCCTCGCCCCTCGCGCCCCTCGCCCCTCCCAACTCCACCCTCGCCCCGGAGAACAACCATGCGATACCCGCTGACGACCAAAGGCGCGCAGCGCCTGCGTGAGGAACTGGAGCGACTGAAGGGCGTCGAGCGCCCGCGCATCATCGCCGCGATCGCCGAGGCGCGCGCCCACGGCGACCTGAGTGAGAACGCCGAGTACCACGCTGCGCGCGAGCAGCAGAGCTTCCTCGAAGGCCGGATCAAGGAACTCGAAGGCACGCTGGGGAATTGCCAGTTGATCGACGTGGCGAGCCTGAATGCCGGCTCGAAGGTGGTGTTCGGCGCCAGCGTCGAACTGGCCGACGTGGAGACCGACGAGCGCCGTGGCTACCAGATCGTCGGTGACCTGGAAGCCGACATCAAGCAGAACCTGATCTCGATCTCCTCGCCGATCGCGCGCGCCCTGATCGGCAAGCACGAGGGCGATACCATCACCATCCACGCCCCGGCCGGGCAGCGCGAGTACGAGATCGTCGGGGTGCGGTACGAGGGCTGACATGCTCCGCCTGACCCTGCTGCTGCCGGCGCGCGAGCGTTTCGCTGGCCAGCCGCTGCCAATGGATCTGGGCAAGTGGCTGGCGCGCGCCGATCACAAGCAGACCGATGCCGGTCGCAAGGCGCAGATCCAGCGTCATGTGCAGGCGATTCCCGCGCAGGCGCCGGTGGCCGCGATCACCCGCAACCTCGATGCGCCGGGCGCCGAGCAGCAGGCATGGTTGCGTGCCGACCCGTGCTGGGTGCAAGCCGACATCAACGGCGGGCGCATGCTCGCCTGCGGCGAAATGGGTTTGACGCCTGACGATGCGCAGGCGCTGATCGCGCCGCTGCGCTCGCTGTTCGGCGACGAGGGCTTTCCGATCTCCGCGCCCGTCCCGTCGCGCTGGTACCTGATGCTGCCGCGCGAGTCGAAGCTGCCGGAGTTCGCACCGCCCGAGGACGTGCTCGGCGACGACCTCGTCGAACACCTGCCGCAAGGCGACGCTGGGCGACGCTGGCGGCGCTTGCTCAACGAGGCGCAGGTGATCTTGCACAACCATCCGCTGAACGCGCAGCGCATGGCGCAGGGCCAACCGCCGGTGAACTCGCTGTGGTTCTGGGGCGGGGGCGTGCTGCCAGACTTCGTGCGTGCCGATGGCGTCTTGTACAGCGACGACGTGGTCGTGCACGGGCTGCTGAAGATCGGGCAAGCCGCCGCAAGGCCGCTGCCGACGCGATACGACTCGGCTCTGCGCGATTCGCCGAGCGTGGTCGATCTGCGCGCGGCGCGCGATCTGTCCGCATTGATGCGCGACTGGATCACGCCGGTGTTCGCGTCGATGCGTGGACACGACGATCTGCACCTGGACTTCGCCGACGGCGCGCAGTTCGCGATCCGCCGTGCGCAGCGCTGGCGGTTCTGGCGGCGTGCATGGGCCGGACTCGCGTGAGGGTGATGCTGGGATGACCACGGCGCGCATCGTTCGTCGCGACACGCCTGCGTTCGGCGCCTGGCCCGAGTCCGTGCATCCAGTGCTTTGCCGGGTGTATGCCGCGCGCGGCGTTCACGGCTTGCAGGACGCGCAACCGAAGCTCGCCGATCTGTTGCCACCGGCGTCGCTGGGCGGGATGGACGCGGCCAGCGCGTTGCTCGCGCAAGCCATCCGCGAGCAACGCCGCATCGTCGTGGCCGGCGATTTCGATTGCGACGGCGCGACCGGTGTCGCGGTTGGCGTGCGCGGCCTGCGCGGGCTCGGCGCAGGTCACGTGACGTACCAGGTGCCAAACCGGATGGTGCATGGCTATGGCCTGACGCCAACGTTGGTGGATGCAATGGCGCCGCTGCGCCCGGAACTGGTGGTGACCGTGGATCACGGCATCGCCTGCATCGCCGGCGTCGCCGCGGCCAAGGCGCGCGGCTGGCAGGTGCTGGTCACCGATCATCACCTGCCTGGGCCTACGCTGCCGTGTGCCGACGCCATCGTCGATCCGAATCTGCTCGCGTTCGAGCGCTGCCGACACGGGCTGGCGCAGTGCGACGAATGCGTGCAGGCGGTGCGTGCCAACGCGGCATTCGCCAGCAAGGCGCTGGCCGGCGTCGGCGTGTTGTTCTACCTGTTGCTTGCGACTCGCCAGCGCCTGCGCGATGCCGGCTGGTTCGATGCCACACGCCCAGAGCCTGATCTGCGCGTGTTGCTCGATCTGGTTGCGGTGGGCACGGTGGCCGACATGGTGGCGCTGGATGCCAATAATCGTGCGCTGGTCGCGGCCGGGTTGCGTCGCCTGCGCGCCGGCGCCTGCCAGCCGGGATTGCGCGCGCTGGCGGAGGTTTCTGGGCGGTCGCTGGCGCGGCTCACCGCGGCCGACATCGGTTTTTCCATCGGCCCGCGCATCAACGCGGCCGGTCGGCTGGAGGACATGGCGATCGGCATCGAGTGCCTGCTCGCCGATGATTTCGAGCACGCACTGGGACTGGCGCGCACGCTGGATGGCATCAACCGCGAACGGCGGCAGATGCAGGACACGATGCTCGATCAAGCCGTCGCCCTGGTCGCCGCGCAAGTCGATCAGGCGGCGTGCGGCGTGTGCGTCCACGATGCGCAGTGGCACCCCGGCGTGGTCGGGCTGGTGGCGTCCAAGCTCAAGGAACAGTTGCATCGTCCGGCGGTCGCGTTTGCGCCATCGGGCCCTGACGGCGCGCAATGGCGCGGTTCGGCGCGTTCGATTCCCGGTTTCCACATCCGCGATGCGCTGGCCGAAATCGATGCCGCGCAGCCGGGGTTGATGGTGCGCTTCGGTGGTCACGCGATGGCCGCTGGATTGAGCATCGAACCCGCCAACATCGCCGCATTCGCGCAGGTGTTCGATGCGTTGGCGCGCGAACGCATCGCGCCGGAACTGCTCGATTCCGTGATTTTGAGCGATGGCGAACTCGACGCGGACGCGGCCACGCTGGAACTCGCGCAGCTATTGCGCGAGGGCGGGCCGTGGGGACAGGGTTACCCGGAGCCGGTGTTCGATGGCGTGTTCGCGGTGACGCAATGGCGCGTGGTCGGCGAGCGCCATCTCAAGCTGCAACTGGAAACCGGCGGGCAATCATTCGATGCGATCCAGTTCGGCGGCTGGCACGGGCAGCCGCCGCCGGCGCGCTTGCACATCGCCTACCGGCTGGACGTGAACCATTGGCGTGATGCCGAGCAGCTGCAATTGCTGGTGGTGCATCGTGAGCAGGCCGACACGGTCAGCCCGCTGGCGTGAACCCATCCGCGCTCCAGCCCTCGCTGCCCACGCCGTGGTGAACGAAAAACAGCCCGTCGGGGTCGTACTTGCGCTTGGCCGCGGCGAGACGCGGGTAGTTGTCGCCCCAGAAGCCACGCTGCCAGTCGCGCAGGAAGTAGTCGCTTTCGGAAACGTAGGAGCCGGCATCCGGCGCCACGGCGCGCAGCGCATCCATGGTCTTGCCGACCGCAGCCGCCATTTGCTTCGCCATCGCCAGATCGGGCTTTGCGCCCGGCATGCCGGGGAAGGCGGGGACGTCGCTGCTGCCACTGATGGCCAGCGCGAAGGCGTCCAGCACCTGCGGATGGGTGGCGGTGTCGCGGGCGCGGGAGATCGCATCGGCCGGCGCGCCGGCCAGGCCCTTGTTGAAGTGCAGGGAGAACCCCTGGTGCTGCGCGGCCTCGAACAAGGCATCCACCAGTGGCGCCTGGCGGCCCGGTTGCAGTAGCGAAGCCGGTAGCCACGCCGATTGGTAGGCCTGGATGAACGAGCCGACCTGCTCGCGGTCGCCGGCCCACACAAAGTGGTCGCGCGGTGCGCCCGGCCGGTCGTCCGTCGCGATCATGCTGGCGGCATACTTGCGCAGGAATTCGGCGTCCCACAGGTGGCGGGCCGGTGCCGCCAAGGCCCCGAACGGCTTGGTGACGCGGCAATCGGTGCGCGCCTGCACCCACGCCACGAACGGCGCCCAGACTTGTTCGGCCTCTTGCTTGCTCAAGCCCTGGCACATCATTGAGATGTCCAGGGTGTCGCCGCCGTGGAACTTCATTTGCTCGCCCCAGTGCGGGTTGAACAGCGCGCGCTGGTAGAAGTCCACCGCCGCGGCGATCAGGGCGCGGTAAGCGCTGGGCGTATCGGCTTTGACGATGAGGCCGACGCCACCGAAGAACTCCGGCAGCTCGAACGTGCGCAAGGTCAGTCGCGTGACCACGCCGAGGCTGCCGCCACCGCCGCCCTTGAGGCCCCAGAACAGTTCCGGGTTCGTGCACGCATTGGCGATGCGCACCTGGCCATCGGCAGTGACGACTTCGGCCTCCAGCAGGTTGGAGGCGGCCGTGCCCCAGTTTTTCGAGAAACTGCCGAAGCCGCCGCTCTGCACCAGCCCGGCCACCCCCACCGATGTGCAGCCGCCGCCTTGGACGTAGCGGCCGCCCTGGGTGGTCACGGTGTTGTACGCGTCGATCCACATCGCGCCGGCTTCGATCGTCGCGGCGTGCTGCGGCGCATCGGTACAACCCTGCGCGACGAAGGCGTCGTGCAAGCTGATCTTGTTCATGTGGCGCGTCCACAGCAGCAGCGAATCCGGCGCATCGGAGGTGCCCTGGTAGCTGTGGCCGCCGCCCTTTACCACCAATCGCAAGTCGTGAGTGCGCGCGAAGTTCACCGCTGCCACCGCGTCGGCGGTGGTTTCCGCAGCGACCGCATAGGCGCTGGGCTGCGAAGCCCAGGCATCGGCCCAGCCGCTGGTCTGGGTCAATGCGGGGTCGTCGCCCACCGCGAACGGATTGGCCAGTTCCTTCAGGGCCGGCGATGCCGCGCCTTGCGCGAATGGCGGTTCCAGCTTCAGCAATCGACCGCCGACGGCCTGATTCAGCCGCGCCCAAGCGTCCGCCGCCGGCCAGCCGGCGGCGCCCGGACGCACCCGCGCTTGCAATGGGCTCAGGCGACCCATTGCCTTGGCCCAGCCGGTGGGGATCAAGCCGACCAGCGGCAGGGCGAGGGCGGATTTGAGCAGGTCGCGGCGGCGCATGGGTGAATTCCGGTGGCGGGCCTGCAGGATCAGGTGGAAAGGGCCGCCTGGTCACGCGGCAAGTGACGAATGCGCGGCAGGCGGTGATGAAATCCGGGGTTTCAGGGACGGCCATGACGGCGAACCGGCGATAATCCGTCCCATGACGACGCCATCGACTGCCCCCCGCGACCGCCTGCGCTGGTCCGACCCGCTGACGTTGGCCGTCTGGGCGCTGGTGCTGGCGGTGAACACCGTGTTCAACGGGCTGGTCGCGCGCGACGATCATCCCGGTGTGGCGGCGTGGGAGCCGTGGGTCTGGGAGATCACCAGTTCGTTGACGATCCTGCTGCTGGTTCCGGTGGTGCTGTGGTTTTACGCACGGGTGCCACTGCGGGCCGGCTACTGGCGCTGGCTCGTGCCCTTGCATCTGTTGGCCAGCGTCGTGTTCAGCCTTGTTCACGTCGCCGGCATGGTCGGCTTGCGCGAACTGGCCTATCGGCAGATGGGCGCGCATTACGACTTCGGGCCGTGGTGGCCGGGCTGGCGCTACGAGTACCTGAAAGACATCCGCACCTATGTCGACATCCTCGTGGTGACGTGGGCGATCCGTCATCTGCTGCTGCGCTCGGGCGGCGAGGCGCGGGTGCTGGCGGTACCCGATGCCGGCGTTCCGGCGGTGGCCGAAGCGGTACCGGCGCGACCGGAGCGGTTTCTGGTGCGCAAACTCGACCGCGAGTTCCTGATCGCCACCGACGACATCGAGCGCATCGAGGCCAACGGCAACTATGTCAACTTGATCGTCGCCGGGCATGCCTACCCGTTGCGTTCGACGATGGCGGCGATCGAGGCGCAGCTCGACCCGCGCGCGTTCGTGAGAGTCCACCGCAGCCACATCGTTCGCGCCGACCAGATCGCATCGATCGAACCGCTGGATGGCGGGGACGCGCGCTTGCACCTGCGGGTGGGTGGATGGGTGCCGTGCAGCCGCCGCTACCGCGAAGGGCTGCGAGGCTGACGACGAACCGATCCGTTCGGAGGTCGATGCATGTTGGGGAGCCGACGGCGGACGCCCGCAGCGCGTGCGCTGCGACCGAATCCGGCTACAGTGCGCATTCCCCCGTTGCGACCCGACCCGCCATGGCCAAGGCCAAGACCGCCTACGTGTGCTCCGAGTGCGGCGCCGATCACGCCAAGTGGCAGGGCCAGTGCGAGGCATGCGGGGAATGGAACACGCTGGCCGAGGTGGTGCTGGAAGCGGCCACGCCGGCGGCCGCGCGCGCACCCGTGCGCAGCGGCTACGCGGGCGAGCCGGCGGGCAGGGTGGTGGCGCTGCAATCGGTGGAAACGGCCGAGCAGGCGCGCACCCTGACCGGGATCGGCGAATTCGATCGGGTGCTCGGCGGAGGCCTGGTGGAAGGTTCGGTGGTGCTGGTCGGCGGCGACCCGGGTATCGGCAAGTCCACCTTGCTGTTGCAGGCGCTAGCGCAGTTGGGGCCGCGCTTGCCGGGGTTGTACGTCAGCGGCGAGGAAAGCCTGAACCAGGTCGCCGCGCGCGGGCGCCGGCTCGGGTTGGGGCTGGACGGCCTGCACGCGTTGGCCGAGACCTGCATCGAGCGCATCCTCGCCGCGGTGCAGGATGCCAAGCCGAAACTGGTCGTCGCCGACTCGGTGCAGACCCTGTGGAGCGAGCAACTCGCTGCCGCGCCCGGTTCGGTGTCGCAGGTGCGCGAGACCGCTGCGCGACTGGTCCGCCATGCCAAGCAGACCGGCACCTCGGTGTTCCTGGTCGGCCATGTCACCAAGGAAGGCGGTATCGCCGGCCCGCGCGTGCTCGAGCACATGGTCGATGCGGTGCTGTATTTCGAGGGCGAGACCGGCTCGCGCCTGCGCGTGCTGCGCGCGTTCAAGAACCGCTTCGGCGCGGTCAACGAACTGGGCGTGTTCGCGATGGGCGACAAGGGCCTGCGCGAGGTACCCAATCCATCCGCGATCTTCCTTTCCGGCGCCTCCTCGCCGCAGGCCGGCAGCGTGGTGATGGTCACCCGCGAGGGCACCCGGCCGTTGCTGGTGGAGGTGCAGGCACTGGTCGATCAGTCGCCGCTGTCGAACCCGCGCCGGGTGACCCTCGGGCTGGAACAGAACCGGCTGGCGATGTTGCTGGCGGTGCTGCACCGCCACGGCGGCGTGGCGGTGTTCGATCAAGACGTGTTCGTCAACGTGGTCGGCGGCATCCGCGTGCAGGAGACCGCGGCCGACCTGCCGGTGCTGCTGGCGGTGCTCGGCTCGCTGCGCGACCGGCCACTGCAGGACAAGACCGTGGCCTTCGGCGAGGTCGGCCTGTCCGGCGAGATCCGTCCGGTGCCCAACGGCGAGGAGCGGTTGAAGGAAGCCTCCCAGCACGGCTTCGTGCGCGCGATCGTGCCGAAGGCGAACGCGCCCCGGCAGGGCAAGGTCGGCGGCATGCAGGTGATCGGCGTGGAGCGTCTGGCGCAGGCGCTGGAGGTCGCACAGGACGGGGAGGCGAGGGCCTGAAGGGTCCTGGGGCAGGGCGCAGCCGTGGCCCCGAACGGGCTGGTAGCTGGGTCGGCGGGAAGCAGGTGGAACAGGCTTGGTCTGTGTCTTGCGCCAAAACGATCGTCACGCTTTGATCAGGGGGAATCCGGATCGCGTGCCTCGGCAGGATCCGGGCGACCCTGTTTGAGCAAGCCAGCCATGCCATGGCCCTGCCATGCTCGGCATGCCGCGGGCAAGGCCGCGGCGCCGCAGGCACGACGCGGGGGAAGACCACGGGATTTTGCATGCGCCGTCTGGCGGCATTCGCGTTCCCGTTGCCGTTCTTCAGCCTGCAGGCGCGGGCGCGTGGGCGAGGACGACACCAGGGCCATGTACGGCGCTGCGGCGTGGCCCCGCGGGCTCGCGGATGCGCCCGGAGCGCACGCGCAGCGGGATGCGCGGGGCGTCGCGCCGGCTCCTTCCGGAATGATCTGGATCAAGATGCGGGGCACAAGACCGCGCAAGCATGGAGCATCGACATGGCGTGAATGCGTGGCGCATCGACGGGCGCGCGACGCACCGTCTGTTGCGTGGCTGGTCGTGTGTCGGCTGGGAGCGGACAGGAGACTTGCGATGAGCAAGGCATGCAATGACGTGAATGCATCGCATCGCTGCCTTGGTGGCACATCCCGTGCCTGCACAGGCATGGGCCGCATCACGGGGGAATACGCATGAACAAGATCGATCTGGCGACACAGAATCTTGCGAGCGCGCCGGCCTCGCCCAGCGCAGCGGAGGCGAACGGATCGCGCGGCGATCGCAGATTCTGGCTCACGGTGGTGTCGATCGCAGTCGTCTATCCCGTCCTGAGCATGGTGCTGCTGGCGCCATGGGCGCACCTGGCCATCCCGTGGCGACTGGCCATCGACATGGGCCTGCTGCTGCTGGTCACGGCGCCGCCGGTCTGGTTCTTCCTGTGCGCACCGATGCGCCGTGAAGCGCGCGATGCGCGGGAATCCGTGGATCGTGAAATGGCCACCTTGCATGAACGCTTGCGCGCGCATGATCTGAACGTGCGGCTGACCGCGGCGCTCGACATGGCCGAGGATGAGGAATCGGTGATGCGCATCGCACGCCAGGCGATGAGCCTGGCCGCCGACGGGGCACCGGTGCAGATGTTGCTCGCCGACACACCCGAATCCACCATGCGCCACGACGTGGTCGAGGGCTGGACCAACGATGAGGGCCGTTGCTATGTGGAGCGCCCGACCGACTGTCCGGCCGTGCGCCGTGGCATGGGTACCGTGTTCGAGGACAGTCTCACCCTGAGCGCGTGTCGGGGAATGCGTGGCCCGATGGCAGCCAGTTGCGCGGCAGCCTGCACGCCCATCACCGTCGCCGGCACCGGCGTTGGTGTCCTGCGCGCGCTTGGGCCTGCAGGCGACCCGGACCTGTTCCGGATGCTGCAATCGCTCAACACCGCCGCCCACCATGTCGGCGCGCGCTTGGCGGTGGTGCGTTCGATCTCCGCATCCGCACGCGAAGCGGCAACCGATCCGCTCACCGGCGCCGCCAACCGGCGCAGCGGCGAGGCACGTCTGGCCGAGCTGGCCAAGGGTTCGGAAGCCTACGTGCTGGCGATGCTGGACATCGACTACTTCAAGAAGATCAACGACGGCCATGGTCATGAGGTGGGCGATCGCGCACTCAAGCTCCTGGTGGACGTGCTGCGTGGGCGCATCCGCCGAACCGACATGCTGTGTCGTTATGGTGGCGAGGAGTTCCTGTTGATCCTGCCGGGCCTGGCTCAGGATGCGGCGGTCGGGCTGCTCCAGGCCTGCCGCGCAGAACTGCCGGCAGCTTGCGGGCGGGTCGGCTTGCCGCCGTTCACGTTCAGCGCCGGGGTTGCCAAGGCACCCAATGGCGATCCCGCGCAGCAGTTGCGCGCCGCCGACGCGGCGCTCTATCACGCCAAGCAAACCGGGCGCGACCGCGTGCTGTGCGCGGCCGATGCCGGAGTGGCGAGCTGAGAACCGGGCGGCATGCGCCCACAAGGCAAGCCTGCCGTCGCTTGCGTGCGAACGGCCTCGGCGGTGCGTGTCGAGTCTTCACCCGCGCGAGGCGGGAACAGGCGCACGCGGCGTGCGGCCACGTCTGCATTGGTCCAGCCGGCGCGCCATGCAAGACTGCGCCCGGACAGTCCAACCAATCTTGTTGACTGCGCTCTGAAGCGCCCGCTACAATGGCCGTTCGCCAGCACGTGGGGCTATAGCTCAGCTGGGAGAGCGCTACAATGGCATTGTAGAGGTCATCGGTTCGATCCCGATTAGCTCCACCACTTGACTGGCTGCAAGTTCATTTCAGGGGTTCGCGAAGGTTCGACGTCCAGGCGTGACGACACGAGCCAGCTTCCGCCACCTCAAGGTCTGCAGGAAACCCGCGATCAGGATTGCCTCGAACCCTGATCGCGGTCGCGTCATCCGCGTCCCCATCGTCTAGAGGCCTAGGACACGTCCCTTTCACGGACGCGACCGGGGTTCGAATCCCCGTGGGGACGCCAAACCAAGCAACGATCTGGGCTGCCGCAAGGCGGCCCTTTTTGTGTGCGCCTGACACGGGCGCCCGCTTGGAGGTGAAAGCCCTCTCGTAAGTTGACCACGGCGAACGAAGCGAAGCGCAACAGCGGAAGTGCGACCGACCGTGGGGAGCGTGGAGCGAAGCGGCGGGCCGATGAACAAGAGCCGGATACCAGGCGGTGCCGATCAAGGCGAGCGGGCACGATTCCGCAAAGCAATTGTGGTCATCGGGGCGGTGCATGTCGTTCGGCCGAACCGGCATCGGTCCGTCCGTTCGTGATGAGCCCTTCGACAGGCTCAGGACAGGCCTGTCGAACCACGCCTTTGGACCATCTGAACAAGTCGAAATGGCGTCATTGCGAACGCAGTGAAGCAATCCATGCTTCTGATTTTTCATATATTTCTGGATTGCCACGTCGCTGCGCTCCTCTCCATGAACTCATGCGATAAGTCGTTGATTCGTCGTGCCTTCCGTTTGTCATCGCGAGCGCAGCGAAGCGATCCAGCGTCTTGGCTCCGAATTTCTGGATGGCCACGGCCCTGCGGGCCTCGCCATGACGGCTGGGTGTCAGGTGCATGGCCCGTGGGCATTTCCGGAACGGAAAAGCGATCTCGCAATGACGGCTTGTTCAGAGCTTCCCTTTCGCGCGCACCGTCGCCGCCCCGTCCGCGACCAACCCAGCACCCTGTTATCCTTCATTCTTCCGCCCGCAATGACATCGCTTGCGTGCGGGTTCGTTGCGATGGAGGCAAATGATGGCCGATGCCGGCAGCAACCTCGTGTCAGATGCATTCGTGTTTTTCGGCGCCACCGGGGACCTGGCGTACAAGAAGATCTTCCCGGCCCTGCAAGCGATGATTCGCCGCGATGGCCTGGATGTTCCGATCATCGGCGTGGCGCGTGCCGGCTGGACGCTCGATCAACTCAAGGCGCGTGCGCAAGACAGCATCGTCAAGCACGACACCCTGGATCCGGCGGCGTTCGCCAGGCTGATCGAGCGTCTGCAGTACATCGACGGCGACTACGGCGATGCCGACACCTTCACCCGCCTGCGCACGCTGCTTGGCGCGGCACAGCGCCCGATCCATTACCTGGCCATTCCGCCCAGCCTGTTCGGCACCGTGGTGCGCGGGCTGGATGCCGCCGGCTGCGCCAGGGGCGCGCGGGTGATCGTGGAGAAGCCCTTCGGCCGTGACCTCGTCTCGGCGCACACGCTCAACGACACTCTGCATTCGGTGTTTCCCGAGCCGTCGATCTTCCGCATCGATCATTACCTTGGCAAGGAGGCGGTGCAAAACCTGTTGTATTTCCGCTTTGCCAACACCTTCCTGGAGCCGATCTGGAACCGCCACTACGTGGACAGCGTGCAGATCACCATGGCCGAGTCGTTCGGGGTGCAAGGACGCGGGGCGTTCTACGAGGAAGTCGGAACGATCCGCGACGTGATCCAGAACCACCTGCTGCAGGTGGTGGCGCTGCTGGCGATGGATGCGCCGACCACGCGCGAGGTGGATGCGCTGCGCGCCGAGAAGCTGCGCCTGTTCCGGGCGATGCGTCCACTGGATCCGCGCGAGGTGGTGCGTGGCCAGTTCGAGGGCTACCGCGACGAGCCGGGCGTGGCCAAGGATTCGAAAGTCGAGACGTTCGCTGCGCTGCGCCTGCACATCGACACCTGGCGCTGGGCGGGGGTGCCGTTCTACATCCGCGCCGGCAAGAACCTGCCGATCACCGCCACCGAGGTGTTCGTCGATCTCAAGCGCCCGCCGGTGGGCGTGTTCGACGACGTGGGCGCGCGCGATTCCAACTACTTCCGGTTCCGGCTCAGCCCGGAGGTGTCGATCAGCGCGGGGACGCGGGTCAAGAAGGTTGGCGAGGACATGGTGGGCGAGCGCGTCGAACTGGTCGCCCGGCGCCAACTGGCGCGCGAGATGTCTCCCTACGAGCGCCTGCTCAACGATGCGGTGCGCGGCGATGCGGCGCTGTTCACCCGCGACGACTCGGTGGAAGCGGCCTGGCGCGTGGTCGAGCCGGTGGTGGCCGGGGTGCCCGGCGTCCACATCGAGCCGCCGGTCGCCTACAAGCCCGGCAGTTGGGGCCCGGCTGCGGCGGCCAAGCTGGTCGCCGCGCGCGAGGGTTGGCATGACCCGCAGGACGAGGCGCACCAGCCGTGCTGAGCGGCACCGTCATCCTGTTCGATGTCGACAACACGCTGTTCGACAACGACGGCTTCAAGGACGCGCTTGGCGCACGCCTGCTTGAGTCCTTCGGTCCCGAGCGCAGCCGGATCTACTGGAAGCACTACGAGGCGCTGCGCGACGCGCTGGGGTATGTCGATTACCTGCAGGCGCTGCAGCGCATGCGGCTGGAGATCGGCGCCGACCCGCGGCTGCCGGAGGTGGCATCGTTCCTGCTCGACTACCCGTTTGCGGCCGGCCGCTATCCCGACGCGCTGGAAGCCATCGCGCACCTGTCCAGCTTCGGCACCACCGCGATCTTCTCCGACGGCGACATCGTGTTCCAGCCGCGCAAGATCCAGCACGCCGGCCTGTGGGACGCGGTGGACGGCAGGGTGGAGATCGCCATCCACAAGCAGCGCAGTCTCGATGCCATGCGCGCGCGCTTTCCCGCCGCGCACTACGTGATGGTCGACGACAAGCCGGGATTGCTCGCGCAGATGAAGGCCAGCATGGGCCCAATGTTGACCTGCGTGTTCGTCCGCCAGGGCCACTACGCCGTCGAGGCCCTAGGCAAGATGCCGGAACCACCGCCGGATCGCACGGTCGAACGCATCGGTGAGCTTTGCACGATCGGCGCCGACTGGCTGTTCCCGCAACGCGCGCCTGCGCGACGATAACCGTCTCCACCAAGGAACCCCGATGAATCCCACCAAGGCATTGCACGACCTGGGCCAGAGCATCTGGCTGGACAACATCACCCGCGACATCCTCGACGATGGCACCCTGGCGCGCTACATCGCCGAATTCAACGTCACCGGCCTGACCTCGAACCCGACCATCTTCGACGAGGCCATCGCCGGCACCGCGACCTACGATGCCGACATCGTGGCGATGGCCGACAGGGGCATCACCGGCGAGGACGCTTTCATCCGCCTGGCGCTGGACGACCTGCGCCGCGCCGCCGACCTGTTCGCCCCGACCCACGAAGCAACCTCCGGCGTGGATGGCTGGGTGTCGATGGAAGTCTCGCCGCTGCTGGCCGCCGACACCGCGGGCACGGTGGCCGCGGCCCGGGCCATCCACGCGCAGGCTGCGCGGCCCAACCTGTTCGTCAAGATTCCCGGCACCCCCGAGGGCGTGCCGGCGATCGAGGAGGCGATCTTCGCGGGCGTGCCCGTCAACGTCACCTTGCTGTTCTCGCGCGAGCAATACCTCGCGTCCGCGAACGCCTACCTGCGCGGCATCGAGCGCCGCATCGCGGCCGGCCTGGATCCGGCCATCGCCTCGGTGGCCTCGGTGTTCGTCAGCCGCTGGGACAAGGCGGTCGCGTCCGGCGTGCCGGCCGAGCTGAAGAACCACCTTGGCATCGCCATCGGTCAGCGAACTCACTGCGCCTACCGGCAGTTGCTGGCCTCCGCGCGCATGCAACAGGTCATCGCCGCCGGCGGCAAGCCGCAGCGGTTGCTGTGGGCCAGCACCGGAACCAAGGATCCGGCTGCCTCGGACGTGCTGTACGTGCAGGCGCTGGCCGCGCCGGACACCATCGACACGGTGCCGGAGAAGACCCTCAAGGCTTACGCCGACCACGGCGCCATCGGCCACGCGCTGGACGAGGACGGCGAGGCGATGCTGGCGCGCTTCGCGCAGGCCGGCGTGGATATCGACGCGCTCGCCGCGCGCTTGCAGAATGACGGTGCGGCAGCGTTCGTGAAGTCCTGGAAGGATCTGCTCGCGCGCATCGCCGCAAAAACCCGGGATCTCGCCCCCGCAGGAGCCAAATGATGCCGATCGGATCCACGCCGCCGCCCCGCACCCCCGCCGCGCCGCCCTCGCGTACCCCGCCCGCACCGCCGCGTGCGCCTTCCGCGCCTTCCGCGCCTGCCGCCGTGCGCCCGCCAGGACGGCCCGCCAAACTGGTGCGGCCGACCATGCGTCCGGAGTGGCTGGCGCTCAAGACCCACGCCGGCAAGCTCACCTCCACGCACCTGCGCGACCTGTTCAAGGCCGACGAGCGCCGTGGCACCCGGATGTGCGCCGAGGCGCTGGGCACCGGTCTGTACCTGGATTATTCGAAGAACCGCGTCACCGACGAGACCCTGCAATTGCTGTTCAAGCTGGCCGCGGCCAGCGAAGTCACGCAAAAACGCGACGCGATGTTTGCCGGCCACAAGATCAATTCCACCGAGGACCGCGCGGTACTGCACGTGGCGCTGCGCGCGCCCAAGTCGGCCGCGTTCATGTGCGACGGTCACAACGTGGTGCCCGAAGTCCACGCCGTGCTCGACCAGATGATGGCCTTCGCCGGCAAGATCCGCAGCGGCGAATGGCGAGGCAACTCGGGTCGGCGCATCCGCAACATCGTCAACATCGGCATCGGTGGTTCCGACCTCGGCCCGGTGATGGCCTACGAGGCCCTCAAGGCCTACAGCCAGCGCGAACTCAACGTCCGCTTCGTGTCCAACGTCGATGGCGCCGATTTCCACGAGGCCACCCGCGACATCGACCCCGGCGAGACCCTGTTCATCGTCTGCTCCAAGACCTTCACTACCCTGGAGACGTTGACCAACGCCAACGCCGCGAGGGATTGGGTGGTGACCACCATGCGCGACCCGAAGGCGGTGGCCAAGCACTTCGTGGCGGTGTCCTCGAACCTGGAGGAGGTCAAGAAGTTCGGCATCGACCCAGCCAACATGTTCGCGATGTGGGACTGGGTCGGCGGTCGTTACTCGATGGACTCCGCGATCGGCCTGTCCACCATGATCGCGATCGGGCCGGAAAACTTCCGCGCCATGCTGTCCGGTTTCCATGCCATGGACAACCACTTCCGCAGCGCGCCGCCGGAACGCAACCTGCCGATGCTGATGGGCATGCTGGCGATCTGGAACAACAACTTCCTGTTCGGCGCCGAGACCGTGGCGGTGCTGCCGTATTCGAACTACCTCAAGCGCTTCCCGGCCTACCTGCAGCAATTGACGATGGAGAGCAACGGCAAGCACGTGGATCTGGAAGGCGGCCTGGTGGCCTGCGAGACCGGGCCAATCTACTGGGGCGAGCCTGGCACCAACGGCCAGCACTCGTTCTACCAGTTGATCCACCAGGGCACGCGCCTGATCCCCTGCGACCTGATCGGCTTCTGCCAGCCGGTGGACGGTTCCTCGCTCGAACAGCACGACCTGTTGATCGCCAACCTGTTCGCGCAGGGCGAGGCATTGGCCTTCGGGCGAACCCCCGAGCAGGTCGCGGCCGATGGCGTGCCGGCGGCGCTGGTCCCGCACCACGTTTGCGACGGCAACCGGCCGAGCAACACCATCCTCGCCGAGAAGCTGACGCCGCAGACGCTGGGCGCACTGGTGGCGTTGTACGAGCACGCGGTGTTCGTGCAGGGCGTGGTGTGGAACATCGACTCCTTCGACCAGTTCGGGGTCGAACTGGGCAAGCACCTGGCCAAGGGCACGGCGGCGGAGATCGCCTCCACCAAGGCGGGCAAGAGCGGCCACGACAGTTCCACCGCGGCGTTGATCAAGCGCTACCAGAGGTTCCGCAAGACGCGTTAGGAAGAGTCTGAAGTGCGCCGAAAACCCTGCCGGTTTGCTACCGCAGATCGTTGATTCCGTTCATGGTTCGACAGGCCTGTCCTGAGCCTGCCGAAGGACTCACCACGAACGGAATCCACTTGTTCAGATGTTCCTTTGTTGCGGGCGGACGCTCGAGCTTGGCGCCGGGTCCGAGGTTCATGCGGGGCGGCAAGGCCGGCGCAAGGCGTTGACGTGCCGGCGTCGCCCCGTTTTCCGCCACGCCGGCCAGCGCGCCAAAGTGACCCTTTCGCGGAGCCTTGCATGCCAACCGTCCTTCGTCCGCGTTCGATCTGCGCCATCGCCCTGATCGCCACGTTCGCCCCGCTGTCGGCCGTCGCGCACGACGAGGGAATTGCGACGTCATTCGGGCAACCCGGGCGAAGTCGCGACGTGCAGCGCACGATCACCATCCGGATGAGCGATGCAATGCGCTTCGACCCCTCCTCGATCAGGGTCGCGAAGGGACAGACGGTGCGCCTGCACATCGTCAACGACGGCAAGCTGGCGCACGAGTTCGTGCTCGGCACCGCCGCCGACATCGACGCGCATGCGGCAATGATGAAGCGGCATCCGGGCATGGTGCATGCCGATGCCAGCGCGGTGACGCTCGCACCGGGCAAGTCCGGCGACCTGCTGTGGAAGTTCGGCACCGCCGGCCAGTTCACGTATGCCTGTCTGATCGCCGGTCACCTGGAGGCGGGCATGCAGGGACGGGTGACGGTGACGGCGGCTGCGAAGCAGGAATGACGGCCGCTCACCGGTCGGGGCAATTCCTGAAGCGCACCAGGGCGTGGCGAGCGTCGATCCGGCGGTCACTCCACGATCGCTGGCGGGCTGCACGGTCACCCGCTGTCCTTCCTGGCCGGCGCATCCACCCAGCGTGCAAGCGCTTCCCGGATCGCGCTGCAAGCCTTGCCGTCGGCGTCTGCCTGCTCCAGAGGCTGGATCGGCGTGCGTGGTTCGATGCCGTGGCTGGCGGCATTGGCCAGTTGTGCCAGTCGCGGATGGGCGTCGATCGCGGTGAGCCCGGCATGGCGCTGGCCGTGTTCGGCGATGGCGGCGACGAGATCCGGAGGCGAACCGCGCGCGTGCAACTGCCGCAGGCGTGCCGCCGTGGCGCGCTCACCGCCGCGCTCGCGGGCCAGGTCGAGGGTGCCCTGCAGGGTTCCGGCATCCAGCAGTTGGCCGATGCCTGAGGCAAAGGCAAGCGCCGCGTCGCTGCGGTAGGGGAGGTCCATCAGCGCCATCGCATCGGCCAGGCCGAGCACGCCCACGCGCAGGCGCCTGCCGGTGGACGGGCGCGTGCGGACCTGCAACAGGGCGTCGTCCAGCAGTCGAACGGCGAGGGTGCAGGCATCGAGGAATCCCTCGCGCTGGAAGCGTGGCGCCGCGGCGCCGTTCGGGGCAACGAAGGCGGCAACGTTGAGCATCGCCACCGGTGCCTCCAGCGCCCGCAGCACGACACCGGTCCCTGCCAGCGCGAGCAGGCGCTCGTCGGGCACCACCTGCCAGCGCCGGAATGCGTTCATGTAGCGCTGCGACCACGGCGCATGGCCGGCATCGGCGTGTGCGACTGCCGCCGCCACGCGCGCCCAGGTCGCGTCGATGGTGCGATCGCGCAGGCGTCCAGCGTCGCGCCAACGGAACCACTGGTCCCAGGCATCGACCGCGGCGGGGTGGGTGAAGCGGGTGGAGCGCAAGGCGGGCGTCCCGGCGTGGCGTGGCGATGCGGTGATGATCGGCGCTGCGGAATGCGGCGATTTGACGGGGGTCAAGCGATCGTTCGATCGCTGGGTCCGCGGTGCCGTCGTGTCGCTGGCCATTGCGGTGCCGGCTGCAGGCGTTACCGAGCGTTACACACCGTTGCCGAAGGCTCATCGACCCGCGCGGCCGCGCGCGTAGGCTTGCCGCACACGAACGATCACGGTGGAGGTGGGCCATGCTGGATCTGGATGTCGTCAGCACCGAACCCGACCACACCCTGGCCGATTCGCTTCACGCCACCATGTCGCGCGTGCTGCCGCGGCCCGGCGCGGCACATCCTGACGGGCTGGCGTCGCTGGTGGCAGGATTGCCGCTGCGCCGGCGCACGCTGCGTGCCCGGCAAACCCTGTTTCGCGCCGGCGAGCCGCGTGCGGCGCTGTACCTGATCCACGCCGGATTCTTCAAGACCTGCGTGGTCAGTGCCGACGGCCGCGAAAAGATCACCGGCTTTCGCTTGCGTGGCGACCTGTTGGGCATGGACGCGCTGGACATGCCGGTTCACGCCTGCGATGCGGTGGCCCTGGACGTGGGCGAGGTCCACGAGTTGCCGGTCGAACGCCTGCGCGGTTGCCTGCCGCAGTTCGAGGAACGCCTGGCCGCGGTGCTGGCGGCGGAGATCCGCCGCGATTGGGGCTGGATGCTGGCGCTGGGCACGCTGACGGCCGAGCAACGGGTGGTGTCGTTCCTGCTGGATTTCGCCTCGCGCTCCAGGGCGCTTGGCTTGAGTGCCAGCGACCTGGTGTTGCGCATGACCCGCGCCGAACTGGGCAATTTCCTCGACCTGCAACTGGAAACCGTCGCGCGTGCGCTCTCACGCCTGCAGGCCAGGCACCTGCTGCGGGTGGACGGGCGGCAGATCCGCATCGAGGATGCGGACGGGCTGCGTGCGCTGGTTGGCGCGGCGCGTTGACCCTGGCAGCGGCTGTCGGCACGGCGAGCCAGCACCCCTGAGGTCGCCGGCTCGACCCTGGCGGTGATCGCTCAGTCGACGCGTTCCAGTGCGCGGCGCACGCCGGCCGCCAGATGTTCACGCCGGAACGGCTTGCGCAGCAGTTCGAACGTGCCGCCTTGTCCCGTGCGCCGCCGCTCCGGTGCGTCGTCGTAACCGGAGGCGAGCAGCACCGGCAGCCCTGGGCGGCGTGCCCGCGCCGTCTCGGCCAGTTCGTAGCCGTCGATGCCGCTGCCGAGCATGACGTCGCTGAACAGCAGATCGATCCGGGTCGTCGATGTGGCCAGCAGTTGCAGGGCCTGGTCGGCATCCGCGGCGGTGAGCACGCGATAGCCAAGCGAGGTCAGGAAGGCCGCCGAGATCGTGCGCACGGCCGGCTCGTCCTCGACCACCAGAATGGTCTGTCCGCTGCCGTGGCCGGCGTTTTCGTCTGTCGCCTGCACACGCGCCGGCGCGCGTGAACGCGCCACCGGCAGGAACAACTCCACGCGGGTGCCGTAACCCAGTTCGCTGTCGAAGCGCAGCAGGCCTTCGCTTTGCTGCACGAAGCCGTACACCATGCTCAGCCCCAGGCCGCTGCCGCGCCCGCTGGGCTTGGTGGTGAAGAACGGTTCGATCGCGCGAGCCAGGGTCGCCGCATCCATGCCGTGCCCGGTGTCGCCGACGGTGACCAGCACGTAGCTGCCTGGCGCAAGATCTGCCTGGGCGCTGGCGTCGGGCAGGGCACGCCTGCCTGCCGACAACGTCAATTCGCCGCCACGCGGCATCGCATCGCGCGCGTTGAGGGCCAGGTTGACCAGCGCGGTTTCCAGTTGCCCGGGGTCGGCCCAGGCATGCGGAAGCCCGGTTTCGACCTCGACCAGGATCCGGATCGACTCGCCCAGTGTTCGCGCCAGCATGCGCTGCAATTCGTGCAGCATCGCCGCCACGTCCACCGCCTGCGGGCGCAGACGCTGGCGACGCGCGAACGCCAGCAGCTTGCCGGTCAGTTCCGCGCCGCGCCCGACCGAACGCATCGCGCCGGCGATCAGTTCGGCGGCGGCGGGCGTGGACGGGAATTCCAGCTCAAGCAGTTGCAGACTGCCGGAAAGCACGGTCAGCAGGTTGTTGAAGTCGTGCGCGATGCCGCCGGTGAGCTGGCCGATCGCCTCGAGCTTTTGCACGTGCTGGAGGCGTTCCTCGCTGCGCCGGCGCTGCAGCAGCGCAGCGAGCAGGTGCGCGGCCGACTGCAACAGGTGCAGCGCGTCGTGATCCAGCGGCTGCGCGGCAAGCACGGCCAGCGCGCCCATCGGTTGATCGCGATCGAGCAGCGGAACCGCGACGCCGTGGCGTGGGCGATCCGCGCCAGCCGCGGGGTCGGTCAGCGCCACCGGGTCGCCTGCCGCCAGTTCCTTCCACCACGCGCCTTCGGTATCGCCGAGCGCGCCGAGCAGGGCTTCCCAGTCCTCCGGCAGGCCGATTGCCGAGCGCGTGTCGATCGCGCCGCCGGGGCTGGCCAGGACCAGCGCGACGGTGGTCACGTCCAGCTCCCCGGCGAGCAGGGTGGGCACGGCCTGGATCGTGGCCTCATCGTCGGAGGACTCCACTGCGAGTTGGCCAATACGCGCCAGCAGCGTGTCGTAGCGGGCGCGCACCAACGCCTGCTGCACCCGCCGCGTTTCGGAAACGTCGCGGATCGAGGCCAGGAAATGCGGCTGTCCGTTGTCGTGCAGCGGGCTGAGCGCGATTTCCACCGGGAAACGGCTGCCGTCACGGCGCAGGCCGGCGAGATCGCCCTCGTGCCCACCCATCGGGCGCACCACCGGATCGTGCATGTACCGCGCGGTGTGCTGGTGGTGCAGGCCGCGCGACTCGGGTGGGATCAGCACGTCCACGTGCAGGCCGGCAAGCCCGGCCGACGGATAGCCGAACAACTGCTCGGCATGCGCGTTGGCCACGACGATGGTGCCGTCGCGGCTGACCACGATCAGCGCGTCGGGAACATGATCGAACAGATCGGTGAACATCGCACTCAGTCCTTGACCACCCGCGCGGCCAGGCAATACCCGGCGCCGCGGATGGCCTGGATCAGGCGCGGTCGTGCCGGGTCGGTTTCGATCTTGCGGCGCAGGCGACCAATTTGCACATCGATGGCACGGTCGAACGGGCCGGCATCGCGCCCGTGCAGGCTGTTCATCAGCGCGTCGCGGCTGAGCACCTGCTGCGGTTGATCCAGCAAGGCCTGCAGCAGCCGGAACTCGCCGCTGGTCAGGTCGACGGGTTGGCCCTGCCGGTCGAGCAGGCGGCGCGACGCAAGGTCCAGCGTCAGGCCATCGAATCGGCGCACCTCCGCCGCCGGGGCGTCCCTGCCCGCATGCGCCTGTGGCACGCGCCGCATGACCGAGCGCACGCGCGCGAGCAGCTCGCGCAAGTCGAAGGGTTTGGCGACGTAATCGTCCGCGCCCAGTTCCAGCCCGACCACGCGCTCGACCGGCTCGCCGCGCCCGCTGACCACGATCACCGGCACTTGCCACTGCGTCTGCAGCATCCGCAGCAATGCCAGGCCGTCCTCGTCGGGCAGGCCCAGGTCGAGCAGCACGAGGTCGACGCTGGCGTGCTCGGGGAACGCGCGCAATTGCGCGGCGCTGCCCACGCAGGACACGCGCAGGCCGTTGGCGCCGAGGTATCGCGCGAGCAATGCGGCGATGTCGGCATCGTCCTCCACGACCAGCACGTGGGGCAGCGCGGCTCGTGGTGGAGTGTTTGCATCCGGCATCTTCGGCACGCACGGTGGGGTGGGGTGTCAGCCTAGCAGTGGAGCGCAGAACGATCACGTCGGACCGCCGCTCGGCCTGCGCGCGACGCATGCGGAGCATGGCTGCGCCGGGCAGGCGCGCGCATGCTGCATGGCGGCTGGTTCCGGACCGTGCGCTGGCGCCTTGGGTGAGGTCGGGATGCGCGACGGCGGGGCGTGGCGAGCCGACCCGGTGAAAGTAACGGCATCGCGATACCGACTTCGGCCGCCCGCGCCGGAGGCGGCAGCCCACCCGACCCCACGCGATGCCGGCGGCGGCGATGGGCACGCCATGGATCGCCTGCATCGCCCGAACCGGCTTGACCAAAGTCAATGCGGGCAAGCCTCGCGCGGGCGAGCATCCGGGCATGGAAGCCATCCCGCCGTTCGACCTGGAGCTGCTGCGTCGTTACGATCGCCCCGGCCCGCGCTACACCTCCTATCCCACCGCACCGCATTTCGGCGCCGGCTTCGGCGAGGAAGGGTTGCGCGAGGCCGCGCGGCGCAGCAATGCCGACCCGATCCCGCGACCGCTGTCGCTGTACGCGCACGTGCCGTTCTGCTTCAGCCCGTGCTTCTACTGCGGCTGCAATCGGGTGATCACCCGCGATCGCAGCCGCGGCGCGACCTATCTGGCGCGGCTGGTGCGCGAGATCGCGCTGGTGGCGCCGCTGTTCGACCGCGATCGCGAGGCGGTGCAACTGCATCTGGGCGGCGGCACGCCCAATTTCCTCGATCCGTGGCAGATCCAGGAGCTGGTCGAGACCTTCGCCGCGCACTTCCGCATCAGCCGCTCACCCACCCGTGACGTGTCGATCGAGATCGATCCGCGCTGCGTCAAGCCCGGCGACATCGCCGAATTGGCCGCGATCGGCTTCAACCGCGCCAGCCTCGGGGTGCAGGACTTCGACCCGGAGGTGCAGCGCGCGGTCAACCGCATCCAGTCGGTGGAAGAAACTCTCGCTGTGGTCGATGCCTGCCGCGAGCACGGCTTCCGCTCGGTCAACATCGACCTGATCTACGGCCTGCCGGGGCAGAGCAGCGCCGGCTTCGGCAAGACTCTGGACATCGTCGTGGCCGCGCGTCCGGATCGGCTGGCGATCTACAGCTATGCGCACATGCCGCAATTGTTCAAGGCGCAAAAGCAGATCGACGCGAGCCTGCTGCCGGATCCGGAGGTCAAGCTGGGCTTGCTGCGGCTGGCGATCGACAAGCTTTCGGCGGCCGGCTACCGCTACATTGGCATGGACCATTTCGCGCTGCCGGGCGACGACCTCGCGCAGGCGCAAGAGCACGGTGGGTTGCACCGCAATTTCATGGGCTACACCACCCACGCCGAATCCGATCTGGTGGCGTTCGGAGTGAGCGCGATCAGCCACGTCGGCGACTGCTACAGCCAGAATCCGCGCGACCTGCCGTCGTGGGAGGCGGCGATCGACGCCGGTCGCATCCCGACCTGGCGTGGTGTGCGCATGGATGCCGACGACCGCGTGCGCGCCGATGCCATCCAGCAACTGATGTGCAGCGGCCGCATCGACGTGGCCGCGATCGAGGCTCGCCACGGGATCGAGTTCGTGTCGTATTTCGCCAGCGAGATCGACCGCTTGGCCGACCTCGCCGCGGACGGACTGGTGGACGCCGACGTCCACGCGATCCGCGCAACCTCGCGTGGGCGCTTGCTGTTGCGTATCATAGCGGCATGTTTCGACCGCTACCTGCAAGAGGCCCCGTCCACGCCGGCGCGCTTCTCGCGGGCGATCTGACCGACGCGCGGGCCGCTCGCGCATGAACGGCCTGCCAAAATTCCCGGCGATGAGCTCCACGCCGATCGCCGACGACGGCGACGCGCTGAATTTCTGCAGCACCTGCGCGTTCTCCTCGGCCTGCTTGTCGCACGGCTACGACAAGCGCGCGCTGGCCGACCTGCACGTGCTGGTCGAACATGTCGGCCCGTTCTCGGAAGGCGAATACATCTTCCGCGAGGGCGATCCGTTCACCGCCATCGCCGCGGTGCGCGCCGGCACGGTCAAGACCTGCGTGGTGGATCGCAACGGCCACGAGCAGGTGCGCGGCTTCCACCTGCCGGGCGAACTGATCGGGCTGTCGGCGATCTCCAATGCGCGCTATCCGTGCAATGCGATTGCGCTGGATACGGTGATGCTGTGCAAGTTCTCTTTCCCGCAACTGGCGCTGCTGGCCGCGCGCATGCCCGGCGTGCAGGAGCAGTTGTTCCGTCTGTTGTCGCAGGACATCGGCAAGGCCGCGCTGCTGGCCGGGGACTTCAGTGCCGACGAGCGCATGGCCGCGTTCCTGGTCTCGCTGTCGCGGCGCTACGCGGCGCGCGGGTTCTCGGCTACCCGCCTGCACCTGACCATGGGTCGCACCGACATCGCCAATTACCTGCGGCTGGCGGCGGAGACGGTCAGCCGGGTGTTGCGCCGGTTTCAGGACGATGGCCTGGTGGCGGTGGACCGGCGCGAGCTGGAGATCCGCGACCCGGTGCGTCTGCTGGCGCTGGCGCGGCAGGTGCTGCGCGAATGAGCGTGCCCGGCGCAGATTGCGACTGACTTGCATCAAGGCGCGCGCGGCGCGTCGGTTGGACAATTCCAGGCCATGAACTCGACCACCGCAACCGCCAGCCTGCCCGTGCTGGGCCAGCTCACCGCCACCCCGCACCGGCTGCTGTTCTGCATCGGCGCGCTCAACGTTCTGGCGGCGATGGCATGGTGGACGGTATGGCTGCTGGCCACGCGCTTCGGCGGGTTCGCGATGCCGCAGCCGGCCGCGTATGCCGGCTGGATGCACGCCATCATCATGCAGTATCAGGTGCTGCCGCCGTTCGTGTTCGGCTTCCTGCTGACGGTGTTCCCGCGCTGGATGAACCAGAAGCCGCTGCAGAAGCGCCATTACGTCCCGGTCGGCATCGGCCTGTTCGGCGGCCAGGCCTTGACCCTGATCGGCCTGCTGGCGCATCCGAAGTTCCTGCATCTGGGCATCGTGCTGACCATCCTGGGCTGGGCGTGGGGCCTGTTCCTGCTGCTGCGCCTGGTGTGGAACGAGAAGGGCCGCACCTGGCATGCGGTCAGCGCCGCCTGCGCCTTGACCATGGGCTTGATCGGCCTGGTCTCGTTCGCAATCTACCTGCACCGGCCCGAGGTGCCGTTGCTGGCCTTCGTGGCGATCAAGTTCGGCGGTTTCGGATTGCTGTTGCCGCTGTTCTTCACCGTCAACCACCGCCTGATCCCGTTCTTCGCCGCCAACGCCATCCCCGGTTACAAGCCGTGGCGGCCGATGCCGCTGCTGGCCGCGGTCTGGTTGCTGACCCTGGGCCACCTTGCGCTCGAACTGCTGCACGCCTACGCCTGGCTGTGGGTGGTGGATGTGCCGTTCGCGGCGATGACCGCGTGGATCGCCTGGCGCTGGTTCGACCGCCGCGGGCCGGCCTTGCTGACCGTGCTGTTCGTCGGCTTCTGCTGGCTGCCGATCGCGCTGGCGCTGTACGCCGGGCAGAGCATCTGGTTCGCCGCCACCGGCGATTTCGTGCTCGGTCGTGGCCCGGCGCATGCGCTGTTCATCGGCTACTTCGGCAGCCTGCTGGTGGCAATGGTCACCCGTGTCACCCAGGGCCATTCCGGGCGCCCGCTGGAGCTGGGCAAGGTCGCCGGCTTCGCCTTCCTCAGCCTGCAAGCGGTGGCGCTGGTGCGCATCGTGTCCGATGACGTGGCCGACGCGATGGCATGGCAGGCGATCGCCGGGATCGGCTGGCTGCTGGCCTTCGTGCCGTGGGTGCTGCGCTCGGCGTGGATCTACTTCACCCCGCGCGCCGACGGCAAGCCGGGGTGAGGCGTGGGCGCGTATTACCCGCAGATCAAGGACGTCCACATCGCCGCGGTCACCGCCAGCGGGTTGCTGTTCTGCGCGCGCGGAATCGGTGTCCAGGCCGGTGCGCGCTGGGCGATGGCCGCGCCGGTGCGCTGGAGCAGCTACACCATCGACACCGTCCTGCTGCTGGCCGCACTGGCGCTGACCACGATCGTGCACCAGTACCCGTTCGTGAATGGCTGGCTGACTGCGAAGGTGTGCTGGTTGGTGGTGTACGTGCTGCTGGGCACGCTCGCCCTCAAGCGCGGACGCACGCCGGCGGTGCGCCGGACGTGTTTCGTGGCGGCGCTGGTGGTGTATGCGTACATCATCAGCATCGCCATTGCCCACGATCCGGCCGGCGCGTGGCTGTGGTTGCGGAGCTGAGGCGATGAGCGATCCGGCGCTGTATCCGTGCTTCCTCGGCCCGTATGGGGAGAACGACGCCCTGCTGGAAAAGCTGGTCGTGGAGTTCCTGCGCGACCACGTCTACTGGCGCCGCAACGTGCATCCGGAGGATCCGCCGGCGATCCCGACCAGCGCCGCGCTGCGCCCGGATTTCCAGGCCTTCGAGGCGCGCCTGCGCCGCGAGCTGCACGCGCTGTCGGCCGCGCTCAAGCGCTCGGTGCCGTTCCACAGTCCGCGCTACCTCGGCCACATGGTCTCCGACCTCGCTCTGCCGGGACTGGTGGCGCAGGTGCTGGCGCTGCCGTACAACCCCAACAACGTCATCGAGGACGTGGCGCCGGTGACCATCGACCTGGAGCTGCGTGCCGGCCTGCAACTGGCGCGCATGCTCGGCTACGTGGACGACGTTGCACGCGCCGATTGCGCCTTCGGTCACCTCACCTCCGGCGGTACGGTGGCGAACTACCAGGCGTTGCGGCTGGCGCTGTCGCTGAAGGCGTTTCCGGTCGCGCTGCGCGCGGCCGGATTGCCGGGGCTGGAGTTGCCGGGCGACGACTGGAGCGCGTTCAATCTGGCCCCGCGTGATGGCATCGAACTGTTGCAGCGCGCCCGCGACGGGGTGGCGGCGCTGCCGGTCGGCGAGCGGCGGGCGTGGCGCGAGCGCATCGAGTGCGAGCGCATCGAGCACCTGGGGCAAGTCGAATTTTTCCGGCGCCACCCGGACCTGCAACCGCCGGTGGTGCTGGCCCCGCTGACCGCGCATTACTCCTGGAGCAAGGGCATGAAGCTGCTTGGCCTCGGCCGTCGGCAGCTGGTGCAGGTGCCCGAGCGTGGCATGCGCATGGATGCGGCGGCGCTGGCCGACGTGCTCGACCGACTGCGGCACGCGCGGCAACCGGTGCTCACCGCGGTGGCGGTGCTGGGCACCACCGAATTCGGCACCATCGACCCGATCCACGACGTGCTCGCACTGCGCGATGCCTGCGCGCGCGAGGGTTTCGGCTTCGGCGTCCACGTGGATGCCGCCTGGGGTGGCTACCTGGCCTGCCTGCTGCGCGCGCCCGATGGCAGCCTGCGCCCGCTGGCCGAACTGCGTCGCGAGTTCGCCGACTTCCCGAGTGCGGCCACGCATGCGGCGGTGGGCGCGCTGGGGCGGTGCGATTCGGTCACCGTGGATCCGCACAAGCTCGGCTTCCTGCCGTTCGGTACCGGCGCCTTCGTGTGCCGCGACCAGCGCGCGATGGGGCTGGTCTCGGAAGACGCCGATTACCTGTTCGCCGACGATGGCGCCGGCGACTATTTCCAGCGCTACCGGCAACTGGGCCGCTACATTCCGGAAGGCTCCAAGTCCGGCGCCGCGGCGGCCGCGGTGTACGTCACCCACCGGGTGCTGCCGCTGGATGCGGCGCACTTCGGCCGCATCATCGCCCAGACCATCCGCTCGACCGAGGACTTCTGCACGCACGTGAAGCGCTTCGCGCAGGCCCACGCCGGCTGGCTGCACGCGATGGTGCCGTTTGCGCCCGACAGCAACCTGGTGTGCCTGGCGCTCAATCCGCGCGGCAATCGCGATGTCGCCGTGGCCAATGCCTTCGTGCGCCGCCTGTACGAGGGCCTGCGCGCCAGCTCCGGGCGCAGCGTGCAGGAACAGGAGTTCTACGGTTCCATCACCAGCCTGCGCGCGGCTGCGGTCGGCGAGCAGGACATGGCGCGGGTGCTGGACGGTCTGGGGCTGGACCCGGCAAGCCTGCGCACCGGCGTGGACGGCGCCGATCGCCTGTTCATCCTGCGCCACACGCTGATGAACCCGTTCCTGGTGGATGCCGAAAACGGCATCGACTACATCGGGCGGTACTTCGATTTTCTCGCCCGGCGCGCACGCGCGCTGCTGGATGCGGACGCGGCCGCGGCCGTTGCCGCGGGGGTGGCGCCATGAACCCTCCCGGCCCGAGCAGCGCCGACGATCGCGCCTGGTCGCGGCAGGCCCTGCACGTGCTCGAGCGCGAGGCGCTGCGCTCGGCCGACACCCACCTGCTGCGCCTGGATTTCCCGGGTTTTCCCGACATCGCGTTCTACTTCAAGGACGAGGCGGCGCATCCCTCCGGCAGCCTCAAGCACCGGCTGGCGCGCTCGCTGTATCTGTACGCGCTGTGCAACGGCCGCCTGCATGCGGGTCAGGCTGTGGTGGACGCATCCTCGGGCAGCACCGCGATTTCCGAGGCGTGGTTCGCACGCCTGCTGGGACTGCAGTTCACCGCGGTGATGCCGGCCGCCACCGCGCCGGGAAAGATCCGCGAATTGCGCGCGCTTGGCGCGATCTGCGACCTCGTGGACGATCCGGCGCAGGTGCCCGGACGGGTGGCTGCGCATGTCGCCGAGGGCGCCTGCTTTCTCGATCAGTTCGGTCTGGCGGAACGGGCGACCGACTGGCGCGGCAACAACAACATCGCCGAGTCGATCCTGGCGCAACTGGCGCGCGAGGCGCATCCGCAGCCGGCGTGGATCGTGTGCGGCGCCGGCACCGGCGGCACCTCGGCCACGATCGGCCGCTACCTGCGCTACCGGCGGCTGGAAACCGGCTTGTGCGTGGCCGAGCCGCGCGGCGGCGCCTTTGCGCAGGGCTGGCGCAGCCGCGACCGCAACGCCTGCGCAAGCCAGCCGACGCTCATCGAGGGCATCGGTCGCCCGAAGGTGGAGCCGTGCTTCCTGTTCGAGGTGGTCGATGCGGTCGAGGAAGTGGACGATGCCGCCTCCATTGCCGCGGCCTGGCTGTTGCGCGAGCGCGTGGGCTATCGCTACGGCGGCTCGTCCGGAACCAATCTGGTCGCCTGCCTGCGGCTGGCGGCGCGACTGCGCGCGCGCGGGCAGGGTGGGGCGATCGTCAGCCTGCTGTGCGACCGCGGCGAGCGCTACGACGACACCGTGTTCGATGCGGCGTGGCTCACCGCGCACGGCATCGACATCGGCGCGTGCAGCCAGGCGCTGTGCGCCTGCATCGAGGGGCGGGTCGCCGACCCGGACCCGGCGCCCTGACAATCACCGGCCGATCGCGGCGACTGCCGCGCAGCGGCCCGCATGCGAGGACTTCGCCATGGAATACCACATCCGCTTCGAACGCCCGATCGCCATCCCGGACGCGATCGAGGATGAAATCCACAAGGTCGATCCGGCCGCGATCGTGCACATCGACCCGGTCGCCGGGCTGGTGCGGGTGTCGAGCTGGTTCGAGCTGATCGACCTGCTGGGCATGCTCGCCGCCAGCGGCAACCCGGTGGATGCTTCGCAGGTCACGGAGCTGCCTTCCACCTGTTGCGGCGGCTGCACCTGAGCCTGCGCGCAGATTGCGTCCAACCGGGATTGCCATGACCCGCATCAGGTCACGCGCATGCGCGGCGGCGTACAATGGGCGGTTGCAGCATCCCATCACAAGAAACTTCGAGGAGATTCCCATGCGCATCCTGCTCGCCAGCATCGTCCTGCTCGCCGCCTCCGGCATGGCCCATGCCGCCGGCAACTGCACCATCAACCTCAAGGGCGATGATGCGATGAAGTTCGACCTGTCCACGGTCACCGTCTCGGCCTCGTGCAAGGCGATCACCGTCAATCTCACCCATCCGGGCAAGCTGCCGGCCGCGACCATGGGCCACAACGTGGTGATCGCGCTGGCCAGCGACATGCAGGGCATCGCCAACGACGGCATGAAGGCCGGGCTGGCCAACAACTACGTCAAGAAGGGCGACGCCCGCGTGATCGCCCACACCAGCGTGGTCGGCGGCGGCGGCAAGGCCAGCACCTCCTTCCCAGGCAGCAAGCTCAAGGTCGGTGGCGACTACGAGTTCTTCTGCTCCGCGCCCGGCCACTGGGCGGTGATGAAGGGCAAGGTGGTGGTGGTCAAGTAATCCCGATCGCGCCCGGACGCGGCGTTCCCGCTGCCCCCGGGCTGATTCGCGGATCGCACCCGGTCATGCCGAACGCATCGGCATGGCCGTAGCCGCCCGTGGGTTGCTTCAGCGGACGGGCTTTCCACCCACCGACAGCGCGCAGTTCTCGTAGATCGCCTCGCCGTGCGGCCCGCTGCGCTTGCAGGCGCTGGTGTCGGCGAGGATCGGTGCGTCGGTCTGCGCCAGCGCGTAGAGTCGCTGGCTGCGCGCTCGTGCCTGGCGACGCTGCGCGGATGCCTCGCTCGTGCGCTCCTGCCGCAACAGGCGGCGCAGGCGGGCAAGTTCGAGGTCTGCGTCGCGTGCGCTGGCTGCAGTCTTTTGGCGCGCGCTGGCTGCAGTCTTTTGGCGCGCGTGAGGCCGGCCCGCCGTGGTACGCGGTGCGCGGACCCTGTCACGCGGCAACCGCCGTCCCGTAGCCTCGTCGGCATCGCCGTGGCCCTGATCCAGCCAGCGGATTGTCGAATCGCTGCCACGCAAGCCCGCAGGTCCGACGCGGAGTGCGGGCTGTAGATGCGTCGACGGCGGATTCGGCGCGCGCCGAGCGCCGGCCCACGCGGGCGCGATCAGCAAGATGCACGCGCAGGCGAGGGAGGGCAACGCTGGTCTGGCGGTCAGGCGCATGGTCGGAGGCAGGCGTGGACGTGGATGCAGTGTGGCCATCCGGCCCGCCTGCGCCCATCGGCGCATGCCGCGGCGTCGGGTAGGAAAATTCCTGCCCGCCCTCGTTCCCGCCGGCCGCGCGCGCGCCGCGGTGCGGATCAGTCCTCTTCGTGCCTTGGCTTGTAGGCTTCGGTCAACTGCTTCTGCACGTTTGCCGGGACTGGCTCGTAGTGGCTGAAGTCCAGGCTGTAGCGGCCGCGCCCGGCCGTCAGGCCCTTGAGTTCGGCGGCGTAACCTTCCAGTTCCGACAGCGGGATCTGTGCCTTGATCACGATCTCGTCGTTGCCGCCGCTGTCGGTGCCGTTGATGCGCGCACGCTTGCCTGCCAGCCCGCCGGTGATGTCGCCCATGTGCTTCTCCGGTGCGGACACCTCGACCACCACGATCGGTTCCAGGACCTGCGGGCTGGCCTTGGCGATGGCGTCGAGAAAAGCCTTCTTGCCCGCGGTCACGAACGCCACTTCCTTCGAATCCACGGTGTGGTACTTGCCGTCATAGACGATCACGCGCACGTCCTGCAGCGGGTAACCGGCCACCGCGCCGCCGTCGAGCACTTGGCGCACGCCCTTTTCCACCGCGGGAATGAACTGCCCGGGGATGGTGCCGCCCTTGACTTCGTCCTTGAACTCGAAACCAGCCCCGCGCGGCAGCGGTTCCACGCGCAGGTACACCTCGCCGAACTGGCCGGCGCCGCCGGTCTGCTTCTTGTGCCGGTGGTGGCCCTCGGCCTTGATCGAAATCGTTTCGCGGTAAGCGATCCGCGGCGGGTGCGAGGTCACCTCCACGCCAAAACGCGACTTCATCCGCTCCAGCATCACCCGCAGGTGCAACTCGCCCAGGCCGCGGATCACCACCTCGTTCATTTCCTTGTTGTGCTCGACGTGGAAGCAGGGGTCCTCCTCGGCCAGCTTGTGCAGCGCGGTGGACAGCTTCTGCTCCTGGCCGCGGGTGGCAGCCTCGATCGCCAGCCCGAACATCGGCCGCGGGAATTCGTGCGGCTTGAGATGGATCTGGTCCTCGTCGTGGGAGTCGTGCAGCACCGCATCGAAATGGATCTCCTCGACCTTGGCCACGGCGACGATGTCGCCGGGAATCGCAACCTCGATCTCGACGTGGTCCTTGCCCTTGAGCTTGAACAGGTGGCCGACCTTGAACGGCTTGCGCCCGTCATCGATGAACAACTGGCTGTCGCGCTTGATCGTGCCCTGGTAAACGCGCAGCACCGAGAGCTTGCCGACAAAGGGGTCGTTGACGATCTTGAACACGTCGGCGATGACGTGCAGGCCCGGATCGGGCTGGGCCACGATCGCTTGCGCGTCCTCGCCATGGCCCTTGACGAAAGGTGGCGGGTTGGCTTCGCCAGGATGCGGCAACAGGCGCTCGGCGATGTCCAGGATCGCCTTCACTCCCGCGCCGGTACGCGCGGAGGCGAAGCAGATCGGCACCAGGTGGCCTTCGCGCAGGCACTGCTCGAAAGCATCGTGCAACTCCTGGGGACCGAGCCCGCCTTCGCCAAGGTCGAGGTAATGGTCCATCACGGTCTCGTTGATCTCCACCACCTGGTCGAGGATCTTCTGGTGCCAGCCTGCGACCGGCCCGAAGTCGGACTCGCCCTCGGGCTGGAAGAAGCAGTCCACGGTGTCGCGCCCGCCGTTGGCCGGCAGGTTGACCGGCAGACAGATGTTGCCGAACGCCTCGCGCAGCGCGTCCACCAGCGCCGGCAGGTCCACGCCCTCGGCATCGATGCGGTTGACGACAAGCAGCCTCGCGCGGCCGCGATGCGCGGCCTGTTCCATCATGCGGCGGGTGGAGTGTTCGATCCCGGTGCCGGCATTGACCACGATCGCGCAGGTCTCGACCGCGTCGATCGCTGCCAGCGCGGGGCCGCGAAAATCGCGGTATCCGGGGGTGTCGATCAGGTTGATGTGGGTGTCACCGTGGTCGATGGAAGCGACCGCGGTGCTCAGTGAATGCTGACGCTCGCGTTCCATCGGATCATGGTCGGATACCGTGGTGCCGCGCTCGATGCTGCCTGCCGTCTGGATTGCGCCGCCGGCATGCAGCAGGGCTTCGAAAAGGGTGGTCTTGCCGGCGCCGTTGTGGCCCACGAGGGCGATGTTGCGGATCTGTGATGTGGCATGGGCGGGCATGGGGTTCCTCCGTTCGATGGCGGGTCGGGGCGCAGGGCGATGTTGGCAAGAATCGCGTTGTGCCGGTGCATGGCAAGGATGCGCCACAACGATCGGCAAGGGAACCGAGGCCCGTCGCGGTCGCCGGGCGGAGTCGCGGCTCGCCCGCGCTTGCCCATGCCCCTGACAGCGCGGTTCTCGCGTGGCCGAAGATAGATGCCGATTCGTGACCGTCATCACGTGCAAGCGATGAATCCTGAACGGAATTCTGCTGGCGGCCAGACCAACGCTGAACGGCCTTGCGCGAAGGCGCCACGGTTCAGGATGAGGACACCCATGCGGGGTGACCATGGCACCCACGACGCGCTCTGGCGTCATACAAGGGGGATCAGATGAAACTTCTCGTAGCCGCAGTCCTGACGATCCTGGCGACCGGAACTGCAGCGGCAAATCCTTATGACCACGGCGGCCAGCGGGGCCAAGGCCATCAGTGGAACGGCGGGCGCGCGATGCCTGCGCAACGCGCCGTGGAGCGCGAGGGCAGCGTGTACCGCGGCAATCGCGCGCAGTGGAGCGGTGGTTCCTGGCATGCAGGCGGCTCGTGGAATGCGGGCGGATCCTGGGGTGGTGGCCACGGGTCCAGCGGCGGCAACAACGGCCACAACTGGAACAACGGCAACGGCTGGAACCGCAACCACAACTGGAACAACGGCTACGGCTGGAACCGCAACCACGGCTGGTATGGCGGCCACTACTGGAACGGAGGCCGTTACTGGAATGGCTATCGCGGCTGGTACGGGTATCCGGGCTGGAACCGCGGCTGGCGCTATTCCCCGGGTTACGTGAGCGTGTCCTTCGGGGGCTATCCGTACTCCTACGGTGGCGGCTACTACGGTGGTGGGTACTACGGTGGCGGCTACTACGCCGGCCCGGCGTCCTACGAGTACGACGGCTACGCCGCAGGGCCGAACTATGGCTACGATGCCGGGTACGCCTGTCCTCCGGGCAGCACCTACGCCGTTCCGGTGCGGCGCGACAACACTGGCGCCAAGCTGCTAGGTGCGGTGATCGGCGGGGCGATCGGCAATTCCGTCGGCAAGGGTGATGGCCGCGCGGCGGCGACCGCGGTCGGTGCGGCGATCGGCTACGGCGTCGCAGCCGACGCCACCCGTGACCGTCGTTATTACGAGGCCAACTGCGGGTACTGATCGGTGCGTGCAGCGCGTGAGGAACAGGGGCCTGCGGGCCCCTGTTCCGTTTGCGGGGAAAGACGGAAAGACGAGGACACCCGTAGATTCCCAAAGCTCACGGCGATTTCCGACGCAAGCGTCTCGGCGCGGTTCTATTTCGTGATTGAGGCGCGAGGCGTGTTCTTGTCGGCCGCGCGTCGTCCTCCCTTGCGGGCGACATTTCATCGCTTGGGTTTTCAGTCAGCCTGGGCCAGCGCGGCCGCCAAGCCGATGCCCTTCAGCCAGCGCTGCTTGAGTTGCCGCGCCCGCTCGATGAGATCGTCCACGTCGCCCACCACCCGCCAGTAACCCGAGCCGATCGCCGCGACCCGCACCGACCAGCGTTCCGGCTTGGCCTCGAAGCGATCCAGCACGCTCGGCGTTTCGGCCAAGCGACCGCGCTTGCCCGGTCGCACTTGCTGCCCGGTCCACTCCGCCAGCGCCAGGTAGTCGCCCAGCGTCACCGGCAGCAGCGCCACCAATGGCTTGCCAAGGATCGGCACCAAGGGCTTGCTCAGGGCATTGTCTTGCGCGCCATCCAGCCGCGCCTTGATGCTGGTGTGGTCGGAGTCCTCCAGCCGCTTGGCCATGCCGGCACGCACTGGATTGAGATCGACGTAGGTCATCGCCGCCAGCAGGGCGCGTTCATCGCACAACACCTGCGCCTTGAAGCGGCCTTCCCAGAACCGGCCCTTGCAGTCGTCCTCGCCATTGGCGCGGCGGGCGATCGGTTCGGCTAGGCACTTCATGAACCACGACAGATCCGCCAGCCGGGCGCGCAGCACCGCCAACCGCTCCGGCTGCGCCAGCAAGCGCTCGCGCTTGGCGGCGCGGGCTTCCTCGGAATCCTCTTTCGGCGGAAACAGCCGCACCCAGCGCGCGGCCACGTCGGCATCCGTCCACTCGGCCTGCCAGGCCGGATCGAACTGGAGCACGACATGCAGATGGTTGCTCATCACCGCGAAAGCGTGGATGGCGACGCTGAAACATTCGGCAAGCAACGCCAGACGGTGTTCTACCCAATCCTTGCGGTGTTCGAACGAACGTCCGCTCAGGCGATCGAGTCCGCACAGGAAGGCGCGGCGGACGCAACGCTGGACGCAATGGAAGGTGCCGGGGCTGCCGGGGACGATCAACGCGGAGCGGGCTTGGGTCATGCGGGAAGCATGGCGGCGCCGACACGCACCCGCTATCGGCAAAAGATGGAAGGCGCCGTAGGAAATTTCCCAAACTGTGCGTGTCCCCGTCTGCCCTCAAACTGTGCGTGTCCCCGTCTGCCCCGCCCGTCTGCCCCCCCAAACTGTGCGTGTCCCCGTCTGCCGCCCCGTCTGCCGGCCCGCCCCCCCAAACTGTGCGTGTCCCCGTCTGCCGGCCTGTCCCCGTCTGCCGGCCCCGTCGTAGGAAATTTCCAAAACTGTGCGTGTCCCCGTCTGCCCTGCCCTCAAACTGTGCGTGTCCCCGTCTGCCCCGCGGCGGACGCAACGCTGGACGCAATGGAAGGTGCCGGGGCTGCCGGGGACGATCAACGCGGAGCGGGCTTGGGTCATGCGGGAAGCATGGCGGCGCCGACACGCACCCGCTATCGGCAAAAGATGGAAGGCGCCGTAGGAAATTTCCCAAACTGTGCGTGTCCCCGTCTGCCCTCAGCTCGACCTGGCCCATGCCTGCACCCGTCGGATGCCCTTGGACAAGCACTGCGTCCGTCGCCGTGTGCCTGGGCGGTTGCGCCCTTCCCGCGGGTTCGTTGGAGGTTATTCGTCGTGCTGCGATGGCTCGGCGTCGCCGGTATCCGCCGCGTCCTGCGACCAGCCTTCGTCACCGTGCGCAGGGTGGTCGTCGCCCGGTGAACGCGGTTCGTCCTCGTCCGCCCAGATCGTCCGTACCGGCTCGGCCGGTGGCATGGCCTTGCCGCGTGCCGGCGGCAGGCCGGCACTGGCCGCCTCGGCCGCGGCCAGCAGTTCGCCGCGCCGTGCCTCGGGCACATCGCGCCAGTGGCATTCGCGGATCGCACCTTCCAGCGCGTAGAGCAGGTTCAGTCCGGGCCGGAAGCCAGCGCGCTTGATCTTGATGAAGGCGGCCAACGCGCCGGTTTCGAGCAGTTGTTGCCGGGAGCGGATGCCGACCTGGCGCAGCCATGCGGCGGACTTCGGTCCGATGTTGAGCAGCTTGCCGGCATCGTTCATGCGCTGGCCTCCAGCCAGAGGGTCGCAATGGTTTCCAGGCCATGCTGGTCGTCGGCGTCGAAACGGTTCGGCTCGGGGCTGTCGATGTCGAACACGCCAACCAGCGCCTCGCCGCGGTACAGCGGGACGACCAGTTCAGAGCGCGAGGCCGCGTCGCAGGGAATGTGGCCGTCGAAGGCGTTGACGTCGGCCACGCGTTGGGTGCTGCGGGTGCGTGCGGCGGCACCGCACACGCCGCGATCCAGGCCGATGCGCACGCATGCCGGGTGACCCTGGAACGGGCCGACCACGAGTTCGGTGCCGTCAAAGAAGTAGAAACCGACCCAGTTGAGGCAGGGCAGGGCGTGATAGACCAACGCCGACAGGTTGGCCGCGTTGGCGATGGCGTTGCGCTCGCCGTGCATCAGGCCGCGGGCCTGCTGGGCGAGTTGGACGTATTGCTCGGGCTTGGTTCCGGTAAGCTGGTGGGCGGCGAACATGGCATCTCCGGTTCGCGCCATTCTAGCAGTGCCATTCTCGTGGCCATCGGCAGGCATCCACCGGCGTGAGTCCGCTTTCCGATCCAGCAACCGCTGTCCCTGGGCCATCGGTCGGCGAGCGCGGCGACAAGACCACGCGGCTGGAGGCGTTCGTGGACGCCGCCTTTGCCTTCGCGGTGACCTTGCTGGTGATCTCCGGCAACCAGTTGCCGCGCAGTGTGGACGACTTGATCGCGGCGCTGAAAAACGTGCCCACGTTCGCCGCCAGCTTCCTGCTGTTGGTGATGTTCTGGAACGCGCACGCGGACTGGAGCCGGCGTTTCGGTCTGGACGATGCGATCACCCGACGCTGGAGCCTGGCGATGGTGTTCCTGGTGCTGATCTTCGTGTATCCGCTGCGGATGGTGTTTTCTTCCCTGTTTGCGGTGGCCTCCCGCGGCTGGCTGCCCACCAACTTCGCGCCCCATGCCTGGACCGACGTCCCGGCGATGTTCATCACCTACGACCTGGCCTACGGTGGCCTGTGCGTGGTGATGTGGCGCTTGTTCAACCACGCGCTGGCGCGGCAGGACGTGCTTGGCCTGAGTCGCGTGGAGCGCATCGAGGCGCGCGTGAGCCGCTTGCGCTGGCAATGGCTGACTGCGGTGGCGGCGGTCTCGGTGTTGCTCGCCGCGGGCATGATCTTCTCCGATTTCGCGCACCTTGGGTGGCTGCTCGGCATGCCCGGTTACATCTTTGCCTTGAACTGGTTCCTGCGCCCGCTTTCGCGGCGTCTGCGGGCAAGGCTGGCGAACGCGGCGGAGGGCACATGAACCGGCACGGCGGCGTGTTCGTCACCGGCACCGACACCGGGATCGGCAAGACCACGGTGTCGTGCGCGTTGTTGCGTGCGCTGCGCGCGCGCGGGCTGCGCGCGGTCGGCATGAAGCCGGTGGCCAGCGGCAGCGCATCGACGGCGTCGGGCTGGCGCAACCAGGACGCGCTGGACCTGCTCGGCGCAAGCGCGCCGCAGCCGGACTACGCGCTGGTCAACCCTTACGCATTGCCCGAACCGACCGCGCCGGAGATCGCCGCCGCGCGGTGCGGCGTGAGCATCGACTGCGTGCAGCTTCGCAGCGCATTCGATGCGCTGTGCGCGCTGTCCGATGCGGTACTGGTGGAGGGCGTGGGCGGGTGGGCCTCGCCGATGGCGGTGGATCTTGAACACGCGGAACTTGCGCGTGCATTCGGCTTGCCCGTGCTGCTGGTGGTCGGGCTGCGTTTGGGGTGCATCAATCACGCACGCCTGAGCGCGCGCGCGGTCCTCGCCGATGGGCTGCCGCTGCTCGGGTGGGTCGCCAGTACGGTGGATCCGGAGTTCGCGCATGCACCGGAAACGCTGGAGATCCTGCGACGGCGCATCCACGCGCCGCTGCTCGGCGTGCTGCCGCATCTGCGTGCCGGCGAGTTCGCGCCGGACGCGGTGCTGGATGCTGCCGCGCAGGCGATCATCGGCGCGCAATGGTGACGGGACGGAGGGTGACCGTGCGGATGGCGGCAATGCCGGTCTGATCCAGGTCAAGGCAGGCCTTCGAGGCCCTGCGCAAAGTGCGCGGATGTTCCTGCTGCACGTCTGCCGGCGCACACGCGCCAGTTCATCGCGTGCGGTTTCTTTCGATTGTCTTGAAGATGATGCCCGCCGATGGCCTTCCACGACCTGCGCAGTTTCCTGCACCGCCTGGAAGCCGGCGGTCGCCTGCTGCGCGTGTCCGAGCCGGTGGATCCGGATCTGGAAAGCACGGCGCTGTGCCAGCACGTGCTGCGCGAAGGCGGGCCAGCGCTGTTGTTCGAACGACCGAAGGGCTCGACGCATGCGCTGCTGGGCAACCTGTTCGGCCATCGCAGCCGCATCGAGGCCGCGCTTGCCGGCAGGCCGCTGGCCTCGCTGCGCGAACTGGGAGAGTTGCTGGCGGCGATCAAGGAGCCGCGCTGGCCGTCCAGCCTGCGCCAGGCCCTCGAGGTGTGGCCGGAGCTGGCGCAACTAGCGCACGTGGCGCCGCGCACGGTGCACGAGGCGGCCTTTGGCGAGCAGATCCTGACCGGGGACGAGGTGGACCTGTCGCGCTTGCCGATCCAGCGCTGCTGGCCGGGTGACATCGACCGCCTGATCACCTTCGGCATGGTCATCACCCGCGGCCTGCGCCATCACCGCCAGAACGTGGCGATCTATCGCCAGCAGCCGATCGCGCGCAATCGCGTGATCATGCGCTGGCTGCCGCATCGCGGCGGCGCGCTGGATTTCGCCGACTGGAAGCAGGCGCGCCCGCAGCAGCCGTTCCCGGTGCTGGTGGCGATCGGCTGCGATCCGGCGACCATGCTTGCGGCGGTCGCGCCGGTCCCCGATACCCTGTCTGAATTCGAGTTCGCCGGGCTGCTGCGTGGCGAGCGCACCCGCGTGTGGCGCAGCCCGATAACCGGGCTGGATGCGCCGGCCGGTGCGGAGATCCTGCTCGAAGGCCACATCATGCCCGGCGAGGTGGCCACCGAGGGACCCTACGGCGACCACACCGGCTACTACAACGGGCAGGGCGAGTTCCCGGTGCTGACCGTCGAGCGCATGCAGTTGCGCCGCGATGGGATCTATCACGGCAGCTACATGGGTCGCGCGCCCCACGACGAGCCCTCGATCCTGGCGCTGGCGATGGGTGAGCTGTTCGTGCCGATCCTGCGCCGGGTGTTCCCGGAGATCGTGGATTTCCATCTGCCGCCGGAAGCGTGCTCGTACCGGATCGCGGTCGTCAGCATCCGCAAGCAGTACCCGGGCCACGCGCGGCGGATCATGATGGGCATCTGGTCGTACCTGCGCCAGTTCACCTACACCAAATTCGTGATCGTCACCGATCCGGACATCGACGTTCGCGACTGGGGGCAGGTGATGTGGGCGATTGCCACGCGGGTGGATCCGGCCCGCGACAGCCTGCTGGTGGAGAACACCCCGATCGATTACCTGGACTTTGCCAGCCCGCAGCCGAACCTGGGTTCCAAGCTCGGCCTGGACGCGACCCGCAAGCTTGGGGGCGAAACCTCGCGCTGCTGGGCCGAGCCGATCGTTCCCGATCCGGCCATCGCCCATCGCGTCGAACGGATGTGGGAGCGATTGCGGCCCCAGGCTTGAGCGGACGCGCCGGAACCGCGCCCGGCCGGATCACGCGGCCGAGGCGGGGGGAGCCGCGGCGAGGAAGCGTGCTTCGAACTCCGCCGCCGGCATCGGCTTGCCGTACAGGTAGCCCTGGATCTGATCGCAGCCCATCGCCTGCAGGTGGCCGCGTTGTTCCTCGGTTTCCACGCCCTCGGCGACCACCTCCAGGCCGATCGAGTGGGCGAGGGTGACGATGGTCGAGACCAGTGCGATCGCTTCCGGCCCGCGATCCATGCCGACGATGAAGGAGCGATCGATCTTGAGAATGTCCAGCGGCAGCCGGGTGAGGTAACTCAGCGACGAAAAGCCGGTGCCGAAGTCGTCGATCGCGATGCTGGCGCCGAGCGTGCGGATCACCTGCAGCACCTCGATGTTGCCGCGCACGTCCTCCATCACCGCACTTTCGGTGATTTCCAGTTCGATGGCCGCCGATGCATGCGGATGGCTGGCCAGCAGTTGCGCCACCGCCTCGGCAAAGCCGCGGTCGCGCAGTTGCAGCGGCGAGACGTTGACCGCGATCCGTGGCGGTGCCAGGCCGAGGGACTGCCAGCGCAGGAAGTCTGCCAGCGCCTGTCGCAGCACCCATTGCCCGACGTCGGCGATCAATCCGGTGTCTTCCAGCACCGGGATGAACAGCATCGGCGGGACCAGGCCGGTGGCGGGGTCGTTCCAGCGGATCAGCGCCTCACAGCCGACCAGGCTGCGCTCGCCGCAGGTGGCCTTGGGCTGGTAGTGCAGCACGAACTGTTCCTGCTCCAGCGCTTGCCGCAGCCGTGCCTCCAGCGCCAGGCGCTCGGCCACGCGGGCGGTCATCTCCGGGGCGAAAAACACCAGCCGCTGGCCGCTGGCCTTGGCCTTGGCCAGTGCGGCCTCGGCGTGGCGCAACAGCACCTCGGCATCGCTGCCATCGTCAGGATGCATGGCGATTCCGACCTTGGCCGCCACCCGCACCGCCGCGCCATCGATCACGAAAGGCTCGCGGAACGTGTCGTGCAGGCGCTCTTCCAGGTAGCGGACGACGTGCTCCGGCGTCTGGAAGCCGTCGGTGAACACCGCGAAACGGTCGCTGCCCACGCGACCGAAGCGATTGCTCTGGGCGTCGTTGCGCGGGCGCATGCGCTGGCCGATCTGGCGCAGCAGCACGTCGCCGGCCTTGCGGCCAAGTGCCTGGTTGACGGTGCGGAAATTCTCGATGTCGAGCGCAAACACCGCCAATTGACCGTCGCTGCTGCCGCGCAAGGCAAGGCGCTGGTTCAGCCGCTCGGTCCATTGCGCCAGATTGGCCAGGCCGGTCAGGGCGTCGTTCCGCGACAGGAAATCCAGGCTATCGGCCTTGGCGATGTGATCGACCGCAAAGGCGATGTCGTTCGCCAACTCCTCCAGCAGCCGCATCTGCTCGGCATCGAAGCTGTCCCTGGCGGCCGAACACAGCACCATCACGCCGATGGCCCGGCCGTCGTCGAGCAACGGCAATGCGGCCATCGCGCTGATGTCGAAGGCCAGGCGCAGCGGTACGTCGCGGGAGCGCGCCTGCGCCGACAGATCGTTGGCGATGCACGGCTGCCCGGTGCGCAGCGCGGTGACGTCCACCGACTCGTCGGGCATGGCCGCCTCCGGCAGCGGGCGATCGTCGCGGATCGACTCCAGGAAGCCGGCATCCGCACCGGCCTCCACCACCGGCGACAACTGCCGGGTGACGGCGTCGAACTCCCCGATCCAGGCCAGCCGGCACAGGCCCTTGCCGACCAGGATGTCGCAGGCTTGCTGGAACAGGTCCCTGCGCTCGCGTGCGCGCAGGATCAACTGGTTGATCGCGCTCAATGCTCCGTACAGGCGATTCAGGCGCTCGATGCGCTCGCGCGCGTGCACCGCATGGCTGACGTCGCGCATGATCGCGGTGTAAAACAGGCCGTCGGGCGTGGCGTGGCGGGAAATCGAAACCTCCAGCGGAAACTCCTCGCCGTCCTTGCGCAGACCGCGCACCGTGCCCAGCGCGCCCATCTTGCGGGTGCTTGCGCTGCCTTGCCCGAAGCCGTGGACCTGGTGCAGGTGCTGCTCGCGGTAGCGTTGCGGGATCAGCACGTTCAGGTGCTTGCCAAGCAGTTCCGCGGCGCGGTAACCGAACATGGCCTCGGTGGCGGGATTGACCAGCATGATGTGCTGGTGCGCGTCGATGCAGGCGATCGCGTCCATCGCCGATTGCACCACACCGTCGAAACGGTGTCGGCACGCGGCAAGGTCGGCGGTGATCTGGCGGCAGGTGCTGATGTCCTCGGCCAGGGTTGCGATCGCCAGCAGTCGCGCACTGTCGTCGCGCACCGGGAAGCGTCGGACGCGAATCCAGCGCACGCCGTGCTCGGGATGGATGATCCGGTATTCGCCGCAGGTGTCGGTGCCTTGCTTGGCGCGGGCATCGTTGGTGTGCGCGGCATCCCGGTCGGTCTCGACGATCGCGTCCAGCCAGTCGTCGGGGTCGGCACGCAGGGCGGAGAGCTTGCGACCCCAAAGGGTTTCGTAGGCGGGATTGGCAAAGGCCACGGCGCCGCTGGCGGCATCCACCAGCCACATCGCGCCGGTCAGGTTGTCGCCGATCGCGCCCAGGATGGCCTTGCATGCATCGTCTCGGAGGCCGCCATTGTCGACGTCGGTCGCCATTCGCAAGCCCCCCTGGGATACGCGAGCCCGGCGCAGGCGCTGTGCAGGGTGCGTACGGTTGGACGCTAGAGCAGCGCGCGGCAAAAATCCAGTGCCAGCGGGCTTGCCGACGGGGGAGCGTGACGGCGCAACCGATTCTCGTCGGGTGGCGCCGGATCGGGGAACCGCGAAGGGTTGCCGGATCGGTGCGCGCCGATCAGTTGCCGCAACAGCCGCAACAGCCGTCCGCGGATTCCTCGCTGCTGCAACAACCGTCGACCGCGGAGGCAAACACGCTGGCGATGATGTCCGCCACCCGCGTGGGCGGGAGCGTGCTGGACACATCGACGGTGTCCTCGCTGGCACCGCCGCGCACCTGGGCGGACGGGTCCTCGCGACGCAGCAGGCGTTGCAGTTCATGCAGCCGGTCGGTGGACGCGTCCAGGGTCGGATTCATGGCAGGCGCTCGGCAGGGGAGTGCGCTACTGTGCCGGCGTGCGCAGCGGCACTCGCTGACCTGGATCAAGCGTCAGGCGCCGCCTCCGCCGTACCTTGCCACCGTTGCCCATGAACCGGAACGCGATGCCGTGAGACAGGACCTCGCAGCCCACCTGCGGCGATCGCTGACGGCCATGTCGCCGGGCTATTTCAGCATGGTCATGGCCACCGGCATCCTGTCGCTGGCCGCGCACCTGCTGGAGGTGCCATGGGTGCCGCGGGCCTTGCTGGCGGTAAACTGGCTGTTGTTCGCGATCATCGGCGTGCTGGCGGTCGTGCGCCTGGCCTGGCACCCGCGGCGGGTGCTGGAGGACTTGTTCGACCACCTGCGGGCACCTGGGTTCTTCACCTTCGTCGCCGCCTGTTCGATCCTCGGCGCGCAGAGCCTGCTGATCGGCCACAACCTCGCCCTGGCGATGGCGCTGGGCGGGCTCGGGTTGTTCGCGTGGATCGGGCTGACCTACACCATCTTCACCGTGCTCACGGTCAAGCAGAACAAGCCGTCGCTGGATGCGGGCATCAACGGCGGCTGGCTGCTGGCGGTGGTGGCCACCCAATCGATGGCGGT
>CAZXGS010000021.1:29935-44501 GCA_964640525.1 uncultured Gammaproteobacteria bacterium | reverse complement strand
CCGTTCATGGTTCGACAGGCTCACCACGAACGGAATCCACTTGTTCAGATGTTCCCAAGGTGAAGTTGCCATGGCAACCGGGTGTCAAGAGGGCAGCGACGCATGAGCTTGCATGCGCCTTGCTGGTATCACGCCCGCATCAAGGCGCATGCCGATGGCCGAGCGAGGGTGCGCGTCAAGCGTCGAGGATTCGAGCAAATCCTGCGCCACATCCGATCCCGGCGGGCACACCCATGCAGCCGCATGGCGACAGCATGTCAAATATCCCCACACTTTCGCCTCAATCCGCAAACAAGAAGCAATGACGATCAAGTACCGTCCAGACATTGATGGTCTTCGCGCGATCGCGGTTCTGGCCGTGGTGTTTTACCACTACGGTATTGGAGCCATGCATGGAGGCTTTGTTGGGGTCGATGTTTTCTTCGTCATCTCTGGCTACCTGATCACCGGGATCATCCACAAGGAAATCGAGCATGGCAAATTCACTTTTTCCGCTTTCTACGAGCGACGCATTCGGCGTATCTTTCCTGCACTTTTCGTGGTTTTGACAACGACCCTTGCTGTTGGCTTCTTGTTGCTGCTGCCAAGCGATCTGCTGCGATTGGGAAGTGCAGCGCTGGCAACACTGTTGTTTGGCTCCAATGTATTGTTCTGGCGACAAAGCGGCTATTTTGATATCAGCTCGGAATACAACCCGCTGCTGCACACTTGGTCGTTGGCGGTGGAAGAACAGTTCTACATCGCGCTTCCGATCCTGCTGATCGTGCTGCAGCGCTTTGCCAAGGGCTGGGTGAAGCCGGTGTTGATCGTGGGAACTATCCTGTCGTTCGCACTTTGCGTAGGGGTGCAGTCATTGCGACCTGCCGCTACTTTCTTCCTGTCGCCATTTCGGGCCTGGGAGCTGCTGTTGGGGGGGTGGCTGGCAGTCGGAGGTGTACCGCCTATCCAATCGGCACGGGTACGTGTACCAATGTCTGTCGCCGCACTCGCGCTGCTGCTGTGGTCGTTGTGGTGGATCAAGGCGGGCCCGGCATTTCCCGGCTGGCAGGCGGCACTCCCGGTCATCGCCACTGCAGTCTTGTTGCACGCCGGCGCGCAGGGCAGTTCATGGGTACGGCGTCTGTTGTCGCTGAAACCGCTGGTGTTTGTGGGCCTGATTTCGTATTCGCTTTATTTATGGCACTGGCCACTGCTTGTGTTGGTGTGCTACCGCAACGGCATGGAGCCGCTTGCCCCTGCCTTGCGTTGGCTGCTTTGCGGCGTTGCCATCCTGCTGGCTGCTGCCAGTTACCGCTGGGTTGAAACGCCTTTTCGCCGTAGAAGGACGGATGCTGTCGGTGGCGCCCGCAAGAAGGTGTTCGCCGCTGCTGCGGTTGCCAGCGTGCTGCTGCTTGTGACGGCTTCATTTGCATCTCGACTTCACAATGGCTGGCAAAGCAGATTCTCTTCCCAGGTGGTTGCATACGATGAAGCCAGGAACCCGGTCATTCCTTACAAGGAGTGCGACGGCCGAGTAGCGGATTTTAAAAGTGACGAATGCCGGATTGGCGTGAAGGACGATTCACCCCGCATATTGCTGTGGGGAGATAGCCATGCCCTCGCCTGGGCACCCGGACTGGATGGCCTTCTGAGGGAAGCCGGAACAAGCGGGATTTTGGCGGTCCATAGCGCATGCGCCCCTCTAGTCGGTGTGCAAAACCCCGGGCACGGGGGCTGCGATATCCTTAATGAACGGCTGTTGACGGAACTACAGGGTCGCCAGTTCGATGCCATCATCATGGTAGCAAATTGGCCGAGCTATTCGGATCCAAAGGGTCAATACTCGCTCATTGACGATCAAGGCCGGATTGGTAATTCGCAGGTCTTCGCTCCGGCCCTCGAAAGGACGCTCAACGAGATCCGCATGCACGCTACGCATGTCATACTGATAGGCCCGGTACCTGGCGCTCCTGATGATATTCCGTTTCGCATGGCGCTTGCGAAAATGGGCGTTATATCCCTGCCTGCGGCCAAGCCAGCGGTACTTGCTAGGTCGCAAGCCGATTGGTTCTGGCAAGCAGCGGATAGATATCGGAATGATGCGGAAATTGTGTTGGTGAACCCTGCGCCCTGGTTCTGCAACGAGGCGTCTTGCATCTACAAAACCAAACAAGGCCAACTGCTGTATCGCGATGGTGACCACCTCAGCCTGGCGGGCGCCAAATTTGTGGCGGACCATTTTGCGGCCATGGGCTTGTTGGACGCGATTCCGCGCGGGCAGCATGCGGGCGCCGGGAGTCGCTGAACGGGAAGATGGGCAAGCTGCTCGACCTCGGGATCGGCTGCGGGTCATGTCTCTGACGCGGCACGTTTTGACAACGAGCGGCATGCTGATGGCTGCCAATGCCCTTGCACGCGTGCTCGGCCTGGTCAGTATGCCCCTGCTGACACGCTGGCTCGCGCCCTCGGCCTTTGGCCAGGCGGCGCTGGCCAGTACGTTGATTTCGCTGGTTGCGGTGGTGTGTCTGATGGGCATGGACATGTCCTATTCGCGCAGCTACCTGAGCCGCATCCCGCCCCACGGGCTGCCGGCAGAGACATTTTGTTGGCGGGCAGCCTGCATGATGGCCTTGGCTGCCGGTACGGCGGGTACACTGTTGTGGCTGAACCACGCCTTGGCGGACCCCTCCGCGATGCGTACCATCGCGATATTCGTGTTTGCAGGCGCTGCGAGCTCTGTGCTGCTTGCAATGGCGCAGACCCGGTGCCGCCTCTACGAGAAGCACGGTCGGCTTGCGCTTGCTGTGGGCATCGGAGGTGCAAGCGCCACATTGGTCACGTTGGCTTTGGCATGGCGGCCCGTCGTTGATGAACGTGCACTGGTAGCAGGCTACGTCACCGCTTACGTGTTGCCGATACTCATCATGGGGGTGCCAAGCTTCAATCAGTTGCGCAGTCCGTCCGGCCTGGATGTGAGTTCGCGCATGGGGATCTTCCTTGTTGGCCTCCCGGGAATCGTTACGGCACCGGTGTATTGGGTGGTTTCGTCATCGGATCGCTGGTTTTTGCAGGCGTTTGCTGGTTCCACTGTGGTCGGCACGTACAGTATCGCCTGTACCTTCGGGCAACTTGGCATGATGATCAACTCGGCACTATTGGCGATTTGGCTGCCCGAGGCCACCCGCGTGCATGAATCGGACATGCCCACCCGTGATCGGGAACTTGCACGGCTGATGGTCAGGCTGATGGCACTGATGGCCATTGTGTGCATCGGCGTAGGGGCGTTCGGGCCGGATGTCCTGCGCTGGTTGACTGCGCCGCATTTCCATGCTGCTGCGAGCATGGTTCCAGTGCTGGCGGCGGGCGTTTTCTGCTACGGTTGCTACCAGCTTTCTCGTACGAGTTTGTATTTGCAGCGAAGTCTGGGAGTGGATGCGCTTGTGCTTGGAATCACCGCGAGTCTGTCGCTGCTCGCAAACTACATGCTGGTGCCACGTTTCGGGATGCTGGCGGCCGCTGGAGTGCAGTGCCTGAGTTTCGCCGGCATGGCGTTGGTAGTTTTCCTGATCGCGCAACGGCGCCATCATCTCCCGCTGCGAGTAGGTCGAATGATTGGTGGCATTTTAGTGCTTGCAGCGGGACTTGTGATCGTGGGCTGGGCGGGTCCGATTGTTGGGCTTGCTTCGGCACTGTTCAAGGGCACTCTGGTTTCGGGGACATGCGTGATGTTGGCAGCCGTATTCGATGAATCATTTCCTGCGCTTGCAAAGCATTCGGTTGCCAGGCTTAAGTTGCGGGTGCGGCGCGCATGAAGCGTGCAGCGCACATGTCGCGGCGGGTGCTGGTGTTCGTGGCTGGCTTGGGGTCCGGGGGCGCGGAGCGCGTCGCCGTACGCGTTTGCGGTTGGTTGCGTGCCGCAGGGTATACAGTTTGTTTGCTGACTTTGTCGAATGAATCGACGGATTTTTACGCCTGTCCGGCGGGTGTGGCTCGCAAGGCATTGGACATGCAAAAGGCAAGCAATAACCCGTTTGCGGCCATGTTCGCCAATATTCGCCGGCTGATGGCGGTCAGGCACGCGGTGCGGACGTTTGATGCAGATACGGTACTTGCTCTCGGGGATCGCAGCAATGTGCTCATGCTACTGGCGTTGATCGGTATCCGTTGTCGAAAATTGATTTCGGAGCGTGCTGACCCCATTGCAGATCCCCTGTCGCGTGGCTGGAACCTACTGCGCAAGCTGGCGTATCCGATGGCCTCGCTGCACGTTTCCCAGTCCGTTTATGTATCCGACTGGTTGCAGCAGCGATTTCCGAAAATGCCTTGTGTGGTGATCGGTAATGCGGGCGACGCGGTCAACGATGCCGGAACGACGGTGAACCCTACCCCACACAACCACAGACACCTTCGGCTGATTGCGGTTGGCCGGCTTTCGAGACAAAAGGGCATCGACATCCTGCTGGACGCCTGTTCGCGTGCAATGCGCGAGTCCAGCACATCGATCGAACTCGTGATCGTAGGCGATGGCGAAGATCGCGATGCACTTGTCGCACGGGCCGCGGAACTGGGGCTCGGCTGTTCGGTCACGTTCCTGGGTCGCCGGCAGGATGTGCATGCGCAACTCCAGTCTTCGCATGTGTTTGTACTTCCTTCACGTTCGGAAGGGTTTCCCAATGCGTTGATCGAGGCGATGTCGGTAGGGTTACCGGTAATCGCTGCGCATTGTCGCGGTGGTGTCGAGGATATCTTGGGCGAGGGTGGCGAGCAGGCGGGGCTTTTGTTTGCTCCGGGGGATATCGTTGGCCTTTCCAGGGCCATCGTCCGAGTTGCGGAAGACCCGTTGCTGCGCAGCGAGTTGGCCCAGCGCGCGCTTCGCCGATCTGCAGAATACAGTGCTGAGCGGATCGCCGCTGCGTGGCGCGAGGCAGTTGACCAGACATGAATCACGCTGGAGCATGGCTCAGGCATATCAGAACCGCGTGGGTGATCGGGTTCAGCTTGGTGTTCTTCCTCAATATTGACCAATTCGGATTTTCGGCTGGCTTGGTGCCTGCGCCGAAATTCTGGAGTGCCGGGGTCTTTTTGATCACCCTCGGCCTGTTCTTGCCCAGGTTGAAGCCTGCACGGCTTCTGCGTGCACCGCTGTTCTGGTGGGCGCTTGGTTACTTGCTGTTGTCGGTCGTGTGGATCGGGATTGCCGATGATCTTGACGCTGCGAAAGAAGGCTTGGTTCTGGTCATCACGACTTGCATGTACACCGGAGTGGCGCTGCTCGCTTATCCGGACATCGATCCAGCCGGCCGTGTCTGGAATGGCATGCTCTGGATAGCCCTTTTTTTGGCGATTGCCAGCCTTCTTCAGGAGTATTTCGATCCAGCAACCTATGTTTTTGCGGCTGCTGGACAGGGGATTCCTGGCCGTGCTGCAGGTTTGTACTTGAATCCGAACATCGCAGCACAGGCATTGGTCATGATCCTGGTTTGCAAGATGTCCAGTGGCTCGCGGTCAGCCAACCTTGTCGCTTCATTGGTGGTGCTGATTGGGTTGTTCTTCACGTTTTCCCGCGCTGGGTTGCTTGCTTGGGCGGCTTTGCTGATGTTGGCTACAGTCTTTGGGCGGCTGCCGCGGTGGTTTCTGCTGGGTATTGCCTTGTGTGCGGCTATGATCTTGTTTGCCGGGCACCAATTATTCGATGCCTTGTCGGAGCTGGTGTCGCCAGAGAATAGAGATTCTCTCGGTCGGTTGGCTTGGCTGCTGGGGCAGGGCAACCTGAGCGACTATTCGGCCGGTGAGCGTGAATATGTCGCTGCATACGGATGGCAGCAATTTTTGCAGGCGCCATTGGTTGGTCATGGTTTGGGCTACGTCTGGGTTTGGAGTGCGGATGTTGCGACCCACAATTTGATTTTGCGTCATCTTGTGGAATATGGAATAGTCGGGGTCTTGATCTTTCCCTCATTCCTTTATTGCTCGATTCGATCCGGTAGTCGCGACAATACAGATGCTTGGCGCTGGATGGGCGCGGGGATCGCCTTGCTGTTGAGCATGTTTACCCATAACATGTTGGAGCAGGCGAATTTTGTTCTGCCGTGGCTTGCAATCTGCCTGATGCCGATGAAGCGAGCTGAGCCGATACAGGTGCGGTCAAAGCAATGAGTGTCGTCAGTTTACAACGTTGCGACATCGTCTTCCTGATTCGCTCCATGGGTCGCGGCGGTGCCGAACGGCAACTTAGCCTGCTGGCCCGTGCACTGCATGCGCGCGGTTTGAACGTCGCGGTGGCGGTGTTTTATGCGGGCGGCGCGTTGGAACGGGAGTTGCACGATGCTGGCGTGCAAGTGTACGACCTGGGAAAACGCGGGCGCTGGTCGAATACAGGGGTCGTTCGTCGATTCATGCGGTTCGTACGCCAGCGCCAGCCTCGCGTCGTGCACAGCTACATGCCCACGCAGAACGTCATGGCGCTTTTGTTGAAGCCGTGGCTGGCCCGCCAAGGTTGTATTTTGGCGTGCGGTATCAGGATCGCATCGCTGGATATGTGGAGGTATGGGCTGGTTGCTGGCGTCGTTGGTGCGATGCAAGGCCGGCTGTTGTCGCGCGCAGATCGCGTGATCAGCAATTCGGTGCAGGCATTGAGAGAGTTGGGTGGGCGAGTACCATCCGGATGCGGGTTCGCGATTCCAAATGGTGTCGAGCATGAACGGTTCACGTTCTTTCCCGACAAGCGCAGCAAACAGCGCAGCGTTTGGGGCAAGGGGGAGGGCGATGTATTGCTGGGCGTGGTCGGGCGGCTTGATCCGCAGAAGAATCACCGGCTACTGCTGGATGCATTGAGGCGGGTCGGTGATGACATGCCGGACGTGTGCGTGGTGTTCATCGGCGATGGCCTGGCCGAATACCGGCAGGCGGTGCAAGCGCACGCCGATGCCTTGGGCCTGGCGTCCAGGGTACTGTGGGCGGGCGCGTCAGACGACCTGGCTGCCGTGTACTCGGCGCTGGATTTTGTCTGCCTCAGTTCGGTGGCGGAAGGGTTTCCGAACGTGATTGCGGAGGCGATGTGCGCAGGCCTGCCCTGCGTTGCAACCGATGTCGGAGATGTCGCGGACTTGATGGGCGATTGTGGATGGACGGTGCCGGCGGGCGATGCACGGGCGTTGGCGGATGCATTGTTGCTGGCTTATCGCGGCTTGCCCGGCTGGGATCGCGAGCGCCCACGTACGCGCATGATTCGACACTTCAGCGTCGATGCCTTGGCGGACAGGACGCTGGCGGCCTTGGAACCAGGTCTGCGGCAGGCCGGAGGGTCGTTCAAGGGCGCATCGCCTTGATCAAAATCGTCTTTGTCATTACCGGGCTGTCTACGGGCGGCGCCGAAGCCATGCTGCTCAAGCTGTTGCAGAATCTGGATCGCAGCCGGTTCACCCCGATGGTGGTTTCCTTGACCGACGAAGGGCAGATCGGCCCGCGAATCAGGTCGTTGGCGGTTCCAGTGCAGGCGCTCGGCATGCGGCAGGGGCGGGCTGGTCCGCTCTCGCTGTTGCGCCTGGCTCGCTTGCTGCGCAGGTACCGCCCGGATCTCGTACACACCTGGATGTACCATGCCGATTTGCTGGGCGGGCTGGCAGCACGCATGGCCGGTTGCCGCAAAATCTTGTGGTGTATACGTAACAGTGATTTGTCCGTCGAGAGAACCGGACGTTCGACCCGTGCGGTGGTAAAGCTCTGCGCTTGGCTGTCGTCACGCGTGCCCGATGCCATCCTGAGTTGCTCTCATCGTGCCGTGGAGATCCATGTGGCGGCTGGCTATCGGAAAGACAAATTTCATGTGATTCCAAATGGATTCGACCTGGCCCGCTTTCGGCCTGATTCTTGCGCGCGAGAGTCGATGCGTGCCGAGATCGGTCTACCGCTCGATACACCGCTTGCAGGCATGATCGGGCGTTTCGACCCACAAAAAAATCACAAAGGATTCGTGCTGGCTGCAGCCGCAATGGCCGTCCGCCACCCGCGGGTGCATTTCGTTCTCGCAGGTGCTGGCGTGACCGCAGAGAATGCCGAATTGCGAAGTGCCATATCGGCCCATCCGGGTTTGATGAAACGTATGCACTTGCTGGGCCTCCGTGAAGATCTCCCGCGTTTGATGTCGGCGTTGGATGTTCTGGCTTCTTCTTCTTCTTATGGAGAGGCCTTCCCCAATGTGCTCGGCGAGGCCATGGCCTGTGGAGTGCCCTGCGTGGTAACCGACGTGGGCGATTCCGCTGCAATCGTGGACGAAACGGGACGTGCTGTGCCGGTCGGGGACATGGAAGCATTGGCGCAGAAAGTTGTCGAATTACTCGAACTGAGCGCTGGCGACAGGCAGGGATTGGGCGACAACGCGCGTGCGCGCGTGCAGCAGTGCTATGAGATCGGGCATGTCGTGCGGCTCTATGAAGAGCTTTATGAAATGATCCTGGGGAGGCCAAAGGCAACCCGATTGCAGTGGGGTGAATAATGTGCGGGTTTACAGGATATCTAGGACATGGTGCTTGGCATGCCGAAGCGGAGGGTCGCGCGGTATTGCGTCGCATGGCCGCAGCCATCGCCACGCGCGGTCCCGACGATGAAGGGGTTTGGCAGGATCGCGACGAGGCGATAGGACTGGCGCATCGGCGCTTGTCGATTCTGGATTTGTCTCCGGCCGGGCATCAACCGATGGCATGCTCTACGGGCCGCTATGTGATCGCTTTCAATGGCGAGATCTACAACCATCTGGAACTAAGAAGAGAACTCGATCGCGACGGCGCCTGGCAGCTTGCGACGAATGGCATCCTTTGGCGTGGTCATTCGGATACTGAAACCCTGCTCACGGCTTTTGTCGCCTGGGGGGTGCGCGCAACGATCGAGCGTTGCGTCGGAATGTTTGCGTTCGCTCTCTGGGATCGAAAAGAGCGTGTGCTCACCCTGGGCCGAGACCGGCTCGGAGAAAAGCCGCTTTACTACGGATGGCAAGGGCAGGGCGAAGGGAGCTGCTTTCTTTTCGGTTCGGAGTTGAAAGCGCTCAAAGCACACCCGGCTTGCGTTGACGAGATCAACCGCGATGCGCTGAGCTTGTTGATGCGTCATAGCTACATCGACGCGCCATATTCGATTTATCGAAACATATTCAAATTGCCACCGGGGCACTTGCTTGCTGTCTCGCTGCAACGGCGCGTGCCGCAATTGGAGCAATACTGGTCCCTGGCCGAGGCAGCGTCTTTCGGCGTGGCCAACCCGTTGGTCGGGAGTGCCGAGCAGGTCATCGATGAGTTGGAAAGACTGCTTGGATCGGCAGTGCGCCAGCAAATGCTGGCAGACGTGCCACTGGGGGCGTTTCTCTCCGGCGGCATCGACTCGAGTACCGTAGTGGCCCTGATGCAGGCGCAATCCGCCAGGCCCGTCAAGACCTTCTCCATCGGCTTTCACGAAGATGGCTACAACGAGGCGGTGCATGCCAAAGCAGTAGCAGCGCACCTTGGAACCGACCATACGGAACTTTATGTCACGCCGAAGCAAGCGTTGGACGTCATTCCGAAGCTGCCCGGGCTGTACTGCGAGCCGTTTTCGGATTCTTCCCAGATTCCGACTTACCTGGTGTCGCAGCTGGCCAGGTCACACGTCACGGTTGCCCTCTCGGGTGACGCCGGGGACGAGCTGTTTGGCGGCTATAATCGGTATGTCTTGACCCGCAACCTGTGGCGCAAATTGTCCTGGATGCCGCGCAAGATTCGCACGATGGTGGCATGTGGGCTGCAGGCTGTGCCACCCAACGGCTGGAATGCATTGTTCGGAGGATTGCGGCCAATCATGCCAAAATCCATGTGGCACGCCAACGTGGGCGACAGGGTGCACAAAGGGGCAGGGGTGTTGGCTGTCGGCAGCGTGGATGAACTATATCTGGGGCTGGTTTCCCACTGGGATCCGGATGGCCTCGTAACAGGTGCTCGGGAGCTGCCAACGCCGCTACGCGGAGCGTCAATGACACTGCCGGGTCTGGATCCCGTGCAGCGCATGATGGCCCTTGACACCATTACCTACCTGCCTGGCGATATCCTGGTGAAGGTGGATCGCGCAGCGATGGGCGTCAGCTTGGAAACGCGAGTTCCTCTGCTGGATCACCGCGTAGTCGAGTTTGCATGGCGCACTCCCCAGGCGATGAAGCTGCACGATGGGGTTGGCAAATGGGTGCTGAGGCAGGTGCTGTACCGGCATGTGCCAAAAGAACTGATCGATCGGCCGAAGATGGGGTTCGGTGTTCCCATAGACAGTTGGTTGCGCGGCCCTCTGCGCGATTGGGCCGAAGACCTGCTGGACGAGTCTCGCCTGCGGCGCGAAGGCTATTTCAACCCGGCACTCGTTCGCCAACAATGGATTGAGCATGTCAGTGGGCAGAGAAACTGGCAGTACCACTTGTGGGATGTTTTGATGTTCCAGGCATGGCTGGGTCAGCAACGAGTATCTGCGAAAGGATTAATATGAATACATCCATTCTGCATGTTTATCGGCTTTTTCGCTCATGAAAGATCTGCCGTCCATCTCGTTCCTTCAGCGCCCGGAATCTTGGGTAGCGGTAGCAGATGATGTTTTTTTGAAGATTCCGAGGCAATCAAATGATCCAATGACAGACGTATGCGGTCAAATTGGTCTCGTGATCGCCCAATCGGAATACGACCAAGCAAGTTGGCTTGCGAGCAGTACACCGTCAGTCTTGCGACCGTTGGGTCTGGAGCGGGCGTGTCTGATCTACCCGGCAATTTCTGGGCCGGACATGCGGAATTTTCTGCTCGATGCTTCACGCAGCGCCTCAGCCGATGTAATTGCCCAGGCGATGACCACACTGGCCTCGATACATGCAACTTCGCTTGCCCCGGATGTCGATTTCGATGAATACGGCATCAGTCCACGATTTTACGTTGAACCGAAAAACGAAATACGTGAACGTATGGCTCGTCGAAAAATGGTACCGGTGATCGATGGCTTCGAAGTTCGTAATTTTCGATTTGATGCAACGCGTGGTATTTGGATGTTTTTTGATCCTCACCGAATCCGGGTAGGCAATCCGGAATGCGATTTGGCGCGGTTCGCAATATCCCTTTTGATGATGCCGTGGGGAAGGACGTTCGCGTGTTGGATTTGGACCCGTTTCAATCTCGCGCAAGTTATAACCTCTTACGAAAATGCGGGTGGAGCTGTGGTCGACAGAGACATATTGAGATACTTTCTTGAGGAAAATGCAGCGATGAGAGATTCGTTTGCGAGAAAGGCGGTCTCCAATATGCGCATCGGGATTCGACAGGCCGCGTCTGCCTACCGTGCCGTATTTTTCAAACAGATAAACAACTGGATAAGGACGAACGGCTATGGATTATAAAAAAGACACTCGCGAAGCGTATCAAGACGACAACGTGGCACATATCTATCATGCGGCTTTTGCTACCGACCATGGTTTTTCAAGCTATCGATTTCGGTTGGTTGCAAAGGGGGAAATTGCATCAGTACGCGAGTTCCTGGTTAGGCTCAAACATGTCCGAGTAGTCGATATTCCGGCTGGTACGGGAAAGCTCGCGCCCATGCTTGCTGAGCTTGGTGCCGATGTGGTGGCATGCGACATCTCTAGCAACATGTTGGAAATCGCGCGTGGCGTTTATTCCGCCTTGGGGTATGACAAGGTCGAGTTTCATGTATGTGATGCGGCGCGTGTATCTTCCGTGGTGCAGGGAGACGTTGACGCGGTGATCTGTCTGCGCCTGATGCACCGCGTGCCGCCTGCGGTTCGTGAAGCGATTTTGAGTGAATTTGCCAAGATTGCGTCCCACGTCATCGTGTCCTATGGTGTTGAGACGCGGTTCCATCGATTGCGCAGGTTTTTGAGAGGCGCGATTCTCGGGGGCGGTGTGGATGGCTTGAGCTTTTCGTCGAGGAGCGAGATCGAAAAAGAGCTGATGGTCCGCTTTGATATTGTTTCCTCTCGCTCAGTGATACCTTTCCTGTCGCAAGAGCGTGTCTATTTGCTGCGTGCGCGATGAAAGTGTTGGGAAGTTTCATCCTGCGAAATATTGGCCTCAAAGCCATCTCGGTGGCCGTGGGACGAATGCTGTTGGTCCTCGGTTTTGCGCTGCCGATGGTTTCCTTCGCGGGCGCATGTCCGAAGCTCCTGATGTTCGACGGTACGGATATTCGTTCCCAGACTACCGAGACGGCCGCCGTGTATTGGGGCAAAGTGGTTGGTGTTGATGGGTTTTTCCTGAACAATGTGATGGGTGTGTGGCAGACCGACGTCGGGATGGACCCCGATGGTAAGGTTTGGCAGCGTGCGAAAAGGTTTCAACAACTCTACTCCGCCAACGGCGCCAGCAAAAATTTCGTGAAGGTGGCGATTTGGAAACCCCACGATTGGAACAATGTGGCGGCCAATGAGGCGGTTGCAGCCAATTTCGGGCATGTGGCGGCTTTGTCCAGATATGCCGGATTCAAGGGTGTGGCGCTGGATCTCGAGCCCTATGTGCCGATCTGGGGTGGATCGGCGGGAGGCCCGGAGTTGACGGCAGTCGTCTACAAGGAAGGCAGGGCAATTGGACGGTCGATGCACAAGGCTTATCCAGGAATGACCCTGATATTGTTGCAAGACGCTCTGTATTGGGCCGGCAAGGGACAAGGTTACCATGGGGGGTATTCGCTGGCGATACCGTTTCTTGGGGGGTTGCTATCGTCGAGGTTCGATAAAGTAGTCTTCGCCAGCGAGCGCAGCTACGATGGTGAACATGTTGCACAGATCGTACAGGACGTTCGCGATGAATATGTTGCTTTTGATGCGCAGGGACGTCTGCATTTGGGGATGATCATGGTGGCTCCCGGGCTTTGGCCCCTTGGCAAGAGCTATACCGACAAAAGTGCTCGCTGGACTCCTGCCGAGTTTGCCAGCAAGCTCCGGCTTGCGAATCGGGCCAGTGATGGCTACGTCTGGATCTACGGAAGTGGCAGTGCATGGCAGACTGATGGGCCATACGGAAAGGGCCCGGTGACACCCAACTTTCAACAGTTTCTTGACGTGTTGCACCGAGCGCGGCGTACGTGCGAACAAGGTGGTTGAGTTGGCCGGGTTGCGACGAATGTCAGGCATGTTGCCGTGGGTGCCGACCGTGGGCCTGCGTCATGAGTGACAGATATGAAGACGCAACAGCGCAGCGCGTTCCGGCGACGGTACAGGGCAATCGGCTAAAGATCATCCTGTTCGCCAATACGGATTGGTACCTGTACAACTTTCGTCGCTCTCTTGCGCTGGCGCTCAAAGATGCCGGTCACGAGGTTCTGTTGCTGTCGCCATCGGGCCCATATGTGGAGAGGTTGCTGGCATTGGGCTTGCGCTGGCAGTCACTGCCGATGGATCGACGCAGTCTGAATCCTTTGCGTGAGATGGCGTTGTTGCGCCACTTGTGGGAGTTGTTTCGTCGTGAGCGGCCGGCGCTGGTACACGGATTCACCATCAAGTGCGCGATCTATGGATCGCTTGCCGCACGATTGGCTGGCGTACCCGCACGGATAGGCGCGGTCGCCGGGTTGGGTTATGTTTTTACGAGCAAAGCGCTGAAGGCGCGATTGCTACGGCCCTTTGTTCGCGGGCTGCTGAAACTGGCGCTGGGGGATTCCAGAAGTTGGCTGATTTTGCAAAATCCTGATGACCAGGCACAGTTTCTCCAGGCACGGTTGGCGCGGCCCGATTCGATGCGCTTGATTCCCAGTTCGGGTGTGGATTGCAACCGCTTCCGACCGCCTGACAGCAAGGAGCCCGACGCCAGCTTTCGGGTGCTGCTGCCAGCCCGTTTGTTGTGGGACAAGGGCGTCGCCGAATATGTAGGGGCCGCGCGATTGCTGCGTGGTGAGGGCCGGGCTGTCCGCTTTCTGTTGGCGGGTGCGCCGGATTTGGGCAACCCCGCGGCGGTGCCCGAGGCGACGGTGCGCGCCTGGGCGGCAGAGGGTGTGGTTGAATGGTTGGGTCACGTTGACGACATGGCGGCGTTGTTTGCCCATGTGGATGCAGTCGTGCTGCCAAGTTACTACCGTGAAGGCGTGCCGCGTGGCTTGATCGAGGCCGCGGCCAGCGGGCTTCCGCTGATAACCACTGATGCCCCCGGCTGTCGTGAGGCGGTTGCCCACGAGGTGAACGGTCTGCTTGTACCGGTACGCGACGTGCCAGCGTTGGCCGCAGCAATTGCCCGCTTGCAGGACGAACCACTATTTGCTGCACGACTGGGTGCAGCGTCAAGGCTGCGCGCACTGAATGAATTTGACGAACGCATAGTGATCGCCCGGACGCTGGATGTTTATCGTGAGGCTGTTTGCTCGACGTGACCTGACCAGCCGATCCACGACCGCGTGCGGCGCGACTGGCAGCACCTGCACTTCTTCCAGTACCGGGCCGTGATCCATGCTGGACTGCCGCGCGTACGCTGTGGCGCGTGCGGGGAGCGCGGTGAGGGCGAGGTCCAGCAGGTATCAACGTAAGCGTCTGGCCAAGCCACCTTCCCTGGCGTCCCGCAACGCGCCAATGTCGGCCCCGGCAACCAGCCGG
>CAZXGS010000021.1:0-29835 GCA_964640525.1 uncultured Gammaproteobacteria bacterium | reverse complement strand
GCCACCTTCCCTGGCGTCCCGCAACGCGCCAATGTCGGCCCCGGCAACCAGCCGGAGGGCAGACGATGACGGGGCATGGCGATCGAGCGCGGTGGTGGCGTGAGCACCTGAAGCGATGGGCCGCGAGCGGGATGACGCGCGAGGCGTATTGCGCGTGGCACGGACTGAGCCGTTCTGCGTTCTACCGCTGGCAGCGAAGCGTGCGCGGTGAGCGGGCGCAGCGACGGGGACGTACGGCGTTCGAGTCGATGGTGTGGATCGCGGTGCGGCTGGCGCCGGCAGAGGGTGCGACACCGCGCACCGCGCAGGTGTGCCCATGCTGATGCCCTCGCAGTGGTGGATCGCAGCCGGTCCGGTGGACCTGCGTTGCGGGATGGATCGGTTGCTGGTGGCGGTGCAGTCCACGCTTGGTCGCGATGCGTTCGCCGGCGGTGGATTCGTGTTCGGCAATCGCGCCCGGAATCGGATCAAGGTGCTGGTGGTGGATGGCACGGGCGTGTGGCTGTGCACGCGTCGATTGCATGAGGGAAGCTTCGTGTTGCCGGGTGGTGATGCCACCTCGTGCGAGCTCGATGCGCAGCAGTTTTCGTGGTTGTGTGCGGGCGTGGATTGGCAACGTTTGCAGGCGCAGAAAATGCCTCGGAAAACCCTTGCTTGCTGCGTGTGATTCGGTACGATTCGTGCATGGATGCAGCGCAACTTTCGTCGATCACCGATGCAAGGATTTTGCGCGAAATCGTCGCTGAAAAGCTCGTCGAGATCGCTGCGCGCGAAGCGCTGATCGCCCAACGAGACACCCAGATTGCACAGCGTGATGCCCGCATCGCCGAACACGAGCGCACCCTGGTCGACAAGAACTCGCGGATCGCGCACCTGATCGAAGAGATCGCGCGGTTGCGGCGGGTGCAGTTTGCGGCCCGATCGGAGAAGATGGATCCGGCGCAGCGCTGTCTGTTCGACGAGGCGGTGGAATCGGACTTGGCGGCGGCACAGGCCGAGTTGGATGCGATCGCCTGCCAAGCCGCGCCGAGTGTGGTCGCCGCGCCGACTGCGCCGCGCAACCTGCCCAAGCGCCGGGCATTGCCGCGAGAGCTGCCTCGGGTGGAGGTTCGTCACGAGCCGGCCGCGTGCACCTGTGCCGACTGCGGTGCGGCGCTGGTGAAGATCGGCGAGCACGTCAGCGAGAAGCTGGACGTGAAACCGATCCAGTGGTTCGTCCGTCGCGACGTCCATCCGCAGTACGCCTGCCGGGCGTGCCAGACGGTGGTAGCCGAACCGGTGGCGCCGACGATCGTCGACCGCGGCATCGCCGCCCCGGGCCTGATCGCGCACATCGCCATCGGCAAGTATGTCGACCACCAGCCGCTGTACCGGCAAGAAGCGATTTTTGCGCGCAGCGGGGTGGAGATCGGCCGGGCCAGCATGGCGCAGTGGCTGGGCGCGGCCGGTGTGGCGCTGGCGCCGCTGGTGGCGGCGTTGCGCACCGAACTGCTGGGTCAGCCGGTGCTGCACGCCGACGAGACGCCGGTGGCGCTGCTCGACCCGGGCGCCGGCAAGACCCGGCGCGCCTACCTGTTCGCCTACCGCAGCGCCGGCGTCGACCCGATCGTGGTGTTCGACTTCTGCGCCAACCGCAGCGGTCAGCACGCTCGGCAATTCCTCGGCGACTTTCGGGGTGCGCTGATGGTCGACGACTACGCCGGCTACAAGGCGCTGTTCGCCCAAGGTGTGACCGAGTTGGGTTGCTGGGCGCACGCCCGGCGCAAGTTCGTCGACCAGCACAAGGCCAGCGGCAGTCAGATTGCAAAGGAGGCGATCGGCAAGATCGCGGCGCTGTACCGGATCGAGGCGCAAGCCAGCGACCTGGATGTCGCCGACCGCCACGCCCATCGCCAAGGCCACGCGGTCGCGCTGGTCGACGCCCTGCACGACTGGTTGGTGAAGGCGCGGCCGAGCGTGGCCGGCAACAGCGGCACCGCCCACGCGATCGACTACACCCTCTGACGTTGGCCGGCCCTGCGCCGCTGCTTCGACGACGGCCGCTACCCGATCGACAACAACCCGATCGAGAACGCCATCCGGCCGATCGCGCTGGGGCGCAAGAACTGGCTGTTCGCCGGTTCCGAAACAGCGGGCCAACGTGCCGCGGCGATCATGAGCCTGCTGGCGACCGCCAAGTCCAACGGCCGCGAACCGCACGCGTGGCTGACCGCCGTGCTCACGCGGCTGCCAACCACCAAGGACCGGGATATCGGATTGCTGTTGCCGCATCGGTGGAAGGCGGCGGACTGACCGCCGCCGACTGGCGGCAAGGTGGCGTGGCCAGACGCTTACGTATCAGCGCCGTGGGCGCGCGAACACAGTGGCTTCATGCTGCTGTTCGAGGCGATGGTGGTGACCTTGGCAGGGATGTCGCGGATGCCGGTGCGGCAGATCGGCAAGCTGCTGGGGATCAACGATCAGCGGCTGTGGCGCTCGCTGGGCGCGCTGGTCGAGGCGGCCTATGCGAAGGCCGACATGAGCGGCGTGACGGCGGTCGGCGTGGATGCGGAGGCAGGCCCGCGCTTCTCGCGCGATGCGCTTGGGGAAAGGATGGTCGAGGTGCTTGCTGGCGTGGCCTGAGTCCCAATGCTCTCAACTTTACGATTCCAACTGCGTCGGCCTTGAGAACCGTCATTCCCGCGAAGGCGGAAGCGCTTCACAACGGCGAAGCCGGTCAATCCAGTGCCTTTTCAGTGGCTTGGATGCGATGATGGGCAAAGACGCTGGATTCCCGCCAGAAGCATGCGGAAGCGCTTCACAACGGCGAAGCCGGTCAATGACAGCCCTTAAGTTGAGAGCATTGGCCTGAGTCCTGGCCCGAGATTGCCGAGTGCGATCAGCATTGGGGCGAAGGGCCGGAAAAGCTACCTGCCTTCGGTGCCGTGGGCTAGGATGACCGCTCCTGACCCTGTTTCCATGGTGGCGATGGTGCAGTTCCAGTCGAGCCTGGTCGAGTTGGTTCCCGTGCTGGTGCGCGACGGCGCGCTGTGCGTCGTGGTGGCGGGAGCCACGTGCGCCGTGGCGTGGGCGTTGTTGCCGCTGGCGCACCGGTTCGGGTTTCTCGACCATCCCGCCGGTCGCAAGGATCATGCGCAATCCACGCCCACGACCGGCGGGATCGCGATCCTGTTCGGGCTGTTGCTGGGGTTGGCGTTGTTGGGCCGGTGGAGCACGGTCGATCTGGGGTTTGCCGCGGCCGGCATCCTGCTGGTGGTGGTCGGCGCGCTCGATGACCGATTCGACCTCCGGTGGTGGCTGCGCGTGGCGGTGCAATGTTTTGCCGTATGGCTGGTCTATCTGAGCGGCGTATCGGCGCAGCACGTAGGGCAGTTGTTTGGCGTCACCTCGCTGTCGCTGGGCGCGTGGCAGTTGCCGTTCACGATGTTTGCGACGGTCGGGGTGATCAACGCGATCAACATGTCCGACGGTGTGGACGGACTGGCTGGCGGGCTCGTGCTGGCGACGTTCGGCATGTTCGCCGCGGCCGCGGCTTACTCGGGCAACGACATGCTCGCTGCCCGCCTGCTGCTGTTTTCCGGTGCGGTGTTGGGCTTCTGGTTGTTGAACATGCGACTTCCGTGGCAGCCGCGGGCACGAGTGTTCATGGGAAATGCCGGCAGTGCGCTGGTGGGGTTTGCCATCGCCTGGGCGTCGTTCCGGATGACCCAGAACGCCGCGCACCCGGTGACGCCGATCCTCGGTCCATGGCTGGTGGCCACGCCGCTCCTGGATTGCGTGGTGCTGTGCGCGCGGCGGGTGCTTGCGGGCAAGTCGCCGTTCCATGCCGATCGCAACCACATGCATCATTTGATGCTCGATGCGGGGTTCGGCCCGGCGCGGCTGGTGCTGACGTTGATGGCGGTCAATCTGGCGTTGGGGCTGGCTGCGGCCATCGCGCTCAAGGCCAAGGTGCCGCAGCCGGTGCTGGTGCTGGTGTATGTGGGGCTGTGTTTGGGCTACTTCTGGTTGACCGGCCGGCGCGCGCGTGCGGTGGCGTTTTTTGCTTGGATGCGGCATCCGTTCGGGGGCAGGCGACGGTCGGAGACGGGCGAGGTTGCGTCGCTGGATGTGGGTGGCGATGCTTGAGTGGAGGGGCGGCTCGCCATCCCCGAAGAGGCGTGAACTTTGTGTTTTTCGGTCGCTTGGACGTGATGCTCGACAAGCACGCTGGATTCTTGGCGAGCATGCGGCGCTGACCGTTCTTTCGTTGGGGATATGGGGCGCCTCGCCGGAGGCGCCATTCTCTATCAGACCTGCCGCCCCGGCACTTGCACGATGCGGGGAATCTGGCCTGCAGGAACCAGTTCCAGAGCCGTCAGCGGTCCGCCCCAGACGCAGCCGGTGTCGATGGCGTGGACGCCGCCGGCAAGCATCAGGCCCAGCGTGGACCAATGGCCGCAGACGATGCGCAGTTCACGCTGCACCATGCCGGGGACGCCGAACCACGGATATAACCCGACCGCCTGGGTGCCGGGTGCGCCCTTGGCGTCGAAGGCGATCCGGCCGTGCGGCGTGCAGTAACGCAATCGGGTGAAGACGTTGATGATCGCGCGGTCGCGTTCGATGCCCTTGAGTTTGGGCGACCACGCCGGCTTGTCCCCGTACATGTTGCGCAGCAGCTTGGCGCGGCCCGGGCCGCGCAGACGGTCGACGACTTCCTGCGCGCGCCGCTGCGCCACCTCGATGCTCCAGCGCGGCATCAGTCCGGCGTGCAGCATGCACCAGCCCAGCGTCCGGTCCACGTGCATCAGGCCCTGAGCGCCCAGCCAGTCCAGCAGCACCTCGCGGTCGGGCGCGAACAGCACCTCGCGCAGGTCGGGGTTGACCTTGTGCTGGTCGGCCTGTGTGCGCTGGGCGATCGACAGCAGGGCGAGGTCGTGGTTGCCCAGCACCAGCGTGCTGTGGATCGCCAGCGAGTGGATCAGGCGCAGGGTCTGCAGTGACTGCCCGCCGCGGTTGACCAAGTCGCCGCAGAACCACAGGTGATCCCGCGCCGGGTCGAAGGCGATCGCCTGCAGCAACCGCTGGGTGGCGTCGTAGCAGCCTTGCAGGTCGCCGATCGCCCAGGTGGTCACGCGCGCGACGCCGTCAGTGGAGCGTGCGCGGCACGGCCAGGGTGAAGGCGGGGATTGGCGCCTCGAAGCGGGTGCCGTCGTCGGCGACCATGCCGTAGCAGCCTTGCATGGTGCCCACGCTGGTCGGCAGCACCGCGCCGGAGGTGTACTCGAAGCGTTCGCCGGGGCGCAGCAGCGGTTGCTCGCCGACCACGCCGTCGCCGCGGACTTCCTCCACCTTGCCGTTGGCGTCGGTGATGATCCAATGCCGGTCGAGCAGGCGCGCGGGCATGTTGCCGGTGTTGCGGATGCCGATGGTGTAGGCGAACACGTAGCGGTCTTCCCCGGGCCGCGATTGCTCGTCGAGGAAACGGGTGGTGATCTCGATTTCGAAGGCGTAGGTGGAATCGCTCATGCGCGCATATTACGGCATCGGCGCCGACGGCTGGGGCAGGGTGGTCAGGTGGTTGGCCAAGGCAATGAAGCCGACCACATCGATCTGCTCGGCGCGCGCGCCAGGATCGAGCCCGGCGGCGGCGAGGTCGGCCGGATCGCACACGCTGGCCAACGCGTTGCGCAGGGTCTTGCGGCGCTGGCCGAAGGCGTCGCGAACCACGCGCGTGAACAGCGCACGATCGGCGATGCCGATGGCCGCCGCTGGCCGTGGCTGCAGCCGCACCACCGCCGAGTCCACCTGCGGCGGTGGGCTGAAGGCCGCCGGCGGCACGTCGAACAGAGGCTGTACATCACAGTACGCCTGCAGCATCACGCTCAGCCGGCCGTACACCTTCGAGCCGGGTGCGGCAGCCATGCGTTCGACCACTTCCTTCTGCAGCATGAAGTGCATGTCGGTGATGTGCGCGGCGTGGTCGAGGGCGTGGAACAGGATCGGCGAGGAGATGTTGTAGGGCAGGTTGCCGACCAGCCGCAGCTTGCCCTTGCCTGCAAGGCGGCTGAAATCGACCTTGAGCACGTCGGCGTGGATGACCTCCAGCGCGCCCTCGCGGCCGTCGCGCGCGCGCAGCGGTTCGATCAGGTCGCGGTCGAGTTCGATCACCCGCAGCCGGTGGTGGCGGCGCAGCAGGGGTGCGGTGAGCGCGCCGCGGCCGGGGCCGATCTCGACCAGATCGTCGTCCGGTTGCGGATCGATCGCACGCACGATCCTTCCGATGATGTCCGCATCGTGCAGGAAGTGCTGGCCGAAATGCTTCTTGGCGTACATGGGATCGTTGGTGCCGGTGGTGGGACGGTGTCCGTTCGGTGCGCCGCGTCCTGCCATGGCTCGGGTACTTCCGTCGCAAATCGGAAGCGCTAGTCAAGCGCGAAGCGGGCCAGTCGCGGGGGACCCTCGATCAACCGGCTATTGCTCGTCATCCTCGCGCAGGCGGGGATCCAGCGCCTTGGTGTTTCAAAGGGTTGAAAAAACTGGATCGACCGACTTCGTCGCTGTGAAACCCCCACGGTTTTACCAGTTACACAGTTGGAAGCCGAGCGGATGACGGCGTTTTTCGAGGTTCTCCACGGTGCATCGACATCCAGAAGCCGGGATCAAGTTGGGTCCTGGCTTGCGCCGGGACGACGGGTGGTGGTGTTTGCAATGACGTCGCACGGCGTCATGGTGCTGCGCGTTCGGCCACCCAGCCACGCACGCCCGCCAGCGCCGCCACCAGTGCCGGGCCGTCGGCGCCGCCGCCCTGCGCAAGGTCGGGCCGGCCGCCACCTTTGCCGCCGATCTGGGCCGCGACGTGGCCGAGCAGTTCGCCGGCCTTGACCCGCGCCAGCGCCTTGCCGTGGACGCCGGCGATCAGGGTCGCGCGGCCCTCGCTGGCCGAGGCCAGAACGATCACCGCATCGCCGAGCTGCTGCTTGAGCTGATCCACGCTCTCGCGCAGGGCCTTGGCGTCCACGCCCTCCAGCCGCGCGGCGACCAGCTTGAAATCGCCCACCGACAGCGCCGCGGCGGCGAGGTCGCTGGCGGCGCCGGCGTTGGCCTTCGCCTTGAGTTGTTCCAGTTCGCGCTCGGCCTTCTTCTGGCGGTCAAGCAGTTGCTTGAGCTTGTCCTCGGCATCGCCCGCGCTGCCGCCGAGCAGGCGCGCGATCTGCGCGAGGCTGGCTTCCTCGTGGGCGACATGGTCGAGCGCGCCCTGTCCGGTCAGCGCTTCGATCCGGCGCACGCCGGCGGCGACGCCACCTTCGGTGAGGATCTTGAACAGACCGATGTCGCCGGTCCGGTGGACGTGGGTGCCGCCGCACAGCTCGGTGGAGAACGCGCCCATCCGCAGCACCCGCACGCGCTCGCCGTACTTCTCGCCGAACAGCGCCATGGCGCCGAAATCGAGCGCTTCGGCCATGCCCATCTGGTGGACTTCGGCCTCCGCGTTGCCGCGGATCTGCGCGTTGACGATCGCCTCGATCCGCGCCAGTTGTTCGTGGCTCACCGGCTGGAAGTGGGCGAAGTCGAAGCGCAGGCGCTCGGGTGCGACCAGCGAGCCCTTCTGGGTCACGTGTTCGCCCAGCACCTGGCGCAGCGCGGCGTGCAGCAGGTGGGTCGCGGAATGGTTGAGGACGATGGCCTGGCGGCGCGTGCCATCCACGCTCGCGCCGACGTCATCGCCCACCCGCAGCGCACCGCCGGCGACCTTGCCGACATGGCCGTGGAAGACGCCGGCGAGCTTGACCGTGTCGCGCACCGTGAAGCGCACGTCGCCCACACGCAGTTCGCCGGTGTCGCCGACCTGGCCGCCGGACTCGGCGTAGAACGGCGTGCGATCGAGAATCAGCGTGCCTTCCTCGCCGGCGTCCAACGACTCGACGGTGCGTCCATCGCGTAGGATCGCGACCACCCGCAGTCCGTCGGCGGCGAGCTGTTCGTAGCCGAGAAACGCCGTGGGTTTCAGGCTGGCGGCCAGTTCCGCCGGCAGCACGCCGGCGCTGGTGAACTTGCCGGCGGCGCGGGCGCGCTCGCGCTGCTGCTCCATCAGCACTTCGTACTGCGCCAACGCCCCATCGGCCAGCCGCGCGTCCTTCTCGCGCAGGATGTCCACGATCAGGTCCGGCGGGCAACCGTAGGTGTCGTGCAACGCGAACAGCTGTTCGCCGCCGAGTTCACCGCTGCCCGCCGCCAGCGCTGCCTCCAGCCGCTGCATCCCCGAATCCAGCGTGGTCGCGAATGCCGCTTCCTCGGCCCTGAGCGCCTGTTCGACCAGCGCGCGCTTGGCGACCAGTTCCGGGTAGGCATCGCCCATCACCTCGACCAGCGGCTGCACCATCTTCCAGAACAGCCCCTCGGCGCTCAGGCCGCCGAGCTTCCAGACATGGCGCACGGCGCGGCGGATGATCCGCCGCAGCACGTAGCCGCGGCCCTCGTTGGACGGCAGCACGCCATCGACGATCAGGAAGCTGCAGGCGCGGATGTGGTCGGCGATCACCCGCAGCGACTTGTTGCCGAAGTCCTCGGTGTTCGTCAGCCGCGCGGCAGCGCCGATCAGGTGCGCGAACAGGTCGATCTCGTAGTTGGAATGGACGTGCTGGAGCACCGCGGCCAGCCGCTCCAGGCCCATGCCGGTGTCCACGCACGGCGCCGGCAGCGGGCTGAGCGTGCCGTCCGGGGCGCGGTCGAACTGCATGAAGACCAGGTTCCAGATCTCGATGAAGCGGTCGCCGTCCTCGTCGGGCGAGCCCGGCGGGCCGCCGGCGATGTGCGCGCCGTGGTCGTAGAAGATCTCGGTGCACGGCCCGCAGGGGCCGGTGTCGGCCATCTGCCAGAAATTGTCGGAGGCGAACGGTGCGCCCTTGTTGTCGCCGATCCGCACGATCCGCTCGGCGGGCAGGCCGATTTCGCGGTGCCAGATGTCGAAGGCCTCGTCGTCGGTGTGGTAGACGGTGACCATCAGCCGCTCGGCCGGCAGCTTGAACACCTCGGTGAGCAGCTCCCAAGCCCAGGCGATCGCCTCGCGCTTGAAGTAGTCGCCGAACGACCAGTTGCCGAGCATCTCGAAGAAGGTGTGGTGGCGCGCGGTGTAGCCGACCTGGTCGAGGTCGTTGTGCTTGCCGCCGGCGCGCAGGCAACGCTGGACATCGGCTGCGCGCACGTACGGCAGCTTCTCGCTGCCCAGGAACACGTTCTTGAACTGCACCATCCCCGAGTTGGTGAACAGCAGGGTCGGGTCGTTGCCCGGCACCAGCGGTGCCGAAGGCACGATGGTGTGGCCGCGGTCCTTGAAGTATTCGAGGAAGCTGGCACGGATGGCGCGGGTGGTCATCGTCGGGGTGGCGGCGGGGTCGCTTTGGGTCATGGCGTTCGGGGCAAGGGTCAAGGGAAAGCGCGGCTGGTCTCCGCCGAAGGGGCTGTGGGGCATGGCCTGCGCTGCGGCGGACTGACGTGGATGGGGTCGGATGAAAGGCGGTGCGTGGCGTGGCGGGTCGGTATCGGTGCGGGGCTCTGATTCAGGCAGTGATTGTCGGGACGGCGGGCGATGGCGGGAGGGTGCGGAAGCCGCCGCCTCCTGGTGGCAAAAACGCATGTCGAACGGGATTTGTGCTCGTCATCCCGGCGCAAGCCGGGATCCATCGTGCCGTGAAGGTCGGCACGCGCAGCATCCAATGGATGACCAGCCTTGCCGTCGAGAAGCGCCTCGGGTTCGCGCCAGGATGACGGTGAAGGCACCGCAGCCATCATCACACCCGACGCGAACACGGCAGGCCGCTCCGTCTGGCGCCGGGCGCAAGGGTATCAGGTCGCGGTCGAGCTGGCGCTCGAAGCGTCCTGCTTGGAGCCCCGCTTCCGTGGGGGCGAACAGGGGCGCTCACGAAGGAACGCTGGTTTGCGTGGCGATGGGCACCCTCGCGCCGAACGTGAGGGTCAGGCCGCGGTGGCGGCGAGGGAACGCCTACTCGTCGTCGCCGCCTTCCTTGAAATCCGTATCGTCTCCTCCGACCTGCACCACGGCAAACGCGTCGGTGCGGTCGAATCCCCGCCGCACCAGCAGCTCGATGGCTTTGCGGCGCTGGGCGGGATCCTTCAGATCAGCCGTCGTGAAGCGTCGTGCCACCAGCGCACGCGCGGCTTCCTGCCAGTCGGGTTCGCAGGCGGAAATCGCCGCCCCAATCTGCGGCCCACGCAGACCATGCATGGCCAACTCGGCGCGAATTCGCACCGGCCCGCAACCTGCGGCGGCGCGCGAGCGTGCCAGGCTCTCGGCAAAGCGGGCATCGTCTTGCCAGCCGGCTTGCGTGAGTCGATCGACGACGGCCGCAGCATCCTCCTTGTCGACACCACGAACCACGAGCTTGCGGACAAGTTCCTTGCGGGAATGCTCGCGACGCACGAGCAGGCCCAGGGCGCGCTGAGCTGGGGTCTGCTTGCGCAAATGCTGCGCTCGCGTCATTGAATGCTGATCGCTTTCGGCCGGATCATCCACTTGTAATTCCTTGGTTGGCCATCCGCAATGTGCCGGCAGCCAGGTCGAAGTCCGCCGGGCGGGCTCCGGAGCGATTTAGCCGCCAACCACCTTGGGCGGCCCTGGGTCTTGTGAGGCACGTCCGCAACATCGCAATCGAGCCCAGCAGGGTCGGGGTGTCAGTCCGCCGACCAAGCGTTGACCATGACGTAGTAGCCGTCGGGATCCCGGAGTGCAAACTCCATGGTCCCGGGGGCCGGGTTCAGGTGGGGCTCCTCGGCAAGTTGCGCCACCAGCGTGCGTGCGCTTGCCAACGACTGCTCGAAGTTGTCCACGCGAAAGTAGATGAGCAGGCCATTGCCCGGCTCGGCCCGGTCCGAGCTCGTCAAGGTCGGGTGTTCGTGCGCGCCCCATTCATGCAGGCACAGCAGGACGGTGCCGTCCGCATCAAGGATCTGCCCCCAGTACGGATGGGCCGGCGTCGCCTCGGGCAGGCACAGCAGGGTCTTATACCACTGGAAGCTGTGGGCCACGTCGCGTACGCCAATGATCGGCCAGGTGCGTTTCATCGGTTCTCCTGCCGAACAGGGAAAGCGACGCTTGCTTTCCGGCTGCCACGGGGTGTCCTGCAGATATGAAGACGAATTGATTCCAAAGATTGAATATGCCTAGTTGATGGCGCGCAATTCATGCCTCGGCGAATAGCCCGGATTGTGTTGCTTGCGTCGGCGTAGTTGCGTCTGGCAGCAAATCTTGCATGAACGCCACGGGTACATTGCCAAGTTCTCGCGGCTCCAACTTGTGCAGTCCTCCTCCGTACACTCGACTCTCCCCAAGTAGGGTGTCCGCCGAAAGCTCGTTGAGGGCACGCCACACTTTGCGCAGGAGACTTGGATCTCGCGCAACTTCACGAGCCAGGATCGGCGTCGGGTAAAGGGCCAAGTAAACGTTTGCCACTGTAGCGCGTGAGGCGTTGAGGATGAACCGAAACGGCTTGCCTCTCTTGGCGTCGCCACGACCGAGATAGGTGCAGACGATTGGAGCAGGTGGCCGATCCTCTTGCATGTACCACAACGGCCGGTGCTTGCAGAGATAGCGCATGTGAAGGCCTCTGGCCTTGCCCTCTTCGAGGTAAGCGTGCAGGGACGGAAAGTGGTTCCGGATGTACTCCTCGGTCATTCTTTTGGTATCCAGCAGGAACATGCGACGTTCTATGTCGGGAGAGCCGTCGCTGTGCGCCTTCACTTCGTCGTGCTGAAGATAACGCGGGCTAGGAAGGATGGGTGTGAATACCTCCCGCGGAAGGTCTCTCGCGACAATCTCCGCTTCTGGGAGGATGAAGTAACGGTTGTCACCTGTAGCGAGACCACGCTTTATCCGGAAAAAGTTGGAGAGCGTCGAGGTGCTTTCTCGGCGCCGCACGCCGGCAATGGGAAAGCGTGTCCATTTCGACTCATGCACGAGGGCGCGAGCGTCGACAAGGCGGGAGCACACAGGCTCGAGCAGGGTTCCGCCGAAGGTGAACTTCACTTCGTGACCCGGAGGCGGTGCTTCGTTCTTGATCCAGACGACAGCGGATGAGACTAGAGCATCGGCAAACTGGAGATCGTTTGGATCGAATCGGTGGATGTGAACCAGCGTGACACGTTCGAGGAGATATCGCTTGACGGCTTGGCCGTAATTCACATCCATGAATTCGCTCGGGATGATCCAGCCGGCAATGCCCCCCCCTGCCATCCAAGCATGAGACAGTCCGAGAAAGTGGCAGTAGAGGCCAGCCAGTCCGCTGATCTTCATGCCGCTTGCCTGTTGTGTCTGGACCTGAAGGCGTGTCTTCTCGCCATTTGGCATGTGGTGATGCCGGACATAAGGGGGATTGCAGATGACCACGTTGAAGCGCGAAGACGGCTGAGCGTGCGTAAAGTCGGCGAGTTCCAAGGCTAGGCCCGTACCGGCCCATAGATGGGTCGTCGGCTTGCCGTAGTGCGGGTCGAGCTCGAAGCCAAGGGCTTCGATGATACGTTCTGCCGGAAAGGCCTTTAGCAGGCATGAGTAGAAGGCGCCAGTACCAAGTGCAGGGTCGAGGAAACGGACCTTGCTGGTGGCAGGCAACAGGGCTGCCGCGTAGCGCAGGATGTCCTCGGCGAGCGCCGTGGGAGTGGCAAACTGGCCGAGACGGTTACGCTCGGCCTGCGTCTTCTCCGCGTCAAGAGACGCCTGCAACGCTAGGCGTTCTCGCTCTTTCACTTCGATGGAGTGCAACATGGTCAGATTCCAAATTTGGCGAGATCGTCAATGCGATGCTCCCAAACCCAGTCAATTCCCTCGGCTGCCTCGTACCCGAGATACCCACCGTCGAAGTATCCGCAGAGAAAGAGGTTGAACTGCACCCGCCTTCCATAGGTGCTGCGAAGCTGGGACATCTTCACAGCTTCCTCCTTGCGTCGCTTGTTCGTGTTGGTGAAATCTCCCGCCGACTTGGCCTCGAAGAAGACAGGGAAGCGTCGCTTGTTCACCCCCCTGGGGTTGATGACGGCGTCAATCGGGATGTTGACGGACTTGGTGCCCCCTTCAAGCTTCACGGGGACGTTCATGCGAAAGCTGAAGGTGCCGACCGGCATGGCATCGAACTTCACACCGTCGCCAGATGCGATCTGCTTATAGCCGCGCGCTTCAAGCCACGCTTTGATGGATGCGAGTTGCCGCTTTTCCTGAGCATTGCGAATGATGGGGTTGGCGACTGCGCCGCAGAGCCTGTCTGCGACGATGGTGGCGGCACGGTGGAATTCGGACTCCGCAACCACTTGGTCGTCGCGCACGAGCCATACGAAGATATCCGGATCGGCCATCTTCTTGATGATGGCGGCGATGCGGGAAAGGTCCTCGTCGGCCGCCGCTTGACCAATTCGTGCGGGAAGCTTCTTTTCGAGCTCCATGCACTTCACGAGTGTGCTGGAGACGCCGGCAAGTCCGATGAGGCGATCGACCGCGAGAGGTGGGCAGGTTGACATGCGAAGTGTTGGCAGGATCTCTGGATGCCCCCGCATCATTGCGGGCCGGATGTTGGTGAGGTTGCCCGTCAAACGCAGAGCTGCCTCCACGTCCTTGGTGGTCTGGACGCGGGTCTCGCGAAAAGCCTTCGGCGCGAATTTCATGAACCAGTCGTTGTACATGTCGACTGACTGGGCGACGTCGGCTTTCCATCTTCCGGGTTTGTCTCGATTGACTGCCATCCGCTTTAGGTGCTTCCGTTTGCCGGTCAGTCGTTGACTAAGCCTCCGCACCCTCGTCATTCTCCGCTCGCGGCGCCTCCTGCGGCACGAACTTCTCGCGCAGGGCGGCTTCGAGTTGGGCGGCCATCTTCGGGTTGTCCTTGAGGTACTGGCGGGCGTTCTCCTTGCCCTGGCCGATGCGCTCGCCGTTGCAGCTGTACCAGGCGCCGGACTTCTCGACCAGACGGGCATCCACGCCCATGTCGATCAGCTCGCCTTCGCGGCTGATGCCCTCGCCGTAGAGGATCTCGGTGATGACCTGCTTGAACGGCGGGGCCATCTTGTTCTTCACGACCTTGATGCGGGTCTGGTTGCCGATGATCTCCTCGCCCTTCTTGACGCTGCCGATGCGGCGGATGTCCAGTCGCACCGAGGCGTAGAACTTCAGGGCGTTGCCGCCGGTGGTGGTCTCCGGACTCTGGCCGGGCATCATGATGCCGATCTTCATGCGCAGCTGGTTGATGAAGATCACCAGACAGTTGCTGCGCTTGATGTTGCCGGTGAGCTTGCGCAGGGCCTGGCTCATCAGGCGGGCCTGCAGGCCGGGCAACTGGTCGCCCATCTCGCCTTCGATCTCCGCCTTGGGGGTGAGCGCGGCCACCGAGTCGATCACCACCAGATCGACCGCGGCCGAGCGCACCAGCATGTCGGCGATCTCCAGCGCCTGCTCGCCGGTGTCGGGCTGGGACACCAGCAGGTCGTCGACGTTGACGCCGAGCTTGGCGGCGTAGGTCGGGTCGAGGGCGTGCTCGGCGTCGATGAAGGCCGCCGCGCCGCCGGCCTTCTGGCATTGCGCGATGGCTTGCAGGGTGAGGGTGGTCTTGCCCGAGGATTCCGGACCGTAGATCTCCACCACGCGGCCCTTGGGCAGGCCGCCGATGCCGAGTGCAATGTCGAGCATCAGCGAGCCGGTGCCGATCACGTCCACCGCCTCGGCGACCTTGTCGCCCATGCGCATCACGGTGCCCTTGCCGAATTGCTTTTCGATCTGGCTCAGGGCGGCGGCCAGTGCGCGCTTGCGGTTCTCGTCCATGGGGTTGTCCTGGGGAATTGGGTTGGGGTGTGCGGGAAGTGTGCGCGGCGGTTGTCTCAAAAGCTGAGACGGTCGGCCGCGCCGTTCCATTCTGCGTGGCCGACGCCAGAAAGGCTGTCGGATTCGGCCGCGACGACGGGTAGGAAAAATCCTGCGCCCGGCTGCCGCGCGCGCTGCAAGCGAGAGGTCCGGGCCATCATCGCGGCACGGTCCGGTTCGGCCGCACCAAGCCGCAATACAGACCCTCGATGGCGAAGTCGTCGTCAGGCTTGACCACGATCGGCGCGTAGTCGGGGTTGCGCGGCAGCAGGCGGATCGCGTCCTTGCCGATCCTGAGCAGCTTGACGGTGATCTCCTCGCCGATGCGGGCGACCACGATCTGGCCCGAGCGCGCCTCGCGGGTGCGGTGCACGCCGATCAGGTCGCCGTCGAAGATGCCTTCCTCGCGCATCGAGTCGCCCTGCACCCGCAGCACGTAGTCCGGAGCCGGGGCGAACAGCACGCGGTCGAGCAGGATGTAGTCCTCCGCACCAATCTCCATGCCGGCGTTGCCGGCACCGATGGGCAGGCCGGCGGCGACGCGGCCGAGCAGGGGCACGCGCAGGGCGGCATCGTCGATGGCGACGACGGGCGGCGCCGGGGTGAGGTCGAGCTGCGCCTGCGCCGGCCGTGGATCGAGCAGCACGCGGATGCCGCGGGCGCGACCGGGGATGCGTTCGATGGCGCCGGCGGCTTCCAGCGCTTCCAGGTGGTACTGCGCGGCGCGCACGCCCTTGAAGCCGAAGGCGCGGGCGATCTCGGTCTGCGACGGCGGCATGCCCTCGGCGTCGATGCGCTCGGCGATCAGGGCGAGGATTTCGCGCTGGGTATCGGTGATTGGCATGTTAGTAGTAATACTACCAACCAATCCCAAGGTCAAGCGGGCGACACCGTCCGATGGCAAGGCAACGCAGCAAGGGAAGGTCTGAATAAGCCGTCATTGCGAGGAGCGCAGCGACGTGGCAATCCAGAAATCTTTGACAAATCAGAAGCATGGATTGCTTCACTGCGTTCGCAATGACGCCATTTCGGCTTGTTCAGATGTTCCCCAGGCATGCGATGGCAAGGCCGTCCGGAACGACGCAGCGGCAAAGGCGGTCATTCAGCTTGAGAACCACGCGGTTTGCCGTGGCTTCGTCAGGCGCGAGTCTCGACTTGCGCCGGCCGTGTGATGTCCGAAGTCGTCCGCGTTGTTCGGACCGCCGCGGGGCGGTCCAATGCCCCCAACTCAAGGGCTGTCATTGACCGGCTTCGCCGTTGCGAAGCGCTTCCGCCTTCGCGGGCATGACGGTTCTCAAGGCCGACGCTGTTGAAAGCGTCAAGTTGGGAGCATTGGGAAGGCCCCGGGTCGATTCGAGCATCGCCAGCGGCCATCCCACGCACCATGCGGCGACCAGGGCGCTGCCGATCAGTCATCGACGCCGCCGACCGCGCCTGTCCGAAACCTCATGGAGCATCGATCATCGCCTGCATCTCCCGGAGCCCTGCCGCCACCGTCTGTCGCCGCACCGCCTCGCGGTCGCCGTGGAAGTGGAATGATTTTGCAAGGGCGGGACGGCCACGAACCTGCCACGCGATCCACACCGTGCCCACCGGCTTGGCGTCGGTGCCGCCACCGGGACCGGCGATGCCGGTGACCGCGACGGCGAGGTCGGCATCCGTGGCCGCAAGGGCGCCGGCGACCATCGCCATCGCCGTCTCGCCACTGACCGCGCCATGCGCAGCCAGGGTCTGCGCAGGCACTCCCAGCAGCGCCTGCTTGAGGGTGTTGCCGTAGGCGACGATGGCGCCGGCGAACCACTGCGAGCTACCGGCCAGGTCGGTGATGGCCTTGGCGATCCAGCCGCCGGTGCAGCTCTCGGCCGTGACCAGGGTCAGGTGTCGGGCGATCAGGGCTTCGCCGAGCCGCTGCGCGAGCGCACGCAGCGCGTCGTCATCCGGGACGGCGATGGATGGTTCGGACGTGGTGGGCATCTGGGCACCGCGGGGTCGATGAGGCATGCAAGCTACCGCAATCCGGCCCGGCCATCCGCATCCGCCGAGACGCAGACCACGAGCGGGCCGAACCACCACGCACGCCCCGCCTCGAAACCCCTGCCGCAACCGTGCGCCGCATCCGCCCGCGCGGGATCGCCATTCACCCCGCGTCCGTGCCCTGTCCCTGCGTCCGCGTCCCGGCGCGCATGAAGACGCCCTGCAGCCACGCGCCAAGCAGCATCGCCGGCACGAACACCCACGCCGAGCCGACGCCGCGCGCCAGCCCCACCAGCGCCGGCCCGGGGCAGTAGCCGGCCAGGCCCCAGCCGATGCCGAACAGGGCCGCACCCAGCAGCAGCGGGCGGTCGATGGCGCAGGTGGTCGGCAGGTGGAACGCAGCGTCCAGCAGCGGTTGCGGACGGCGCAGGATCGCGCCGAACGCCAGCGCGGTGACGCCGACCGCGCCGGCGAGCACGAAGGCCAGGGTGGGATCGAAGCGACCGAACGGGTCGAGGAAGCCGAGCACGACGCGCGGATCGGTCATGCGCGAAAGCGCCAGGCCGATCCCGAACACGGCGCCGGACAGGAACGCCATCGCGATCCGCTTCACGGCGCGATCCCCGCCATCCGCACCAGGGCCACGGTGACGATCGCGCTGGCCATGAAGGTCGCCACCGCGGCCAGTGAACGTCCCGACAGCCGGCCCAGACCACACACGCCGTGACCGCTGGTGCAGCCATGGCCCAGGCGGGTGCCGAATCCGACCAGCAGCCCGGCGACGACCAGCACCGGCAACTTGGCCGGGGAGCCGCTGTCCTGACCGGAAAGCCACATCGTCAGCCCGCCGGCGAGCATCAGGCCAGCGAGGAAGGCCAGCCGCCACGCGCGTTCGCCGCCCTCGCGAACCAGCCCGTAAACGATGCCGCTGATGCCGGCGATGCGGCCATTGAACAGCAGCAGCACGCACGCCGAGATGCCGATCATCACCCCGCCGAGCAGCCCCCAGGCCCAGGCGGTCATGGCTGGCGCCCGAGCCGGTTCAGCGGCAGCCGCAGGTAACTCACGCCATCGCCTTCCGCCGGCGGCAGGCGGCCGCCGCGGATGTTGACTTGCAAGGCCGGCAACAACAGGCGTGGCACCGGCAGCGTGGCGTCACGCGCCTGTCGCATCGCCACGTAAGCGGCTTCGGCGACCTCGCCACCGACGTGGATGTTGGCTTCGGCTTGCGCCGCGATCGAGGTCTGCGCCAGCGGATTGCGGCCTGCGGTTGGGTAATCGTGGCAAAGGAAAATGCGCGTTTCCGCAGGCAGCGCGAGGATGGCGCGGATGGAGGCGTACAGCCGCGCCGCATCGCCGCCGGGGAAATCGCAGCGCGCGCTGCCCACATCCGGCGCGAACAAGGTGTCGCCGATGAAGGCGGCATCGCCGATCAGGTAGGTCAGGCTGTCGCCGGTGTGGCCGGGCGTGGCCAGCACCCGCGCCGGCAGCGAGCCGATGGTGAAATCATCGCCATCGTCGAACAGGCGATCGAACTGGCGGCCGTCGGCGTGGAAGTCCTCGTCCAGCCCGAACAGGCGCTTGAACGTCTGCTGCACGCCGACGATACCGCGCCCGATCGCCAGCTTTGCTCCCAGTGCATCGCGCAGCCAGCTGCCGGCGCTGAGGTGGTCGGCGTGGGCGTGGGTCTCCAGGATCCATTCAACGGCCAGCCGATGTTCGCGAACGAAGGCCACGACGCCCTCGGCCGAGGTGGTCGAGGTGCGTGCGGCTGCGGCATCGTAGTCGAGCACCGGGTCGATGATCGCGGCCGACCCGCCGTCATGCGCGTAGGCGATATGCGTGAAGGTGCCGGTGTCCTTGTCGAACAAGGACGCGACCTGCGGAACATGCGTGGCTGCCGTCATCGCCGCTGCTGCCCCTCGTGGGAGACAGCATCTTGCCACGGAGGCCCTGCACAGGTGCAGCCGTGGCGCCGTCGACGGGATCAGGTCGCGCCGTGGCGCGACATGACGCCGGATGCAGCGCGCACCGTCCGGCCGACAATGACCTGCGGCACTTGTGCGCAACCCGAACGCCCCCAATGCTGTGGCCATCGCCACCGAGGCTTGCCGCGATGATGACGTTCCTGCTTTGGGTGCTGCTGTTCGTGGTGTGCTGGCCGGTCGCGATCCTCGCGCTGATCGCTTATCCCATCGTGTGGTTGCTGCTGTTGCCGTTTCGGCTGCTCGGAATGGCGGTGGGCGGGGTGTTCGAGTTCCTGGGCGCGCTGCTGACGCTGCCGGCGCGGGTCGTGCGGCGGATCGCCTGAAATCCCGCGGCCACCATCCTGACCGGTCGCCGGCCTGCGGGGCCGAGTTGACAGAGTGCGAGCCCATCGGCGTGCACGGTGTCTGCAGCAGGCCGCCGGATGCCCGGCACGCATCGCGTGGAAGGGGCGCGACATCGAACCGTGTCTTGCAGGCGGCGCAGGCACCGAGCGGAGGTCGAATGCGGCGTCGGGCGGTGGATGCCGGATCGCAGCGGCGCTTTCGCCCCGAACGTTGCGTGGTGCGGGGTGCGTTTTGATGCGCAATTCATTTGGCCTTGGGCTGCTTTGCGCGCTGGCGTGGACGTGGCTCGGAACGCCCATCGCAGCCGATGCACGCGCACCGGATGCGGGAACCGTTGCGCCCGCGCAGGCTGCTGCGCCGCACGAAGATTCCCGGAACGGCGCACCCGCAAACACGCAGATTCCCGCGGCAACGGCCGCGACTTCCGGCTCGTCAGAGCCTCCCGAATCGACGCCCTCGGCCAACGCGGAAACCGCGCACGCGCGCAACCTGGCTTCGGTCGTCGTGCGTGGCGTGCAGCCAGGACCGAAGTTGTGGAAGGTCACCCGTGGCGATCACGTGTTGTGGATCCTTGGCACGCTTTCGCCGCTGCCCAGGGAATTGGTCTGGGACTCCCGGCGTGCCGAATGGCTGATCGGCGATTCCGGAGAGGTGATCGTCGACCCGATCGTGAAACTGCGTTCGCGTGCCGGGCTGTTCGCCACCCTGGCTGCCTTGCCGGCCCTGGTGGGCCTGCGCAACAACCCTGATGGCAAGGTGCTGGCGCAGGTCGTTCCGGCCGACCTCTACCAGCGCTGGGTGCCGCTGAAGCGCAAGTTCATCGGCGGCGGCAGCAGGGTGGAGAAGTGGCGTCCGATGTTCGCCGCACTGGAGCTGTACGCTGCGGCGATCAAGCGGTCTGGACTGACGCTGAAGCCGGTGGTCGAGGATGCCGTCGAGAAGGCCGCGCGTCGTGCGCACGTCAGGATCACCGTTCCCGCGGTGGAGGTGACGGTGGACAAGCCACGCGCGGCGGTGAAGGAATTCAAGGCGGCATCCATCGACGACCTGGCGTGCTTCCGCAAGACCCTGGACCGCATCGACACGGATCTTGGCGCAATGCGGCTGCGCGCCAACGCCTGGGCGACAGGGGATCTCCAGGCACTGCGCCGCTTGCCGTTCCAGAACCAGATGATTGCTTGCCAGGATGCCGTTACGCGCCAGCAGTGGCGGTACGCGCATGGCATCGACGACATCGGTCTGGCTGCGCGCAAGGCGTGGATGGATGCGGCAAATCGCGCGCTGGAGCACAACCGGACCAGTTTCGCGATGCTGCCCATCACGCGCCTGCTCGAACCCGACGGCTATCTCGCGCGCTTTCGCGCGCAGGGCGATGTCGTCGAGGAGCCCATGTCAAACGCGCCGCCGACCGCGGGGGCCACGGACGGCACAAGCGGCGCAAACCCCGCCGGGTCGCGCTGAACGCTGGTCCTGACACGCCATCGATCCGCCACCCGCGGTACGCCAGGAAACTCTGCGCCTGCCTGCGGCCCGCGCTGCAGGACACCTGCGCATTTTTTATCGTCGAAGCGGATCGCCGTCGACTCTGCGCCGCACGGCCGAGCCGACGCGGTTCCTCGCGGGACGAGCGAAGCGGATGACTCAGCGTGCTGGCGTGGCGGCATTTTTCTCCGCCACCAGGCGCTCGACCGCAGCAACCAGGCCGCGGGCATTGACGATTTCCGCGTTCTGATGCTTGCCGGGAAGCGTGATGCCGTAGCGATCTTCCAGCTCGAAGATGATCTGCACGGCATCCAGCGAGTCGATGCCCAGGTCATCGAGGGTGGATTCCGGGGTGATGTTCGCCAGTGGCTGGTGCGCTTCCTTGGCGAGGATCGAGAAAACCACGTCCTGGGTGCTTTCCATGAATCGCTCCGCGGCGTCCGGTGTGCCGTGCGCAGGTCGCCTCGCAGGCACGGCGCATCCGCGCGCAGCATAACCGCAAGCGGAAGTCCTCGCTGCGGACTGGAGGGCGAGGCATGGCACCACGCGACACATGGATCGCCGTGGTATCGCCTTGCCGCCGATCCTGCAGGCGGGAAATCGACGGGCCCCGCGTATCGGCGGGCGTGCAGGAAAGCCGATGCCAGATCGCGTCAGTACCCTGATTGCGGATGCCGGTCGTGCCGCCCAATCGCATGACGGCAAGGGATGACGGAAGGTTGGAATCCTTCGGCTGCGCCTCACGCCGGCGCGGGTGCCGCAGGCCTGCCGGTGCTCACCATCAGCAGCATGCTGCCTGTTGAGGGTTCGGCGATCGTCAAGGACCAGCCGTAGCGCTCGCACAGCCTGCGCAACATGCCCGCGCCGCCGGTTTCGTCGGACCGGCGGTGGCTGCTCGCGACCGGCGTGGCGCAGGTGGCGGTGTCCGTGGTCGCGGCCAGGTTCTCCGAAACCTCCGCGGTGGCGGGATCGGCCTGGGGGAGGGCGTCGGCGGCCGTGAGTCGAAAGCCGCTCGCGTCGGCGTCCAGGTGGAGTTTGTCGCCCCAGGCGCCGCTGGCGATCGAGCGCAACAGCAGTCGCACGACCACCTTCACCAGTTCCGGTGGTGCCTGCAGGCGCGAGCCGGGCGCACAACGCACGCCGACGTCGATGCCCGCCGCTTCCAGCGTGTCGCGGAATTCGCCGATGGCCGACACCAGGACGGGCGACAGTTCGACCGCGGTGACGCTGGCCGGCGAGCTGGCCTCGGGGCGTGCGAGCAGCAGCAGGGCATCGAGCAACATGTCGATCTCTGCGGCGCTGCGGCGCATGCGCTCGATCTTGCGCCGCAACGGTGCCTGGATGATCTGCGCGTCGAGCAGGTCCATTGCGCCGCGCAGGACGGTCAGCGGGGTGCGCAGTTCGTGGCTGGCGTCGGCGGAAAACAGCACTTCGCGCTCGATCGCCGCATTCACGCGGCCCTGGTAGCGCAGGAAGGCATTGGCCAGCGCGCCGACCTCGTCGCTGCGATGATCGTCGGCGATGCCGTGCAACTCGCCGCGTGGGTCGGCACGATCCACCTCGCGGGAAAGCCGCAGCACCGGCGCCAGCATGCTGCCGGCCAGCATGCGTCCAAGCCAGCCGCCCAGCAGCACGCCAAGGCCGATCATGGCCGCAAGCTCCTCGACGAAACGGCGGTCGCGTGCCGGTGAATCGGGCAGGCCGGCGACGATGGTCACCCTTCCGATCGGCGCGTTGCGGATGCCGGCGAAGCGCGCCTTGGTATTGTCGTCCAGGGCGTGGACGCCGGGCGCGAGCGAGCGCAAGCCCACGGGCGAGGTGGCGGGCAGGCCGGGGCGGTCGATGTACACGCTGCGCCAGGCGGTGCGTGCCAGCGCGTCGTCATCGTCGCGGTGCTGGTGCAGGGAAATCTGCGTGTCCAGCTCGGCTTCCATCTCCTCGTGGATCAGGATGCGTTCGTAGCGGTCAGCCAGGTGTTCGGCGACCACCGCCAGGCACACGCCGATGGCGCCGCCGAGTGCGGCGCAGCACACCATTACCCGCACGCGCAGGCTGGTTTTACGTGGCAGCAGGCGGAACAATGCGGTATCCGAAGCCGTGGACGGTATGGATCAGCGGCAATTCGCGGCCGCGGTCGATGGCGTTGCGCAGCAGCGAGACATGGGTGTGCAGGCGCGCCGGGTCGCAGTCGGCATCCCCCCAGAGCGCGCGGGCCAGGTCCTCGTACAGCGCCACGTGCGGCGCCTTGCGCATCAGCGCCTCCAGAAGACGGAACCCGGCCGGCGAGAGCGCCAACGCCTCGCCACGCAACGTCGCGTGGCGGTTGGGAAGGTCCAGCTCCAGTTCGCCGACCCGCAGGATCGGTGGCGACAACCGCTGCAGGCGCCGATGCAGGACCTGCACGCGCGCCGCCAGCTCGCGCAATTCGAACGGCTTGGTGAGGTAGTCGTCGGCGCCGGCTTCGAAGCCCAGCAGCTTGTCCTCCAGCCGTTCGCGTGCGGTGAGCATCAGGATCGGCGTGGCCTTGCCCTGCGCGCGATAGCGACGACACACCTCGATGCCGTCAAGACGCGGCAATCCAAGGTCGAGGACGATCACGTCGTAGGCGTTCTCCAGCGCCAGTTGCAACCCGGCCTGGCCGTCGGCGGCGTGGTCCATGACCTGGCCGTGCAATTCGAGGAACTCCCAGATGTTCTCGGCCAGCGCGCGCTGGTCCTCGATCAGCAGCACGCGGAGTTTGGCGATCGGCTGGTTCATGGCGCGGCTCGGAAGTGCACGCATTGTAGCGGCGCCGATGGCGCGCAGGGCGGACGTGCCGAAGCACGCAGGGTCGCCAGTCAGCTTGCCGACCCTGCAGGCGGGGCGGGTGTGCGGCGAGCTCCAGTCAAGAGGTTGCCTCTGGCATCGCTCGCGGCAGCCGGCGTGGTGCAAGGTCCGGCCCCGACGCTGATTCGGCAGGCCTGGGCGTGCACATCCATCCCGCTGCGGATGACCGCCTTGCACGAACGAGGCAGTCGTCCTTCGATGGCAGGCCACGTTCCGCGCGTGCCGGTGCACGCCCACTGACTTTCGGCACGGTAGGCCAGCCGGCAACGTCGGATACACTGCCAAGCTTGGGGAAGTTGTGGACAAGTGGACCACTTGTGCAGATGTTCCCCTGGGGAAATCCACCGGAGTCGCGCATGCACAGCACACCCTTGCGTTCGTTCGTGCTCTCTTGCCTGGTGGCGGCGGTACTGACGTCTTGCGGTGGAGAAAAGGGTGCGCAGGGCGGTGCACCGCCGCCGACCGAAGTGGGAGTGGTGACGGTGGGCAAGGCCAGCGTGGCCATCGAGCGCGACCTGGTCGGACGCCTGTCGGCCTGGCGCAGCGCGGATGTGCGGGCGCGGGTGGCCGGGGTGTTGCGCAAGCGGCTGTACGAGGAAGGCGCGGACGTGACCGCCGGCCAGCCGTTGTTCCAGATCGACCCTTCCTCGCTGCAGGCTGCCTACGATGCCGCCGGGGCCAATCTGATGCAGGCCAGGGCGACCTACACCAATGCCCACGTCGCCGCCGAACGCGCGCGCTCGCTGGCACCCGGCAAGTTCATCTCCAAGGCCGATCTGGACAACGCGCTGGCCGCCGAGCGCAGCGCGGCGGCGGCGGTGCAGCAGCAGCAGGCCAACGTGGATGCGGCGCGGATCAATCTGGATTACGCCACCGTGCGCGCGCCGATCGCCGGCCGTGCGGGGGCGCAGCAGGTGACCGAGGGCGCGCTGGTCGGGCAGGGCGATGCGACCTTGCTGACCACGGTCGAGCAGATCGATCCGCTGTATGTCAACTTCGCCATCAGTGCGGCGCAGTTGCAGAAGCTGCGCGACATGCAGGCCGGCGGCGATGCCACCCTGGCCGGCAAGGGTCAGGCACGGGTGCGGATCAAGTTGCCCGACGGCAGTTATTACGCGCAGGACGGCACCCTCGACTTCGCCGCCGCGGCGGTGGACCCGGCCACCGGTGCGGTGACCTTGCGCGCGCGCATCCCCAATCCGAAGCACACCCTGCTGCCCGGGCTGTACGTGGGCGTGCAGGCCAGCCTCGGGGAAATGAAGGATGTCTTCCTGGTGCCGCAGGCGGCGCTGCAGCGCGATGCGGTCGGGCCGTATGTGCTGGTGGTCGGCAAGGACGGCCTCGTCGGCAAGCGCGAGGTGGTCGCCGAGGGCACCCATGGCAGCGATTGGGTGATCAGCTCCGGCCTGCAGCCGGGCGAGCAGGTGATCGTCTCGGGCATCCCCAAGGTGCAGCCGGGGGCGCCGGCCAAGGCCACGCCGTGGTCGCCGCCCGCGGATCCCGGCGCCGGCAAGGCGAATCCGTCGTGACCGGCGCGCATCCGTTCGCGCGCGCTCGCGCCTGAGCCGACCGCAGGGAGCGCGCGCATGCCCAAGTTCTTCATCGACCATCCGGTGTTCGCCTGGGTCGTGGCGATCCTGATCACGCTCGGCGGCGTGCTGGCGATCCGTGGTCTCGGCGTCGAGTCGTATCCGTCGATCGCGCCCACCCAGGTGACGGTCAATGCCAGCTTTCCCGGCGCCAGCGCCGACACCACCGAGCGCGCGGTCACCCAGGTCATCGAGCAGCAGCTCACCGGCATCGACAACCTGCTGTATTTTACGTCCTCGTCCAGCGCCGGCGGCGGCTCCAGCGTCAGCCTCGTGTTCCGCCCCGGCACCGATGCCGACACCGCCCAGGTGCAGGTGCAGAACAAGGTCGCGCTGGCCACCCCGCGCCTGCCCAGCGAGGTGATCCAGCAGGGCGTGGTGGTGGCGAAGGCGAACTCGGGATTCCTGTTGGTCGTGGGCATGCGCGCCGACGATCCCGAGGTCAGCCTGGCCGCGCTCAACGACCTGATCGCTTCGCGCATCATCGACCAGATCGCGCGCCTGCCGGGGGTGGGCAACGTGCGCCAGTTCGGCGGCGAGTACGCCATGAACATCTGGCTCGACCCCGACAAGCTGCACGGCTACGGGCTCTCGGCCAGTCAGGTGCTGGCGGCGCTGCGCGCGCAGAACGTCCAGTTTGCTGCCGGTTCGATCGGCGCCGACCCGGCGGTCAAGGGCCAGGGCTTCACCGCTTCGGTCACCGCCGAGGGCAGCTTCACCAGCGTCGAGCAGTTCCGCGACGTGGTGCTGCGCGCGAATGCCGACGGCTCCACGGTGCGCCTGGGCGATGTCGCACGGGTGCAGATCGGCGCCGCCGGCTACGGCTTCGATACCCGCTACAACGGCGCCACCGCGGCCGGTTTCGCGGTGCAGTTGTCCACCGGCGCCAACGCGCTGGCGGTGGCCGACGAGGTGCGCGCGCGGATGACCCAGTTGCAGGCCGGGTTCCCGCAGGGCATCCACTGGTTCGTGCCGTTCGACAGCTCGGATTTCGTCAAGGTCTCGATCGAGGAGGTCGCCAAGACTCTGGCCGAGGCGCTGGTGCTGGTGTTCCTGGTGATGCTGGTGTTCCTGCAGAACCTGCGCGCCACCGTGATCGCCACCCTGGTCATCCCGGTGGCGTTGCTGGGCACGTTTCTGGGGATGTGGATCATCGGTTTCACCATCAACCAGCTCACCTTGTTCGGGATGGTGCTGGCGATCGGCATCGTGGTGGACGATGCGATCGTGGTGATCGAGAACGTCGAACGGATCATGAGCGAGGAGCACCTGCCGCCCAAGCAGGCCACCCGCAAGGCGATGGAGCAGATCACCGGCGCGGTGGTGGCGATCGCGGTGGTGCTGGCGGCGGTGTTCATCCCCAGCGCGCTGCAGAGCGGCAGCGCCGGCGCGATCTACAAGCAGTTCGCGCTGACCATCGCGGTGGCGATGAGCCTGTCGGCGTTCCTGGCGCTGGGCTTCACCCCGGCGCTGTGCGCCAGCCTGCTCAAAGTCGAGCACCCGCACGCGCGCAACCCGCTGTTCCGCTGGTTCAATGCCAGTTTCGAATGGGTCAGGTCCACCTACATCGGCCACGTCGGCGCCGCGGTTCGCCACACGCCGCGCTGGATGGCGGTGTTCGCGGTGCTGGTGCTGGCCTGCGGCGTGTTGTTCACGCGCATGCCCGGCAGCTTCCTGCCGGAAGAAGACCAGGGTTTCGCGTTGGCGATCGTGCAATTGCCGCCCGGCTCGACCCTGCAGCGCACCACCGCGGTGATGAACCAGGTGCGCCAGACACTGGCGAAGGATCCGGACGTGGCCGGGTTCTTCCAGGTCGCCGGCTTCAGCTTCGTCGGCGCCGGCGAGAACGCCGGCATGGGCTTCATCAAACTCAAGGACTGGTCGCAGCGCAAGACCACCGCCACCCAATTCATCCAGAAAGCCAACGGGATGCTGTGGGGCATCCGCGACGCCACCATTTTCGTCATCAACATGCCGACGGTGAGCGGGTTGGGCCAGTTCGGCGGTTTCGACATGTACCTGCAGGATCGCGGCGGCGCCGGCCGTGCGGCGCTGGCGGCGGCTGGCGGCCAGCTGCTGGGTGCGGCGGCCAAGGACAAGGACGTGACCGGGGTGCGCCCGAACTCGCTGCCACCGGCGCCGGAACTGGCGCTGACCGTGGATCGCACCCAGGCGCAGGCGATGGGACTGTCGGTGGGCGACATCTACGCCGCGATCGGGCTGATGCTGGCGCCGGTGTACGTGGACGACTTTTTCTACCAGGGCCGGATCAAGCGCGTGATCATGCGCGCCGATGCGCCGTTCCGGATGGGCGCCGACGCGCTGGAGCGCTTCTACACGCCCAGCAGCAAGGCCAGCACGACCACCGGCGGCGACGGCATGATCCCGCTGGCCAGTGTGGTGCATGCCAGCTGGACCCAGAACCCGCCGACCCTGACCCGCTACAACGGTTACGCGGCGATGGAGATCGTCGGCTCGCAGGCGCCCGGGCGCAGCTCCGGGCAGGCGATGGCGGCGATGGAAAACATCGTCGACAAGCAATTGCCCAAGGGTTTCGGCTTCGACTGGGCCGGCCAGTCGTATCAGGAAATCCTGTCCGGCGCGCAGGGGCCGATGCTGCTGGCGTTGTCGATCCTGGTGGTGTTCCTGTGTCTGGCGGCGCTGTACGAGAGCTGGTCGGTGCCGGTGGCGGTGTTGCTGATCGTGCCACTGGGCGTGCTCGGTGCGGTGTGCGCGGCGATGGCCCGTGGCTTGGCGGATGACATCTTCTTCAAGGTGGGCTTGATCACCATCATCGGTCTGGCGGCCAAGAACGCGATCCTGATCGTGGAGTTCGCCATCGCCGAGCAGAAGGCCGGCCGCAGCCTGCGCGAGGCGGTGATCGCCGCGGCCCGGCTGCGCCTGCGGCCGATCCTGATGACCTCGTTTGCCTTCATCATGGGCGTGACCCCGCTGGCGCTGTCCTCCGGCGCCGGCGCCAATGCCCGCCACGCGCTCGGCACCGGCGTGATCGGCGGCATGTTGTTTGCGACCTTCTTCGGATTGTTGCTGATCCCGGTGTTTTACGTCGTGGTGCGCAGGCTGCTTGGGGATCCGCTGGACGCGCCATCGACGAGATAGGTTCTTCCGGAGTGCGATGGCGTTTGTTGCATGCGTGCGATCGCCGCGAACACATCCCCGTACTGGCCGTCGTGAAGTGCGCGAGGACGCCCGTCCTCGCGCGCTCCCGAGATCTGCCAGGGTGGCTCAAGGACCGTCAGGGCGAGGGGCTGCCGGCGCGCGTATTCCACTGACGAGCCGGTAAATCGTCGCCGCGAGTCCTTGGCCATGATTTGCGGGCGCTTGCTCGAGCAGGCCGTGTTCGAGCAGGTACGCGAATGCATCCTCAGCGTCGTTCTGGAACCACGCGCGCGCCGAGCCGAGGCGGAAGGTGTAGCCCCAGGCGTCCATGTCGGCCATCAGGCGAGTGGCGCCGACGCCCGGCAGGGTGTCGGCGAGCAGGATCTGCAGGGCGCAGGTGGCATCCTCTTCGGCGATGGAATCGCTGGCGTCGGTGTGGATGCTTGCGCGCCGTTCGGGCGGCATCACGAGCAGATGGCAGGCCTCGTGCAGCAGGGAATGCACCGGGGTGTCGTTGCGTGCGTACACGTCGTGGCCGATCAGGCCGGCTTCGGGCTCGCCCCAGAAGCTGCCGGGGATCGCGGCGCCTTCGGCCACGTGGACGAGCCGCAAGCCGTAACCTGCCAGCAAGGCGGCGGGAGCCTGCAGGCCGATGTCGGCGAGGGTCAGTACGGTCATCGGCATGCCTGATGGATGTCCAACCTGGCGCCGTCGGCCCGGCGATTTCGCCGGATGGCGACAGGACACGCATCCGACCTTCAATCCGGTGAATGCCGGGATTCATCGCGCCTTGAGGTCAGGTCGGCGCAAGATCAAAACGAATTCCGGTGCTTGCCGGGATGACGAGGCCCGGGATCTGTACCCATTGGTATCGCGATGGTGGACACCGAGCGGTGAACGGATGGCACGGAGCAACCGTCTCGGGCATGGCGCGTGCCGCATCCCGCTTCGATCGAATTCAAGCGCGCGCCAGCGGGTGCCGGCGCGCGCCCGGATCGCGCGTCAGCCGGCAACAGCTTCTGCCGCCATCTCGTCCTTCTGTGGCAGGGCCACCGAAATGTCGAGCACCTCGTGGTCGCCTTCCTTGATCAGATCGACCTTGACCGCATCGAAATCGACCTTGACGTACTTGCGCAGCACCTCCAGCAATTCACGCCGCAGCAGCGGGATGTAGTCGGGGGTGCCGCGGCTGCTGCGCTCTTGCGCGACGATGATGCGCAGGCGTTCCTTGGCCACCGAGGCGGTGTTCTTGTTCTTGCTCCGGAACAGATCGAAGATGCTCATGCTCAGCCTCCGAACAGCTTGGAGAAGAAGCCCTTCTTTTCGACAGTGGTGAAGCGCAGCTCGCGCTTTTGCCCGAGCAGCCTTGCCACCGCATCCTCGTAGGCCTGGCCGGCGTTGGACGTGGCGTCCAGGATCACCGGTTCGCCGGAGTTGGACGACTGCAGGACCTCGGGCGATTCGGGGATCACGCCGATCACCTCCAGGCCGAGGATCTCCTGCACGTCCTTGATCGAGAGCATGTCGCCCTTCTCGACGCGGGCCGGGCTGTAGCGCGTGAGCAGCAGGTGCTCCTTCACCTTCAGGCCCTTCTCGGCGCGGTGGGTCTTGCTGGAGAGCAGGCCGAGGATGCGGTCGGAGTCGCGCACCGAGCTGACCTCGGGGTTGACCA
>CAZXGS010000020.1:17706-46493 GCA_964640525.1 uncultured Gammaproteobacteria bacterium | reverse complement strand
CGTAGATCTTGGCGACCCGCGGATGCAGGGTGACGGCTGCGGGAATGGTGTTGATGCGGACCGCCAGCGCATCCAGCTCGGCGCGCGGCAAGGCGGTATCGACCGCGTCCTTGAGCGCGCCGTGCAGGTAGGGCTTCCAGTCGGCGCCGAACACCTCGGCCGGCTGGTCGGCCAGTTCGGTGGTGACCGCGCCGGTCTCCAGCTTCTTGCGGTAGTCCTCGACCATCTGCGCCGCACCGGCGGCATCCACCACGCCGGCCTCGATGCAGCGGGCTGCGTACAGTTCGCGCGGGGTCTTGTGCGCCTTGATGACCTGGTACATCACCGGCTGCGTGGCCGAGGGCTCGTCGGCCTCGTTGTGGCCGTGGCGGCGGTAGCAGACCAAGTCGATGACGATGTCCTTGTTGAACTCCTGGCGGAAGTCGAACGCCAGCCGGGTGCAGAACACCACGGCCTCGGGGTCATCGCCGTTGACGTGCAGGATCGGCGCACCGACCATCTTCGCCAGGTCGGTGCAATACAGGGTGGAACGGGCGTCGTCGGTGCGGCTGGTGGTGAAGCCGACCTGGTTGTTGATGACGATGTGGACGCTGCCGCCGCACTTGAAGTAGCGGGCCTGTGACATCTGCAGCAGTTCCATGCCCACACCCTGGCCGGCGAACGCGGCGTCGCCGTGGATCAAGACCGGCAGCACCGCGTCGCGCTCGTGGTCGATGCGGCGCTGCTGGCGCGCACGCACCGAGCCGGCGACCACCGGGTTGACGATCTCCAGGTGCGACGGGTTGAACGCCAGCGCCAGGTGCAGCGGGCCGCCGGGGGTGGCGACATCGGCCGAGAAGCCCATGTGGTACTTGACGTCGCCCGAATGCGCCGGGTCGTCGTCGTGTTCGTCGTGGCGGCCTTCGAACTCGTCGAACAGCTTGCCCGGCGGCTTGCCGAGGGTGTTGACCAGGACGTTGAGACGGCCGCGGTGGGCCATGCCGACCACCATCTCCTTGACACCGCCCGCACCGGCACGGCGGCATAGTTCGTCCATCAGCGGGATCAGCGAGTCGCCGCCTTCCAGCGAAAAGCGCTTCTGGCCGACGTACTTGGTGTGCAGGTAGCGTTCCAGCCCTTCGGCGGCGGTCACCCGTTCGAGGATCCGGCGGCGCTGCGCGGCGTCGAAGCCGAATGCGCCGGCGGCGGCCTCCAGCCGCTGGTACACCCACTGCCGCTGGGCGCGGTCGGAGATGTGCATGAACTCGGCGCCGATGGTGCTGCCGTAGGTCGCCTTGAGGCGGGCGACGATCTCGCGCAACGGCAGCGAGGCGGGGGCGCCGCTCAGGCCGGTGCGGAACGCGGTCGCCATGTCGGCCTCGGTCAGGCCATGCGCGGCCGGGTCGAGGTCGGAGTCGTCGGGCTTGTGCGGCTGCTCGGCGCTATCGCCGATGGCGGCCAGATGCAGCGGATCGAGGTTGGCGCGCAGGTGGCCGCGCGAACGGTAGGCGGTGACCAGCTTGAGCACCGCGGCCTGTTTCTGGGATGCGGCATCGGTCGCGGCGAGTGCCGGTCCCGCGGCGCCATTGCCGCGGCCGACGTGCTTGGCGGCCGCGACGATCCGTGCCATCGCCGCCGAATGCGGGACGTCGGCGCGGTTGGCGATGCCGCCGAAATACGCTTTCCAGTCGGGCCCGACGCTGGCCGGGTCGGCGAGGAAGCGCTCGTATAGATCTTCGATGTAGGCGGCGTTGCCGCCGGAGTTCTGCGAAGTCGCGGCAAACTGCTTGATCAGGCTTTCCACTCGAATGCGCCCGGCGTGAGGATGGCTGCGATGCTTGATGCGGGCCGTTGCGACGCACGCTTCGCGTGGCGGCAAAACGGCTGCGCAGTATAGCGCGGGGCTGGCGGGCTTCGGAACCCGAAAGATGGGGCAAAGCCCCTCTCCCGCCGGGAGAGGGGTTGGGGTGAGGGACTGTTCCGAGCCAGCCATACGCCCGATCGGACGCTTCCAGATATGTGACCCGCACGGCACTGCCGGCCCCTCATCCGGCGCTCCGCGCCACCTTCTCCCGGAGGGAGAAGGGAACGCCGGATGCGCTCAGATCTCCAGCGCGCGGAACTCCGTGCACGGCCGCCCGCGCTGCCACATGCGTTCGAAGGCTTCCAGCAAGGGGCGCGCACGCGCTGGCGCGGAAGCGCTGGCTTCGCCTTCCAGACGCCCGCCGAGCGGGCGGAAATACAACGCGCCGCGGTCGCCGACGAGGAAGGCGGACGGGTACTGGCGGTCGGTCTCCTCCTCGCAGGCGCGGAACGCGAACACGCTCGGCAGGCGCTGCGCCAGGGTCAGCCAGGGGTGGCCGAGCTGGGCGGGAACCTGCGGTTCCAGCAGCAGCACGCGCACCGCCGGATCGACGCCGGAGGTCGCATAACGGCGCAGCGCATCGAGCACCGGCGGTTGCGCGAGCAGGGCGTGATCGAGGTCGCGGCTGAACACGCACAGGTCGCGGCGCGAGTGGGCGATCGTGGCGAGGGTGGCGGCGAGCGCCTGCTCGAGGGTTTCCACCGTGTCCAGCGGCGGGCGCGGCGTGGCCGCCGGGCGCGGCTCGAACGCTGGCAGCGCCAGTCGCATGGCCTGATGGCGGATGCCGGCCTCGTCGAACTCGGGCCCGAAGGCCTCGAAACCGTGCTTGCGATAGAACCCGATCGCATCGACTTGCGCATGCAGATCGACCGCATCGAAACGCTGCACCCGCGCAGCATCGATCAATGCGGCCAGCAGCGCGTCGCCGACCCCGCGTCCGCGCCATTCCGGCAGCACCGCCAGGCGCCCGATCCGGTGCTGCGGCGACAGCCGCCCGGTGCCGATGGCGCGGTTGTCGCCGTCGCGGGCGATCACGTGCTGGCAGACCGGGTCGAGCGCATCCCACTCCATCTCCAGCGGCACCTTCTGTTCGAGCACGAACACGGTCTCGCGCACGCGGCGCAGGTCCTGGAAGTCGGCACGGTAGTCGGCCGGCTCGATGTGAAAAGCGGTACTCAACGCGCTCATCGGCGCCTCCTTGCGGGCTTTTGCAGCACGAACACGCCCGCCTGGACCAGTGCGAGCAGGGCTTGGCGTGCCGGCTCATCGAGGGCTTCGAAACCGGTAGCGTCGATGCGTGCGGCGGCGGCGAGCGCAGCGGCCGAGGCGGCACCCATCGGCCAGCTCTTGCCGTCCACGCACAACAGCGCACTCCCGCCTTGTCGAACCCAAGCAGCACGCGCGAACGGATGCCGCAGCAGCGCGCCGCCGGTGGCCAGCGCTTTGTGCACCACGGCCGCGGTCGGCGGCTTGGGCGGGGCGGCCACGCCGACGCTGCGGTAACGGCTGACGAACGTCGTGAACCATGCCGCCAGTGCGGCATCGTCGGCCAGCAGGCCGGACAACGCGCGACGCACGCGTGCCAGCGCCGCAGCATCGACCTCGAGCGGATCGTCGGCCGGCTGCAAGTCGGGATCGGCAAACCGTGCCGACTCCGGCAGCGCCAGCGCGCGCTGGTCGGCGAAGTCGGTGAGCAACTCGGCGTGCGAGGGTGCGCGCATGCCCACCGAGAAGGTCAGGCAGGCATCAACCGCCACGCCGTGATGCGGCACGCCCGGCGGCAGGTAGAGCATGTCGCCGGTTGCCAGCGTCCAGGTGTGGGTGGGATGAAACTCGCGCAACAACTTGAGTTCGGTGTCGTCGCGGCAAGCCAGCGGATCGTGCGCCGCGGCGCCGGCGGCAGGCGTGCGCCGGCGGCGGCCACGGGTGCGATCATCGATCTGCCAGCGCCGCGTACCCAGACCTTGCAGCAGGAACACATCGTACTGATCGACGTGGGCACCGACCGACCCGCCCGGCGCGGCATAGCTGACCATCACATCGTCGATCCGCCAGCGCGGGATGAAATCGAAGCCATCCAGCAGCGCGCGCACGTCGGCGTCCCACTTGTCCACGTCCTGCACCAGCAAGGTCCAGTCGCGCGCGCCCATCTTCGGAAATTCGGATTCCGCGAACGGGCCGTGGCGCAGGGTCCAGCGGTCGCCGCGCGGCTCGTGGATCACCAGCCGCGACAGCGCCGCATCCTCGCAGGCCAGCCCGGCCAGGTCCTCGGGCGTCAGCGGGCACTGGAAGTCCGCGAACGCGCCGCGGATCAGCAGCGGATGCTTCTGCCAGAAGTCGCGCAGGAAGTCCTGCGGCGGCATGCCGAGCATCAGGCCCGGACGCGCGTGGACTTCGATCGGAGGCCGGGTGGTCGATGGCTGCATGCGGGGATTGTCGCGCAATCCGCGGCGTTCAAGGCGCTGCTTTCGATTTCGGTGCCCCGACGGGAACGGCGACCGTGGCCGGATCGGGCAGTCCCAGTTGCTTCGCCAGGACGGCCAGGCGCGGATCCTTGCGCAGGGTCGGGACGATGAACGGATCTTCGTACACGGCGGCCACCCCGGGATCGCCCTTCGCCAGGCCGCGTTCCAGCCAGACGAAGGCCTGATCCGCATCGCCGCGAAGCACGTAGATGTCGGCGATCAGCATCGGCGAATAGTCCGCATCGAGACGGATGATCTCCGCCAGCTGCGTCTCGCCCCGGGCCTTGTCGCCCCGGGCGAACGCGACCATCGCCAGCGCACCCCGTTGCAGCGCGGGTCCGGGTTCGGCTTTCGCCATCGCCAGCGCCTGGTCGAGCTTGCCCTGCTTGATGTAGGCCATGGCCAGGTAGGCGTGGAACGCTTCGGCCGTCGGTTGCAGGTCGATCGCCCGACGCAACTCGGCCTCGGCCTCGTCGAGCCGCCCCATCGCCAGCAGGAATTGCCCGGTGTAGAAGTGGAACGAGGCGTTGAGCGGTTCCATCGTCAGCGCCTTGCGCATCATCGCGACCGCTTCGCCGAGCTGTCCGAGGCAGCCGGTGACGTCGGCCAGCTGGTACAGCGTCTCGGCATTGCCCGGATCGAGCGCGACGGCTTTCTTCAGGGTCGCTTCCGCCGCCGGGTAGTTCACGTCGGACCACGCCTGGTTGATGCCGAGCGCGCCCAGCGCCACCGCCGACTGCGGCGCCAGCTCCACAGCCTTGGTGGCATTGGCGCGCGCGAGCGGACCGACCGTCTTCCGCTCGCCGGCGTTCGCGGCCCAGTCGTTGAACCACTGCTGCGCGATCGCCAGCCGCGCGTACGCCATCGCGTAGTTCGGATCGAGCTTGATTGCCTGCTGGTAGTAGTCCACCGCCTTGAGGTAGTCCGCGCGATTGCGGCGCGCGGCGTAGAAACGGCCCTGCAGCAGGGCGTTGTAGGCATCGAGATTGCCGCTGGGCGGGTTGTCGGCCGATTCGATGGGCTTGCCGAGCAGGGTCGTCTTCAACGCGCCCGCGACCGAGGTGGCGATCTCGCTCTGCACCGCGAACACGTCCTTCAGGTCGCGGTCGTAGGTGTGCGACCACAGCTCGCTGCCATCGGACGCCTTCACCAGCGAGGCGACGATGCGCACTTGGTCGCCCTGCTTGCGCACCGTGCCTTCGAGCAGGGTGGCGACGCCGAGTTTCGCGCCGATCGATGCAGAGTCATCTTGCTGATGGCCGCGGAAGCGGAACGAGGAATTGCGCCCGATCACCTTGATGTCGTGGACCTGGGCGATCGCCGAGATCAGTTCTTCCGACAGGCCGTCGGAAAAATAGTCCTGCTGCGGGTCGCCGCTTTCGTTGACCAGCGGGAGCACGGCGACGGACTTGTCGAGTGCGGCGTCGGCGTCCTTGTGCAACACGAAGCGGTCGGTCAGCAGCAGCACGACCGCGAGCGAAAGCACCGCGATGATGGCCTTGTCCATCCTGCGGCCGGTCTCACGCGTGATCGATTCGGTGGAAGCGACCTCGCTCTCGCGGACGATGCCGCGCGGCGTCCATTCGTAGAACCACGAGAACGCCATCGCGAACGGGAAGCCGATCGCCGCGGCGATCAGGAACCAGCGCGTCGCCCACTCCGGCAGGCCGACGGCGGGGCTGAGCTGGGCGATGCCCTGCGCCAGCGCCCACACCGCGCCGAGGTACAGTGCGGCGGCGCGCAGCACGTTGCGACGTTTGAGTTCGGCGAGGAGGGAGGGCTTGTTCACGGCGCGGGCCTCGCCGCCGGCGGCTCCTGCACCAGCATCTTGAACTCCGGATCGCTGCGCAGCGGGTCGAAATCCGGATCCAGCCGCAGGCTGGCCCGGGTCACCGGCGCGAGCATGCCGCCGTAGGGCACGCCCAGCAGGTAGCGCAGGCGGGCGATGGCCTCGTCCTTGTGGCCGAGATGGGCGAGCACGACGGCGCGACTTTCGAGGGCTACGCGTCCTTGCTGCGCGCTCTTCGCTTCGGGCTGGGTCGCCAGCAACCGATCCAATGCGGCCATTGCCGCCTTCTGGTCGCCCAGGCCGGCATGCGCCATCGCCAGTTCGCTGAGCAGCCACGGGTTGTCGGGCTGGCGGGCGACCAGCGGCTGGACCGCCGCCAGCGCCAGCCGGTAGTTGTCAGCCGCCCCCGCATGATCGCCATCGAGGGCCTGCAATTGGGCAAGTTCGAGCCGCACCAGGATGACGTCGGGCGGCGTGGCGTCGGCACCCGGCTTCGCGAGCAGGCCCTGCAACCACGCGATCGCGGGCGGATAGCGGCGCTGCATCCGCGCAAGCACCACGTACTGGTGGACTTGGTCGGAGATCGTCGTCGGCAACGCGCCGAACGCCTTGGCGGCGCGATCCAGATCGCCCTGCGCGAGATAAATGTCGCCCTGCAACTGGCGCAGTTCCACATCGTCAGGCGCGATCGCAAGCGCCCGGTCGAGCGTCGCGAGCGCGGCGTCGAAGTGGCGTTCGTTGGTCTGCAGAATCGCCAGGTTCTTGTACAGGCGCGGGTTCAGCGGATCCAGCCGGAGCGCCTGTTCGAGACGGCTGTCGGCTTCTTGGTCTCGCCCGAGTTCCTCCAGTACATGGCCCATCGCGGTCACCGCGTCAACGTCGTTGGGCCAGCGCGCAAGCACCTGCGCGAACCGCTTGCGTGCCGACTCGAAGTCGCGCTCCACGCCGTATGCGTAGATGGCGCGCGCGACCAGCGTTTCGAGCGCATCCGGCTGCAGCCGCTCGGCCGCCTGCAATGCCTGCAACGCCGACGCGCGACGTTCCGGCGTTCCGTCGATACCCAGGAAGATCATGAAGGAATCCATGCGCGCGATCGCGGCCCACGCCTGGGCAAACCCTGGATCGGCCTTCACCGCGTCGCCGTACGACTGCAACGCCGCGAACGCGAGCGTGTCCGTGAAGCCCTGCCGGTTCAGTGCCATGCCCCGCAGGTAGGCATCGAGCGCGACCGGGTTGCGGGTGGCGACCTGCGCGACTTCCTTGCGCGCCGCGCCGGTCATGGTCGCGCCGAGCTGGTCGGCGATGGCGCCGGCCACCTCGCCCTGCACGCCAAAGACGTCGTCGAGCTTGCGGTCGTAGGTCTGGCCCCACAGTTGCTTGTCGCCCTGCGCGCGGATCAACTCCACGATGATCCGCACCTTGTTGCCGGACTTCTGCACGCTGCCTTCGAGGATCGTCGCGACGCCGAGCTTCTTCGCAATTTCGGTGAGGTTTTCCGGATGGCTGGCGAAGGGCAGGGTCGAGGTGCGCGAGATCACGCGCAGGCTTGCGATCTTCGACAGGCGGGTGAGGATCTCGTCCTGCATGCCGTCGGCGAAGTAGGCGTTGGCCTTGTCGTCGGACAGGTTCTCGAACGGCAGCACGGCGATGGACTTGTCGTTCGCGGGCGAGGCTGCCTCGTCGCGTGAACCCGGCAACGCGGCAGCGGCACTGTCCGGCGCGGCGCGCTCGAAATGCCACAACACGCCGCCGCCGAGCACCAGCACGAGAGCCAGCGCGAGCAATTCCCTGCCGGTGACCTTCTGCGCGCCCTTCTCGCCGTGGTACCACGCGAGCACCAGCATCACGAAGAACCCCACCGCCATCGCCACGATCAACAGGCGTTCGACCTGCTCGGGCCAGCCGAAGCGCTGCGCGACGACATCGAGGACCTGGATCAGCGCGAACGTCGCGGCAACGTAGGCCAGCGCCCACTGCACCAGCTTGCGTTGTTGCAGACGATGCAGGAAATCGTTCATGCAATTCCACCCTGGCATTCGCGCTGGCGGATCCTAGTCCGGCGCAGGCAGAAACGGATTGAGGATGGTCAGATCGGCAACGGTTCGTCCGTGACTGAAATCTTCGCTGTACAGCCGCTCGCAGCCGCTGCGGATCGCCGCTTCCACGATGAGCGCATCGAACCATCCGAGCTGTTCGCGCTCCGCCATTTCATGCGCATCGAGCACCAGGTTCGCATCCGTCGCCACCACATCGAATTGCGCCAGGGCTTCCAGCGCCGCGCGCACGTTCCGCGGCGACATGGGCGGTTTGAACTTGCGCGTGAGCACGGCGCGCAGCTCGATCAATACCTGGGTGCTGACCACGATTTCATGTTCGCGCGCCAGCGCGTGCAGCCAGCCCGCGATCCGGCGCGCCTTGTCGGCCTCGCGCTTGTCCAGGCGATACGCCCACAGATTGGTGTCTATGAAGACGCGCACGCTCAGCGCCGGTGCAATTCGTCCCGCGCCCATGGCCGCGCACTGCGCGACTTGCTGCGCCTGGCCACGGCGTCGAGCGCATCCAGCGCGCCCAGCCTGCGGCTGCGCGCATCCACGTACTGGACCAGATACTCGCGCACCAGGGCATTGACGGAGGTGCGCTCGCGCAATGCCGCCTCGCGCGCCTTCTGCAGGATCGCGTCGTCCACGCTCAGGGTCAGATTGGCCATGTTCCTCTCCGCGTCGTCGACACGGGATCAGTGTAGCACATAGCTCCATGCACCGGGTCTGGAACGCCGACGGTTCACCGCGCCGTTGCATCCGCAGTCGTGTCCGGCAGGCTCTGCTTCGTCAGAGCGATAAAGCGAGGATCGGATCGGATCGAATCCCATGCCGGGTCGAGACGCAGCATCGCCGGCGACACCCACAATCCGGCCGGAATGGACGACAATTCCTGCAGCGCGGCGATGGCGGCGTCGCGGTCGCCGACCAACACGTAGATGCGCGCGGCATAGCTCAGAACTTCTGGTCCGGAAAAGGGCCTCTCCTGAAATTCGAGTGGGTGAATTTCGTCGCTTTTCGGAGGGTATCCGGGGTCAAGGGCGGGCGCAGCCCGGCGTAGCGAACCCTTGACGCTGTCAAACCCGGCCAGACGCTCAAGGGCTCGGGCTAGGCAAAGCATTGCTGCGCCTAGCCCCGAGCCCGTCCGGCGGTGAGGACTTCCCCGCCTCTGGGAGCGGGGATAGAGGTGGGGAGTTCGCTCTTGGCTTGCCCTCCAGACCCACCTCGATAGCCCAAGTAACCCACTCGAATTTCAAGAGAGGCAATAAAGACAAAGGTGACAGAGCTGGCGGACGTGTTCAGTGGCTTGAAGGCATGGCCAGTCGCGTGCGCGCTTCAAGCAAGCCTGGCAACTGCGCATCGGCGGCGTGCCAGATCGCGATGAGTCTGCGGTAGCTGGCGTTTGCGGCGGCTTCGTCGTGGCTGGCGGCCTGGGCACGCGCCAAACCGAGCAGTGCCTGCGAACGATTCGGCGCGCGCTTGAGCGCGGTCTCGAATTCGCGGCGCGCTTGTTTCGCGTCGCCCGATGTCAGCAGCCATTCGCCCAGCAGTTCGTGCGGCGGCTTGATCGGCGCCGGCGGGCCGAAGTCGAAAGCGAGGCGGTCGTAGCGCGCGGCGGCCTTGCGCAAGCGTTCGAGTGCAGCGGTTCCATCGCCGCGCTGGCTGGCCACGAGTCCGCCGAGTTCGTCATCGAGGATGTGCAGGTAATCCACCTGCTGCAAATCCACCGGATCCGGTTTCGCGTTCGCGGCGATGGCGTCGAGCGCGGCGAGTGCGGCGTCGGCTGCGGCGTGGTCGCCACGTTTGGCCGCTGCATAGCCGCTGGCGAACGCGTTCCATGCGCGGATCGGCGAATCCGGGGGGACGGCGATCGCAAGCGCCGTGGCGGCGCCGTTCCAGTCCTGCGATTCGATCACCGCCATCGCCCGCATCTGCGTCAACGATGCGGCGAAGCGGTCGGCGAACGCGGCGGCTTGCGGGCCCTGCATCGACGCCAGTGCGGCGCGGCCGGTGGCATCGCATTGCTGCAGCAGCTTCAGGCCATCGGCGTTGCGGCCTTGCTGGAAGTAGGTGTATTCCAGCCATTCGTCATAGTGGAAGCAGGCGACGAGCGGCTTGCCCTGCACAAGGCGCTGCGCATCGACCACGCGCATGGCGTTGCGATTGGCTTGCTCGACGTCGTCCCACATGCCCAGCGCCATGAAGATGTGCGAGGTCATGTGCTGGGCGTGGCCGGCACCCGGCGCGATCCGCGCCAGCGCACGCGCGGCTTCGAGTGCGCCGGTGGCATGCGCCGGATCGTCCATGCCGTGGATCCAGTAATGCGCAGCGCCGGGGTTTTGCGGATTCTTGCGGAAGATGCGTTCGGATATCGCCGCTGCCTGCAGGTAGGTCGGCACGTCGCGCACGCCCTCGCTGCGGCCGAGCAGGGCCAGCGCATGAAACAACTGCGCCTGGTTGTCGGCGGGGAAGTCGTGCGCGAGCTGGGCCATCGCCTGCTCGTAACGCGCATCGCGTTGCGCCTTGCTGCCCTGGCCGTCGTAAAGGATCTCCACCGCCGCCAGATAGGCTTTTTCGCGCGCGGTCGGTGCTTTCGCCTGGCGTTGCGCAGCGGTTGCAGCCAGTCTGGCCAGCGCTGCACTCCCGGCCTTTGCATCGACCTGATTCCAGACCCCGTGGTTGTACGTCATCGCCTCGCCCCAGTACGCCATCGCGAAACCGGGGTCGAGCTGTTCGGCCTGACGGAACGCCTTGGCGGCATCGTCGTATTCGAACAGGTGCAGCAGCAGCGAACCGCGAATGAAGGCCGTTTGCGCCGCCGTGGATTTCGTGGACGCAGGGAACGTCAAGCTGCCCAATTCGGCGATGGCTTGCGGTGGCGTCGCGGCGCTGCCCTGCGCTGGAGCGGGCATCCACGCCAGCGCGATGCCGACGCCGATGGCGGCCAGAAAAAGCCTGGGGATCGAGTTCATGGCTGCCTCGCGCGTGGATTCATGTGTACCTTCGCACGCGCGGTTCGAGGCGTCCATGTCGGGCCGCTGACGGGAGCCTTACACATCCTGTGCCAGACGCGCGGCGAGGCCGATATAGGTCGCAGGCGTCAGCGCCAGCAGCCGCTGCTTGGCGTCGGTGGGCAGGTCGAGGCCGCCGATGAAGGCGCGCATCGCTTGCGCGTCGATGCCGTGGCCGCGGGTGAGTGCCTTGAGCTGCTCGTAGGGGTTGGGCAGGCCGTGCCGGCGCATCACCGTCTGCACCGGTTCGGCCAGCACTTCCCAAGCGCCATCCAGATCGGCGGCGAGGCGCTCGGGGTTGGCGGACAATTTGCCCAGGCCGCGTTGCAGCGACGCAAAGCCGATCAGGGCGTGGCCGAAGCCACTGCCCAGCGCGCGCAGCACGGTCGAGTCGGTGAGGTCGCGCTGCCAGCGGCTGATCGGCAGCTTCGCGCTGAAATGCTCGAACAGCGCGTTGGCGATGCCGAAATTGCCTTCGGCGTTCTCGAAGTCGATCGGGTTGACCTTGTGCGGCATGGTCGAGGAACCCACCTCGCCGGCTTTCACCGCCTGCTTGAAGTAACCGAGCGAAATGTAACCCCAGATGTCGCGGCACAGGTCGATGGCGATGGTGTCGATCCGGCGCAGCACGTCGCAGATCTCGGCCACGCCGTCGTGCGGTTCGATCTGGGTGGTGTAGGGGTTGAACGCCAGCCCCAGCGATTCGACGAAGCCACGCGCGAACTCCGGCCAGTCCACCTCCGGGTAGGCGACCACATGAGCGTTGTAGTTGCCGACTGCGCCGTTGATCTTGCCGGACAATTCCACCGCCGCCAGTTGCTTGCGCTGGCGTTGCAGACGCGCAATGACGTTGGCGATCTCCTTGCCGACGGTGGTGGGCGAGGCGGTCTGGCCGTGGGTGCGCGAGAGCATCGGCAGGTCGGCGTGGGCGTGGGCGAGCGCGCGCAGCTTTTCGCAAAGCCGGTCCAGCGCTGGCAGCAACACGTCCTGCCGCGCCGCGTGCAGCATCAGTGCATAGGACAGGTTGTTGATGTCCTCCGAGGTGCAGGCGAAGTGGACGAACTCCAGCGCCGGGCCGAGTTCGCCGTCATCCTTCAATCGCTCCTTGATGAAGTACTCGACCGCCTTGACGTCGTGGTTGGTGGTGCGTTCGATTTCCTTGACCCGCGCCGCGTCGTCCGGATTGAAGCCCTCGGTCAGCGCGCGCAGCGTGGCGACGGCTTGCCCGGAGAAGGCCTTGAGTTCGTCGATGCCAGGCTCGGCGGCCAGCGCCAGCAGCCACTCGATCTCCACCCGCACCCGCGCCTTGATCAGGCCGTACTCGGAGAAGATTGGCCGCAGGGCATCGACCTTGCCGGCGTAGCGGCCATCGACGGGGGACAAGGCAAGCAGGGGATCGGTCATCGTGGAACTCCGGGGAACGGGCTGTGGCGTCTGCTGGTGCTCGTCGTCCCTGCGCAGGCAGGGACCCGTGACTTCGGGTGCGACGGCCCTGGAAAGATCCTGGGTTCCAGCGTTCACTGGAATGACAAGCCAAAAGACGCGGAACGGGATCGAACGCGCCATTTTACCCGGCCCGCGCGCTCAGGTTCGCTCGCAAATACCTCGCAGTCCCTCCCCCTCCGGGGAGGGTGCCCGCAGGGCGGGTGAGGGAAAGGCGTGTCGGGTCGCGCGATCGTTGGTTGGCTGCGGCCCGTTGCGGTGTTCCCTCATCCGCCCAGCGGGCACCTTCTCCCGAAGGGAGAAGGAACCGCGACATTCTTAAGCGCTCCGGGAGCGATTGGCCACCACCCGTCCGGTATGTCGGGAACGGCGCTTGCGTCCGCTTCCGTCAGCAGGACGGCAGCGGCGGCTGGGAACCTCGTGCGCAGGGTCACGTCCTGACGTCCAGAACGACTGGCGTGGTGTGCCTTTGCAACAACCGTTCCATGCGGCACCGAGGCGGGTCATGGTCAGGGTCGGGCCAAAATATCGTTCCAACCACCGACCACATGCATGGGACGGGAGGCAGGTGCCTGCCACGCCCGACCGGATGACGGAGCCTGCTACAGGCTGGGCGTCGCCCTGATCCACTCTGCCGTGCGCGCCATGCCTTCCTCGCGCGAGGTCTGGCAACGCCAGCCCACGGCTTGCTGCAGCTTGTTGCTGTTCAACACGATCCGCGGCACGTCGAAGGGTCGCTCCTTCAGCCACACCACTTTCGGCTCCATCGCGGTAGCGCGCGCGACGTCTTCGATCAGGCGATGAAGCGGCACGCCCTCGCCGGACCCCACGTTGAAGATGCCGCTGATGTGCCTGACGGTCGCCCTATAGACGGCGTCGGCGACATCGCCGGCATAGATAAAGTCACGTTCGATGCTGCCATCACCCCAGACTTCGATCGGCAGGCCCTTGATGACCCGGTACATGAAGACGTTGACCGCACCCAGCGCGACATGCGGATTCTGGTGTTCGCCGTAAGGGTTGGCGATGCGCAGTGCGACGTAGTCCAGGCCGTAGAGCCGCCGATACATGTGCAGGTAATGCTCGATGCACAGCTTGGTGATGCCGTAGGAACAGATCGGCTGGACGGGGTGGGCCTCGTCGACATCGACGTCGGCGCCGATGTTGCCGTAAACCGTGCCGCCGGAAGACAGGAACACGACCTTGCCGACGTTGTGCCGCCGGCAGATGTCGAGCAAATGAACCGTGCCGATGACATTGGCCTGGATGTCGAACTCGGGCGATTCGTTCGAGCTGCGAGGCGAAGTCGCGCTGATGAAGTGGAGCACGGCATCAAAGCCGGTCGAAATCGCGGCCTCGATCGTGCCGACGTTGCGCAAGTCGCCAATGAATGAGTGGACGCCGGGCGGGTGCTTGCGGAAACGCGGCCCGGACAGGTCGTACACGAAGACCTCGTGGCCGTCGGCGACGAAGCGGTCGACCACATGCGTGCCCAGGAAGCCGGAACCGCCAAGGATCAGGACGCGCACGCGGCCCCCGATGCTGCGGCAGCCGAAACTGGATGACCTGGCGTGACGCCCCGCGCGGACGTGTCGTGACCGCGGGCATGGAGTGCACGCAAGGCACCCCTGCGCATGCCTTCCCGTGTCACGCACTCGGTCTGGACGATGCGGACCGCTGGGTTGGATGCCCGCGACGCGGCAGTCATCGAAACACGTTCTTGCGCAGGATGACGCCGCAGAACGTCCGCCACATGATGCCCAGGTCGTGCGCGAAACTGCGCTCGCGGATGTAGCGCAGGTCGAGGTCGATGGTTTCCTGCTTGGTCAGGGTGTCCCGGCCCGTGCATTTTGAGGCGCAGGTGATGCCCGGCTTGACCGACAGATACTCGTCCCGGTGCGCGCCGTAGTGTTCCAGCACCTCGGGGATTTCCGGGCGCGGGCCGACCAGCGACATTTCACCCTTGACCACGTTCCACAGGTTGGGCAGTTCATCGATGCTGGTGCTGCGCGAGATGCGCCCGACACGCGTCACGCGCGGGTCGTCTTCGGCGTGGAAATGAAAATGCAGATCCCTGGTTTCGGAGTAGTCGTAAAGTTCCGGAAAACGCTGGCGCGCGTCGATGTACATGCCGCGCAGCTTGAAGATGCGGAAGGGTTTGCCGTTGAGGCCCATCCGGGTCTGGAAGAAGAAGGGCGATCCTGGCGTTTCGAGGCGAATGCACAAGGCCATCAGCAGCACGATGGGGGTGGCAATGACCAGCAGGATGAATCCGACCACCAGATCAAACGTGCGCTTGCAGACGCGATAGCCCAAGCTGGTCGTTCGCCCTTCCTGCGAGATACCTTCGGCGCTGCTCATGTTCACTGCGAACGTCCCTGAATGACTGGTCGATGGTGAAGCGGGTATGTCAGGCACCGGGTTGCCTGCGCTGAGGCGCGTCGTCCGCCGGCCTGTTTCATCCCTTGCATTGTCGTGGCCGCGGACGACGGCAGCCGAAGGCAGGAACCCCCCTCGACCCTGCCCACCGCGCCACGCCGTTCCTGGTCGGCGTGATTCCGCCCGCACGCATTGCTTGCCAACGCATCACTGCAGGCAACGGCAAGAGCGGCCCGCACCGGACGCATCCACGAGCAGTCAACCCTTCGACCGAGCCCGCAAACCGGTCGCGACACGCGCATTTCCGCATCGAGGATCATCGCGGACAAGCGCTCAAGAGTACCCCGATCGCCGCTGCGGGTTCAAGTTTCGCCGCTTCTGCCGGAGTTTTTCGGGCTTGGCCTGGAGCTGGCGGCAGCGCCTGGTCTGACGCGTGCCGGGTGTCGCGCTTGTACCCCGCAGGGTGCCCAGTCGCCGTGCTCTGGCCGGTTGTGGCGATTGGCACGCGGCGTCTATGGCAAGTGACAATGCTCGCCTTGGATGTCACATGCCTGCGGGAGACAGGGCGAGCAGGGGATCGGCCATCAGCGGGCTCCGGGAGCAACTTGCCATTTCCCCCCGGGCCTCGGGCGAGCTGTCCGCGTGGCTATAATCGGGCGGGAGCGCTTCCCGGACCCGCAGCCATCGCCTTTGCCGTCATCCCGGCACAAGCCGGGATCCATGGTGCGCTTGCCAGCCGTCGGGTGCGGATCCGGTGGCGGCAGCGATGCAACGACGCAGGATCAACATGGGTCCCGGCTTGCGCCGGGATGACGAGCCAAGACAGCCATTTCCACCCCACGGAACCCGCATGACCACGAACTACCGCATCGAACGCGACAGCATGGGTGAACTCAAGGTGCCCGCCGACGCGCTGTACGCCGCCCAGACTCAGCGCGCGATCGACAATTTCCCGATTTCTGGCCTGCACATGCCGCGCGAGTTCATCCGCGCGCTGGGGCTGATCAAGGCCGCCTGCGCGCAGGCCAATGCCGAACTCGGCCACCTGCCGAAGAACCTCGCCAAGGCGATCGGCAAGGCCGCCGCGCAAGTCGCTGCCGGCGACCACGATGCGCACTTCCCGATCGACGTATTCCAGACCGGCTCGGGCACCTCGTCCAACATGAATGCGAACGAGGTCATCGCCACCCTCGTCAACCGCGAGGCGAAGTCCGACAAGGACAAGATCAACGCCAACGACCACGTCAACATGGGGCAAAGCTCCAATGACGTGATCCCGACCGCGATCCAGGTCAGCGCCCACCTCGGCGTCCAGCAAAAATTGATCCCGGCGCTCAAGCACCTGCACGCCACGTTGTTGAAGCGTTCGAAGGAGCTGACCAAGGTCGTCAAGACCGGTCGCACCCACCTGATGGACGCCATGCCGGTCACCTTCGGCCAGGAGCTGGGCGGCTGGGCCGCGCAGATCGCCTCGGCCATCGCCCGCCTGGAAGATGCCGGCAAGCGCCTGCGCAAGCTGCCGCAGGGCGGTACCGCGGTCGGCACCGGCATCAACGCCGACCCGAAGTTCGGCAAGGCGGTGGCGGCGGAGCTGGGCAAGGCGACCGGGGTGACGTTCGAGAGCGCGGCCAACCTGTTCGAGGGCATCTCCTCGCAGGATGCGGCGGTGGAACTGTCAGGCCAGCTCAACACCCTGGCCTGCTCGCTGATGAAGATCGCCAACGACCTGCGCTGGATGAACTCCGGCCCGCTGGCCGGGATCGGCGAAATCGAGCTGCCGGCACTGCAGCCGGGATCGTCCATCATGCCCGGCAAGGTCAACCCGGTGATCCCGGAGGCGACCGCGATGGTCTGCGCGCAGGTGATGGGCAACCACGTCGCCATCACCGTCGGTGGCCAGGCCGGCAACTTCCAGCTCAACGTGATGCTGCCGATGCTGGCGCACAACCTGCTCGAATCCATCGGCCTGCTCGCCAACGTGGCACGCCTGCTCGCCGACAAGGCCATCGCCGGCTTCGTGGTGCGCGAAGATCACATCGCCCAGGCGCTCAACCGCAATCCGATCCTGGTGACCGCGCTCAATCCGGTGATCGGTTACGCCAAGGGCGCGGCGACCGCCAAGCAGGCCTACAAGGAAGGCCGGCCGATCCTCGAGGTGGCCAGGGAAACCACCGGACTGTCGGAGAAGGAGCTGAAGAAGCTGCTGGATCCGGCGGTACTGGCCAGGGGCGGGATCCACGGCGCGCCGGGCGGTGGCGGCGGCTGAGGGCGCGCCCCCGGAGGTGTGGGCGCGTCCGGCCGTGCCCTGCGGTGCACGTGTGTGCGCCCGCGAGGGTCGTCCCGTATGCCCCTGTGACTTTTAAGCCATGAGTGCGGTGCGGGCATGGTGCCGCGACGCCCACAACGCCCAACGCTTCGGTTACCCTGCGAAAAAGCCCTTCGGAACCTCGCGATGACCGCGCAACGCATCCTGGTGATCGATACCGACGACACCCTCGCCAAGGCCGTCCGGCGCGCGCTGGAATGGGCCGACGCAAGCGAGGAGGTGGTTGCGTTGCCGCCCGGCGAGGAGGCGCTGGCGGCCGTGAAGGGGGAGCGGTTCGCGACGATCCTTCTGGGTGCGGCCGCGGACGCCCTGGCGCTGCTCGGTGGACTCACCGCCGAGGCGCTGGGCCAGCCGCCAGTGTTCGTGGTCGCTGATCAGGTCAGCGAGGCGTTGACGGTGGAGGTGCTCGATGGCGGCGCGGTGGACTGCATTCCGCGCTCGCGCTTCATGGTCGGCGGACTGCCCAAGGTGGTCGGCATGGCGCTGGAGCAGGCACGATCACACGTGGCGGCGGAGCAGGCAGCGGATGGGCCGCAACTGGATGCATCCACCCAGTTCGGCAACGGCAGCCTGTTGATCCGCGACCTCGCGAGGGCGATCGCGGCGTCCGAGCGGGCCGGGCGCTCGTTTTGCCTGCTGCTGATCGAACTGGAACGGGTCAAGTCCCGCCACTCTGCCGCGACCGAATGGCCGGCCGGGGTCACGGTCGAACTCGCCCAGCGCCTGCGCAAGACCGCGCGCGCGACCGATCTGTTCTTCCAGCTTGCGCCACGTCGGTTCGCGGCCTTGCTGGATGCCGTCGAGGCCGCCCACTGCGCCACGGTCGCCAGGCGGGTGCGCGGCGTCGTGCTGATGCCATTCCATCTCGGCGGCAACGTCGTGGATCTCGACGCCAGGATCGGCATGACCACGTATCCGGCGGACGGCAAGACCCCGGAGGCGATCCTGCGCGCCGCCGACCTGGCGCTGAAGAACGCCATGCAGAACTTCGACGGCATCGCCACCGCCGCCGACCTGCCGCGTGCGCCCGCGCACCACGGGATGCTGTCCGCGCATCGCAAGCCGTGAGCCTGGTTGATGCGTTGACGCTGGGGGAAGGGGCAGGCCGTCGCGCCTGGATGCTTGGCCGATTCCGGGCTGGACGGCGCGCCGGAAGCGGGAACCAGCATCGGTCGTCGCTGCCGGCGCCGCCCCTTGGAACATGCGCGGTACGTGCTGGCGGGCGCGATATCCCGCCTCCGCGGCCCCATTTTCCGTGGTCACCGGCGGTCAGGCTTCGCGCCGAAACGTCGGCGGGTGGTCGCAGCGGCCACGCTTTTCGGTAACATTCGCACATGGCCGTCGAACGTCTTTTGCACTGCGTCGGGATCAGCGATGAGGACAGCGCGCACCTGCGCCTGCTCCTGCGCTCGGCCAAGGCGCAGCTCAAGGACGCCTGGTCGTGGGGTCCGGAGGCCAAGGCCGACGTGGTCATCGTCGATGCCAACCGGCTGCTGGGCGATTCGGCCAGACGCCGCGCCCAGCAGCGCGAGGTGCCCTGCGCGCAGGTGGTGGAGCCGCGCACGCCACGGCCGAACGGTCTGTTCCTGCGTCGGCCGCTCAAGCGCGAGGCGGTGGTGGCGTTGCTCAACGGGGTCAGCGAGGGCAACGTGTCCGCCGCCGGATCGACCACGATGGCGTGGGGCGAGGACGAGGACGCGATCGAATTCGACATGGGCACCATCGACCTGTCGGTCCTCGAGCAGCGTTATCCCGGCACGAAGGATGCCGGCGCGCACCGGGTCGATCCCGCGCAGGGGGAAGCCGCCGCACAGGCGACCGCGGCCGAACTGGCGATCGATCTGGCGCGGATTCCCAAACCGCAGGCCGATTCACGCATGGCGGACAAATCCGCGCAGGCAGGTGCCAACGGTCACCCCGTCGCCGTCGAAGGAGATGGGACGGATGACGCGGAAGAGGAACCCTTCGAGCCACTCGACCCCAAGGCCAGTTACACCTTTCTGGATTTCCTCGAACGCCGACTGCTGCGCGTCCCTTCGCGCCTGACCCTGCCGGGAACGCCGGTGCTGTCGGTGGATCCGAAGGCACGCACGTTTCTCACCCAGGGTTCGCTGGCGGCGATGGAGCCGTATGCGCGCAAGCGCTGGCGGCACGGGGACTGGGAGCCGCTCAGTGCGGGCGAGGCGGCGGCTCTGGAGCGTTCCTCGTTCAGCAAGCCGTGGATCGCGCTGCAGTGGATGTACCACTTCATCCACTCACGCGGCATGCTCACGCGCAAGTTCAACCCGACCGGCGAATTCCGCCTGATCAACCGCTTCAACGTCGCCGTCGAGTATCCGCTGGTGCACCGCGTGGGCACCCAGCTCAGCTCGCCACGCAAGCTCTACGAGGTCGCCCGCCTGAGCCGGGTGGATATCGACCTGGTCTACAACATCATCAACGCCTACGACGCGGTCGGCTACGTCGAGGGAACCTTGCGCACCTGATCGTTGCCCTCACGCCCCATCCCGAAGTCTCCCCTGGAGTCGTTCCGAACATGAAGATCCGTTCCATCCGTCCTGGCTTGGCGCTGGTCGTCGCGACCGGCCTGCTGGCGGCCTGCAACAAGGCGCCGGACACCTCGACCGTCACCCAGACCCTGCCGCTGCCGCCGGAAACCGCCACCGCGCCGGTTGCCGATGCGGCGGCGTCCGCATCCGGCGTGGCGGCGCCGGCGACGGCAAGCACGCCGATCCCGGTGGCGACCGACGACATCTGGAAGGCGTTGGACAAGCAGGGCGCCGACCTTGAGCAGGCGGTCGACGGCGGTGCGTGGAAGGATGTGCCAGCCAGGGCCGATGCGATCCGCGACCTGACCGCGGCCTTGCCGGGGCATGCGAGCAAGCTTCCCGCCGAGGCGCAGCAGGCGCTGCAGCAGCAGGTGGCCCTGGTGGCCACGTATGCGGCCAAGCTGGATCAGGCCGCCGGTGCCGGGGATGCTGGCGCGGCCAAGGACGCCTACAAGAAGCTCAACGCCACCCTCGGTGGCATCACCCGGTTTCCCTGAGGCTCATCCGGGCGCGCCTTGCGTCTTGTGCGGATACCGGCACAGGTCGCGGATCGGGCAACGCGGGCAGTCGGGCTTGCGCGCCTTGCACACGTAGCGCCCGTGCAGGATCAGCCAGTGGTGGGCGTGCAGGCGGAATTCCACCGGCACGTTGCGCAGCAGCTTGCGCTCGACCTCCTCGACGTTCTTGCCCGGCGCCAGCCCGGTGCGGTTGGCGACCCGGAAGATGTGCGTGTCCACCGCGATCGTGGGCTGGCCGAAGGCCACATTGAGCACCACGTTGGCGGTCTTGCGGCCCACCCCGGGCAGCGCCTGCAGGTCCTCGCGCTCTTCCGGGACCTTGCCGCCATGCCGTTCGATCAGCAGCCGGCAGGTGGCGATGACGTGGCGCGCCTTGGCGTTGAACAGGCCGAGGCTGCCGATGTGGCGCTTGAGGCCGTCCTCGCCCAGCGCGAGCATCGCCTGCGGCGTGGGCGCGCGCGGGAACAGCGTGCGCGTGGCCTTGTTCACGCCCACGTCGGTGGCCTGCGCGGAAAGCATTACCGCGACCAGCAACTCGAACGGCGTGGCGTACAGCAGCTCGGTGCGCGGGTGCGGATCCAACTCGCGCAGGCGGGCAAACAGTTCGTGGCGGTCGGCGGGTTTCATGGGGTCGGGGAAAGGATGCGCCTGCGGTTCACCGGTCGCGGTGGCGTCCCGGCCTGTCACGCAGCACGAACGCGTCCATGCCGGGCGCGGCCGCATTCATCAACAACACCGCCCCGGCCAGCGCGAAGGGCAGCGCGCTTTCGCGATGGATCGCGTGCAGGGCGAGGATCGTCCCGGCAGACAGCAACCCTGCAAACGCGCCGCAGGCCAGTCTCGCGATTGGCTGCATGGCCGTGCGCGGCGGGTCATCGATGACGAAGAAGGCGAGCAGCGCCAGCAGCGGAAAAATCGCCTGGACGCGCGAATCGGCAAGCGTCGGGTTGCCGAACAGGCCGGCAATCGCGGCACTGGCCGCCAACGTGGCGAGCATGCCCACCGGCGTCTGCCAACGTATGCAGCGTGCCGCGAGGAGCGCGAGGCCGCCGGCGGCGAAGGCCGCGGCGGACCATGCCGGCTCCGCGGGTACTGCAGATGCGGCGGCAGGTGGAACGGCCAGCAGTCCCAGCGCGCTGGCCAGCATCGCCGGATGGAATGGCGGCATCGCCGGGTCCTTGCCGAACGCCCAATGGATCACCGCCACGATTGCCAGCGCCAGCACCAAGGCCGCCGGCGGTGCGGCCGCGACGACCAGCCAGGTGTACGCCAGGGCGAAATCGGCGATCCACATCCAGCGCTGCGGGCGCGACTCGCCGGACATCGCCTGCAGGACGAGTGCGCCGATCGCCACCAGGATCGGCACATCCGGGCGTGTGTCGAACCAGGCAAGTGCGAGCGCGCCGGGCAGCAAGGCCAGCAAGGTCCACCGCGCCCGTCGTGCGACGGGCACCGCGACCGCGGCGGTGTTCACGAACCCGAGTCCTTGCGCGCGGCGCGCCGCGACTGCGCGCGTGCGATCGCGGCGGCGACTGCGTCGGCGCTGGCGGCCTTTCCTGCCCTCTCGTTCTGGCGTTCGGCGCGTGCCTGCTGCTCGCGCTGCCGTCGCGCCAGACGTGCGCGGTAGCGCTCGCGCGCGTCCAGGGCAAACCGTCGGCGTGCGTCCGCTGCCCGGATCGCCGCCTTGGCCTGCAGGTAGTTCTGCAACAGCGGAATCCGGCTCGGGCAGGCCGCATCGCACAGGCCGCACTCGCTGCAATCCAGCGCGCCGTCGCGCCGTGCCTGCTCCAGCAGCCCATCGCGCAGTTGCAGCAGCAGGCGCTGCGGCTGCAAGTGCAGCGGGCACGCCTGCGCGCAGTCGCCGCAACGGATGCAGGGCTGCGCGTCGGACGCCGGCGCGGCGGTGGGCATGCTCAGTGGCCGCCGAACATCGGCTTGCGGCGTTCCAGGAACGCGGCCGTGCCCTCGCGCATGTCGGCGGTGGCGGCACACACCGCGAAGGCCTGGGTCTCGTAATCCAGGCCATTCTCGATGTCGCACTCGCCGCCGACCAGCACGGCGTCGAGGATCCCGCGCAGCGCCTGCGGCGCGGACGTGGCCAGTTGCGCGGCGAGGGCGAAGGTCGTCTCTTCGAGGCGATCGGCCGCCACGACGCGGTTGACGATGCCAAGCGCATGCGCACGCGCCGCGTCGATCGGCGCCCCGGTCAGGCACAGTTCCAGTGTGGCGCTGCGTCCGGCCAGGCGCAGCAGGCGCTGCGTGCCGCCGAAACCCGGCAGCACGCCGAGGTTGATCTCCGGCTGGCCGACCTTCGCGTTGTCGGCGGCAATGCGCAGGTGGCAGCTCATCGCCAGCTCCAGACCCCCGCCCAGTGCGTAACCGCGCAACATCGCGATCACCGGCTTCCCGAGCCGCTCGATGCCGCGCATCATTTTCTGGCCGTGGCGGGAGAAATCACGCGCCTGGATCGGGCTGAGCGCCGCCAGTTCGGCGATGTCGGCGCCGGCGACGAAGGCTTTCTCGCCCGCCCCGCGCAGCACCACCGCGCGCACCGCAGGGCTGGCCGCGATCGCGCGGAAGGCGTCGTCGAGCTCGGTGAGCACCGCGTGATTGAGCGCGTTGAGCTTGTCCGGACGGTTGATGGTGACCACGCGCACGCCGTCGCGGTCTTCGATCAGCAGGTTCTGGAAGGTCTGGGTGTCTGGCATGGTCGGGTCGGGAGAAGGGCGGGAGGCGCGCGGAACTCCCGCGCGGGCTTGCGGTCGAGTCGTGTGGCGGTTCGACGGGACGGCGGCTATCCTAGCCCGTCAGGGCTGCGTTCGCGATTTGCTTGCGGTGGAATCGCGCCGGTGGATCGATCGCGGAGAAAGGGATGGACAAGCGCTGGCTGCTCGGATTCCTGGTGTGCGCCACGGCGACGGCGAGCGCGCAACAGGTGCAGTCGGATCGGCAGAAGCTCAGCTACGCGCTCGGCTACGATTATGGCCGCAGCCTGGCGGAAAACCGCATCGACGTGGATCCGGAAATCCTGCTGCGCGCGATCCAGGACGGCATCGCCCATCGCCAGCCATCGGTGGCGCCGCCGCAGATCGACGCGGCATTGCACGGCCTCAAGCAGAAGTTGTATGCGCAGGCCAAGGCCAGCTTCGAGAAGGCCGCGGCGCAGAACAAGGCCGCCAGCGACGCCCTACTGGCGAAGAACCGGGTGCGCGCCGGGGTGAAGGTGTTGCCCAGCGGCGTGCAGTACCGCGTGATCAGTGCTGGCGATGGCCCCATGCCTGCTGCCGATGGGCAGGCACTCATCCTGTACCGGGTGTCGGTGGCAACCGGCCAGGAATTCGTCAGCAGTTACACGTCGCCGCATCCGCAGCCGACCAAGATCAACATCGGCGAGTCGCCTTTGGCCGGCGTGCGCCAGATCCTGCCGATGATGCGCCAGGGCGCGCATTGGGAAGTGTTGCTGCCGCCCGCGCAGGCGTATGGGTCGGGCCCGGGTTCGCCGGTCGGCCCGAACCAGGCGCTGTTGATGGACATCAGGATGGTGGACGTCCTGAAGTAGCCCCCGAAGTCGCCATCGATCTGCCTGGTGCAGCCTGCGGCGTTTTCCGGCCGGGACGGCTGGCGAGGTCCCGGATCGGCACCGGGGCGCACCGGATCGGCGCCCTCCGCCTGCAACCGGGATTATCCTAGGCGTGCCCGTCCGTCGCCCCATGCCTGACCGATGTCCGCCCATCTGCTTCCCCGCGACCGCCGCATCGCCACGCCTTGCGTGGGCGTGTGCCGGCTCGACGCCCATGGGCTCTGCGAGGGCTGCCAGCGCAGCGGCGAGGAAATCGCGGCGTGGTCGGGCTTCGACGACGCGACCCGGCAACGCTACATGCGCCAGATCCTGCCCGAGCGCCACGCGGCGCATGCCACGCGTCGCAGCGAACGGCTCGCCGGGCTGGTGCGCGCGCTGCATCGGCTGGATGCGCCACCCTCGGCGCCGGCATGGAATCGCGCCGAATACGACGACCTGCTGCCTTCCGCGGCGCGTCTCACCCCCGCCGCGGTGCTGGTCGGTCTGGTGCCGCGCGGCGACTGGCAGGTGTTGTTGACCGTGCGCACCGCCGAGTTGCGCCAGCACGGCGGTCAAGTGAGTTTCCCGGGCGGGCGCATCGAGGCGGGCGATGCCGACCCGGTCGCCGCCGCCCTGCGTGAGGCGCACGAGGAAATCGGGCTGGCGCCGGAGCGGGTCGAACCGCTGGGCTTCCTGGATCCGTTCGACACCATCAGCAGCTACCACGTGTTGCCGGTGGTGGCGCGGGTGGATCCGGACTACACGCTCAAGCTCGACCCCCGCGAGGTGGCCGACGTGTTCGAGGTGCCGCTGGACTACCTGATGGACGCCAGCCGCGTGCGCGTGCTCGGCCGCGAATTCGCCGGTCGCATGCGCCACTACCACGAGTACGATTACGCCAGGCACAGGATCTGGGGCGCCACCGCGGCGATGCTGGTGAATCTGCGCGAGCGGATGGAGGCAATCCGATGAGCGAGTGGGTCATGCTCGAACCGATGCACTGGACCAGTCTGGTGTCGGCGGAGGAGCTGATCGCGGCCCTCGGCCAACCTGGCCTGGCGATCATCGACGCCCGCGCCAGCCTGGCCGACCCGCTGCAGGGCGCGCGCGAGCACGCCGCCGCGCACATCCCCGGCGCCGTGCATGCAAGCCTGGAACGCGACCTGTCCGACCATTCGCGCAACGGCCACGGCCGCCATCCGCTGCCGAGCGCGGAGAGCTTCTGCCGCTGGCTGGAACTTTGGGGTATCACCCCGGCGCACCAGGTCGTGGTGTACGACGCCCGCGATGGCGCGATGGCGGCCGCACGCGCGTGGTTCATGCTGCGTCTGCTCGGCCACCGGCACGTCGCGGTGCTCGATGGCGGCTTTGCGCGCTGGCTCGATCTGCACCTGCCGACCAGCAACGTGGCGCCGCGCCCCAACGCATCGACGTACCGCGCGCAGTACGACGCCGCGCGGTTGGTGGATGCAGGGCAGTTGCTCGACCTCGATCGCCCGGAGGCGCCGCTGCTGATCGATGCGCGCGCGGCCGAGCGCTTCCGTGGCGAGGTGGAACCGATCGACCGCGTCGCGGGGCATGTACCCGGTGCAAGCAATCGACCGGTGGGCGCCAACCTGCAACCCGACGGTCGCTTTCGCCCGGCCCATGAACTGGCGAAGGCGTTTGCCGAATTGCTGGGTTCGCGCCGTGCGGGAGACGTGGTGGCGATGTGCGGCTCGGGCGTGACGGCCTGTCACAACCTGCTGGCGATGGAGCACGCCGGACTTGACGGTGCGCGCCTGTACGCCGATTCATGGAGCGGCTGGATCACCGATCCCTCGCGACCCGTTGCAAGAGGGTGAGTGGGAGCCGTCGCCGTGGTTAGGACATGTCTCCGGGCCCTGGCATGACCGTAGTGGAATCGGTTTTCGTGATTTTCCGGGAGACACTTCCATGCGTCGTTTTGCTTTCGCCCTCACCCTCCTGCTGATCATGGATGCTTCTTGGGCAGCCGAGAAAAGTCGTCCTGCCGCCTGCAGGATGCCCGCGGATGCGATCCCCGCCAAGGCGGTCACGCCCGACGTGGTGCCGCCGTGCTTTTCGGGTTCCGGCGGCATCTGTCCGAAGCCGGACTATGTCTACATGACCAGCACCGGATGGTGCAGGCCCAAGGCGACCGTTGCGCGCGAACTGGCGGCCAAGGCCACCGCCAATCACGGCAAGCCGGCCGACGCGCGCTCGAAGGCGGCATCTCCACCCGGCCGCTGATCGCAAGGGTGGATCGGGCAGCTGCCCGAGACGCGGGATGACCCGGATCGACGTTGGCGACGGCCAGCTTTCCCTTCGGGCTCAGGCCTCGTCCGAATCCAGCGTCACGAACCCTCCCCCGCGCTGGCGACGCCGGTACTCTTCGCGCAGTTCGCTGCGGGTGCCGGCCTTGAGCAGGTCGCAGGGATCGAAATAGTGCGGCGTGCGCGCGCAGCCGACGATCCGCGGTGGCGGGCCGGAGAATTCCGGGTTGTCCGGGCAGCGGTGGTGCCACAGCCCCCAGCGGTCGGGGACATCCGCAAGGCACAGGATTTCCTTCACCCCGCCGTTGCAGTTGGTGCTCACCACGAACACGCCGCCGGGCAGCTCGCGCGGGATGTCGCGGATGCGCAGTACCACATCGTGGTGGAATTCACCCTGGCCCCAGTGGTCGACGTGTTCCCAGCCGAACGGCTTGAGGCCGTCGAGCACGCCTTTCAGGCTCAGGGTATCGGCCAGTTGCTGCAGCATGGTCGCCTCCGTGGGTGCGCGTGCTACTTTTTCAGCTTCGCCACCAGCGCCAGCAAGGTGTTGCGGGTATCCGGTTCGTCCCACACGTCGAGAAAGCGGTCGAGGTGGACGTGATGGGTCAATGCCTCCACGACATCCGCGCGCGCCAGCGCGCGCGTGCGCAGCATCGGTGAGGACGGCAGCGCGAGCAGCCCGCTTAGCCAGCCGATGGCTGTGGAGGTCACGTTCGCCAAATCGGCCAGTTCATCCACCATGCCGATGGCGAATGCGCGGCGGGCGGGCACCATCGCCCCGGCCACCATCAGGCGTTCGGCGCGGCGCGGGCCGACCAGCCGCCGCAGCAGCATCTGGATGCCTTCCGGCACCGCCAGCCCGACCTGCACTTCGTTGAGGCCGATCCGGAACGGCTTGGCCGGGTCGGGCGAGCGCGCCATCACCCGGTAGTCGCAGCACAGCGCCAGCACACAGCCGCCGGCGGGTGCGTGGCCGCCGATCGCGGCGACCACCGGCACCGGCGATTTCGCCAGCGCCAGGCACGCGGCGAAGAAATCCTCCCAGGCCTGGCGCATGCCGGCCGGTTCCTGCGCCATCAGGTAAGGCACGTCCATGCCACCGGAGAACACCCCCTGTGCTCCGGAAAGCACGATGCCACGTGCACCCTTGCCGGGTGCGGCTTCCACCGCGGCGCGCACGGCCTGCAGGAGGGCCGGGTCGAGGGCATTGACCGGTGGCCGCGCCATGCGGATCTCGTGGATGGGGCCGTGGGTGTGCAGCTCGATCATGGGGTGGTTCCTTCGAAGGCCAGCCGCGACGATACCGCAACCGTCGGGCGAGGGTGGAACGGCGTGCCGCGCCGCCGCCGCGAGCGTTGATCGCCGCGTGGGCGGCAATTATCCTTTGCCGATGCACGCACGAAACCGAGGGCTCGCCTGCGCGCTCGCCGCGTTTTTCTGGGTGGGCGCCTTCGGGTTCGCCTGCGCCGCGCCACCGACCGCCCATGCAACGCGGCAGGCCGCGAACGCGCCAGCGGTCGCGCCGGCCAGGGTGGTCAACGCTTGGGTGCGCGCGGCCCCGCCGGGTACCGACATGCTCGCCGGCTACATGGACATCCACAACACCGGCAAGACCACGCTGCGGCTGGTGTCGGCGCGGGTGGATGCCTTCGGCATGGCCGCCCTGCATCGCTCGGTGATCGACCACGGCGTGAGTTCGATGGCGCCGGCCGGGGCGCAGGACATTCCCGCGGGCGGCATGCTGCGGATCGGACCGGGCGGTCTGCACTGGATGCTGATGCAGCCGTTGCACCCGCTGATGCCGGGCGACAAGGTGCGCTTCACCCTGCACTTCGCCGATGGCAGCCAGGTCCAGGCCGACGCGATCGTGAGCAGGCAGGCGCCGGTCATGCCGAAGCGTTGACGCGCGGCTTCGCCGTGGCGGTCAGGCCGACGCCGCGCCGGCGCGGCGCACGCACGCGGGAATGGACGCGGACTGGCCGCTGCGCGTGTCGATCCACACCATCACCACGTGGCCGTCGGCGTACACGACGTCCGCATCCCTGGCCGAAACGACGCGGTGCCCGAGGGTGAAGCTGGAGTTGCCGACGCGCTCGGCGAACAGCTCGACGATCACGTCCTCCGGCCAGCCGATGGGTCGCTTGAAGTTCACCAGCGCCTGCGCCACCACGGGCGCCACCGACGCATCCATCCACGGCCCGTCCAGGGTCATCAGCCAGCGCAGCCGCGCTTCTTCCAGATAGCGCAGGAACATCGCGTTGTTGACGTGGTTGAAGGCGTCCATGTCGCGCCAGCGCACCGACAGCTCGGTACGGAAGAGCAGGGGTGGCGTGGCGGCAGTGTTCACGGGGTTCAAGACTCCTTGGCAACGTCCGGTTTGCGGCGCTCCCGCTTCCCTCTCCCTCCGGGAGAGGGTGCCCGAAGGGCGGGTGAGGGCAGAAACCCCGCCCGTTTCCGGCGCTTGGTGCAACGATGGCTCCTTCCCTCACCCCTGCCCCTCTCCCGGAGGGAGAGGGGATGCAGGCTCGAAGCCCCGACCTCCCGGCCCGTCGGGAAAGCGGCAAGGCCGCTTCCTGCAGCACCGCCTGCTTCC
>CAZXGS010000020.1:14335-17606 GCA_964640525.1 uncultured Gammaproteobacteria bacterium | reverse complement strand
CTGCAGCACCGCCTGCTTCCGCCGCGCCGGTGTCGCCATGGGTTCCAGCCGTGGCGGCTTCAAGTGTGGCATCAGGAACCGCCCAGTGTGCGAGTTCGGGTTCGCGGCGATCTGTTCCGGGGTGCCGGTGGCGACGATGCTGCCGCCGCGGTGGCCGCCCTCGGGGCCCAGATCCACGATCCAGTCGGCGGTCTTGATCACGTCCAGGTTGTGTTCGATCACCACCACCGTGTTGCCCTCGTCGCGCAGCCGGTGCAGCACCGCCAGCAGGTGCTCGATGTCGTGGAAGTGCAGCCCGGTGGTGGGCTCGTCGAGCAGGTACAGAGTGCGCCCGGTGTCGCGTCGCGAGAGCTCCTTCGACAGTTTCACCCGCTGCGCCTCGCCGCCCGACAGCGTGGTGGCCGACTGGCCGAGCTTGATGTAGCTCAGGCCCACGTCCACCAGCGTTTCCAGCTTGCGCGCGAGCGCCGGCACCGGTTCGAACAGGTTCAGCGCGTCCTCGACAGTCATGTCGAGGACTTCGTGGATGTTGCAGCCCTTGTAGCGGATCTCCAGGGTTTCGCGGTTGTAGCGCTTGCCCTTGCACACGTCACAGGGCACGTAGATGTCGGGCAGGAAGTGCATTTCGACCTTGATCAGGCCGTCACCCTGGCAGGCCTCGCAGCGGCCGCCGCGAACGTTGAAGGAGAACCGCCCCGGCGAGTAACCGCGTGCGCGCGCCTCGGGCACCTGCGCGAACAGCTCGCGCAGCGGTGTGAACAGGCCGGTGTAGGTGGCCGGGTTGCTGCGCGGGGTGCGCCCGATCGGCGACTGGTCGATGTCCACCACCTTGTCGAACAGGTCCATGCCGTGGCACTCGCGGTACGCCGCCACGGGGTGCGCGGCACCATTGAGCTCGTTGCAGGCCAGCGCCTGCAGGGTGTCGTTGATCAGCGTGGACTTGCCCGAACCGGACACGCCGGTGATGCAGGTCAGCAAGCCCGCCGGGATCTCCAGATCGACGTCCTTGAGGTTGTTGCCGCGCGCGCCCAGCAACCGCAGCATCAGCTTCGGGTTGGGCGCGTGCCGATGCGCGGGAACCTCGATGGCGCGGCGTCCGGACAGGAAATCGCCGGTCGCCGATTCGGGTGCGGCCAGGATGTCCTCCAGCTTGCCCTGCGCCACCACGCGGCCGCCGTGGACGCCGGCACCGGGGCCGATGTCGACGATGTGGTCGGCGCGGCGGATCGCATCCTCGTCGTGTTCGACCACGATCACCGTATTGCCCAGGTCGCGCAGCCGCACCAGCGTGCCCAGCAGGCGCTCGTTGTCGCGCTGGTGCAGGCCGATCGAGGGTTCGTCGAGCACGTACATCACCCCCACCAGGCCGGCGCCGATCTGCGAGGCCAGGCGGATGCGCTGCGCCTCGCCGCCGGAGAGCGAGTCGGCCTTGCGGTCCAGGGTGAGGTAGTCGAGCCCGACATCCACCAGGAAGCGCAGGCGCTCGCGGATCTCCTTGACGATCTTGGTCGCGATTTCGCCGCGCCAGCCGTCCAGATCAAGCGCCGAAAAGAAGTCCAGCGTCGCGTCCACCGGCAACCTGGCCACCTCCGGCAGGTTGCGTCCGGCGACGAGGACGTGGCGCGCCGAGCGATTCAGGCGCGCGCCGGTGCAATCCTGGCAGGGGCGGTCGCTGATGTACTTGGCCAGTTCCTCACGAACCATCTGCGACTCGGTTTCGCGGTAGCGGCGTTCCAGGTTGGGCAGGATGCCTTCGAACTTGTGCTTGCGCTGGGTGCGACCGCCGGCCTCGGTGAGGTAGGAAAAACCGATGACGGTTTCGCCACTGCCGTGCAGTACCGCCGCGCGCACATCCGCGGGCAGCTCCTGCCACGGCGTGTCCACGTCGAAGCCGTAGTGGCGTGCCAGCGAGGCGATCAACTGGAAGTAGTAGGCATTGCGGCGATCCCAGCCGCGCACGGCACCTGCGGCAAGGCTCAATTCGGGGTGGCCGACCACGCGCGCCGGGTCGAAGAACTGGGTCACGCCCAGGCCGTCGCAGGTCGGGCACGCGCCGGAAGGCGAGTTGAACGAAAACAGCCGCGGCTCCAACTCGGGCAACGAGTAGTCGCAGACCGGGCAGGAGAACTTGCTGGAGAACAACACTTCGGCGGCCTGCGCAGCGTCCATGTCGACCACGGTGGCGATGCCCTCGCCGAGCTTGAGCGCGGTTTCCACGCTCTCGGCCAGGCGCTGCTTGAGGTCCTCGCGCGGGCGGAAACGGTCCACCACCGCGTCGATGCTGTGCTTGACCCGCAGCGCGAGCGCCGGCACCTGGTCGATCTCGTGAATCTGTCCGTCCACCCGCAGGCGCACGTAGCCTTGCGCACGCAGCTGGTCGATCACCTGCACGTGCTCGCCCTTGCGCTCGCGGATCACCGGCGCCAGCAGCATCCAGCGGTGCTCGGGGTCGAGCGCGAGGATGGCATCGACCATCTGGCTGACGGTCTGCGCCTGCAACGGATAGCCGTGCTCGGGACAGTGCGGCGTGCCCACCCGCGCGTAGAGCAGGCGCAGGTAGTCATGGATCTCGGTGATCGTGCCCACGGTCGAACGCGGGTTGTGCGAGGTGGCCTTCTGCTCGATCGAGATCGCCGGCGACAGGCCCTCGATGTGGTCCACGTCGGGCTTTTCCATCACCGACAGGAACTGCCGCGCGTAGGCCGACAGCGACTCGACGTAACGGCGCTGGCCTTCGGCGTAGATGGTGTCGAAGGCCAGCGAGGACTTGCCCGAACCGGACAGCCCGGTGATCACCACCAGCGCATCGCGCGGCAGGTCGAGGTCGATGTTCTTCAGATTGTGGGTGCGCGCTCCGCGGATGCGGATCGTGTCCAGGCCGGCCATGCGCTGTCCCGTCGCGAATCGAATCGCGCAGTGTAGTCCGGCGGGCGAGGCCGGGCCAGTTGCGGGAAATCGGCGATGCGGCGTGGTGCGTGGAAGCTGGCAAGGGCGACGCCTCCGCGGCCCACCCATCTTGCCTGCGGAGAAAAGGTGAGAGTTCCATGCTCCGTCAAGCCCCGTCACCCCCCGCCGAGACGCCAGGAATTCCGTTCGTGGTGAGCCTGTCGAACCACGCCCTTCGCGGTGCCCGTCATCCCCCGTCGAGACGCCGGGAAATCCGTTCGTGGTGAGCCTGTCGAACCACGCCTTTCGCCATGCCCGTCACCCCCCGGCCGAGACACCACGCACCCCGTTCGTGGTGAGCCTGTCGAACCACGCCTTTCGCCAT
>CAZXGS010000020.1:0-14235 GCA_964640525.1 uncultured Gammaproteobacteria bacterium | reverse complement strand
CACGCACCCCGTTCGTGGTGAGCCTGTCGAACCACGCCTTTCGCCATGCCCGGCATGCCCTGTCGAGACACCAGGAACTCCGTTCGTGGTGAGCCTGTCGAACCACGCCTTTCGCCATGCCCGGCACGCCCCGTCGAGACACCACGCACCCCGTTCGTGGTGAGCCTGTCGAACCACGCCTTTCGCCATGCCCGGCACGCCCCGCCGAGACACCAGGAAATCCGTTCGTGGTGAGCCTGTCGAACCACGCCTTTCGCCATGCCTGGCACGCCCCGTCGAGACGCCGGGAAATCCGTTCGTGGTGAGCCTGGCGAACCACGCTTTTCGCCATGCCCGTCACCCCCCCCGCCGCCGAGACACCACGCACCCCGTTCGTGGTGAGCCCGTCGAACCACGCCCTTCGACATGCCCAGCACGCCCCGCCGAGACGCCAGGAATTCCGTTCGTGGTGAGCCTGTCGAACCACGCCTTTCGCGGTGCCCGGCACGCCCCGTCGAGACACCAGGCAACCCGTTCGTGGTGAGCCCGTCGAACCACGCCTTTCGCGGTGCCCGGCACGCCTTCCCACCCGCTCAGCGCACATGCCGCGGCAGATCCTCGCATCCGGCAAGCCGGCCGCATCCGCGCCCGGCGACGGGAATCCCCCGAGTCGCGCCAAAGGAGGCCATCCATGCCACCTTCGTCCCGCGCCTGGCGTTCTCGTCCGAGCCCGGCATCGATCCCGGTCAAAGCGTTTGACTTGCAAGGCATTTCCAGCCACAATTCCGCTTCTGTCCGCCGATTGGCGGCAGCAGAGCCGTAAAATAACGACAAAGGACAATCGGTCATGTACGCAGTTTTGGTCACGGGCGGCAAGCAGTACCGTGTGATGCAGGGCGAAACCTTGCGGGTGGAAAAGCTCGACGGCGACGTCGGCAGTGCGGTCAGGTTCGACAACGTGCTGATGCTCGCCGATGGCGAGAACGTGCACGTCGGTCAGGCGCTCAAGGGCGCCAGCGTGGAGGCGACGATCAAGGCCCACGGCCGCGCGGACAAGATCCGCATCGTCAAGTTCCGCCGCCGCAAGCACCATCGCAAGCAGATGGGTCACCGCCAGCATTACACCGAAGTCGAAATCACCGGCATCTCTGCCGCCAGCAAGTAAGGAGCCGATTCCATGGCACACAAAAAGGCAGGCGGCAGCACCCGCAACGGCCGCGATTCCAATCCCAAGTACCTTGGCGTGAAGCTGTTCGGCGGCCAGGCCGTGGCTGCGGGCAACATCATCGTCCGCCAGCGCGGCACCGAGTACCACGCCGGCATGGGCGTGGGCATGGGCCGTGACCACACCCTGTTCGCCCTGCGCGACGGCGTGGTGGACTTCTCCATCAAGGGCCCGAAGAGTCGTCGCACGGTCAGCGTGGTCGGCGCCGAGTAAGGTCCGCGCCGCGCAACGACGAGGCCCCGCTACGGCGGGGCTTTTCGTTTCGAGATGCGGCATCGGCAGGCGAGTGTCGGGTTGCTTGCGCGATCCCGTTTGGCCGCAGAATTTTCTGTCCTCTGTCCTCTGTCCTCTGTCCTCTGTCCTCTGGAAATGAAATTCGTCGACGAAGCCAGCATCCATGTCCAGGCCGGTGACGGTGGCAACGGTTGCGTCAGCTTCCGGCGCGAGAAGTTCATCCCGCTCGGTGGGCCGGACGGTGGCGACGGCGGCGACGGCGGCAGCGTCTGGCTGGTCGCCGACGAGAATCTCAACACGCTGGTGGATTTCCGCCACGAGCGCCATTTCAAGGCGCAGCGCGGAGAGAACGGTCGCGGTCGGCAGATGTTCGGCAAGGCCGGGCAGGACATCCAGATTCGCGTGCCGGTAGGCACCGCCGTCACCAACATCGCCACCGAGGAGCTGATCGGCGACCTCACCGAACACGGCCAAACACTGCTGGTCGCGCGCGGGGGCAAGGGCGGGCAGGGCAACATCCACTTCAAGAGTTCGGTCACCCGCGCCCCGCGCCGCGCGACACCCGGCAGCGAAGGCGAGCAGCGCGAGATCGCGCTGGAGCTGCGGGTGCTGGCCGACGTGGGCCTGCTGGGTTTTCCAAATGCCGGCAAGTCCACCTTCATCCGCGCGGTCTCGGCGGCCACGCCGCGGGTTGCGGACTATCCCTTCACCACCCTCCAGCCGCACCTTGGCGTGGTCAGCGTGGAGGCGCATCGCAGCTTCGTGATCGCCGACATCCCCGGGCTGATCGAGGGCGCGGCGGACGGTGCCGGGCTGGGCATCCAGTTCCTGCGCCACGTCGAGCGCACCGGCTTGCTGCTGCATCTGGTGGACATCCTGCCGATCGACGGCGCCGACCCGGTTGCGCAGGTGCGTGCGATCGAGGCCGAACTTGGCAAGTACGATCCGGAGCTGCTGGAGCGACCGCGCTGGCTGGTGCTCAACAAGGCCGACCTGATGTTCCCCGAAGAGGCTGCCGAACGCGCCGGCGCGATCGTGGCCGGGTTGGGCTGGAAGGCACCGTGGTTCCTGGTCTCGGCGGTCGGACGCGAGGGCACCCGCGAGGTGTGCCTGAAGGTGCAGCACTTCTTCGACGAACAGAAGTATCTGGCCTCGCAATCCCCGGCCGGCACGGACGACGCACCGGCCGCAGGCGCCCACTGATGCAGGCCGAAGCGGCAACTGCCCTCCACGACAGGAGCTGCCGCCCATCCTGCGCTCCTTCAAAGGAAAGCTTGGGTTGGAGATGGCGTTGCCATCGCCGTGCCATGGTGAATCCAACCCGCTGGCACCCGTACCTGCCGCTGCTGTCCAGCGGATCGGCTTGCGTGCCAGACGTGCGAACCGTGGTGCACACCGCTGCCGGCATCGTTGCGGTGGCCGGATCGAACGGCGTGGCTCGACTGGCCGTGCGTTTTCGGGAAACCAGACGGCTGTGCAAACCCGCCACGTCATCCCGGCGCAAGCCGGGATCCAGTCTGCTTTGGCGTGAACGGCCCGAAAATCACCATGGATCCCGGCTTGCGCCGGGACGACGGCGTTGGAAGCGAGCGGTGGTCGGAGGTGAGCGGACGATACGGCCCTTGGCTGGCGCGCGGCGCCACGTCCGTCATCGTTTCAGGTTCGCCCAACCGGCAAGCGATGCCCGTTCGGGCGTCCCCAAAACGAAAGCCGGCTTGCGCCGGCTTTGGTCGTGCATCGCCGTTGGCGACGACTCAGGCAGCCATCGCCTTGATGCGTGCGGTCAGGCGGCTCTTGTGGCGGGCGGCCTTGTTCTTGTGGATCAGGCCGCGCGCCGAGTAGCGGTCGAGGATCGGCTGGGCGACGCCGAAGGCGGTCGTCGCGGCGGTGGCGTCGCCGGCGTGGATGGCCTTGAGCACCTTCTTGACGGCGGTGCGCAGCATGGAACGGGCGCTGGCGTTGCGGGCGCGATGGACCTCGGCCTGCTTGGCGCGCTTTTTGGCGGACTTGATGTTGGCCAAGGGAAAACTCCTGACAATGGTGTCGCGATGCGACGTGAGCGTGGGAACGCCGGATGGCGCGGGTGAAAGGACTGCACATTATGGGGATTTCGTGAGCATGAGTCAAACCGGCGACACCGCAGGCAGACCGGCCGAGGGCCCCGCCAACGCGCGGGCGCGGCGGCCGTCGATGCTGCGCTCGGTGGCCTCGTTCAGTTCCATGACCCTGGTCAGCCGGGTGTTCGGGCTGCTGCGCGACATGGTGATCAGCCGGGTGTTCGGCGTGGACGCGGCGACCGACGCGTTCTGGGTCGCCTTCCGCATCCCCAACTTCATGCGCCGGCTGTTCGCGGAGGGCTCGTTCACCACTGCCTTCGTGCCGGTGTTCACCGAGATCAAGGAGAAGGGCAGCCATGCCGAGTTGAAGGAACTGGTTGCGCGCACCGCCGGGTCGCTGGCCGCGGTGTTGCTGGGGGTGGTCGCGCTGGGGCTGGTGTTCGCGCCGCAGGTCGCGATGGTGTTCTCGCCGGGCGCGATCGCGCACCCGGAGAAGTTTGCCATGACGGTGGACCTGCTGCGGCTGACTTTCCCATTCATCCTGTTCGTGTCGATGACCGCGCTTGCCGGTGGCGCGCTCAACAGCTTCCACCGTTTCGCGATGCCGGCGCTGGTGCCGGTGCTGCTCAACATCAGCATGATCGCGTTCGCGCTGCTGCTGGCGCCGCGGCTGCACACGCCGATCTACGCGCTGGGCTGGGCGATCCTGTTCGGCGGCATCGTGCAACTGCTGTGCCTGCTGCCGGATATGGCCAGGCTCGATCTCCTGGCGCTGCCAAGGCTGGGCTTCGGGCACGCGGGCGTGCGCAAGGTGATGAAGCTGATGGTGCCGACCCTGTTCGGTTCCTCGATCGCCCAGGTGAATCTGCTGCTGGACACGGTGATCGCCTCGATGCTGTACGTCGGCTCGCAGAGCTGGTTGTCGCAGGCCGACCGCTTCCTGGAACTGCCGCTGGGCGTGTTCGGCATTGCCCTGGGCACGGTGATCCTGCCGACCCTGGCGCGCCACCACGTCAACACCGACCAGGCCGGCTTCTCGAAGGCGCTGGACTGGGGTCTGCGCACCACCTTGATGATCGCCGTGCCGGCGATGCTGGCGCTGATGCTGCTGTGCGTGCCGCTGGTGGCGACCTTGTTCCAGTACGGCCACTACACGCCGTTCGACACCAGGATGGCGGCGCTGTCGGTGTTCGGCCTGAGCTTCGGGCTGCCGGCGTTCGCGCTGGTCAAGGTGGTGTTGCCGGCGTTCTACGCGCGCCAGGACACCAGGACCCCGGTCAAGGCCGGCGTGGCGGCGCTGATTGCCAACATGGGGTTGAACTTCCTGTTTCTGGGCGGGCTCTGGTTCGCGGTGATGCACCGGTTGTGGGCGCCGTCCGGAGCGCCGCACCTGGATGCCGACATTGCCGTCGCGCAGGGTGCAGGCGTGCTGGCGATGTTCTCCAAGCTGCCCGGGCTGCACTTCGCGCTCGGCCTGGCCAGTGCGGCATCGAGCTACCTCAACCTGTTGCTGCTCTGGCACTGGCTGCGCAAGGCGCAGGTGTTCCAGCGCCAGCCGGGCTGGGGCCGCTTCGGCCTGCGCCTGCTGCTGGCCAGCGCGGCGATGGTGGCCGCGCTGTTGCTGGGCCTGCACGTGGCGCCGGATTTCACCGCCGCGGCGGCAACGACGCGGATCGCGTGGCTGGCGATCCTGGTCGCCGGCGGCGGCGTCACCTATGGGCTGGCGATGTTGGCACTGGGGTTCCGTCCGCGTGAGCTGCGCGAGCATTGAGCGGCGCGCCTGCGGTTATGATGCAAGGTCCATGAATCGCCTGTTCCGCGACCTGCAGGGCGCCCGTATCGGCGCCGAGGGCAGCGTGGTCTGCATCGGCGCCTTCGATGGCCTGCATCTGGGCCATCGCGCGCTGGTCGGCCGCGCGCTCGCGCGCGCCCGCGAGACAGGTTGCACGGCGCTGGCGCTTGGCTTCGAGCCGCTGCCGCGCGAGTTCTTCGCCACCGCGCAACGGCCGCCGCGATTGACCTGCCCGCGTGCACGGATCGAGGGGCTGCTGGGCATGGGCGTGGATCGGATCGGCCTGCTGCGCTTCGATGCCAGGATGGCGGCGATGCCGGCGCGCAGGTTCATCACCGACGTGCTGGTCGGCGCGCTGCGGGCGCGCGAGGTCTGGGTCGGGCCTGGATTTGCCTTCGGGCATGGGCGGCAGGGCGATCTGGCACTGCTGCAGGAGGTGGGCGCGAGCCTGGGGCTGCGTGCGTTCGCGATCGAGCCGGTGCTGGTGGACGGTGAGCGCGTTTCCAGCACCGCCATCCGCCGGCAATTGGCGGCAGGCGCACTGGAAGCGGCCGCGCGCGGCCTGGGGCGTCCGTATGCGTTCGGTGGCCACGTCGTGCACGGTCGCAAGCTGGGCAGGACGTTGGGTTACCCGACCGCAAACCTGCGCTTCGGGAGCCTGCGCCCGGCGCTGGGCGGCATCTTCGCCACCCGCGTCCATGGGCTCGACGACGTGCTTGCGCGATGCGTTGAAGCGCATCGCGCACGGCGTCGAGCGCCCGAAGCAGGAGGCGAAGGGCCGGGTTGCCTGGCGAGGCCATGGATGGCCGAGTTTGGCAACGGCGAGCGAGGCATCGCCGAGCGTCGATCCGGCTGGCCGAGCGTGTCCAGCGTGGGCACGCGGCCGACCGTGGACGGCGCCGAGCCTTTGCTCGAGGCGCATCTGTTCGACTTCGATGGCGACCTGTACGGGCAGCGCATCGAAGTGGAATTCGTGGCCAGGCTGCGCGACGAGGAGCGCTTCGAGGGTTTGGATGCACTGCGGCGTCAGATGGACCTCGATGCCGAGCGGGCGCGCACGATTCTCGGGTTGCACGAACAACGACATGGAGTGATGGCGTGAACGATTCGGTGACAGGCGGTGGGCGTGGTGGCGACGAGCAGGGCCGCTACAAGGCCACGATCCACCTGCCGCAGACCCCCTTCGCGATGAAGGCAGACCTGCCAAGGCGCGAGCCGGGCATGCTGGCCGAGTGGGAACAGCGCGGGCTGTACGCCCGGCTGCAGGAACACACCGCATCGCGCGAGCACGCCTTCATCCTGCATGACGGCCCGCCCTACGCGAACGGCGCGATCCACCTCGGTCACGCGGTCAACAAGATCCTCAAGGACATCGTGGTCCGCTCCAAGCTGCTGTCCGGCTTCCGCTCGCCCTATGTGCCGGGCTGGGACTGCCACGGCCTGCCGATCGAGATCGTGATCGAGAAGAAGCACGGCAAGGTTGGGCAGAAGCTGGACGCCGCGACCTTCCGCGCGCTGTGTCGCGAATACGCTGCGAAGCAGATCGACCTGCAACGTGCCGACTTCAAGCGCCTGGGCGTGCTCGGGGAGTGGGAGAACCCTTACCGCACGATGGACTTCCGCTACGAGGCGGACATGCTGCGCGCGCTGGCGAAGATCATCGACCGCGGCCACGTCACCCGCGGCTTCAAGCCGGTGCACTGGTGCTTCGACTGCGGCTCGGCGCTGGCAGAGGCGGAGATCGAGTACCAGGACAAGACCTCGCCGGCGGTGGACGTGGCCTACGACGCGCTCGATCCGGTGGCGCTGGCGGCCGTGTTTGGCGCCAGCGTGGCACCGGGCGACATCGTTGCCGTGCCGATCTGGACCACCACGCCATGGACGTTGCCGGCGAGCTTTGCGGTGACGCTGGGGCCGGAGCTGGATTACGTGCTCGTGGAAGGGCCATCGCGCGCGGGTCGTCGCATGCTGCTGGTCGTCGCCGAGGCGCTGGCCGAGCGCGTGCTGGCACGCTACGGCGTGGCGCAGGTCACGGTGCTCGGTCGCGCCAGCGGCGCAGCGCTGGCTTCCCTTCTCCCTCCGGGAGAAGGAGGCGCGACAGCGCCGGATGAGGGAACGTCCGGCCATGGTGGTTTGGCGGAGGCCGTTCCCTCACCCCAACCCCTCTCCCGGCGGGAGAGGAGCTTCAGAGCCCGCGGATTGCGGCACCCGTTCTACCCCGATCGCGAAATCCCCATCCTCCTCGGCGACCACGTCTCGGCCGAGGATGGCACCGGCGCCGTCCACACCGCGCCCGGCCACGGCGCGGAGGACTTCGCGGTTGGCAAGCTCTACGGGCTGGTCGATGCGATCGCGCCGTCCGACCTCAACCCGGTCGGCGCGAACGGTGTGTACCTGCCTGGCACGCCAATCTTCGCCGGCCAGTACATCTGGAAGGCCAACGATGCGGTCATCGACCTGCTGCGCGCGCGCGGCGTGCTGCTGGCACTGGCGAAGATCGAGCACAGCTACCCGCACTGCTGGCGCCACAAGACGCCGGTCGCATTCCGCACCACGCCGCAGTGGTTCATCGCGATGGATGTCGCCGGCCTGCGCGCTGGCGCGCTCAAAGCGATCCACGAGGACGTGACCTGGTACCCGGGCTGGGGCGAGGAGCGGATCGCCAACATGGTCGAGGGCCGCCCGGACTGGTGCATCTCGCGCCAGCGCACCTGGGGCGTGCCGATCACGCTGTTCGTGGACAAGGCCAGCCAGCAACCGCACCCGCGCAGCGTCGAGCTGATGGAGCAGGTCGCGCAGCGGGTCGAAAAGGACGGTGCGGATGCGTGGTACGCGCTGGATCCGCGCGAGTTGCTTGGCGACGACGCCGAGCACTACGAGAAAGTCACCGACATCCTCGACGTCTGGTTCGATTCCGGCGTCACCCATTACTGCGTGCTCGATCAGCGCGCGAATCTCGCGCGCGGCCCGGGCGACAAGGTCATCTACCTGGAAGGCTCCGACCAGCACCGCGGCTGGTTCCATTCCTCGCTGCTCACCTCCGTCGCAATGCACGGCAAGGCGCCCTACGACGAGGTGCTCACCCACGGCTTCACCGTGGACGAGCAGGGCCGCAAGATGTCCAAGTCACTCGGCAACGGCATCGAGCCGCAGGACGTGATGAAGGACTACGGCGCCGACATCCTGCGCCTGTGGATCGCCGCCGCCGACTACCGCAACGAGATGGCGCTCTCGCCGACCATCCTCAAGCGCGTGGCCGACGTCTACCGACGCATCCGCAACACCGCGCGCTTCCTGCTCGGCAATCTGCACGGCTTCGACCCGGCGCAGCACCTGCTGGAGGTGAAGGACTGCCTGCTGCTCGACCAGTGGGCGGTGCAGCAGGCCTTCGACGCGCAGCAGGCGATCGTGGCCGCCTACGCCCGCTACGACTTCCCGGAAATCGTCCAGCGCATCGGCAATTTCTGCAGCATCGAGATGGGCTCGCTGTACCTGGACATCACCAAGGACCGCCTGTACACGATGCGCGAAGACAGCCGCGGCCGGCGCAGCGCGCAGAGCGCGATGTACCGCATCGTGCAGGCGCTGGTGCGCTGGCTGGCGCCGGTGCTGGCGTTCACCGCCGAGGAGATCTGGCAGCTGTTGCCGGGCATGGACGCCCCAATGCCGCGGGCGCAGGATGCGCAGGAGCGGCGGCCGGGCATGGACGCCCCAATGCCGCGGGCGCAGGATGCGCAGGAGCGGCGGCCGGGCGAGCGTAGCGAGTCGGTGCTGTTCGAGACGTGGTACGACGGATTGCAGGCCACCCAGGGTTCGGACACCCAGCGCGCCTTCTGGAACGACTTGCTGGCCCTGCGCGCCGGCGCCTCGAAGCTGTTGGAGGGCATGCGCAGCGCAGGAGCCATCGGCGCGGCGCTGGATGCGGAAGTCGTCCTGCACGCGGACGCCGCGCAGCGCGGACGCTTCGCCGCTGTCGCCGGCGAACTGCGGTTTTTCTTCATCGCCTCCGACGTGCGCTTCGACGAGGGTACGGGCAGCGGCGACCCCGAGCGGGTCGAAGTGGCCGGCGGCAAGGCCGGCATTGCCGCCGTGGTCAGCAGCCACCGCAAGTGCATCCGCTGCTGGCACCATCGCGCCGATGTCGGCGCGGATGCACGGCACCCCGACATCTGCGGCCGCTGCGTGGCGAATGTCGAAGGCCCGGGCGAAGACAGGAACTTTTTTTGATGCTTCTCTACCGTCAATTCGGCGGCCTTCAGCGGCGAAGCCGGTCGATCCGGAATCCATCCGTCCTTGCTGCCGGTCGAGGCGCGGACGCACTACCGCTGCCTTGCCGCCGTCATTCCGGCGCAAGCCGGAATCCATTGGGTTCTTCTGCGCAGTCGAATGTCATCCGGATCGCCATGGTCATGCCAGACCAGATTTCAAGATGGATTCCGGCTTGCGCCGGAATGACGAGCCGGATTCACGGGCCGAGCGCTACGACGACGAGCCGGTTTCACGGAGCAAGCGCGTCGATGAGGGGCCGATTTCGCAAACCGATCGTGCCGATGAAGAGCACGCATCACCAGGCAAGCGCGTCATGACCGCCAAACCCAACGCGCTGCCGTGGCTGCTGCTGTCGGCTGCCATCATCGCTCTCGACCAGTGGACGAAATGGCTGGTGTCCGCAAGCCTCGTGCCCTACCGCCCGGTGACATTCATCGCCGGCTGCTGGAACTGGATGTTGTCCTACAACGAAGGTGCCGCCTTCAGCCTGCTTGGCGACGCCTCCGGCTGGCAGCGCTGGCTGTTCGGTGGTCTTGCCGTCGCAGTGAGCGTCGGCATGGCCGTCTGGCTGGCACGCACGCCGCGCGGCGACTGGCGCACCGCGCTGCCGTTCGCGCTGGTGATCGGCGGCGCGCTTGGCAACCTGATCGATCGCGTCCGCCTGGGCCACGTCGTCGATTTCATCCAGTGGTACTGGCACGATCACTACTGGCCGACCTTCAACGTCGCCGACTCGGCGATCGTCGTCGGCGCCACCGCCTTGTTGTTGTTCGGAACGCGCGGCACGAAGCCATCGTCGGCAGAGGAGAAGCGGGCATGAAAGCCATCCACATCATGGACATCGAACCGCGCACCGGTTCGGGCTACCCCGAGCCGTTCCGTTCGCGGGTGCTGCCGCGCGAGAAACGTGCGCTCGGCGATGCGTTCGGCCTGACTTCGATCGGGGTCAATCTCACCACGCTGTTCCCCGGCGTGGAGTCCTCGATGCGCCACTGGCACGACCGCGAGGACGAGCTGATCTACATCCTGGAAGGCCAGATCGTTCTGCGCACCGACGCCGGCGAAGAGGTCCTCGGCCCGGGAATGGTCGTCGGCTTCCGCGCCGGCGACTCGGATGCCCACCAGTTCATCAATCGCAGCGACAGTCCGGCCGTGTATCTGGAGATCAGCAATCGCGATGTCGCCGACCGCGCGGCGTATGCCGACGTCGACATGGCTTGCCGCGCGAATGAGCAGGGCCAATACGTTTTCACCCATCGCGACGGCACGCCGTACTGAGCGGTGCGGCTCGGCAAGCTGGCAGCGGACATGTCGGGTGCTGCGGGCGGTAAAATGCTGGCCATGGACGTCATTCTTGCCAACCCCCGCGGCTTCTGCGCCGGCGTCGACCGCGCCATCGAGATCGTCAAGCGCGCGATCGAAGTCCTCGGCGCGCCGATCTACGTGCGCCACGAGGTGGTCCACAATCGATTCGTGGTGGATGACCTGAAGCGCCGCGGTGCGGTGTTCGTCGATGAACTGGACGAGGTTCCCGATGGCGCCACCGTGATTTTCTCTGCCCATGGCGTGTCACAGGCGGTCCGGCTGGAGGCGGCGCGACGCGGCCTGAAGGTGTTCGATGCCACTTGCCCGCTGGTGACCAAGGTGCACATGGAAGTGGTGCGCCACAGCCGTGGCGGCCGCGACATGGTGCTGATCGGCCATGCCGGCCACCCCGAAGTGGAGGGTACGATGGGGCAGTGGGATGCCGCCGTCGCCGGCGGGCGGATCTATCTGGTGGAAGGTGTCGAAGACGTGGAAAGGCTGCGGGTTCAGCAACCCGGCAACCTGGCTTACACCACCCAGACCACGCTGTCGGTGGACGACACCCGGGAAGTGATCGCCGCGTTGCGAGCGAAGTACCCTGCCATCCAGGGCCCGAAGAACGAGGACATCTGCTACGCCACCCAGAACCGTCAGGATGCGGTACGGCGCCTGGCGCAGCAATGCGACTTGGTGCTGGTGGTGGGTTCGGTCAACAGTTCCAACTCCAATCGCTTGCGTGAGCTGGCGGAAAAGCAGGGCATCGAGGCGCACTTGATCGACGGTGCGGAGCACATCGACCCGGCGTGGCTGTCCGGCAAGCGGTGCGTTGGCGTGACCGCGGGCGCCTCGGCGCCCGAGGTGCTGGTGGAGGGCGTCCAGGCGCGCCTGCGAGAACTGGGAGCTGGCGCCGTCCTGAGCCTGCAGGGCGAACCGGAAAACATGGTGTTCGCCTTGCCAAGAGAGCTTCGCGTCGTCGTCGTCGATTGACCCGGCCCCCGGCTCCGCCTACACTTTTGCGCCCCGCAATCGCGGGCCTCCTTGCCGGAATAGCTCAGTTGGTAGAGCGGCGCATTCGTAATGCGTAGGTCGCAGGTTCGACTCCTGTTTCCGGCACCACCCCGAACGCCGCCTCGCCTGTACGCCCTTGGCCCGCCGCAACGGCTGGCCTCGCGTTTTCCGGCGCGATTGCCTGGCACCTTGCTTCGAGCCGATCACCTTCGCGCGAGGGCGCCTGCCGCGCCGGGATCGGGATCCTTGCTCCGCCTCACCCCTTCGGCACCACCAGCAAGGTGATGCTCTGCGCCGGCACGGTGGTGGTCAGCGTGCCGGCATGGACGGCGACGCCGGGCCGCTTGGTGATCGCGTTGGCCGACGTCAGTTGCCACACGGTCGCATTTGCGCCAGCGGTGAAGTTGGCCACATTGATCGTCACCGGCGTGGCGCCTGCTGATTTTTTCGCAATGACCATCACGGTCAACGCGCCATCGCTGCCGCGCAGTGCCGCCCACGCCGAAAGCTGATCCCGGTTGGGCACGGTCGTCCGCACCGAGGTGTCGCCGAAACCGGAACCCAGGCCGTCGTAGTTGCGGTACATTTTCATCGCCTTGTAGGTCGGCGTCGAAGGGTCGGGCGTGGTCCAGCGCGTGGCGTAATCCACGCCCTTCCAGCCGAAGATGCCCAGGACCTCGGCCTGCGTGGTGGCGCCGTTGATGTGGTTCTCCGCGCCCCAGTTGTATTCGGTGATGCCGATCCGGGTGTGCGGGTACCAGGTGTTGACCCAGGACTTCATGCGGTCGATCAGGTCGATCTTTTCGGCGATCCAGCTCTGGTCGACGTAGTTCGGATCCCACAGCGAGCGGGTGGAGCGGTTGCGCAGTTGCTGCATCGCGGTGGAGACGTCGTCGCTGAACTCGCCGCCCTGCGGGTAGTAGTGCAGGGTAAAGACGTTGAGCACGCGGACGCCGGTTGCCTGCTGGTCCTGCTGCAGGTGCTGCAGCAGCCAGGGCATGTAGTCCATGTTGGCGTGGGCCTGCCGATCGGGATAGACGCCGTTCCAGCCATGGGCCGCGCCGTACTGCTGGTCGTAGCCGGAATACAGGTAGCCGCTCCAGCCCCATTCCTCGGGCCCGAGGATGATCGCCCCGGCATCGCGGCTGCGGATCATGTGGCCGTAGGCCAGCATCTTCGCTGCCATCTCGTCCATCGTCGCGCCCGTGGGATGGACGTCGCGGTGGGTTTCGTGCCAGAGGCTGTGTTCGTTGTCCAGGATGTAGTACTTCACGCCGCCGACGTAGGCCTTGCCCCAGCGCGCGATCAGGTGGTTGAGCCAGGTCTTTTCGTAGGCGACGCTGTTCGGGCGGCTGGCGTCGTTGGGGTCGTTGCCGGTGACGTACTTGCCGGTCGCGGCCAGCACACCGTTGCCGGCGTCCGGGAACCAGTTCCAGTCGGCATCGGTCTGTGCGCCGTACCTAGCCTGCGAGAAGCTGGCGAGCTTGGCGCCGCCGCTGCCGACCTTGGCGATCCAGTCGAGCATCGGAATGGTGAGCATGGGCTGGGCGTTGCCGGCCTGGGTCCTGGCGATGAAATCATCGCCCATGCCGCCCGCCACCGCGCCGGTGTCCTCCAGGATGCTTTCGAAGTACCAGTCGTTGGCGTGGTTGGATGCATTCGCCTTCCAGTTGTAGCTGGAACTGGTGTTGCCACCGTAGCGGTTGACCGGGGCGCCAAGATCCTTCAGCACCGCCGGGTCGATGCGGTCGCCGTTGAACCCGTAATACGCCACGCCATAGATGTACGGGCTGATGGCGTGCTTGCCGACGTTTGCATCGATGGTGACCGTGACCGGCGCGTTGGCGGCGTGCGCAACGCTGGCGAGCGTTGAGGCGGACAGCGCGAGGGCGAGGAGAGTCCGGTGCAATCCGGTCGGCGTTTTCATGGGGTGCTCCCGGCATGGGGTTGGAACACACCGCGCTTTCAGGCATCCGGAGTCTGCGTCCGGCTTCGCGTTCTGGATGTGACGGAGTTCACGGATCGGTCGCCGAATATGCGCTGGGTGAACCACCGCCGCCGGTCTTGCCGATTGGCGTGCCGCCTGCGGGCGGGCCTGGAAACGGCGAGATCGGCGGCTGGGGCCATGGCGGTTGATCCGCCGGCGAAGATTCTGGCCAGCGCCCTGACCCGTTCGACGGGTGCATCGCAGGGTTGCACGCGGTGCGCTCGCGGCTTGTGGCGTGGACATTGCCGGATGGCGAATCGATGTCGCGCCGCCGGTGCGACGACAACGACGATTGACAGTGTCGAGGTGATCCTTATAATGCGCGGTTCACGCGGGAATAGCTCAGTTGGTAGAGCACGACCTTGCCAAGGTCGGGGTC
>CAZXGS010000019.1:0-47392 GCA_964640525.1 uncultured Gammaproteobacteria bacterium | reverse complement strand
GGGTTTGCGTCGGTTTGGACGCCTCAAATCACCCACACGCTTTCACGAAGAGCCAAAAAAAGAGGGCGCTCCTGAGGCGCCCTCGTTGCTTGCGTGACGGACTCCAACACCCCGTCAACGGAACATGTCAGCTCAGGTGCGCTCTAGCCAAAAGGCCCTGGAGAATTTGCCGCAAGCAGGCGCACCATAACACGATCAGTATCGGTTTGGAGAGGCAATCATGGCTGGCGCAACGCTCTACATCGATGTCGATCACGCAGCGGTCACCGCGTCCATCCAGCGCGCGTTGCGGGCGCTGGACGACGGCACCGCAGACCTGCTCGACGACATCGGCGAAGTCTTGCTGGCATCCACCCGCCGCCGCGCCGCCGCACAAGTCTCGCCCGATGGCGCGCCGTGGACCCCGCTCACGCCACGCTATGCCAAACGCAAGGAAAAAAAACGTCCCGGCGCGCCGCTGCTGAAATTCGACAACCACATGCTCGGCGACGGGCTGAGTTTCCAGATCGACCACGGCGTGTTACTGGTGGGCACGTCGGCGGTGTACGGGGCCACGCATCAGTTCGGGCGCGGGCCGATTCCGGCGCGGCCTTGGCTTGGGCTGGACGACGACGACATCACTGCCGTGCAGCGGCTGGCACGCAAGCACCTGGCGGCGGCGTTCGGCGCGGAAGACGGCACCTGACCCGCCAGCCGCCTGAAACGGCCCACAGCGCCCGCGCAGACCCAACCCGCCATTGACCTACCACCCGCACCCTGCAATCGTGTCTGACGTAGTGTCAGGGCGGTTTTTTGGCCGGTCTGCGGTCGCCCGCAGCGGCCAACCCCAGCCGAAAGGCCGAATCGACCCGTTTTCGGCCTCGGCGCGGTGGCCCGACCATTTTGCCGACGCCAGCAAAATGCTTCCCTCGCGCGCGCGAGCACGGCGCTTTGAACTGGGATACATGACGCGCCCGGCGTGATCGCGGAAAGTGGCCGCCATGCCGACTCCCGCTCACCTGCTCGAACGCCATCCGCCCATCGCCGTCTGCTCGGTCGATGTCGCTGCGGTCGCCATCGCACCCTGCTTCTTCCAGTTCGCGGCCACCGACGCCTCGACGGGCACCGCCGATACCACCCGCATCTGGGTGCAGCTCACCCCTGCAGGGGACTTCGTCCCGCGCGACGGTCGCGAGCTTCCTGTCGCGCACTGGCACACCGACGCAACCAGCGCGGCGGCCACCATCGCCGCCTTCCGCGCGCAGAAGACCCCGCCGGTCATCGACTACGAACACCAGACGTTGCTGGCCGGGTGGAGCACAGGGTCGCGTCTTGTATTGACACATCGCACAGGAACGCGTCGTACGCACTCCACGCCTCACTACCAGCGACGCCACCATGCCCTGAAATTCCACGGGCGGGCCCGCCTGCGAACGCCGTCAACGGTCGGCGCGCGACACCAGCGGAAAGGCCGGCGGGTCGCGAATGGATGCGATCGACAGATCGATGTCGAGATCGGGCCAGTACAGGTGATCGTGAGTCGGCCATTCGACGCGCGACACCTGGTCGATGGAGCCCTTTCGGAACCACGAGAACTGTTCGAACGGCAACAGCAGTTCCTCGTCGTCGATCAGCAGCCACAGGCCGTGACGTGAGACGTGGGTGGCCTCAGGCGCCAACGTGGTGATGCCAGACATGGCGGATTTCCTCGCGATGTTGCGCGAAGTCGGCGCGCGGGTTCATTCAGGCGGCTGCCTTCCCGGCTTTCAGCGCCTTGCGCAACTCGGCGCGCAGCGTGGCGACCGTCAACGGTGCGTTGCCGTCGGCGATGGCCGCACGCAAGGCTTCGTTGATGACGGTCTGATAGCCGCGTCCCTCGGCTTCGGCGCGGGCGCGGAAGGCGCTCAGGACGTCGTTGTCGAGCATGATCGTGATGCGGGTCTTGCCCTTGTTCGCCGCCGCTTGAAGTTTCGCCAGATGCGGAACGTCCGCGGCCCGCTTGGCCTTGGAAAAATCGTATTCACTTCGCATAGGTTGTCTTCTCCCGGGCGGTAGCCTTTCGGGCCGAGATCAGGCGCGGCACGTCGCCGCGCAGGGTGTAGCTCACCGGCAGTACGCGGCCGCGGACGCTGCATCCGACCAGCAGCCAGCGCGCCTCGTCCTCGCTGTCGTCCGGCATCGCCATGGCTTGCGGATCGAGCAGGCAGGTCGCGGCTTCTTCGAAACTGACCCCGTGCTTGCGCAGGTTGCCCGCGGCCTTTTCCGGATCGAACTCGACGGACATGGGGGTAATATGCATGTTGTATGCATCCATGGCAAGCGCCGGCTGGCGTCGCCGGGTCAAGCCTCGCTTCAGTCCGGATGCACCGTCACCTGCCGCCACGCACGCCATGCGTTCGCGCGCCGTCCCACATCGAAAACCCACAGCACATCCGAGCGCCCATCCCGCCCACTACCCCGACGAAGCAAACGGCGCCGCGTCGCGGTGGAAATCCGCATGCAGGCTGACCCGGTTGCGGCCGCTCTGCTTGGCCACGTACAGCGCCTTGTCGGCGTCGGCGATCACGCCGGCGATGGCCGCTGGCGTCAGTTGCGGCGCGCGCGCCATGCCCACGCTCAGGCTGAGGCGATCGCCGGCGCGTGAGTGGCGATGTTCGATGCCGAGCCGGCCGACGCAGCGGTGGACTTCGGCGGCGAAGCGCTCGGCGCGAGCGGGCGCGACGCCACGCAGGACGATCACGAACTCCTCGCCGCCGTAACGCGCCACCACGCCATCGCCCGGCAGTTCCAGCGCCGCCAGCGCGGCAGCGACCCGGCGCAACACCTCGTCGCCAGCCGGGTGGCCGTAGCGGTCGTTGTAAGCCTTGAAGTCGTCCACGTCGCACAGCAGCAGCACCACGTCGGCGCGCTGTTCGGCGTAGCGCTCGCAGACGCGGTCGAAGCGGCGCCGGTTGGCGATCTGGGTCAGGCCGTCGAGGTCGGCCAGCCGCGCCAGCGCGGCGTTGGCGTGCTCCAGTTCGCGGGTGCGCTCGCGCACGCGCTCTTCCAGCACGTCGGCATGGTGTTTGGCCGCCGAGAACAGGGCGGCGTTCTCCAGCGCGATCGCGGCGGCGCCGAGCAGCAGCCGGATCGCCTCCATGCGCTCGTCGGCGAACGCGCCATCCACCGCGTCGTTCTCCAGCACCAGCACCCCGAGCACGGCGCCCTGGCGCAGCACCGGCAGGGCCAGCAGCGAACGTGCGGGGTGGGCCTGGAAGTAAGGGTCGTCGCGGAAGGCGCTGCGCTGGGCGCCGCTGTCGAGCACCGCGGCCTGGCCTGAGCGGGCCACGAAGCGGACCATCTGCACCGGGCAGCGGGTGCTGCCTTCCAGGCGCTCGTGGACCCGGCCCTGGCCGCTGACGGCCACCAGGGTGAGCACGCCGTCCTCCTGCAGCGCCAGCACGCCGCGCTGGGCGCCGGCGTTTTCCACCGCGATCTCGAGCAGGCGCACCAGCAGGCGGTCGTAGTCGGTCTCCGAGGCGATCGCCTCGTTGGCTTTCATCAGGCTCAACACGTCCACCCCGAGGGCGACGTCGCTGGCGCGCGAGCCGCGCTTGCCATCGACATCGGTGGTGGTGGCGCGGCCGCCGACCACCCGCCCGGCGAGCTTGCCCAGGCAGCCGGCGCGCCGGTACAACTGGTCGGCATCGCGCTGCACGCCGGCGGCGCGATGGTGGCCCAGCACCTGCAGCAGTTCGGCCAGGTATTGGGTGCCCTGCGCCAGCAGCAGCAGGTAGCCGTGCTGGTGGGCATGCTGGATGGCGGCGAAACACGCGGTCAGCGCCAGCGGCAGGTCGCCGCGCATGCGCGCACCTTCGGCGCGGACCAGATTTTCCCAGGCGCTGAAATTCTGCGGCTGCAGCGCCGCCAGCCGCTGCACGCGCGCCGCGGCGGCATCGAAGCGGGCGTGCAGGCGGGCGCGCAGGGTGTCCGCGGCGCGGGCGGCGCAGCGTGCGCTGGCGAGCGCCAGCATCACCTGATGGTTGAAATTGAGCAGCAGGTTGCCGGCCGCACCGGCGCAGAAATACGGGTCGGCGCGCTCGCACAGCGCCAGGCAGGCCTCGAAGTCGTCGCTGAGCAGGGCGAAGCGCGCCATCTCGGTCAGCGATTCGCACACGTCGGTGGCGTTGCCGGCGGCCTCGTAGCCGGCCACGATCGCCTCGCAGTCCAGCTCCTCGGGGTCCAGCCCCATCAGGCGTTCGATGCAGTAGCGGCGGATCTGCGCCTGGCCCAGCTCCAGCGGCACGTGGCGGGCGCAGTAGTCGGCCCAGGTCTGGCAGGTGGCCAGCATCGACTGGCAATCCACCGCTTCGGTGACCGCGATGATGTGCTGGGTGATCAGGCCGTAGCTGGCGAACTGCATGTTGCCGCTGAGGTTGAGCAGGCGCGCCGATTCGCCGGCCTCGGCGAAGCTCTCGGCGTAGGGGCAGGTCCACGACAGCGTCATCGCCGCCGCCACCATCCGTCCGGCGCCGCCGTAGTAGTCGTTGCCGAAGCGGGCGTGGATGGCGCGAACTTCGTGCGCGAAGCGGGTCGCCAGCGCGTGGCGGTCGCGCAGGCACAGGATCATCGACCACCACGCGAACGCCAGCCCCGCTTCCGGGGTCAGGCCGGTGGCCAGGACGTGGGCGACGCTGCGCGCGGTGACGAAGCCGAGCTTGTCCGGACAGCTGAAATAGACCCCGATCACCGCCTTGTCGTAGAGCCGGCCGATCTGGGCAGCGGCCTCGTCGGCGACGCCGAGCCCGGCCAGCGCATCGAGCACGCCCGGCTCGCCGAGGGTGGCGAACAGCGTCTCCTGCTCGCGCGCCAGCGCCTGCTGCGCGCTCGCATCGTCGGCGGCGGCCAGTTGCAGGGGTTGGCCGAGCAGTTCCAGCGCGCGCTGCACCTGCAACAACGCCTGCGCCGGCTGGCCCGAGGATTGCAGCGCATCGGCGAGGCGTTCGAGCACGTGGGCGCGGGCGCGGTCGTCGTCGGCCAGGGTCAGCGCGGCCTCGAAGCTGGCGATCGCCTCGTCCAGCCGGCCGGCGCTGGCCTGCGCCTCGGCGAGCAGGGTCTGCAGGTCGCGCTGCAGGCCCGGGCTGCGTCGGGCGCTGGCCGTCGGCAGCAACGCCAGCGCGTGGCCGGCGTAGTCCAGGCTGGCGTCGTAGGCGGCCAGCGCGCGCGCCTGCCGCGCCGCGTCGGCATTGCGCAGGGCCAGCCGTTCGCGCTCGTCCTCGGACTGGATCAAGGCCATGCCGAGGTTGAGCTGGCCGACCACCGCGAAACCATCGTGGTCGCCGTGGCCTTGCCAATGGCGGCCGATCGCCAGGTGGATGCGCGCGCGCGCGTCGGCGTCGGCCTGCGCCAGCACTGCCTCGCGGATCCGCTCGTGGATGAACTGGTAACGATCCGCGTCCGGCAGCGGGCGGATCTGGCCCAGCCGGGTCAATTGCCCGAGTTCGTCCGCGACCGCATCGGCAGCGCCATCGACCAGCACCGCGGCGAGGGTGGCGCGGTCGAACTGCGGGCCGATGCAGGCGGCATGGACGAGCACCGCGCGTAGCGGCGCCGGCAGCGAACCGATGCGGTTGCCGAGCAGGGCCAGCACGTTGTCGGCCACCGCCAGCGAGGCCGCCCGGGCGTGGTCGAAACGCCAGCGCGCCCCATCCGGCGCCGCGTGCGCGCGCAAGGCGCCGTCGCGGACCAGATCGCCAAGCAACTGGCGGATGAAGAACGGGTTGCCGGCGGTCTTGGCCAGCAGCACCTCGGCCAGGGAATCGCGTGCCGGCGCGCCGCCGTCCACCGCACCGAGGCAATCGTCGAGCAGTTCGCCGATCTGGCCGCGGCTGAGCGGCGGCAGTTCCAGCGTCTCGGCGCGCACGCCGGCGCTGTCCAGGCGCGCGAACCACGCCGCCAGCGCCGGCGCCGGGGTGTCCGCACGCTGCGCGGTGACCAGCAGGCACGGCGCCAGCTCGCTGCCAAGCAGGCGCTCGATCAGGGTCAGGCTGGCGGCATCGACCCACTGCAGGTCGTCGATGAAGAACAGCAACGGGCGCTGGTGCGCGGTGGCGACCTTCAGGAAAGCGAACCACGCGGCCAGGAAGCGCTCGCGCTCGGCCGTTGCAACCAGCGGCGGCGGCGTGGGCAAGTCGCCGACCAAGCGTGGCAGCCGCGGCAGCAGAGCTTCGAGCACGGCCAGGTTGCCGGCCGCCGCAGTGTCCAGCTCGGCGCGCAGCTCGGCGAGCTGGGCTTCGTCCACCGCCAGCCAGCGCCGCAGCAGGCAGTCGAAGGCGGCGACCAGGGCGACATACGGCGCCGCCTGCGCCTGCGGCTGGCCGCCGCCGGCCAGCATCACGTTCTCGGCCGGCAGCGCTTCGGCGAAGCGTGCCATCAACGAGGACTTGCCGGCACCGGCGGCGCCGAGCAGGTGCAGCCAGACCGGACGACCGTCGTGGAGAGCCTGCTCGCGGCCGCCGTGGAGCCGGGCCAGCAGGCGTTCGCGACCGATCAGGTGATCCATGTGGACCAGCCCCGGCGCGTCGTCGGCGCTGCCCAGTTCCATGTCGTCCAGCGGACGTCCTTGGCGCAGCCCGTGGGCGACCTGTTCCAGATCGGCCAGCAGGCCCGCCGCCGACTGGTAGCGATCCTGTGGCCGCTTGGCCAGCAGCTTGCCGACCAGCGCACCGAGCACGGCTGGAAATCCCGGCCGCAACTCGCACAGGCTGGGCGGGGCGAGCGCGAAATGGGCGTGCCGCAGCGAGGCGTCGTCGCGATCGACGAACACCGGCCGGCCGCTGGCCAGTTCGAACAAGCTCGCACCGAGCGCGTACAGGTCGGCGCGGGCATCCGCGCGGCGACCGCCGCGGCCGGACTGCTCGGGCGCCATGTAGGCCAGGGTGCCCATGCCCTGCACCTCGCGCGCCTCAGCGTCGTCAAGACGCCGGGCCAGCTCCAGGTCGATCAGCTTGACCACGCCCGAGCCGGGATGGATCACGAGGTTGCCGGGATTGACGTCACCGTGGATCAGGCCGGTGTCGTGGAACTCGGCCAGCGCGCGGGTGGCGGCGATCACGACCGCCAGCCATGCGTCCGCCGCCAGCGGGCGGGTGCCGAACCAGCGATCCAGGCTGACCGCACCGTCGTCGGCGAACACCAGCACGCTGCGGTGGCCGGCGCGCAAGCTCTCCAGCGCCTGCACGCAGTACTCCAGACGCAAGGGGCTGCCGATGCGGAACTCGCGTTCCAGGCGCGCGGTTTCCTGCGGAGTCGGGAACTCGTTGCGCAGCAGCTTGACCACCACCGGCAGGCCATCGCGCAGGCGCAGCCCGCGATACACGCAGGACGCGGTGCCCTGGTGCAGCTCCGCGTCCAGCTGGTAGCCGGCGATTTCTCCCGTCACCTCAGCTCCCCGGTGCAAGCCCCGAGCATACAACGCCGACCATGTTCGATTCGGTTCGCCTGCCTCAAAGCCCGAGCACCAGTTCGCCGACATCGACCTGATCGAGGCGAATGCGGTTGGCGAACAGCGAGAACGCCAGCATCCCGGCCAGGCCGTTGGCGCGCTGGACCCACGGCGGCAGGTACAACGGCGCGGCGATGAAACCGGACTCGAACAGCGGCTCGAACCGCAGCACGTCCTGCAGGGCCATCTTGCCGGCGAACAGCAGCCGGCACAGCGGCAGCTTGCCCTGGCGCAGCGCCCAGCGGAAAAACGTGTGCACCGACATCAGCCCGTGCAGGTACACGGTGTCCTTGGTGAACGCCGCGCCGCCGCCCAGCGGTGCACCACGGAACACGCGCTGGGCGGAGGTGAAACTCTCGGTGTCGGTCTGCCCGGATTGCTCGAAGAACTCGAACACATCCAGGAAGCTGGCGCCGTGCAGCGCCATGTCGATGGCCACGATGCGCAGGCTGATCCGCTTCATGCGGGCGATGTCGATGGCGCCGGTGATGCGCTCGGCGAACGTCGCCAGGCCTTCCTGGGTGGCGGTCACCCGCGGCGAGGAACGGGCGAAGGATTTCAGGTACGGCTGCTCGCGGCCATTGAGCGCGGTCAGCGAGTGGACGAAGGCCTCGTGTTCGAGCAACTGGGCGCGGTCGTACTCGCTGAAGGCGGCGGTGGTGCGCAGGCGAATCCGGGTCGGCCCGGCGGCGGCCTTGGAGATCAGCCCGGGGTCGAGCTGGACGTTGATCTTGTGACGGGTGAAAAACGCATCCAGGCGCTCCTGCAATTCGGCCTGCAGGGTCGGCGCGGGGATGTTCTCGGGCATCTCCACCGTGGCCAGCTCGCGTTCGAGATCGTCGGCGATGTCGATGAAATGGCGCGCGGCTTCCAGGTTGGTCGGTCCATCCCCGGGCAGGCGGTCGCCGGGGCGGCCGAACAGGCGGATCGAGTGCTCGGTGATCTGCGCCGTGCCCAGCACCTCGAACATCTGCGTCAGCACCCGCCAGCTCTCGCAGGTGCTGGCGATGTAGGCGCCGAGCGGGTGATCCGGGTCGGTCTGGGCGATGATCGCCTCCAGTTCGGCGCGGGTTTCGGCGTGCCGCTGGGGCGGATAGACGACCTTGGGGAAGGCATGCTGGCCGCGCGCGCGCGCGGCCAGGAACTCGACCTGCACCGGTGCCGGCCAGCTCACCGTGGCGAGCATGTCCGTGCCCTTGACCGCCGCACACATCCGCGCGTCCAGCGCGGCGTAGTGGGCCAGTTCCGGGCTCGGCGGCGGGCGCGGTGCGTCCATCAGCGCGATCGCGTCCCTGCGCGCGGACGACGCCGCACGGTCGGTGCCTGGCGGCTGCGCGCATCGGCCTTGCGCAGTTGCTGCTGCGCGGCGCCGGCCGCGGCCGCTGCGACCTCGGCGCCGAGCTTGCGGTAATTGGCGTAGCGGGCCGCGTCCAGCGCGCCCGCATCGAGCGCCGCGCGCACCGCGCAGCCCGGCTCGCCGGCGTGCGCGCAATCGCGGAAACGGCAGTTCGCCGTCAGCGCGTCGATGTCCTCGAAACCGCCGCGTTCGAGGTCTTCTTCACCGGTGGGCTTGAGCTCGCGCATGCCCGGCGAGTCGATCAGCACCCCACCCTGCGGCAGCGGAATCAACGCACGATGGGTGGTGGTGTGGCGACCGCGGGCGTCATGCGCGCGCACCGCGGCGGTCTTCATTTTCTCCGTGCCGAGCAGGGTGTTGGTCAGTGTGGATTTGCCGGCGCCCGACGAACCCACCAACACCACGCTGGAACCGGGCCCGAGCCAAGGGCGCAATGCCGCCACGCCGGCCGGGTCGCGCGCATCCAGGCGCACGATCGGCACGCCCTGAGCGGCGATCCCGGCCAGCCGCGCCGCGGCATCGACATTCGGATGGCGATCGTGCTTGGTCAACACCAACACCGGCTGCGCACCGCTGGCGCGCACCAGCAGCAGGTAGCGTTCGAGCCGACGCGGATTGAAGTCCAGATCCAGCCCGCTGACCACGAACACGGTATCGACATTGGCGGCGATCGGCTGGCGCCGGTACGACTCGCCGGCGGCGGCGCGCTGCAGCAGGCTGCGGCGCGGCAGCAGGGCGGTGATCTGGTCGCGCGTCGGCTCCAGCAGCACCCAGTCGCCGACCACCGCGCGGCCCTCCGGGGCGCAGTCGCGGCGTGTCCACGCCGGCAGCGCCTGGGCGGGGAACTCACGGTCGATGGCGGTGGCCACGACGTAGCCGGAACGGTGCTGGGCACTGACCCGGGCGAGGCGGCCGGCGGGCAAGGTCGCCAGCGCCGCGCGCGCCGGGGTGTCGTCGACCCAGCCAAGGGCGATCAGATCCTGGTATGCGTCCGCGCCGAGGTGCATGTGGAACCATTCTGCCACACACCATTCGGCACCAGACCGGTCCTTCGACGCGTGTGGTTCGCAGCGAACCCTGCGTGGTCGAAGCATGGGATGGGCATGCGCGATACTACTCAGAGCCCGTGAAAAATTCGAACGCCGTCACGAGGGCGCCGTCGGGCGTCTCTGGCAAGGAGCGTTGGGTGAAAACAAGGGAGTTTGGTGAACCAAATGACCGCAGTTTTCGCGCAGCGGCCCGCCGCCAGAGGCGTTCGGCGGCGGCCGCAGCAGGAGGGCGATTTTTTCACAGGCTCTCAGTGCGGCGTTGCGGGCGATCCCCACGCCTTGGCTTTCTCCAGCCATTCGGCAGCATGGGTCGCGTCGTCGGATCGGTCGTAGGCACTGGCGAGATGGGCCGCCAGTTCCCACTTGGGCGGTGCGATCGACGTGGTGTGGTATCCGTCGATCGCCTTCCGGAACAGTTCGATGGCGCGCGGGTAGTCGACATGGTGCAGATAGGCGAATCCGAGCTCATCGAGCAACGCGGTGGCCTCCGGGCTGGCCGCCACGGCCGGCTCGAGCACGGCAATCGCCTGGTCGTAGTGCCCCTGGGCGTTCAGGGCGTAGCCAAGCTCGAACCACATCCGGTCCGAATGCACCCCCGCCTTGCGGGCGAGGTCGATCTGCCGGATCGCCTGTGCGGACGCGCCGATCTGGTTCAGGTGCGATGCCCACAAGACCGCGTGTTCGCCCGGATCGCGCTTGTCCTGGTAGTACTTCAACGATTCCGATTGCGCGGGAAGGCCCAGGCGCGCGACGGTTGCGTCGTCGAGGCAGGCGACCGGCGCATTGTTGCTGACCCGCACGATCATGCGTGCCTTGCCATCGAAAGCGTAGGGCCGACGCACCAGATTGCCTTTCGGATCGAGCGCCACTTCGCCGTGCGCCTCGAAGGTGAAGCCCGCGTCAGGGTCGATGTAGGCGAATCCCAGCAGACGCAGATCCGGATCCTTGCGGTCCGCGGCAAGGAGCCAGTGGTTCTCGCAGTCCGCGATCGTCACATCGGCGGCGGGAAAGGCCGCGCTGGCCTGCTGGCACGCGATCAGTAGCCAGCCGGCGACAAGCGCTGTTGCCATGCCGTACTTGGGACGGTGCCGCAGAACCATGCGCGTTCCTCGAAGTCGCCCAAGGGTGTTCCTGCTCATGGTAGCGGATCGTCCTCGGGCGAGCCGACATCGCCCGCGCGATTACGGCTCCGCAGAGGCTGGCCGATTCCGCGACAGCCTCAGGTTCCGGCGGCCTCGAAGGTGCTGGATGGCCAGCCTTCGGCTGGCGTGGAGATCTTCCCGTCCCCACGACCCGCAATCGCTTCGCGCGACGCGCCTGCTACCCTAGCGTTTTTTCCCACCACCGCCCCATGACCGCCACGCCCCTGCTCACCCGCGAACGCCTGCGCGAGGTGCGCTACGAAATCCGCGGCGAACTCGCCCGCCGCGCGCGCGAACTCGAAGCCCGCGGCCACACCCTGATCAAGCTCAACATCGGCAACCCCGGCGCGTTCGGCTTTCGCGCCCCCGAGCACATGCAGCAGGCGATCGCCGCGCACCTGCCCGAGAGCGACGCCTACACCCAGCAACAGGGGCTGCCGGCGGCGCGCGAGGCGCTGGCCGCGCATTACTCGCAACGCGACGGCGAGGCGATCCTGCCCGAGCAGGTGTTCATCGGCAACGGCGTCAGCGAGCTGATCGACATCGCCCTGCGCGCCTTGCTCAACCCCGGCGACGAGGTGCTGCTGCCCAGCCCCGACTACCCGCTGTGGAGCGCGGCCACCATCCTCAACGACGGCCGCCCGGTGTATTACGACTGCCGGCCGGAGGGCGGCTTCCTGCCCGACCCGGAGCAGATCGAGGCGGCGATCACCCCGCGCACCCGCGCGCTGGTGGTCATCAATCCGAACAACCCGACCGGCGCCAGCTACCCGCGCGAGTTGTTGGAGCGGTTGGTGGCGATCGCCGCCAGACACCAGCTGCTGATCCTCGCCGACGAGATCTACGAGGGCATCCTCTACGACGGCGCGCGCTTCACGCCCATGGGTTCGATCGCCGGGCAGGTGCCGTGCATGAGTTTCGGCGGCCTGTCCAAGCTGCACCGCGCCTGCGGCTGGCGGGTCGGCTGGGCGGTGCTCGGCGGCGACCTGTGGCGGCTGTCCGATTACCTGCACTCGCTGGACCTGCTCAGCGCGCTGCGCCTGTGTGCCAACGTGCCCGGGCAATGGGCAATCCCGGCAGCGCTGGCCGGGCCGGCGACGATCGCGCCGCTGTGCGCGCCGGGCGGACGCCTGTACGAAACCCGGCGGGCGGTGCTGGAGTGCTGCGAGGCCAGCCCCTACCTCGACGTCGTGGCGCCGGACGCGGCGCTGTATGCCTTCCCCTCGTTCCGCCGCGAGCTGCTGCCGCACCTGGACGACCACCGCTTCGCGCTGGAACTGCTCGAACAGGAACACGTGCTGATCGTGCCCGGGTCGAGTTTCAACGTGCGCTACCGCAACCACTTTCGCATGACCCTGCTGCCGGAGGCGGCCACCGTGCGCGAGGTGTTCGCACGGATCGAGAAGGCGCTGGCGCGGCATGCGGGGTAGGCGTGCTTTCCCTTCTCCCTCCGGGACACTGCAGGCGCTGGATTCGCCTGCGAACAGCGAAGCTGGCCCGAAGGGCGAGCGCCAAGGATTGGCGCGAGTCAGGTACCGAAGGTGGATGAGGGCACGAGATACCGGCAACCCTCGCCACGTTGACCCCTCACCCCAACCCCTCTCCCGACGGGAGAGGGGCTTTTCAGAGCGACGACACCGATGATCGCGCACCCCTTCCTCGCCCTCGGCGACTCCTACACCATCGGCGAAGCGGTGGATGCGCGCGCGCGCTGGTCGATGCAAGTGGTCGCGCGCCTGCGCGAACGCGGCGTGGTCATCGACGACCCGCAGTTCGTCGCCACCACCGGCTGGACCACCGATGAACTGGCGCAGGCGATGGACGCGGCGCGCTTGTGCCCGCCGTATGCGCTGGTCAGCCTGCAGATCGGCGTCAACAATCAGTACCGTGGTCGCGACCTGCACGAGTACGCGCAGCAGTTCGATGCCTTGCTGGTGCGCGCGATTCATCTGGCCGGCGACGATCCGGGCCGGGTGATCGTGCTGTCGATCCCCGACTGGGGCGTGACCCCGTTCGGGCTGGCCAGCGGTCGCGACCGCGCCGCCATCGCCACGCAGATCGATGCCTTCAATGCCGCCGCACAGGCCCGCGTCGCCGCGCGCGGCGCGCACTGGACCGACATCACGCCGATCAGCCGGGAGGCAGCGCACGATCCAACGCTGACCGTGCACGACGGCCTGCATCCCTCGGCGACGATGTATGCACGCTGGGTCGGGCAGGTGCTGCCGGTCGTGCTGCAACGGCTGCTGCCGACCGCGACGGCGGCACGATCGCGGTGAGCGACGCGGGCATGCACGCGCGCTGAACCCGATCAGCGAGCGCGCATCAGCGCGGCGATGGCAGCCGCCAGCATCTCCCCGCTCACCGGCTTGCGCAGGAAGCCGTCCATGCCGGCGGCGCGCGCGTCGGCTTCGGCACCGGCATCGGCGCGGGCGGTGATCGCCAGCAGCGGCAGGGTCATGCCGCGGGCGCGGATCAGGCGCGCCAAATCCAGCCCGTTGACCCCGGGCAGGTCGAGGTCGAGCAGCGCGGCATCGAAGCGTGCGTGTTCCATTTCGGTCAGCGCGGCCAGCCCATGCGCGGCCCGTACCACCGCGTGGCCGTGCAGGCGCAGCAGGCCTTCCAGCACCGCGGCGACGATCGGATCGTCGTCCACCAGTAGCAGCGACAAGACTTTCGCGGCAGGCGCCGGCGCCGACGCGACCGCCACCGCAGGTACTTCGGCTTCCGGCAGCGGCAGCAGCACGTCGAAACGGGTGCCCACCCCGGGCGTGCTGTCCACGTCGATCGAACCGGCCATCGCCGCCGCCAGTTCGCGACAGATCGCCAGCCCGAGTCCGCTGCTGCCGTGCGGCGCGGAGGCCTGCGCGCCTTCGCCTTGCTCGAAACGCTGGAACAGGCGCGCGACCCGCTGCGCGTCCATGCCAGGCCCGGTGTCGCTGACGGTGATCCGCAGCGCGCCGGTTGCCGGCTCGCGCGAGAACACGATCCGCACCCCGCCACGCTCGCTGAACTTGATCGCGTTGTGGCCGAGGTTGAGCACGATCTGGCGGACCCGCACCGGATCGCCGCGCAGGCCGCGCGGCAGGTCGGCGACGACGTGGGTGTCGAGGCGCAGCTGTTTGTCCGCGGCCTGCGGGCGCAGCATCGCATCGACCTCGGCCAGCAACTGGCGCGGGTCGAAGGCGGTCGGCTCCAGGCTCAACTTGCCCGCCTCGATCCGCGCCAGATCCAGCGCATCGTTGACGATCCGCAACAGGTGCCGGCCGGCGCGTTCGATCGACTCGGCCTGACCGCGCTGACGCGCGTCCAGCGGGCCGGCGAGCAGCAATTCGGTCATGCCCAACACGCCGGTCATCGGGGTGCGGATCTCGTGGCCCATGCTGGCAAGGAAGCGCGACTTGGCCTCGGAGTTCTGTTCGGCCAGCGCGCTGCGTTGTTCGGCCAGGGCGAATTCGTGGCGTTGCCGCAGCCGCCGGCGGTAGGCCCACGCCAGCAGCCACAGCGCCAGCACGACCAGTCCGGCCCAGACCAGATACGCGGCAGTCGTGCGCCACCACGGCGGATCCACGACGAGGGTCAGCTCGGGCGCGGTGATGCGGCGGCCGTCCGCATCGACCGCTTCCACCGCCAGCCGGTAGTGGCCCGGATCGAGCCGCGAGAACGTGCGCTGGCCATCCACGCCCTCGCGCCAGTCGGCATCGAAGCCGTGCAGGAAGAAGCGGTAGTGGTTGGCTTTCGGATCGAGGAAGGACAGCAGCCGCGCGTTCACCTGCAGGTCGCGATCGTCCGGGCCCAGTTCGATTTTCGCGTGCGGATCGAGCACGAGCACGCGATCCCCGCGGTGCACGTCCATGCTTTCGATCACCAGTGCCGGCGCTGCCGACGTGCTTGCAAACCGACCCGGCTGGAACAGCACCAAGGCCTCCGAAGCGGCCGCCGCGGCCAGGCCTTGGCGGGTCAGCAGCGGCGGGTGGCGACCGAACTCCTGACTGGGCAAGCCATCGCGGACGCCAAAGCGGCGCACGCGTCCGCTGTGCGGATCCAGCCGCAGCAATCCGCGCGTGGTGGTAAGCCAGACGGCGCCTTGGGCATCGGCGAGCACGCCACCGGAATCGACGGCGGGCAGGCCCTTGTCGGCGCCGATGCGCTGCACCAGGCTCAAGCCGTGGCCATCCCAGCGATAGCGTTCCAGCGCGGAAAACCGATGCAGCCACAGCGTGTGCGGGTCGGCGAAGGCGAAGCCATCGACACGATCACGCGGCGCGCCGGGCACCGGGGCGAAGCGCTGGGCGGCCTCGTTCCACGCCAGCAGGCCTTGGGCGCCGGCCAGCCAGAGCGCGCCTTGCGGCGAGATCGCCAATTGTTCGGCGTCGGCCGCGTTCAGTCCGTGGCCATCGCCGGGTCGGATCGTGATCAGCACATGGCCTCTGCCGTCGCGGATCTGCAATCCGGCGCCGAGGCTGGAGATCCAGACCCGCCCATCGGGCGTTTGCGCGATCAGGTCGTTGGGCCCGGCCAACGCCGCATCACTGGCGGCACCCTGTTCCCAGGTCTGGAGTGCATGCGTACGCGGGTCGGCGCGTGCGATGCCGGTGTTGTAACCGATCCACAACGGCCCATCGCCACGCCGAGCTACCGCCCACAGGTATTTTCCGACCAGCGCCGGCGGTTGCCAGTGGGCAATGGTTCCGCTGCCGGTATCAACAAGGTCGATGCCGCCGCGGCCGCCAACCACCCACAGCCGGCCGTCGCCGGCGTCGGCAATCCCCTCCGGCTGGGATACGCCCAGCGAAGTCGGTTGATCGGGCTGGTGGCGGAACGAGGCGAACCGCAGCGCCTGTGGCGGCAGTTGCAGCAAGCCACCGTTGCGGGTGGCGAACCACAGGTTGCCCTGGCGATCCTGGAGCATCGCCATCACCCGCTGGGTGGCCACGCCCGGGATCGGCACCGGCTTGATCGACCCGACATCGGCGCCCAGATCGCTGCGTGTCCGTCGCAACAGGCCCGGTACGGCCAACCACCAGCCGCCGTTGCGGTCGCGCAGCACGCCGGTGACGCGCGGATCGTCGGCGTTCGGATTCCAGTCCAACGCTCGCACCGCGCCGTCGGCCGCACGCAGGAACAGACCTTGACGGGTGGCGAACAGCAGCTGGCCGTCGTCCAGGGGATCAATCGCGAACACCGTGGCACCGCGGATACCCGGCGCATCCACCGGGTCGAACCCGCGCCCGGTCCAGCGTGCCGCGCCGGCGGTGGTGGCAACCCATAGCCGGCCCTGCGGATCGACCTTCAGGTCGATCACGTTCGCGTCCGGCAGTGCGTAGCGATCGCCGCCGTGCGGCAGGTAATGGGCCAGCGCACCGCGGCCGTCGAGACGGTACAGGCCGCCGCCGAAGGTGCCGATCCACAACGCGCCATCGGCCGTGGAGGTGATCGCGAACACGTCGTCTTCGCCCAGCCCCGGCGTGCGGGTGTGGTCGTAACGACGAAAGTGTTCGCCATCGGGCAGCAGCAGCGCCACGCCGTGGCCTTCCATCGCCACCCAGACCCGGCCACGGCCGTCCACGTGCAACGCCTGCACGAGGTTTCCCGGCAGCGATCCAGGGTCGGCCGGGTCGTGCTGCCAGACCTTGAAGCCGACGCCGTCGTAACGCGCCAGCCCGTCGTCGGTGGCCAGCCACAGGTAGCCTTGCGCGTCCTGCGCCAGCGCGTTGACGCTGCTCGAGGGCAGGCCATCGGACGGGCCGAACACGCGCAGGTGCGGGGTCTCGACGATCCGCAGCGCGGTCGGCGTGGGCGTCGCCGCAGGCACGCCGCTGCCGGCGATGGCGACCACCGCCAGCAGGCAGGCCAAGCCTGCCATCAGGCCCGGCATCCGGTACCGCGATCGGCGCATGCGCATCCCCCACGGGCATCCTCGCAATGCTCCGTTGCGCCCGCAAGCCTGCGTCGCGGCGACCGGCCGGCCTACAATCCAGCGAACCAGTGTTCGACCGACGCTTTTCGACCCATGCCCGCCCGCTTCACGACCACGTCCCAGCACGCGCGCCGCACGCGGCCAGCGACGGTCGGCGCCTGCGTCGCGGCGCTTGGACTGCTGGCCGGAAGCGCGTTCGCCGGAGCCGCCCATTTCGTGATCGACCCGGTGCACAGCCGGATCGCGTTCCGGGTCTCGCACCTGGGCTTGTCGCAATCCATCGGCACCTTTTCCGGCATCACCGGTACGCTGGATTTCGACCCGCAGGACTGGCGCGGCGCGAAACTGGCCGCTGACATCCCGTTGCAGCGACTCGACCTCGGCGATGCGCACTGGCAGCGCAAGGCGTTGTCGGCGCAGTTCCTCGACGTCGCCACGCAGCCGGTGGCGCATTTCCTCGCTACCGGCGTGGAGGTGATCGACGCCACCCACGCGCGCGTGTCTGGCACGCTCAGCCTGCGCGGTCGCAGCACGCCGGTGGTGCTGGAGGCGACGATGAATGGCGCCCGGCGTTCGCTGTACACACTGTTCCACAAGACCGTGGGATTTTCCGCCCACACCACCCTGCATCGTCGCGAGCTGGGCATGGACGCCTATCCCGACGACGTGATCGGCGCCGACGTGGCCGTGGACATCGAACTGGAAGCCGAGGCGCACGCAGATCATCCAACCCAACCGGCAGCCAGCGCAGACGCTGCCCCGGCCCCGCCGCCTGCACCTGCACCCGCACCGGAACCGCGTCCATGAACCACCCGCCCACCGCCCGCTGGAATCGCGTGAGCCAACTGCTGCACTGGCTGATCGCGCTGCTGATCGTCGGCATGGGCGTGGTCGGCCTGACCATGACCCAGATGGCGCTGTCGTTGACCAAGCTGAAGATCTACAACCTGCACAAGTCGGTCGGCATCACCGTGCTGGTGCTGGTCGCGCTGCGGCTGCTGTGGCGGCTCACCCACCGCGCACCGCCGCCGCTGCCGATGCCGCGCTGGCAGCGGGTTTCCGCGCAGGCCATGCACGTCGTCCTGTACGCGTTGATGTTCGCGATGCCGCTGTCGGGCTGGCTGTTCAACTCCGCCTCCGGCGTGGACCTGCACTGGTTCGGACTGGGGTCATTGCCCGCGCTGTGGCCGGCCGACGATGCCATGAAGCAGCGCGCGCTGGCCTTCCACGAGACCGCGTTCTGGGTGTTGATGGCGCTGGTGGTGCTGCACGCCGCCGCCGCCGCCAAGCATCACTGGATCGACAAGGACGAGACCCTGCGGCAGATGCTGCCGGGCCTGCCGCCACCGAATGGAGATCAACCATGAACCGTGCCTGGGTTACCGCCACCGTCCTGCTGGTCGCCACCGCGTTCCCGACCGCCTCACGCGCCGCCAACTGGCACGCCGATGGCAAGTCCTCCAGCCTGGCCTTCACCGGCGTCAGCCAGGGCAGCGCATTCCAGGGCCGCTTCGGCGCCTTCGATGCCGACATCGACTTCGACCCCGCGCACCCGGCCAGCGGACGATTCTTCGTCACCGTGCAACTGGGCTCGGCCAGCACCGCCAACGCCGATCGCGACACCACCTTGCGCGGCAAGGATTTCTTCGATGTGGCCGGCCACCCCACCGCGACCTGGAGCGCCAGCAAGATCCGCGCCCTCGGCGGCAACCGCTACGCCGCCGACGGCACCCTGACCCTGCGCGGCGTGACCAAGCCGGTGACCTTGTCCTTCACCTGGACGCCCGGCGCGCAGCCCGGCCTGTCCGGCGATGCCACCGTCAATCGGCTCGATTTCAACGTCGGCGGCGGCGACTGGGCCGACACCAGCCAGATCGGCAATGCGGTGAAGGTACACAGCGTGCTCAAGCTCGCGCCGGGCAAGCGCTGAGACGCGGAACGCCGCATCCGGGATCACAGCAGGAACGCGCGCACCTGTGCGGCGTCGAACGGCCAACCCAGCTCGCGGTCGTGCTCGGTGTCGCAGATCACCGGCACGCGATCGCCGTAGCGCGCCTCCAGCGAGCGGTCGCCGTCGATCCAGATGCTGTCGAACTCGGGCGCGCGCGCCTGGGCCAACACGTCGAGCGCGGCATCGCACAACGGGCAATGGTCGCGCTGGAACAGGATGTAACGCATCGGCGTCATCGCGCTGGCGATCCGGCAGGCCGGGCATAGAATAATCCTCCCGATGCCGCGCTGCGGCCAATCTTCCGGATCGACCATGGCCGTCAGCACCTTCGACTTGTTCAAGATCGGCATCGGCCCGTCGTCCTCGCACACGGTCGGGCCGATGCGCGCCGCCGTCCGTTTCGTCGGTCGCTGGCTGGAGGAGACCGGCCAACTCGAGGCCACCGCCAGGGTGTGCTGCGAACTGTATGGATCGCTGGCGCTGACCGGGCGCGGCCACGGCACCGACAAGGCGGTGCTGCTGGGGCTGGAAGGACAGTGGCCGGACACGGTCGATCCGGATGCCATCCCCGACATCCTCGCGCGCATCCGCGGCGAGGGCCGGCTGCGCCTGCTGGGTCGCCACGCCATCGGTTTCGACGAGAAAGCCGACCTGATCTTCAACAAGCGCCAGAGCCTGCCCTTCCATCCCAACGGCATGCGCTTCACCGCCTTCGACGCCGCCGGCAACGCACTGGCCACGCGCGACTATTACTCGGTCGGCGGCGGCTTCGTGGTCAACCACGACGACGCCAGCGCCGACCGCATCGTCGCCGACACCACCGCACTGCGGCACCCGTTCACCACCGGCGAACAACTGCTGGCGCGCTGCACGGAGCAGAACCTGAGCATCGCGCAACTGATGCGCGACAACGAACGGGTCTGGCGCAGCGACGCGCAGATCGACGCCAGCCTGCGGGCGATCTGGAAGGCGATGCAAGACGGCGTGCAGCGCGGCATCCGCAGCGAGGGCTCGCTGCCCGGCGGGCTGCAGGTGCGCCGGCGCGCGCCGAGCCTGTACGCCGACCTGCTGGCGCGCCCGGAAGCGGCGATGCGCGACCCGCTGACCGTGCTGGACTGGGTCAACCTGTACGCGCTGGCGATCAACGAGGAGAACGCCGCCGGCGGGCGCATCGTCACCGCGCCCACCAACGGCGCGGCCGGGATCATCCCGGCGGTGCTGCATTACTACGATCGCTTCTGCCCGGGTGCCTGCGAGCAGGGCGTGTTCGATTTCCTGCTCACCGCCGCCGCAATCGGCATCCTGTACAAGGAAAACGCCTCGATCTCCGGCGCCGAGGTCGGCTGCCAGGGCGAGGTCGGGGTGGCCTGCTCGATGGCTGCCGGCGGCCTCACCGCCGCGCTCGGTGGCTCGCTGGGCCAGATCGAAAATGCCGCCGAGATCGGCATGGAGCACAACCTGGGCCTGACCTGCGATCCGATCGCCGGGCTGGTGCAGATCCCGTGCATCGAACGCAACGCGATGGGCTCGGTGAAGGCGATCAACGCCTCGCGCATGGCCCTGCGCGGCGACGGCAAGCACCGCGTGTCGCTGGACAAGGTCATCAAGACCATGCGCGAGACCGGCCGCGACATGCAGGACAAATACAAGGAGACCAGCCGCGGCGGGTTGGCGGTGAATGTCATCGAATGCTGAGGTCATCCATGCGCAAGTGCATTCTCGTGGTCGCCTGCGTGGCCCTCGCTGCCTGCTCGCACATCCGGCTTGTGTCGAAAGCGCCGGTGACCGGCAGCGTGGTCGGCGTGGTCGAGTACGCCACCGGGTTGACGCGGTTTTCCACCGTCACCGGCATCTACCACCAGGACATGTGCTCGAAGGCCAGTGGCGATGTCCCGGTGCATCTGTCGGACCGCGAGATGACCCGGATCCTCGGCCTGGCGGACAAGAGCGGTTTCTACAAGGTCCCATCCGACCTGACCACGGCATGGCCCGACGGCGCCGTGCATCCGCCGGGGTGTGGCACCTTCCGCCTGCGTATTGCCGCCGGCGAAAAGCAGAACGAAGTGCGCTGGGACTGCCGTCCCGACGGCTCCAACGCACCGCCGCCACAGGTCGCCGCGCTGGTGCAGACCGTCCAGCAGACGCTGCGCTCGCGCAAGGCGGTGCGCGAGTTGCCGTGGTCGAGCTGCCCGGCGCGCTGAAGCCCGCGCCACCGGCGGCATCGCGATGGCCAATGCGCTGCGATACCCAAACCGTTTGACACCAGAACATCAACGCATCACGGTGCACGCATGCGCACCACCATCGACCTCCCTGACGACCTGCACCGGATCGCCCCCGGCCTTGCCAGGCATGGCAACCGCAGCCTGGGCCAGACCGTGGCCGAACTGATGCGGCGAGGTCTGGCGGCCGGCGCGACCCGCGTGGCCGATGCGGCTGCCGCATACGCACTGGATCCGGCGACCGGACTGCCGGTGATGCGCTCGCAGCAGCCGATCATCGACGACGAGGTTCGCGCGCTGAACGAGGAGGCATGACCCGGCCACATGGCGCGGCGGTGCTGCTCGACGGCAGCGTGCTGGTGGCCCTGACCGATGTCGCGCCTTGCTCGCGCGCCCTTCCGTCAACGCCATCAGCCGCGCCATCCCTCAGCCGTGGACGATCCCCAGCACGTCGCCGAGCAAGGCCGCCGCGGTGATCTCGGCACCTGCCCCCGGCCCCTGGATCAGCAGCGGCCGCTCGCGGTAACGGTCCGACCAGATCGCCACGCGGTTGTCGGTGCCGGCACCGCCGCACAGCGGATCCCCGGCGGCCAGCGCCTCCAGCCCGACGCGCGCGCGCATGATTCCGTTGCCGTCGCGCTGCAGGCGCGCGAGGAAGCGTAGGGATTGCCCGCGCCGCCGCGCCTGGGAAAAGCGCTCGCGCAGCGGTACATCCAGCACCGGCAGCAGGCCATCGACGTCGCCCCTGGCGGCGTCGGCAAGCGCCGCCGGCACCAGCGGGGCCACCTCGACCGCCTCGGCTTCCAGCGCGAAGCCGGCCGCGCGCGCCAGGATCAGCAGCTTGCGGCGCACATCCTGCCCGGACAGATCCTCCCTTGGATCCGGCTCGGTGAAGCCGGCCTGCCGCGCGGCGCGCACCAGCGTCGAGAACGGCCGCATGCCGTCGTAGTGATGGAACAGCCATGCCAATGAACCGGACAGTACGCCGGCGACCGCGTGGATGGCATCGCCGCCGGCACGCAGCTCACGCAACGAGCGCAACAACGGCAGCCCGGCGCCCACCGTGGCCGCATCCCCGTAACGCGCACCGCCGCGGGCGCAGGCCGCGCGGATGGCGCGCCATCGCTCCAGCGACGTTCCCGGCCCGAGCTTGCAGGCGGTGACGACATGGATGCCTTGCGCCAGCCAGTGCGGATGGTGGCTGGCCACGGCCTCGCTGGCCGTGGCATCCACCAGCACACGCACGCCGCCGTTGCCGAGGGCCGCGGTCGCCTGGTGCAGTCCATCGGCGAGGCCTGCGCCAGGCGACCAGCGCACAGCCGCGCCATCGGCGCGACAACCGCTTTGCGCGACGAAAACGTGACGCGAGTTCGCCACGTGCACCAGTTGCAGGCGCCGGACCAGTGGTGAACCGGCCAGTTCGTCCAGCCGCTGCAGCAGCGCCTTGCCGACCGTCCCCACACCGAGCAAGGCGATGCGCACCGGCGCCTCGTCGGGCGCAGATCGCGTGACGGGGTGTGCCCGCAGGTCACGCGCGGGCGCGCGTGGTGCGACGAGGCGGGCATTCATCCGGCCACCCGCGCGCGATCACGCCGACACGCCACGCCATCGATCACCGCCAGCGCACGCTGCAGCGCTGCGTCGAGATCGGCGACCAGGTCATCGAGCTGCTCGATGCCCACCGACAGCCGCAACAATCCGTCACCGATGCCGGCCCGCGCGCGCGCCTGCGCCGACATCGCCGCGTGGGTCATGCTCGCCGGATGCGCGATCAGGCTCTCCACGCCGCCCAGCGATTCGGCCAGCGTGAAGTGCCGCAGCCCGTCGAGGAAGGCGCGAACGGCCGCCTGCCCACCGCCGAGATCGACGCTGATCATCGCCCCGTAGCCGTACTGCTGGCGGGTCGCCAGCGCGTGGCCGGGATGCCCGAGCAGGCCCGGGTAATGCACCGCGGCAACCGCCGGATGCGCGACCAATTGCTCCGCGATCGCGGCGGCATTGTCCTGGTGCACGCGCAGGCGTGCATCCAGCGTGCGCAGACCACGCAGGGTCAGGAAGCTGTCGAACGGGCTGCCGGTCAGGCCCAGCGCGTTGGCCCACCACGCCAGCGTCTCCGCCAGCCCGGCGTCGGCGGCGATCAATGCACCACCGACCACGTCGCTGTGGCCATTGATGTACTTGGTGGTCGAGTGCAGCACCAGGTCCGCACCCAGATCCAGTGGCCGTTGCAACGCCGGTGACAGGAAGGTGTTGTCGGCCAGCACCAGCGCACCCACCGCATGCGCGGCGTTCGCTACCGCGCGGATGTCGGTGATGCGCAGCAGCGGGTTGCTGGGGGTTTCGACCCAGACCAGTTTCGGCGCGGCGCGCAAAGCATGGTCGAGCGCGGCCGGGTCGGTGAAATCGACCGTGATCAGATCGAAATGGTGCTTGCGGCCGAGCGCATCGAACAACCGCCAGCAGCCGCCGTAGGCGTCGTGCGGCACCACCAGCCGATCGCCAGGCTGCAACACCGCATGCAGCGCCAGCGTGCAGGCCGCCAGCCCGGTGGCGGTGACCACGCCGCCAGCGCCTCCTTCCAGCTCCGCCAGCGCCTGCGCCAGCAGGTCGCGGGTGGGGTTGCCGCTGCGGGTGTAGTCGTACTGGCGCTTCCTGCCGAAGCCCTCGAAGCTGAAGTTGCTCGACAGCACCAAGGGCGGGGTGACCGCGCCGAACGCGGTGTCGGCGTCGATGCCGCTGCGCACCGCCAGCGTGGCCGGACACGGACGCGACCGGGCGCTCATGGCGCACCCGCCGGCGCCGGCGCGCATCCGGACTCTTCCAGCACCTCGCGCACGATCGCGGCGATCGGGGCCACGTCAGTGAGGAAGGCATCGTGGCCGTGCGCCGAGCGCAGCACGCGCACGCGCACCGAAGCAGTGGCGCGCTCGGCCAGTTCGAAAGCCAGCTCCGGCGGCGCGAGCAGGTCGCCTTCCACCGCGACCACGGTGGTCGGCACGGTGATCGCTGCGGGCGCGAGCGCGTGCAGGTCGATGGATTCGGACAGCCGCACGAAGGCGTTCGGCGCATGGCTGCGCACGAAGCGTTCCCCGCAGGCGTGCAGGTAATCCTCCGCGGCACAGCGTGCGTGCGCGCCGTCCAGGCGCGCCGGACCGGCGAATCGGCGCGCGAATTCCTCCGGCGGCCGATAGCTGAGCATCGCCAGTTGCCGCGCCAGCGACAGTCCCAGGCTGTCGGCGCACTGCAATTGCCCGAGTGCGACGATCTTGCGCTGGATCGCGCGCAGGGCGCAGGCGTAGGGATGCGGCCGATGCGCGCCGGCGATGGCCAGCAGCCGGTGCAGGCGAGAGCCATGGCGCGCGGCGAACTGCAGGCCGACCTGTGCGCCGTAGGAACAGCCCACGAACGCCTGCAGGCGTTCGACACCCAGGTGGTCGAGCACGGCGGCCAGCGCATCAGCTTGGTCGGCGCTGTCGATCGGCGCATCGAGCGTGCCGTCGCTGCCGAGCCAGTCGATCGAGATCACCTGTGTACGCTCCGGATCGATCGCGCACGCGCGGCCGACCTGCGCCTGCCACCAGCCCGGCGCCTCGCCGCCAACGCCTGCGGCGCGCCGATCCGCCGAGATGCCGCCTTGCACGACGACCGCCGGCAGACCCGCGTCGCCCAGCCGTTGCCAGCCGACCCGCAGCTTGCGCCGGCCGGCGTGTCGCAGGTGCAGGTCCAGTGCCAGTTCGCCGCGAGCGCATGCCAGCGCCGGCACCGGTCGGCGATCGGGGGCCTCGTGCAGGGAACTGGACGCATCCGTCCAAGTCGGCAACGCGGTCTGGGCGGTTCTGGAAAGCGGCAAGGCGAGGCTCATGGCGGTTCTCCGGTTGGGCGAGTCCCAGCGGAATCCGCGGTGCGGAAAGCGACGCCGTCCCCATGCCGCGGAGACGACCCATCTTCCGGTGGACGCGAGCGTCCCCGCAGGATTTGGCACCGATGGACGCTTGCGCGTCGCGGTTGCCCCGGCTTCCAAGGGCCTGTCCCTCAGCCGGTCTCGATGGGATTGCAGGACGGATGCTGACGCAGCCTGGCGCGTTTGTCAATCGCTTCATCCGCATGAAGCGATAAATATTTGAAACACCCACGAGACTCGGTCCGGACGCGACCGCACGACGTCGGGACCGCTGGGTATGGCGCCATGCCGAGGCTTGCGCGGAACCGGCCGCGCACGGCGGGAGGTCACGCGCGAGCCTGCTATGCTCCGGATCGAGCGCGGGGGGATCGCCTATGCTGCGACGGGAAGCGCAACGAGATCCGTGGTCGGCACTGTTCTTGCTGCTGGCCATGCTGCTGGCCTGCCTGGCCAGCCCACGCGCTCGTGCGCTCGACCCGACCAAGGCCTTCGAACAGTACGTCGCCAACCGCTGGTCGATCCAGGACGGCCTGCCGCAGATCAGCGTGCTGGCCATCGCCCAGGATCATGACGGCTTCATCTGGGTGGGAACACAGAGCGGCCTGGCGCGTTTCGATGGCGTGCACTTCACGGCCTACACGACCGACACCACCCCGCAGTTGCCCGGCATCTGGATCCGCGACCTGTTGGTGGATCGCGAAGGCAACCTGTGGATTGCCACCTACAAGGGTCTGGTCAAGCGCGCCAACCACCGGTTCCTCGCCATTCCGCCGGCCGATGCGAGCACGCACCTGTCACCGGACGTGTACGACCTCGCGCAGGCGGCCGACGGCACGATCCTGGCCGCGACCGACAGCGGCCTGATGCAGGTACGAGACGACGCCCTGCAACCCGTCCGGACCACGGTCAAACCCGCGCTGTCGGTGTTGCCCTCCGGCAACGATGTGTGGATCGGCACCACCGGCGCGGTGGTCAAGCTCAGTTCGGGGACGGCCACCCGGCTGCCGTTGCCGCAGGCCGCAGAGAACGCCGAGGTGACCAGGCTGGTGCACGCGCAAGGGCGGCTGTGGGCCGGCACCTCGCAGGGCTTGTACGTGCTCACCGATGGTGCATGGACGGCGTTCGCCGACGACCCCAAGCTCGCCGTGTGGCCGGTCGGGGCACTGGTCGAGGACCACGACCACAACCTTTGGGTAGGCACCAATCCGGCGTTGTGGCGCATCCGCGATGGCCACGTGGTGGAGACCATCGTCGGCCAGGTGCCCTTGACCTACAAGGACGTGCGTTGCGCCTTTGAAGACCGCGAGGGCAACCTGTGGCTGGGCAGCCAGATCGAGGGCCTGACCCGGATCTGGAATGGCTGGACGCGCCGCTACAGCACCGCCCAGGGGCTCAACGACCCGGTCGTGTGGTCGCTGGCGCGGGCCGCCGACGGCACCATCTGGGTGGGAACCAGCAATGGGGTGAGCGTGCTCGACCATGGCCACGCCAGCGTCGTGGTCGATGGCACCCGCCTGCCGCATCCGCACGCCTACAACCTGTTTGCCGAGGGCGACACGCTGTGGATCGGCACCCGCCATGGACTGGCGATCCGGCACGCCGACGGCAGCATCGAGACCTCGGCGGTGTTCGCGCCGATGGCCTCGGCGCAGATCAACGGCATCACCCGCGGCCCGGGAGGCGCGCTGTGGTTCGCCACCAGCCAGGGCCTGTTCCGGCTCGAACACGAAGGCCAGCCGGATGAACATCTGCGCCGCTACGGGCCCGCGGAAGGATTGACCGACGTGCGCGTGCGCCTGATCGTCTGGCAGCACGACGGCAGCGCCCTGGTCGGAACCCAATCAGGGCTGTACGTGATGCGCGGCGATCGCCTTGCCGCGAGCGGCGTGGATCAGGGGCTGCCGCGGGAGATCGACATCAACACCATCGCGATCGTGCCCGAGGGCCCGATCCTGATCGGAACCCAGTCCGAACAACTGTTCGTGTACGGCGCCGGGCGCTGGAGGCTGCTGCAGGCCGCGCAGGGCATGCCATCCAACGCCGCGTTTTTCATGACGCCCGACGATCGCGGTTTCCTGTGGATCGCCGGAATCCGCGGCGTGGCACGCGTACCGATCGCCGACCTGAAGGCTTTCGCCGCCGGCAAGCTGGAGCATGTACGCGGCGAGATGATCCTCAACGAACGCGGCGATCGCAACGCCGGTCAGCAGGGCTTTTGCTGCAACGGTGCCGGGATGTCCAAGGGCTTCATCCAGGATCGCCACGTCCTGTGGCTGCCCTCGCGCGATGGCGTGGTCAGCATCGACACCCACGGCATCGTCAAGAACAAGGTGGTGCCCACCCCGGTGATCGAGCGCGTGGACGAATCCCGAGGTTCGTTCATTCCTTCGGCCCTGCCGGCGGCCTTGCCAGCCAGCGAACGCGACCTGGGTTTCGACTTCACCGCACCCAGCTTCCAGGATCCGCGCAGCGTCCAGATCCGCTACCGCCTGGTGGGTTACGACCGCGACTGGCACGTGGTCGAGGATCCACGCCAGCGCCACGCCAACTACACCAACCTGCCGCCGCGCGATTACACCTTCGAGGTGATGGCCGCCAACAACGCCGGCGTCTGGAATCCGGTCCCGGCCAAGGTGTCGTTCGCGATCCGCCCGTACTTCCACGAGACCCGGCTGTTCGACGTGCTGATCGGCCTGCTGGTGGTGGCCGTGGTGTATGCCGGTTACCGGCGCCAGCGGCATGCGCACGAAGTCCAGCGCGCCGGGCTGGAACGCACGGTCGAAGAACGCACCCAGCAATTGCACGTCTCCAACGCCAGGCTGGAGAACGCCAGCCAGATCGATCCGGCCACGGGCCTGCGCAACGCGCGTTTCCTTGCGCACCAGATGCCGACCGACCTGGCGTTCTACGACCGCGAGCAGCAGCGCGACGGCAGCTTCGGCCAAACCCTGCTGTTCGCGATGGTGCACCTGCGGCGCAGCGACGAAAAAGGCACGAACGCCCCGCAAGCGGTCGGCGACCGCGCCATCGCCCAGTTCACCCAGGTGCTCGGCTCACTGGTGCGGGCCGGGGACTACATCGTTCGCTGGGAGGCGCAGACCCTGTTGCTGGTGTTGCGTCCGCTGCCCGAACGCCAGGCCCCCGGCGTGGGCGCGCGCATCCTGCAGGCCGCCGGCGGGCACGCCTTCGATGTCGGTGGCGGGGTCCACCTGGCGCTGGACGTCGCCGTGGGCATCGCCGAGTTCCCGCTGCGTCGCGAAGCGCTGCGCCGCCCCGGCTGGGAACAGCTGGCCAGCCTGGCGCAGGCGGCGATGCACTGGGCGCGACGCCAGGGCGCCGACACCTGGGTGCAGTTCCGCCCCACCCTGCGCTCGGACCTGATGAACATCCTGCAGGAACTGCAGGACGATCCCGCGCCGCTGATCGCCTCCGGCCGCCTGAAGGTGCTCGGTTCGCGCACCTCCGGCGACGGTGACTCCAATCCGGGCGCGGCGTAAGCTGCGGTCGTGACCAGCAAGGCTGCCAGGCAACTCGCGACGTTCCTTGCGTTGGTGGGGCTGTATCTGGCCTGCACCGCGTATGCGACGCGCTTTGCCAAGGGCCCGGGCGATCTGGTGCTGTTCTGGCCGGCGATAGGACTGGCCTATGCCATGGTCGTGCGCCATGGCCTGCACTGGGTGCTGGCGATCCCGGTGGCGAGCCTGCTCGATCACCTGCTGCGCTACACCGTTCCGCCCGCCTACGTCATCATCGCGGTGTGCGGCGACACCGTGGCAACCCTTGCCGGCGCGTGGGTGGCACGCCGCGGCGCCGTGCCGTCCTACCCCGAGTTCCGCTCCGCCTTCCGCATGCTCGCCGGCGGCATCGTCACCGCCCTGATCAGCGGCACTGCCGGCACCCTCGGCATGCGTGTGGCCGCAGACCTGCACAGCGGCAACATGCTCGACGTGTTCCTGCGCTGGACGATGGGCGACCTGCTCGGCATCACCACGGTGGCACCGGCGGTCATCCTGTTCGTCTACCGCAAGACCCAGTTGCCTTCGTTCGACGCTGCCGAGCTGACCGCGCTCAAGAGTGAACAGGCCTTGTGGAACGTCGCCCTGGTGGGCAGCTTCCTGCTGCTGGCCTGGGGCGCCTCCGTGGGCGGCCAGTACCCGCTCGGTCTGTCCAGCCTGCCGCTGGCGGTGATGGTGTGGAGCGCGCTGCGCTTCGAGCCGTTGCGCACCGCCGTCGCGGTGCTGCTCACCGTCGGCCTGATCAGCGGCCTGAGCGGGTTCGGCCTGCCCGGCTTCGCCACCCCCGTGCATACCATCGACGCGCTGATGCTGCTGTCCTACCTGTGCGTGCTGTCGATCCTGCCGATCACCCTGGCGCTGGTGGTCAACGAGAGCCGCATCACCACCCGCAAGCTGCTGCTGCGGGCGACCACCGAGCCGCTTACCGCGATGCCCAACCGGGTCGCATTCGAGGCCACCGTGCGCCGCGCCCTGGCCGACCCGGCGGCGCCACCGTTGGCGCTTTGCTACGTCGACCTGGACCACATCAAACTGGTCAACGACACCGCCAGCCACGCCGCCGGCGATGCCCTGATCGTCGGCATCGGCGGCCTGCTGCGCGCCAGCCTGCAGCCCGGCGACGCGCTGGCGCACCTGGGCGGTGACGAGTTCGCCTTGTTGCTGCACAACGCCACCCCGACCATCGCGCGCGACCGCACGCAGTCGCTGGTGCGGGCGATCGAGGCCTACCGCGGCCCGTGGGAAGGGCGCACCCTGACCAGCACGGCAAGCATGGGCGTGGTGCCGTTTCAGGCCGGCGAGGCGGAATTTTCCAGCCTTCTTTCGCAGGCCGACGCGGCCTGCTACACCGCCAAGGAACAGGGCGGCAACCGCGTCTGCGTGGCCGGGGCGATGCCCGGCGACGTGCTCGACCGCACCGTGGCCATGCGCTGGGCGGTGCGTCTCCGCGAGGCGCTGGACAAGCGCGCCTTCAGCCTCTACGCGCAGACCATGGCGCCGCTCCACCCGGGGCTGGAGACCGGCCGCCACTTCGAAATCCTGCTGCGCATGCACGACGCGGACGGCAGCCACCTGACCCCGAACCACTTCATGCCCGCCGCCGAACGCTTCCACCTCGGCGTGCCGCTCGACCGCATGGTGGTGGACATGACCCTGGAGTGGCTGGAGGCCCACCCTGCCGAGGCGGCCACAGTCACCACCTGCTCGATCAACCTGGGTGGCGAGGCGCTGGTGGACGAGTCCTTCATCGGCTTCATCGTCGAGCGGCTGGGGCGCAGCAGCTTCCCGGCCGCCAACGTCTGCCTCGAAATCACCGAGACCAGTGCCGTGCGCGACCTCGGCCGCGCGCAGCGTTTCATCGACCAACTGCGCGGGCTGGGCTGCCGGTTCTCGCTGGACGACTTCGGCACCGGATTCTGTTCGTTCAACTACCTGCGTTCGCTGGACGTGGACTACTTCAAGATCGACGGCAGTTTCGTGCGCGAGATGCACACCTCGCCGCTGTCGGCGGCGGTGGTGCGCTCGATCACCCAGATCGCCCACGTGCTGGACAAGAAGACCATCGCCGAACACACCGAGAATGCCGGCCTGATCCAGGCGCTGACCGATCTGGGCGTGGATTTCGGCCAGGGCTACGCGATCGACAAGCCGACCCCGCTGGCCGAATACTTTGCCAGGCCATTCGTGGCGCCGCAGTTTCCGCTCGAACTCGAGCGCCGAATTCGTGCGTGAACGCGCCCCTCTCTTGCCGGGAGAGAGGTTGGGGTGAGGGCGGACTGCAACAGACCCCGACGGCCACGACCGCACACGGCGCCGGTCAACGGCATCCACGCCGTGCTGCCGGAATGCCCTGACCCAACCGGCAGACGTTGAACCCCAACGTGGGCAGCCGTACCGCTGGGCTATAATCGCGCGCCCGCACCGCCCCACGCGCCACCCCGGCGCCCGCCCGCATGTCCGACCACCTGCGCGAAACCCAGCGCCGCCGCACCTTCGCGATCATCTCCCACCCCGACGCCGGCAAGACCACCCTGACCGAGAAGCTGCTGCTGTTCGGCGGGGCGATCCAGATGGCCGGCAGCGTCAAGTCGCGCAAGGCTGCCCGCCACGCCACCTCGGACTGGATGGCGCTGGAGAAGGAGCGCGGGATCTCGGTGACGTCCTCGGTGATGCAGTTCCCCTACGAGGGCCGGATCGTCAACCTGCTCGACACCCCCGGCCACGCCGACTTCTCCGAGGACACCTACCGGGTGTTGACCGCGGTCGACTCGGCGCTGATGGTGATCGACTGCGCCAAGGGCGTGGAGGAGCGCACCATCAAGCTGATGGAGGTGTGCCGCCTGCGCGACACCCCGATCATGAGCTTCATCAACAAGCTCGACCGCGAGGGCAAGAACCCCATCGACCTGCTCGACGAGGTCGAATCGGTGCTCGGCATAGCCTGCGCACCGGTGACCTGGCCGATCGGCATGGGCTCGCGCCTGAAAGGCGTGGTCCACCTGCTCAGCGGCGAGGTCCACCTGTACGAACCCGGGCGCAACTTCACCCGCCAGGACTCGACCATCTTCGCCAGCCTCGACGACCCCGCGCTGGCGGCGCGGATCGGCGCCGACATGCTGCGCGAGGTCCGCGAGGAACTCGAGCTCGTCCACGGCGCCTCGCACCCGTTCGATCGCGACCAGTACCTCGCCGGCCAGCAGACCCCGGTGTTCTTCGGCTCGGCGGTCAACAACTTCGGGGTCCAGCTGCTGCTGGATTTCTTCGTCGAACACGCCCCGCCGCCGGCGCCGCGCACGACCACCACCCGCGCCGTGCAACCGGAGGAAGAGGCCTTCAGCGGCTTCGTGTTCAAGATCCAGGCCAACATGGACCCGATGCACCGCGACCGGGTCGCCTTCCTGCGGGTGTGCTCGGGCCGCTACGAGGGCGGCATGAAGGCCTTCCACGCCCGCATCGGCAGCCAGGTCAAGCTCGCCAACGCCCTGACCTTCATGGCCTCCGACCGCGAGATCGTGGACACCGCCTACCCGGGCGACGTGATCGGCCTGCACAACCACGGCACCATCAGCATCGGCGACACCTTCACCGCCGGCGAGAAGCTGGCCTACACCGGCATTCCCAACTTCGCGCCCGAACTGTTCCGGCGCGCGCGCCTGCGCGACCCGCTCAAGCTCAAGCAATTGCAAAAGGGGCTGGCGCAGTTGTCCGAGGAAGGCGCCACCCAGTTCTTTCGGCCGCTGATGAGCAACGATTTGATCCTGGGCGCGGTCGGAACCCTGCAATTCGACGTGGTCGCCTACCGCCTGAAGGACGAGTACGGCGTGGATGCCAGCTTCGAACCGGTCGGCGTGGCCACCGCGCGCTGGGTGAGCTGCGAGGACGGCCGGAAGTTCGAGGAATTCCGCGACAAGAACGCGCTCAACCTCGGCCTCGACGCCGCCGGTCAACTGGTCTACCTCGCCCCGACCCGGGTCAACCTGCAATTGGCGATGGAACGCGCCCCCGACGTGCGCTTCGCCGCCACCCGCGAGCACGCCCATGCCGCGGCGGGGTAAGGCACGAATGAATCCCTCTCCCACCGGGAGAGGGTGCCCCCGCGCAGCGGGGGCGGGTGAGGGACGCCACCGCATCGACGCAACGGCCTTCCCTCACCCGCCGCGCCTGCGGCGCGTCGGCCTCTCCCGGAGGGAGAGGCGGTGGAGTGCGCGTGCGGCCGGGGCACGGCCACTTCCTGCAGGGCAGCCAAGGCAGCGGTCATGCCATCCCCTCTCCCGCCGGGAGAGGGTGCCCTCGCGTCCGCGGGGGCGGGTGATGGACGACGCCCGCATACCCCGGGCCCTCCGCGGCGGGCACAATGCCCGCGTCACCCGATGGAGCCGGCCATGTCCACCCCCGATTTCCTCGTCGCCTACGCGACCCCGAAAGACGCGGCGCGCTGGAAGCGCTGGCTGGTCTTCTCGCCCGGCGCGCGCCTGCTGTACTTCGTGGCGATCTTCCTGGTGTTGATGTTCGGTTTGCAATACGGGCTGCACCTGATGGCGTGGTCGCCCAAGGACGTGCCCGCCTACGAGCGCGCCGCGGTCGGGTTGCTGTTCGAAGCGGGGCCGGCGCTGCTGGCCTATCTGGCGGTGGTGCGCTGGATCGAGCGCCGCTATCCGGCCGAGTTGGAGCCCGCGGTGCTGCCGCGCTGGGGCGGGCTCGGCCTGCTCGCCGGCGGGGTGCTGTTCAGCACGATCGTGGCGGTGCTGTGGCTGGCCGGCAGTTACCACCTCGTCGGCGGCAACGACCACCCGGACTGGCTGCCGCAACTGGCGATCGTCGGTTTCGGCGCCGGCATCGGCGAGGAGATCCTGATGCGCGGGGTGCTGTTCCGGATGGTCGAGGAAGGCCTGGGCACCTGGATCGCGCTGGCGGTGTCGGCAGCGGTGTTCGGCGCCTTGCACCTGCACAATCCGAACGCGACCTGGTGGGCGGCGGCGGCGATCGCGATCGAGGCCGGCCTGCTGCTGGGGATGATCTACCACGTCACCCGCTCGCTGTGGGCGTGCATGGGCCTGCACGCGGCCTGGAACATCGCGCAGGGGCTGGTGTACGGGATCCCGGTCTCGGGCACCCACGCCGACGGTTTCCTGGTCTCCACCCGGACCGGGCCGGACTGGCTGTCCGGTGGCGAATTCGGCGCCGAGGCCTCGGTGGTGGCGCTGGCGCTGTGCCTGGTCTGCACCGGGGTGCTGGTCGCGATCGCGCTGCGCCGGGGCACGATCGTCCCGCCGTGCTGGGCGCGCAAGCCCGAGCCGACCGGGGCCTGGGACCGGCTCGACAAGATCCGCTGAGCATGTCGGCACGCGGCCAGCGACGGGGCGCGAAGGCGTGAACGCGGTTGCGGCCACGCCGGCAGGCCGCGGCGCCGACTGGATCGCGGGGCTGTCGATCGCCGGTCTGCTGCTGCCCTCGGCGGTGGCCTACGCCGACATCGCCGGGCTGCCGGCGCAGGCCGGGGTGGTCGCGCTGTTCGCCGGGATGGCCTGCTACGCGCTGATCGGACGCAGCCGCTACGCGATCGTCTCGCCGACCTCGTCGGCGGCGGCGGTGCTCGCGGCCGGCGTGGTCGAACTGGCCGGGCCGGCGGGGGTGGCGCCGCTGGCGGTCGCGGCGACCATGGTGGTGCTGACCGGGCTGCTGTTCGCGCTGGCCGCGGCGCTGCGGCTGGGCGGGTTGTCGCAATTGGTCGCGCGGCCGGTGCTGCGCGGATTCGCGTTCGGGCTGGCGGTGGTGATCGCGATCGGCCAGTTGCCGCACCTGGCCGGGCTGCCGGGCGGCCACGATGAACCCGCGCCGCGCCTGCTCTGGCGGTTGCTCGGCGCCGCCGGCCACAGCCAGCCGTTCGCCCTGGCTGCCGGGCTGCTGGCCCTGCTCCTGCTGTACCTGGGCGAGCGTCTGCCCAGGCTGCCGGTCGGCTTGCTGGTGGTCGTGCTGGGCATCCTCGTCTCGCCGTGGCTGGCTGGGCACGGCGTGGCCACGGTCGGCGCCATCGACCTGCGCCCGGAGTGGGCGCTGCCGCGGCTGCCCGAGCGGGCGCAGTGGTTGCCGAGCATCGAACTCGGCGCGGCGCTGGTGCTGGTGCTGTACGCCGAGTCGTATGCCTCGATCCGCGGCTTCGCGCTGCGCCACGGCGACCCGGTGGACGAGGGCCGCGACCTGTGGGCGCTGGCGCTCGCCAACGTGGTCGCCGGCCTGCTCCACGGCGCGCCGGTCGGCGCCGGTTACTCGGCGACCGCCGCCAACGAGGCCGCCGGGGCGCGCTCGCGCGGCGCGGCGCTGGTCGCGCTGGCGTGTTCGGTGCTCGCGGTGGCGCTGGGCAAACGCTGGATCGAGGCGATCCCGCAACCGGTGCTGGCCGCGATCGTGATCCACGCGGTCAGCAGTTCGTGGCGGCTGTCGGCATTCGCCCCCTACTTCCGCTGGCGGCGCGACCGCGCGCTGGTGCTGGCCACCATCGCCGGCGTGCTGGTGCTGGGCATCCTCGAAGGCCTGCTGCTGGCGATCGCGCTGAGCCTGGTGCTGCTGCTGCGGCGGCTGGCGATGCCGCGGCTGAGCGTGCTCGGCCGACTCGACGGCGGCCACGACTTCGTGCCGCTGGCCCACGCCGGCGCGCTGGAAGTGCCCGGGACGCGGGTGCTGCGGCCGGAGGAGCCGCTGTTCTTCGCCAATGCCGAGGCGATGTTTGCGCTGGCCCGGGCGCGGGTGGCCGAGTGTCCCGGTTTGCAGCGGGTGGTGCTGAGTTTGGAGGAATCGCCGGACCTCGACGGGACCGCGGTGGAGGCATTGGGCGAATTTGCCGGGTGGCTGCGGCAGCGCGGGCTTGGGCTGAGGCTGGCGCGGCTCAAGGACGATGCCCGTGCTGTGCTGCAGCGCGCGCGTCTGCCGGGATTGGCCGCCGACACGCTGGAGGACTGGAGCGTGGACGACGCGGTGCGGGTGGTGATGGGGTGAACGCAGGCGGACATCGGGATCGCGTTCGCGCGCGATGACCGATCCACGGCTGTGGCCGCATCAGGCTCCTTCCCTCACCCCAACCCCTCTCCCGGAGGGAGAGGGGCTTTTCCGACGGCGCTCGATCCAGGTCGCGGCGTTGCGCCGTGGCGGGCCTGCGGTCACCATCGACGCAACGGGAAGGACCACCGATGTCGCACCCCACCTCGCTGATCGCGATCCTCAGCGCCGGCTTCGTGCTCGCCTTCGTGCTCGGCATGGCGGCGCAGAAGCTGCGGCTGTCGCCGCTGGCCGGCTACCTGGTGGCCGGGATCATCGCCGGGCCGTTCACCCCCGGCTTCGTCGCCGACCAGACCCTGGCGCCGCAACTGGCCGAGGTCGGGGTGATCCTGTTGATGTTCGGGGTCGGCCTGCATTTCTCGCTCGACGATCTGGTCAAGGTCAAGCGCTATGCCATCCCGGGCGCGGTCGGACAGATCGTCACGACCACCCTGATCGGCTCGGCGCTGGCGCCGGCGCTGGGCTGGCCGTGGTCGCACGGGCTGGTGTTCGGGCTGGCGCTGTCGGTGGCCAGCACGGTGGTGGTGCTGCGCGCGCTGGAAGAACGCCGGCTGCTGGAAACCCAGCGCGGCCGGATCGCGATCGGCTGGCTGGTGGTCGAGGACCTGGCGATGGTGCTGGTGCTGGTGCTGCTGCCGGCGCTGGCCGGTGCGCTCGGCGGCGGCCACGATGCGCCGGCCCGGGATGTCGGCCAGATCGCCAAAACGCTGGGCTGGACCCTGCTCAAAGTGATCGGTTTCGTCGCCACCATGCTGGTGGTCGGCAAGCGCACGATCCCGTGGGTGCTGGAGAAGGTCGCCGGGACCGGTCAGCGCGAGCTGTTCACCCTGGCGGTGCTGGCGATCGCGCTCGGGGTGGCGTTCGGCTCGGCCGAGTTGTTCGACGTCTCGTTCGCGCTCGGTGCGTTCTTCGCCGGGATGCTGCTCAACGAGTCCGAACTCAGCCACAAGGCCGCGGCCGACTCGCTGCCGCTGCGCGATGCCTTCGCGGTGCTGTTCTTCGTCTCGGTCGGGATGCTGTTCAATCCCGGCGTGCTGCTGGCGCGGCCGTGGCTGGTGCTGGCCACCTTCGCCATCGTCACCGTCGGCAACGCCGGCGTGGCCTGGTCGCTGGCGCGGGTGATGGGGCTGCCGAAACTGGGCGCAGCGACGCTGGCGGTGAGCATGGCCCAGATCGGCGAGTTCTCGTTCATCCTCGCCGCGCTCGGGGTGAGCCTGGGCCTGCTCGACGAGCTGGCCCGCGACCTGATCCTGGCCGCGGCGCTGGTGTCGATCATCGTCAATCCGTTCGCGTTCGCCTGGCTGGACCGCTATCAGGCGCGCCAGGAGGCCGGCGCCGCCGCGCAGCCCCAGCCGGTGCCGGATGACCGCCTGTACGCGATCCCCGCCGACCTCGAACGGCATGCGATCGTGGTCGGCTACGGCCGGGTCGGCAGCCAGCTCGCCAGGCTGCTGCACGGCCGCGGGGTGCCGGTGGTGGTGATCGAGGACGACGCCGACAAGATCGCCCGCGCCCGCGCCGAAGGCTTCCCCGCGGTGCGCGGCAACGTCGCCGCCGGGCGGGTGCTGGAGGAAGCCCGCGCCGGACAGGCCGCGATCGCGATCTTCGCCGTCCCCAACTCGCTGGAAGCCGGCGAGGCCATCGCCCGCCTCAAGCAGCAGCTCAACCTCGCGATTGGCGTGCTCGCCCGCGCCCACAGCGAGGCCGAGGTGCGCCACCTGCTCGAACGCGGCGCCGACGGCGCGGTTCTGGCCGAGCGCGAACTGGCGCACTCGCTGGCCGAGATGGTGATGTCGAGCCCGCCGTATCGGGGGTTGCGGGCGGGTTGAGGACAGAAGGCAGAGGACAGAGGACAGAGGACAGAGGACAGAGGACAGAGGACAGAACGGTATTCTGCAAGCAGTAGCCCGTACACGGAGCGGCGTGAGCCGCTTGCTTCCCTTCTCCCATCGGGAGAAGGTGCCCGAAGGGCGGATGAGGGGAAGCACTCGCCAACACACCTCCGAACGCGATGTTGTCGAAGGTCTCACGATGTCCAGACAATGTTCAAATGCCGCACTTCCCCAGCACCCAATGGAGTCTGATCCGCGCCAGCGGCACCACACCCTCCGGTCGCGACGCTTTCACGGAACTCGTGCGCGCCTACCGCGCGCCGATCCTCGCCTTCTTCCGCGCCCGCCTGCCTGCCGACGCCGCCGAGGACGCCTGCCAGTCCTTCCTCGCCGCCAGTTTCGAGCACGCCTGGTGGTCGCGCGCCGACGCGCAGCTGGGCAGCTTCCGCAACTTCCTGCTGGTGCTGCTGCGCCGCCACCTGGGCAAGTTGCGCGCCGCGCGAACACCGGAGAGCGATGCGGCGATCGACACGGACGCGATCGCCGACGGCGCCCCCGAGGCGGATCGCCAATTCGATCTGCGCTTTGCCCTCGCCCTGACCGCCCGCGCGGTCGAAGCACAACGCCATCATTACCGCGAACGCGGTCGCGACCCGCTGTTCGAAGCGCTGCTGCCTTTGCTTTCCTCGCCACCGGAACACGGCGAACTCAAGGACATCGCCACCTCGCTCGGTCTGCCCGCCAATACGTTGACGGTGGAGCTGGGCCGCCTGCGCAAGCGACTGCGCGAGCAGATGCGTGCCATGGTGGCCGACCTGTGCGCGGATGAGGCGAGCTTTGCCGTCGAGTGGGCCGCCGTGCAGGCCATACTCGCAGGCGCGTGAACACCCCCTCCCGGTGTGGCCTATACTCGCCCCATGAACGCGCAACTGCTCGCCCAAGCTCGACGGCTCAGCATCAAGGAGCGGATAGAGCTGGTCGAGACGATCTGGGACGACATCGCCGCGGATGATGCCATTCCACCGCCGACGCAAGCGCAGCGAGCTGAACTCGACCGGCGGCTGGTCGACCACGCCGATCGTCCCGACGACATCGCACCGTGGAGCGACGTGAAGGCAACGACGCTCGCCCGCATCGGGCGATGAGCCTGCCGGCCGCGTTTCGCCGCGCGGCGCACACCGAATTCGCCGAAGCGGCGACGTGGTACGAAGCACGACAACCGAATCTGGGAGTCGAGTTCATCGCCGAAATCGAACGCTGTGTCGCGTGGGCCGCCGAACATCCGCAGGGCTGCGCCGTGATTCACGGAACCATCCGCCGCATCGTCGCCCGGCGTTTTCCGTACTGCGTCTATTTCCTGACCGAACCACGGCGGATCGTGGTACTTGCCGTCTTCCACGGCCTTCGCGATCCTGCGATCCTGCAAGCTCGGGCCTGAACGCGCTGTCACATTTCGCGCCGTCCGCGTAATCGTGGGAAAACCTCCAGGAGACACCACGTGAACGAGGATTCGAACCAGACCGTCCGCACCCATTCCGACCCGGCCGAGTCGGTCCTGCTCTCGCTTGCCCGGGCGGTGGCCGGCGAGCCAACCGGTACCGGTTCGCCAAGCTGGCCGAGGCTCGACCTGTCCGACCCGAAGCAACGCGAGTTCGGCGATTACGAATTGCTCGAAGAGATTGGCCGCGGCGGCATGGGCGTGGTCTATCGCGCCCGCCAGCGCAGCCTGGATCGCGAGGTGGCGATCAAGTTCATCGCCGACTGGTTCGCCGATCCGACCGGGGTCGCCCGCTTCCTCGCCGAAGCCCGTGCCGCGGCGCGCCTGCTGCACCCGAACATCGTGCCGGTGCACGAAGTCGGCTCGGTTGAAGGCATGCACTACTTCTCGATGCCACTTATCCGTGGCCGTTCGCTGGCCACGCTGCTGGACCAGGGAACGCTTTCGCCCACCGACGCGACCGCCCTGCTGCTCAAGCTGTGCGATGCGATCGATTACGCGCACCGGCTCGGCCTGCTGCACCTGGACCTCAAGCCGGCCAACGTCCTGATGGATGCCCGCGACGAGCCACAGGTCGCCGACTTCGGCCTGGCGCGGCACGTGGACGAGAAAGGCGGCGTGGATGCGCAGGAAGTCTCCGGCACGCCGCAATTCATGGCGCCCGAACAGATCCTCATCAAGCAGTACCGGCTCACCGCCGCCACCGACATCTACGCCCTTGGCGCTGTTTTGTATCGCTGCCTCACCGGCGTCTCGCCGCACGGCGACGGCCACGCCGACGACGTGATCCGCCGCGCCGCCGCCGGCCGCATCCGCCCGCCGCACGAGCTGGTTCCCAAACTCTCGCGCGACCTCGACGCGATCTGCATGAAGTGCCTGGAGCTGCAGCCATCCGACCGCTACGCCAGCGTGGCGCTGTTTGCCGACGACCTGCGCCGCGTGCGCGATGGTTTTCCGGTGAGCGTGCGCCCACTGGGCCTGTTCGAATCCTTGCGCCGCTGGTCGCGCGAGGAGCCGATTTTGCCGGTGCTCAAGGGCGTGCTGCTGTTCGTCATGGCGGCGCTGCTGCTGACATTCGTGAGCTTCGGCTGGGCCCTGAACTGGGTCGTGGGCGGGGACAGCTATGCGGCGACGGCGTCATACTTCAACATCCACGACTCTAGCGGCCGCTTCCTGATCGGCCTGGTCGGGATCGCCATGGCCCTTGCCATCTGGGGCGGCGTCGCGCTGGTCATCGCACGCCGCAAGTTCCGCTCGCCACGTGTTCCTCGCAGCAGTTGAGGCGATCAGATACGAGACGATCGGAAACGAGGCGATTGGGGACGCGCGAAGATTCGGGCGGAAGTCTCCCGCGACGACCATGGCGCGGCCTCAGCGCCCGCGCTCCGGCCGATCGTCCCCGAGCCGGACGGTCAGGCACTGCGCCGCGGTGCCGACCGGCCCGTGGGCGTCGCTCAGCACGGAAAAGGTCTCGCCTAACCCGGTCGGACCGAAATTCACCCGGGTATCGAAACCGACCCATCCGGCCTCGGGCTGGCGAAACAGGTGCACGGTGAGGTCCACGTTGGCGAAGAAGACCCGGCCCGGCGACTCGCGCACCGCCAGGCCGTTGGCGGTATCGATCAGCTTCAGGAATCCGGCGACCGGCGGATCGATTTCTCCATCCACCAGCGGCAGGCGCGTGCGCACCCAGCTGCGGGCCCGGCCGGGCCGGGCCTCCGGGCTCTGGCGCGCCTCCAGCGCGGCGATGTATCCGCCTTGCCAGAGCGCGGAAAACCGCAACGGCCGCATGGTCTCCGGTGGCGGCAACGGCGCCCATTCGATGCCCTGCACGGCGGACGTGACGGAGGCGATCAGGCGCCAGATCCGCGCCCGGATGCTGGTCCGTTGCCCATGCCGCATGCTGGCCTCGACCAGTTCGATGGATCGGCCCGGCCGGACCACCTGCACGTCGATCGTGAACGGGCCGGACTCGATCACCCCCAACACGTCGAACGCCGCCCGCGCCACCGCCTTGTCGCTGGGCAGGCGGCGCTCCACTTCGGCCAGCAGCAGCCCGGTCGCAGGCGCCAGATGTTGCTCGCCCGGCTGCCAGGCGCCCTGCGCATGCAAGGTGGACTCGAAGGCGGCGTCGCCGCGACGGACGTAGAACGCATCGGGGTAGGCGTCGCCCGCGTGGCCGAGGTGGCGGTTGGCTGCGGTCGGCATGTCTCGATCTTAGCCGATGCGACAACCCGGATGGCCTTGCGGCCGCCGCGCCGGATTGCATCGCGGACGGATCGGTCGCACGGTCTTGGGACGACCGATTCGGGAGACCCACAGTCCGCGGGTCGAGGACCGCAGATGTCCCAACCGCACCGTCAAACGCAGCTCGGGTACAGTAACGTCATGGCACCCACCATCCTTCGCCAAGGTCCGTTTCGCCTGTTCTTCTTCTCCCGGGAGGAGTCTCGCATCCACCTCCATGTGGCGCATCCGGATGGAGAGGCGAACTTCTGGCTCACGCCCGCGGTCGCGGTGGCGACGTGGATCGCCTTGTCCGAACGCCGGCTTCGCGAAGCGGGTGCCGTCGTCGAGGAACATCTTGTGGAGATCGCTCAAGCCTGGCATCGCCACTTTGGCGGCTGAGGTCACGCACGTCTCGCGCCACGGCCTGTGGCTGCTGATCGACGACGAGGAGCTGCTGCCCTTCGAGCAGTTCCCGTGGTTCCGCAAGTGCTCGATCGAGCAGGTGTCGCGTGTCGAGCGCCCGACGCACGATCACCTGTACTGACCCGACCTCGACATCGATCTGTCGATCACATCCATCCGCGAACCCGAGTCCTTTCCGCTGGTGTCGCACGCCGACGGTTGACGGGGTCCGCAGGCGGGCCTGTCTGTGGAATTTCAGGGCATGGTGGCGTCGCTGGTAGTGACGTGTGGAGCGCGCACGGCGCGTGTCTGTTCGATGTGTCTCAATACAAGACGCGGCCTCGTGCTCCACACGCATGACCGCCGGTGACGGCGTCCTGACCGAAGCGAGGCTTGGCCCGCCGATTCCTGCCAGCCCGCGGCGTTGCGCTCAACCCATTGTTTCCGTACAATGTACGACAAACGCGGGGAACGTCATGAACGTCACCACCATCACCAGCGCCGCCGCCACCGATCGTCTTGAAGTGCGCCTGCCGCCCGCGGAAAAGAGGCTGCTGGCACGCGCCGCGCAGCTTCAGGGCGTGAAGCTCAGCCAGTTCGTGCTGGCGCCGGCGCTCAAGCAGGCGCGCAAAGTGATCGCCGAGGCCGAGCAGATTGCCACCAGCGCACAGGGATACAAGGACGTCCTCGACGCGCTCGCCGATCCACCCAAACCGAACCGGGCGCTGCGCGAGGCGATGGAAGACTACCGGCGCGCCAGCATCCAGTGGCGCTGATCGTCGCCGCGCTCGACAAGTCGGCGCACGACCGCGGCACGTTCGATTGCGGCGAAGCCGTGCTGAACGATTTCCTGCGCACCAAGGCTGCCAGGCATCAGGCGCGGCGCGTCTCGCGCACGTTCGTGCTGACCGACAGCCTGCGGCCGCGCGCGATCCTGGGCTACTACACGCTGAGCAACTGCCAGATCGGCCGCGACGCGCTTACCGCGGACGAAGCGCGCGCCTTGCCGCTGCATCCGGTGCCGGCGGTGCTGCTCGGCCGCCTCGCCGTGGATCGCGCGCAGCAGGGCCGACGATACGGCCATTGGTTGCTGATGGACGCGCTCAGACGTTGCTCGCTGATCGGCGCGCACAGCGGCGTCTACGCGCTGGTGGTCGAAGCAAAGGACATCACGGTGAAACGGTTCTACGAACGTTTGGACTTTCGCGCGATCGCCGGCCACCCGCTGAAGCTCTACCTGCCCCTGGCAACCGCGCTGGCGGCGATCCCGGACGCATAGGCGCCACGGTGCGTGCACGTGCGTGATGTGTCAATACAAGACGCGACCCCGTGTTCCTCTCTTCGCAAACATCGACTACGATGGGCGCATTCGATCGTACCCGATGGTCCACCGTGCCTCACACAAGTCGCTGTCCACCGCAAAGCGTGGGAACTACACGACGGCTCGCTATTACAAGGTCTGCTCGCAGGACCTGGAGGAACTCGAATCCTGGTCGCGTGAAAGATTTGGGAAGAATCTGACGCGCTGCAAGACCTGCATGTGACCTGCAACTCGGTGACGACGAGTACGGATCCGATTCGCAGTCCTTTCGAGAGACTCAGGATGTCGAGGATAGTCGCACTGAACATCCGACACGGCGGCGGCAAGCGCCAAGCCGCGCTTGCCCGATGGCTACTCGATACGCAGGCGGACGTATTTGTACTTCCCGAGTGGCGTGCCAGTTCCACGCTCCTGGCGGCGTCCATGATGGAGGCAGGCTATTGGCCGCATGTTGCGCATCGCGACGACCCGAAAGCCAACGGGGTCGCCGTCATTGCGAGGTCCAGACTACCGTCGACCAGGGCAACGCCGGAACACGCGACGAAGGGCGAGCTGCTTCAGGCGCGTTTCGGCCAGAACTCCCTTGTGGGTGCCTACTTTCCCCTGCTCGGAGCCAAGGCGCCCTTCTTCCTGCGGTGCGCCGAACTGTCGGCATCAGCCAATGGATCGCTACTCGTGATCGGCGACATGAACACGGGGAGCAACCAGCTCGACTTGGAGCCTGGCGCGAGCCGGTTCCACTGTGCGCGCGAGTTTGTGGAACTTGGTACCCGTCACGGCTTGCACGACCTGTGGCGCAGGCAGCATGGCGAGACAGCTCGTGAGTGGACATGGCGGTCGGCGCACAACGGATTCAGGATCGACCATGCGTTTGCAAACGAAAGCTGGCTGAAAGCGCATCCGTCCTGGCGATGTTCGTACGATCATGTGCCGCGTGAGCGTGGACTCTCCGACCACAGCGCGATCATTGTGGATGATGGAGATCCAGGATGAGTCGGAAATCCAGGCTCAGTCGGGTGCGCGCATCAGATCGTTTCCACTGTACCGCTCGACGACCCACATGAATGACTGAACGTCGATGAGATCCAGCGGCCTCTTGCCGAAGTTCAGCTCCGATGTTTCGAGCAACTTTCGGGTTCGCTCGGCCATCGCGACACACTTCGCATAGGTGACGAAATTGAGGTCGCTGCGATAGCGCACGTCGAAGGCAATCCGGCTTGCGAACTGCATCGATACCGTCGGCTTGACGAAGAAATGGCGGTCGGGCGAGGCGATGAAGGGAAGCCACGTGAGCGTGGTCCAGTGAACGATAGTCGCCCCGCCGGATCGAATCGGGATGGCTTCGAGTGCCTTCGCGAAGCGATCGAAAGTCGCTGCTTCAACATTGGCGATGAAGTCGAGGGCTGCACCAGCGTATCGGACGGTCGCATCGCCACCGTTGCGCAGCGCATCGAAGTACGCGGGCTCCTCAACCTTCGGATAGAGCAGGTTTAGCCGCGACTCGGAGGTATCCTTGGGCGCCTTCGAGTCGCCGTAGATTGCATCGAGAGCTGCGGCAATGGCGCCCGCATTTCTGTCGGCGATCGCCATCTTGAGCATCGGTTCGTGCTCAAGGAAGCGCGAGTGTGCCGAGCGCTTGTAGCCAAGTTCCCGATCGAGAAAAGAGGTATCGCCCAGCCCTGCCTGGAAATGCGAACGGAAGATGGCTTTCGCATCGTCAAATGTAATCGTCGACTTGGCGCGCTTAAACCGGCCGTCCGTCCAGGGCGGCAGATTGTCGAGCACGTCATCGGACGTTCCGCTGACGGGCGCGAGGTAGGACTCGATGCCCAGTCGGCGGAATCGCTTGACCCTATTGTCGGGATCAGGGTCCTGATTGTCCCGAAAGTAAACGTGCACAGAGTCTGCATCGACCGAGACGATCTTGCCTCGACCAAGTGTCGCGTGGTCGGCGATGTCACCGGGATTCGGCTGCCATTCCATCGGTTCGTGTCGTGGCGACGAGTCGCTCACTTTATCCGATCTGACATGAAGGGGATTTCTCGTGCTTTCCAGGCCGGCCACGACGCCATACGAATGGGCTTCCGGGTTTCGCGCCGGTGTAGTTCCGCTTCGTGCGGGGCATCGGCGATCGCGACTGACCTTCAGCCGCTGCGCCGTTCAGCATAGGCGAATAGTGTGATTTAGCGCCTAAAATGCAAATTAACTTGCATTCCAGCCAGTCTAAATGTAATTTAATTTGCATGCCAAAGCGCACCCCGCCCACGCACCCCCAGGCACGTCGCCAGATCATTGCTCTCGGCGAGCGCCTGCGTTCGGCCCGGCTGCGCCGAAAGATGACCCAGCCCATGCTCGCCGAGCGGGTCGGCGTCAGCGTCCCCACCATCGGGAAACTGGAGGAAGGGGATCCTTCGACCAGCATGGCGACGATGTTGCGGGTGCTCTCCGTGCTGGGCCTAGCCGAGGACATCGATCTTCTGGCCGCCCAGGACACGCTGGGCCGCAGCCTTCAGGACAGCGAATTGAAGCGCGCCATGCCGGCTTCACGGAAAAGGGCCGGCGTGCCGCCGTCGACCACGCCTGCCCGTACAGGCCTGCCGGCGCGCGCGCCGGCCAGGGAGAAAAAGCCGTGAACCACGTCGAGGTCTGGCTCGACGACCAGGCCCTGGGCGGTACGGCCCTCGTCGGCCATCTGACCCGGAACGAAAGCAAGACCGGCGACACCGTGCGCTTCGACTACAACGATGGCTGGCTGGAAGGCGCCGGCCCTGTTGCCGCATTCGCGCTTGATCACGAACTCGACCTTGTCCGAGGCGCGCTCTACGCCCATGCCGGGGCGGATCAGCTTTCAGGGATCTTTGTGGACTGCTCCCCGGACCGGTGGGGCAAGATGCTGATGGAGCGTCGCGAAGCGATCGAAGCCCGGGAGCATAAGCGCAAGGTACGCGCCCTGCGCAGCTGGGACTTCCTGCTGGGCGTGCACGACGAATCCCGCATGGGCGCGCTTCGGTTGCGGGATGTCGCTTCGGGCCACTACGTGGATTCCCGCCACCTGAGCGCTCCCCCCATCACCGAACTCAGGACGCTGGAGGCGGCCGCCGACATCGTGGAACGCGGCGACGACAAGCAGGTCGCCAAGTGGATCAGACAACTCATTGCACCGGGTGCTTCGCTGGGTGGAGCACGGCCCAAGGCGAGCTTCCGGGATGCCGATGGCACCCTATGGCTGGCCAAATTCCCTGCGCGAGAGGACCGACGCGATGTCGGCCTTTGGGAATACCTCACTTTCCAATTGTCGCTGGCCGCAGGGATCGACATGCCGCCAGCACGTGCGCTCAAGCTGTCCCCCCGCGGCCACACCTTCGCCGTCCAGCGGTTTGATCGAACGCCCGCATCCCGCCGTCTGTACACCTCGGCCATGACACGCCTGGCAAGAAACGAGAGCGAGGGCGCGAGCTACCTGGACATCGTGGATGCCATCGAGTCCGGGGGATCGAGCACGCGGATCAACGTCCAGCTCGAACAACTGTTCCGGCGCGTGCTGTTCAACATCCTGATCGGCAACCGCGACGATCATCTGCGCAACCACGGGTTCCTGCGCGAGGGGAACGGCTGGGCGCTTTCGCCGGCCTTCGACGTCAACCCCAATCCCGACAAGGACGAACACGTCCTGATGATCGACGGAAGCGACGCTTCGCCAGATTCCGGCCTGCTCAAGGCGACGGCCGACTTCTATCGACTAAAGGCCATGACAGCGAGCGCGATCGAACTGCAGGTACGAAACGCCGTACGCGGGTGGGACAAGAAGGCCAAAGCGCTGGGTCTTCCAAGGAATGAAATCGAGATCATGCGCGCAGTCATTGACCCGGACCGTTGACGCTGGTGGCGGCGCCTGAGTCCTGCGCAGGAACAGGTCGGCGGTTCTCTGCTGGCTGTCGCTGATGTTCCAGAACGAGCAGCGCTCGTGCTCTTAGCAGTGCCAGCGTGAGAACCGTTACCCAGAACGGGTTGATGTCGGCGCCCTCGATAGTCGGCTCCCAGATGATTTCATGAACGGTTACGCTCCTGACCTTGCCGACGACAGGTCGGCCGTGAACCCGGCCAGCGCCGGCCCGGGCTCTGCCAAGGATTCGCAGCACCGCTGCTCTCTGTTCCCATGTCCAGGAACCCGGAGAATCCAGCCCTTCGACAGCGCCCAGGAACATGCGGAAGTCCGCTTTCTTGTCCTCACGCATGGGATGAATGCTGCCGGCGATCGCATTGAGCAGTTTTCGGCAAGCCTTCCTCTCGACCAGCTTGAGGGACTCTAATCGACGCAGGGCCTTGGTGGCATCGGCAACGTCGCCTCCCACATGAGCGCCGAGCGTTTTTCGGAATGCTGCAATTTCCTCGACCACGACCCCGTAATGGACGCTAGTCCTGGCGTGGTCGCTTCCAGCCAGGCAAGCAGATGCCAGACACATGAGTTCGTCAAATTGCAGCGAGGTGGTGTAGCGACCGTGGTGGAAATTTGAAGGTGGCGTAGTCTCCAGTTTGGA
>CAZXGS010000018.1:29795-47785 GCA_964640525.1 uncultured Gammaproteobacteria bacterium | reverse complement strand
AGGGCATGCTTGATCTCGCGAAAAGCGTGGTTCGACAGGCTCACCACGAACGGGATCTGCGACAGGCTCACCACGAACGGGATATGCGACAGGTTCGCCGCGAACGGAAAGCCAGGACAGGCACGCCAGCAATCGTGATCTGCGAAAGACTCGCCCCGAACCGGACCTGCGGCAAGCCCAGGACGAACCGCGGCATCGATTAGCCAGGCACGAACCAGCAACGCATCAAGCCCATTACGCGTACCACGTCGCCGTCAACCCGCCTCCACCCGCACCGCGGTGCCATAGCACAGCACCTCGGTCAGCCCGTCCATCAGTTCGGTGGCGTCGTAGCGCAGGCCGATGATGGCGTTGGCGCCCATCTGGTCGGCGTGCTTGCACATCAGTTCGAAGGCCTCGGTGCGGGCCTGTTCGCACAGTTCGGTGTAGACGGAAATGTTGCCGCCGAACAACGATTGCAAGCCGCCGAGCACGTTGCCCACCACCGAGCGCGAGCGCACGGTGATACCGCGCACGATGCCCAGGTTGCGCACGATGCGCTGCCCCGGGAGCTCGAACGCGCCGGTGATCATTGCCTGCTGCATCACCTTACGCCTCCGGCGGTTGATCGCCCACGGTCCACAGGCGCTCGATGGCGTAGAACTCGCGTACCCGCGGCAACATCACGTGGACGATGACGTCGCCAAGATCCACCAGCACCCATTCGGCCTCGCGTTCGCCCTCCACACCCAGCGGCATCACCCCGATCCGCTTGGCGAAGCGCACCACCTCGTCGGCAATCGACTTGACGTGGCGGGTGGAGGTTCCCGAGGCAACCACCATGAAGTCGGCGATACCGGACTTGCCGCGAATATCGATCTCCACCGCATCCTTGGCCTTGAGCTCCTCGAGTCCCGCGCGAACCTGACCAAGCACGGCTTCTGCCGATGGCGGGGGTTCGGGCATGCGGGTCTTGATGACGACGGCTTGGGAGGTCAAAGGCGGTGTTCCTCGATGGCGGCTCATGCCGCGGGGGCAGTATAGGCCACATCGGAAACCCGATGGGTCAATCGGTACAACGCAATTCAAGCCACGAGCGGACGCTGCGAATGACGCGCCACCTTGCGCTCAGCCGGCCGGCAGCGGTGCCGGTCCTGCCCCGTACAAGCCGTGCGCGTGGATGTAGGCAGCCACCGCCGGCGGCGTGCGGTCCTCCCAGCGGCGACCGGCACGGATCGCAGCGCGCATTTCGCTGGCCGCCTCCTGGCGCAAGGGCAGGTCGAGCCGGAACACCCACCCGGCCGGTGCATCGAGCAAGGCGCGAGGATCGGCCACGCGGCGCCCGACCAGCAGGTCCTGCAGTTCCGGATCCAGGCCCGCCAGCGGATAGCCCGGACGGGCGGCAACGATCAGGTGGGCCAGGCCCGGCAGGTCGCGCCAGCGGTGCCAGTGCGGCAGGCCATGCAGCGCGTCGGCGCCCAGCAGCCACGCCAGCGGGGCGCCAAGCCCGATCTCCGTGCGCACCTGTGCCAGCGTTTCCACGCTGTACGAGGGGCCAGGCCGCTGCAACTCGCGACGATCCACGCCCAGGTCCGGATGGCCGGCGATGGCCAGATCGAGCATCGCCGCACGTTGCAAGGCGTCGGCACCGGGCGTCGGACGCAATGGCGGGTCACCCGCCGGCAGCAGCCAGATCGGGCAGCGCAGGCAGGCTGCCGCCGCATCCGCCACGGCGAGGTGCCCGGCATGCACCGGGTCGAAGGTGCCGCCGTACAACACCCGCAGGTCCATCAGGCCTCCAGCAGGCGCCGCGCGCGAGGCGTCGCCACCGCAGCCAGCAGGCGCTCCAGCGCGACCCACGCATCGCCCTCACCGCGGCCCTTGGCGATGCGATCGATGCGACCGACCTCGATCGCGAAGGTCTCCCACTGCCGAAAATCATGGCGTTCCAGCGCGCGCCGGTACAGTGCCTGCCGGAACTCCCAAATCCCGCGTGCCTGCATCGCCGCCTGCACGCCGCCGCCCGCCGCGTCCGCAGCCAGCTCCGCCAGCGCCCGCAACTGCGAGGCGATGGCGCCCAGCAGTGCCGGCACCGTCTCGCCCTCGGCGCGCAGCGCGCGCACGATGCGCAGCGCACGCGCGGTATCCCCGGCGAGGCTGGCATCGACCAGCTTGAACACGTCGAAGCGCGCCGCATCGGCAACCAGCCGTTCCATCGTCGCCACATCGATGCGTGCACCATCCGGCCCCACCGCGCCCTGCCCGCCAGCCAGCAGCAGGGCAAGCTTGTCCACCTCCTGCGCCGCCGCCAACAGGTTGCCCTCGACCCGCTCGGCCAGCAGCATCGCGGCGTCCTGGCTGGCCTCGATGCCGCGCGCGCGCAGGCGGGCCTGCACCCACTCCGGCAATTTGGAGCGATCCAGCGCCCACATGGCCAACACGTGTCCCACCGCGGCAATCGCCTTGACCCACGCAGCTGCCGCCTGATCGCGGCGCCACGGCATGAAACTGACCAGCAGCGTGGTGCCCGGCGGCGGATCCTTGCAGAACCCGGCGATCACCGCGCTGCCGTCCTTGCCCACCTTGCCTTCCGGCATGCGCAAATCGAGCAGGCGCGCGCTGGCGAAAAGGCTCATCTCCGAGAAATCGCCAACCAGCCGATCCCAATCGAAGCGGCCCTCGACCTCGTACGTGCTGCGCTCGAATCCCTCGCGGCGTGCCTTGGCGCGCACCGCATCGCCGGCCTCGATGACGCGCAGCTCATCCACGCCGGCGACCAGGATCGCCGGCGGCAGCGGCTTGGCCGCCAGCGCACGCGTGAAGGCCTTTTCGTCCTGGAATTGCATTCGCGCCTGCCCGGCTGCGCTCAGTGGTGGTCGTTGCGCAGCGCCACGCCAAGCTGGCGCAGGATCATCGCGGCCATGTCGCGACGCATTTCTTCGTGGATCGTGTCCTGTTCCTGCGCCGAGCCCAGCGCGTGCGCCGCATCGTACTGGTAGTCACGCTGCAGCCGCACCTGCTGCATCGGCACGATGGCCTTGTGGCTGGCATCGAGCAGTTCGTACTTCACCACGTAGGTGAGGTAATACTCGGTGGCCTGCGCGTGCGCGTTGACGCTCAACGGCTGCTGATCCCAGCCCTCGCCGGCAATCACCAGGGTGACGCCTGCCGCATCGGCGACGCCGGGCGATGCCGAGCCGGCACGCGCGATGCTGCGTCGCAAGTCGTCCACCAGCGCGCTGTAGGGATCGACCGAGAACACCTTCACCGGCCCCAGCGATGCCGGAAGGCCCGCTGCGCCGCGCGGGTGAAAGCCGCAGCCGGCCAGCGCCAGCACCAGCGCGCAGGCCAGGGGAACGATGGGACGGCGCAGGCTCATGGGGCGGTTCCGGTGCGGGGCGAAGGCAGGTCGCGGTGGCGATGATACGGCGCATGGCGGGGTGAGTGGCCACGCGCCCGCATCGCCGTGTCCTGCCCTCACGCCGAAGCGACGATATTGACGATCTTGCCTGGCACCACGATCAACTTGCGCACCTGCTGGCCATCCAGGAACCGCGCCACGTTCGGCTCGGCCAGCGCGCTGGCCTCGATCGCCTCGCGCGCCGCGTCGACGGCGACCTCGATGGTGCCGCGCAGCTTGCCGTTCACCTGCACCGCCAGCTTCACGCTGTCGCGGCGCAGCGCCTGCGCATCCGGCTCCGGCCAGCGCAGGTTCTCCAGCAGCTCCTCGGGATGATTCAGACGCTGCCACAACACGTGGGCGATGTGCGGGGCGATCGGGTTGAGGATCTTGACCAGGAACTTCTGTCCCTCGCGGCGGGCGAAATCGCGCTGGCGGTTGGCCGCCTCGCTCGCACCGGCCGGGTCGCCGGCACCCAGCGACTCCAACTCGTTGAGCATCTTCATCGCCGCCGAGACCACGGTGTTGAGCTGAATCCGGCCGTAGTCGAACACCGCTTGCCGCAGCAGTTCGTGGATCCGGCAGCGGATTGCCACCGTCGCCGCGTCGGCCTGCGCGCGATCCCAGCACAGGTCGGCAGGCAACTGGCGATGGTGGCCGCAGGCGGCCACCTCGTCGAAATACTTCCACACCCGGCGCAGGAAACGCGCGCAGCCCTCCACGCCCGCCTCGTTCCATTCCAGCGACTGCTCCGGCGGGGCGGCGAACATGGAGAACAGGCGCACCGTGTCGGCGCCGTACTTGTCCACCATCTGCTGCGGATCCACGCCGTTGTTCTTCGACTTGGACATCTTCTCGATCGCGCCGATCGTCACCGGCTTGCCGTCGGCCTTGAGCACCGCGCCGACGACCTGCGCACGCGCATCGCGCTGGATCTCCACCTGCGCCGGGTTGATCCAGTCCTTCGCGCCGTGCTCGTCCTCGCGGTAGAAGGTCTCGGCGATCACCATGCCCTGGCACAGCAGGCGGGTTGCCGGCTCGTCGGAATCGACCAGCCCCTCGTCGCGCAGCAGCTTGTGGAAGAAACGGAAATACAGCAGGTGCAGGATGGCGTGTTCGATGCCGCCGATGTACTGGTCCACCGGCAGCCAGTGGCGGGCGCGCGCGTCCACCATGTCGGCCGCGCCGGGGCTGGTGTAGCGGGCGTAGTACCAGCTCGACTCCATGAAGGTGTCGAAGGTGTCGGTCTCGCGCTCGGCGGCGCCACCGCAGGCCGGGCACGTGGTCTTGCGCCACGCCGGGTCGGCCTTGATCGGCGAGCCGGTGCCCATGAATGCCACGTCCTCGGGCAGCAGCACCGGCAACCGTTCCTCCGGCACCGGCACCGCGCCGCAGCTCGGGCAGTAGATGATCGGAATCGGGCAACCCCAATAGCGTTGCCGGCTCACACCCCAGTCGCGCAGGCGGAAGTTGACCTTGCGTCGGCCGGTGCCCTCGCGTTCGAGTTTTTCGGCCAGCGCGGCGAACGCCTGGTCGTAGTCCATGCCGTCCAGTTCGCCCGAGTTCACGCAGGTGCCGTACTCGGTCCAGGCGCCCTCGACGATGATGGCCTGCTCGAACGCGGCGATCAGGTCCACCTCGCCGGCCGGGTCCAGCCCGTCCATCGCCCTGCTCTGGCCCAGTGCAGCACTCATCGGGTCGGAGTGGCCCGCCACGTCGCGGCCCAGTTCAAGAATGGCATCGCGCACCGGGTCACTGACGATCACCATCCGGATCAGCAGGTCGTACTTGCTGGCGAACTCCCAGTCGCGCTGGTCGTGGCCGGGCACACCCATCACCGCGCCGGTGCCGTAGCCCATCAGCACGAAATTGGCGATCCACACCGGCACGCGCTCGCCGCTGACCGGGTGGATGGCGCGCAGGCCGGTGTCGATGCCCTGCTTTTCCTGGGTTTCGATCTGCGCGGTGGCGGTGCCGCCGTGGCGGCATTCCTCGATGAACGCCGCGATCTGCGGGTTGCCCGCGGCCAACGCGTGGGCCAGCGGGTGCTCGGCGGCGATGGAGAGGAAGCTCACCCCCATCACCGTGTCCGGGCGGGTGGTGAACACGGTCAGGGTCTCGTCGCGGCCTTCGACCTTGAAGTCGATCTCCAGCCCCTGGCTGCGGCCGATCCAGTTGCGCTGCATGGTCTTGACCGAGTCCGGCCAGCCCGGCAGCGTGTCCAGCCCGTCGAGCAATTCCTGCGCGTAGTCGGTGATCTTCAGGAACCACTGCGGAATCTCGCGTTTTTCCACCGGCGCGCCGGTGCGCCAGCCACGGCCGTCGATCACCTGTTCGTTGGCCAGCACGGTCTGGTCGACCGGGTCCCAGTTCACCACCGACTGCTTGCGGTAGGCCAGGCCCTTCTTGAACAGGCGCACGAACATGCGCTGCTCGTGGACGTAGTAATCCGGCTTGCAGGTGGCGAACTCGCGCGTCCAGTCGATGGCGTAGCCCATTGCCGCCAGTTGCCCGCGCATGTGCTCGATGTTGGCGTAGGTCCACTTGGCCGGCGCGGTCTTGTGCTTGATCGCGGCGTTCTCGGCGGGCAGGCCGAAGGCATCCCAGCCCATCGGCTGCAGCACGTTGCGCCCGTTCATGCGCTGGAAGCGGGTGATCACGTCGCCGATGGTGTAGTTGCGCACATGGCCCATGTGCAGCGCACCGGACGGGTACGGCAGCATCGACAGGCAATAGAACTTCGGCTTCGGATCGGCCTCGTCCACCTCGAAGGCGCGGGTGCGCGTCCAGAAGGCCTGCGCGGCTGCTTCCACCCGACGGTGGTCGTAACCGCCGGCCGGCACGCCCTCGCCGGGCGTTGCTGGGGTCGCGGGATCGTGGGTTTCGGACATGGCGAGATGCGGCGTCAGGACGCGGGAAACCTGCAGGTTATCGCAGTGCAGCATCCGGGGGAAGCAAAGCCGCCGCGGCGCCCCCCGGCCCCGCCTTGCCGCCCGTCACACCGGCGCGGGTGTGATGTTTGCCCGGCTGGCGCGAATCACCGTGCAGATCAGGCAGGATTCGGAGACGGACGGTGCACACGGCCACGGCAGACATCGCGATGGGTCAGGACCGGGACAGGTTCCAGGCATTGCTCGCACGGCACGAGCGGATCGTGCTCAAGATCGCGGCGATGTATTGCCGCAATCCGGAGGATCGGCGCGACCTGGCACAGGAAATCGCGATCCAGGCCTGGCGCTCGTTCGGCAGGTACGACCAGGCGCGCGCGTTTCCGACCTGGCTGTACCGGATCGGACTGAACGTGGCGATCTCGCATGCGCGTGGCGCTGGGCTGCGCGAGCGCCACAGCGTGGCGCTGGACGAGGATCTCCACGACCTCGCCGACGAGGACGCCCTGACTCCGGAAACCGAGGAACGCCTGCAGGACCTGCGCCGCTGCATCGACGCGCTGGGCCCGTTCGACCGCGCACTGATGCTGCTCTATCTGGACGAGCGCAGCCATGCCGAGATCGCCGAGGTACTCGGCATCACCACGACCAACGTAGCTACCAAGATCAATCGCCTGAAGCAACGCATCCGCTCGGGCCTCACGGAGACCGCACGATGAACGCAAACGACGCCATGGAACTCGATGACATCAAGGCCGCGTGGAAGGTGCTTGACGAACGCCTGACCCGCCAGAACGCACTGGGGCTGGCGCTGGTGCGCGAGTCGCGGCTGGATCGCCTGCGCCGCGGCCTGCGCCCGCTGGTGTGGGGGCAGGCGCTCCAGATGCTGATCGGCGCCGCCGGCTGCCTGGTGTTCGCGCCGATCTGGATCCACCACCTGGACCGGCCGGCGGCCCTGATCGGCGGCCTGGTCATGCACCTGTATTGCATCGGCCTGATCGTGGTCGGCGGCCTGGTGGAAGGCCAGATCGCGCGCATTGACCACGCCGCGCCGGTGCTGGAGCTCCAGCGCCGCCTGCTCAAGCTGCGCCAGACCTACGCCGTCGGCGGCGCGCTTGCGGTCGGCCTGCCGTGGTGGTTCCTGACCGCGCCGCTGCTGCTGGCGCTGACCGCGGGACGGATCATGGACACGGCCCCGGAGGTGATCTGGAGCCAGCTCGCGATCGGTGCGGCTGGCCTGCTGGGGACGTGGTGGTTCCATCGCTGGGCGCACCGCCCCGAACGCGCGGCGTTCGGCCGCAAGGTCGACGCCAGCGCGGCCGGTGGCAGCCTGCGACGGGCCCAGGCAGCACTGGACGAACTGGCGGCGTTCGAGCGGGAATGAGGCAGCGGTGGGCGTGCCTGGGGCCAGCACCCGACCCTTGGCCCGGTGTCGCGCCATCCGCGATCCACCCGTGTGCGCAAACGCGACCGCGGGTGCCATCGGCGGCGCCAGCCGGGCACGAAGCACGATTGACGGCGCCCGGCACCGCGGGCAGCATCGGCCCGGAATTGCCGACCCGGGGAAGGCCGATGGCGCCACCGAAGCTGCCCGACGAAGCCCTGCAAGCCTTGCGCCATGGACGCAAAATCGAGGCGATCCGGCTGGTGCGCGAACGACAGGGCGTGGATGTGGGCGCGGCGACCGACGCCGTCGAGGCTGCCTTGTCCGCCGATCCGTGGCTGAAGAAGCAATGCGCGTCCGCGAGCCCACGGTCCGGAAGCGGCTGGCGCATCCTCACCTGGGTGCTGGCGATGATCGCCGCGGTGATCGCCTGCCTCAAGCTGAGCGGTCGGTTCTGATTCCGCCACCGTCGTCGCGGCCCGCCCCCTTCCCGCCAAGGTAATTCCCATGACCTTTGCCAAGCGCGTGTTTGCCGTCGCAGCGGCCTACGGCTTCGTCGGCATCGTCCCGCAGTACTTCATGGAGGCGAAGAACGGACGGGACTTCCCGCCCGCCATCACCCACCCCGAGTACTACTACGGCTTCCTCGGCGTGGCGCTGGCGTGGCAGGTCCTGTTCGTGCTGATCGCCCGGGACCCGCCGCGCTACCGCCCGGCGATGCTGCCGGGCGCCCTGGAAAAAATCGGCTTCGGTGCCGCCTGCGTGGCGCTGTGGATGCAGGGAAGAACGTCAGGAGCAACGCTGGCCGTGGGCTGCATCGATCTGGTGTTCGCGTTGTTGTTCCTGGTCGCATTCGCCAGGACACGGCCATGAGCCCTTACCGCGGCACGATGGCTGCTGCCGCACGGGAAACGCTGCCGCACCGCGCTAGAATGCCCGGCTCAGCTTGCCGCCACGGCAGTCCATGAACGATTCGACCAGGCACGCCGACGAGCGCGTCATCCCGATCACGCTGATGCACTGGCCCGACACCGTCGAGCTGTGCGGTTACTGCCATGCCGAGATGATGACCGCCGAACTGATCGAGCGTTTCGTCGAGGAAGCCGAAGCCTTCATCAAGGAGCCGATTCGGCACAGCGTGCACGACGTGTTCCCGGCACCGTTTCGCACCAGCATCCGCAAGGAAGTCGAGGCCGCCTGGAAGTCGCACAAGCGCCAGGTGACGCTGACCAATGCCGCGAGCAGCCGCAACCACATCCGCATCAGTGCCGGTCGCTTCGTCGGCCCGTTCGCCGACAACTACGCCGAGGACTGGGCGCGCTTTTCCCTGCGCATGCCCTGCGATGCGCCGGCCGCGCCGGTGCTGGCCGGCAAACTTCCCGAGTTCGCGTGGCTGTCGGGGGCCTTTTACGTGCGCTCGGATTCACCGCTCTGGGTGCCCTCGCGCGCCCGTGCGACCGGCCTGCCGCCGTTGCAGGACACCCGCATCCGCATCCCTTCCGGCTACGGCTGGTCGATCAGCGAGCGCATGGGCTGGCTGAGCTGGTTCGGCCCGCATGCCACCAAGGTGCTGGGCTTCGACCGCACGGCACAGGATACCGGTGTGGCGTCGATCGAGCGCAACGAGGATGGCAGTTGCATGGTGCAGATGACCCGCACGCCGATGGACTTCCGCGACGCCGCGTACCGCCAGCAATACCTGGCGTTGCTGGGACGGATGGCGGCGCACCGCTTCGTGCCGGCCGCGAGGGGACGCAGCACGCCGTAGATCCGTCCCGCGACGGGTACGTCCGACGCGCCGCCGACCGCCCGCCGGATCCGCTCGTCCCGTGAGGTGACACGTCGCTCCACCCTTCGTCGCGCGTCGCGCGACGACAACCGCGCCTGCAGCGCCGACCGCAGCGAACCGGCATCATCGACGCAACGGATCGCCAAGGCATGGAATCGTGATGATCTTCAAACTGCTGGGCGTGCTGCTGGCCGGCTACACCGCGTGGTCGGCGTGGCGCGGGCAGGTGTACGCGCGATCAGGCGCATGGGGCCGCAGCATTCGGCACGACACCGAACCGGTGTATTTCAAGGTCGTGATCGCCATTTACGCGCTTTTGGCGCTGGCACTGATGACCGTGTTCTGAGCACCGCCAGGGCGCCTCAGCGCGGTTCGCGCGATGCCCCTGCGGCCTGCATCGCCGCCAGATAGCTGGCCCAGCGCGTCGCCTGTTCGCTGCCCAGCGTGTGCAGCAGTGACCAACTGTAGATGCCGCTGGCATGCCCGTCGTCGAAGCGCAGCAACACGCCGTAATGGCCGACCGGCTCGATCGCGGCGATGTTGACCCCGCGCTTGCCGGTCACCAGCACCCTCTGCCCGGGGCCGTGTCCCTGCACCTCGGCGCTGGGCGATTCCACCCGCAGGTACTCGCACGGCAGACGAAACGTCTGTCCGTCCTCGAAGCACAGCTCCAGCACATGCGAGGCGCGGTGGAGGACGATGCGGGTGACGTGCGGCGAGGTCATGGCGGCGGTCCCGGTGGAGTCACGGTTTGCGCTTGGCGCGCGGGTGCGCGGCATCGTAGACCTTGGCCAGATGCTGGTAATCCAGGTGCGTGTAGATCTGCGTGGTGGCGATGTCGGCGTGGCCGAGCAACTCCTGCACGCCACGCAGGTCGCCGGAGGATTCGAGCACGTGACTGGCGAAGCTGTGGCGCAGCAGGTGCGGGTGGACGCGCTTGAAGATGCCCTGCTGCATGGCGAGCTGGCGCAGCCGCAACTGGATTGCACGTGGGGTGATCGCGCCGCCGTCGCGGCCCGGGAAGACCGGACGCCCGGCGTCCACGCGGCCATCCGGGTCCAATGGAAGCGACTCCTCGCGCCACGCGCGCAGCGCGGCGACGGCGTGACGGCCGACCGGCACAATGCGAACCTTGGCGCCCTTGCCGGTGACCCGTACCAGTCCCTCGTCCAGATCAAGCTCGCGCCAGCACAGGCTGCAGGTTTCCGACACCCGCAGGCCGGAGGAATACATCAGCTCCAGCAGCGCGCGGTCGCGCTTGCCGAGGTTGCCCTCCGCAGGCACCTCGACCAGTTGCGTCATCTCGTCCGGATCGAGCACGTTGGGCAGCTTGCGCTGCACCCTGGGCGCCCGCACGCCGGCACCCGGGTTGGCTGCCAGCATCCCGCGTTTGACCTGCCACGCCAGGAAGCTGCGGCAGGCCGACAGGCGACGCTGCAGGGAACTCGGGCCCAAGCCGCGGCGGTGCTCGGCGGCGATGAAGGCACGCAGCCCTTCATTGTCGAGCTGGTCCCAGGCATCCAGACTTTGCGCGTCGAGGAACTCGCACAAGGCGAGGAGGTCACGGCTGTAACCGTCCAGGGTGTGCGGCGACATCCGGCGTTCGACCGCAAGCCAGCCGAGGAAGGCCTCACGTGCCGCAAGCAGCGGGCTGGTCGATGCAGGCATGTCGGTGGGGTTCGTGGTCATCGTCGGGTCGGTGCTGGTTCGACACGGGCTGGCTCGAACTGCGTTCTCGACCAGCCCTGCTCACCACGAACCGGCTGTGGACGTGGTTCGGACGCTGATTTCGACCAGCCACCAGTGCCAGGAAAGGACGCATCCGTTGAAACCGTTCGCCCTGAGGCTGTCGAAGGGCGCGCCGGATCTCGCGAAAGGCGTGGTTCGACAGGCTCACCACGAACGGATTTTCCGTTCAATTCAAGATGAATGGTTTCCTTTGAAACCGTTCGCCCTGAGCCTGCCGAAGGGCGCGCCGGATCTCGCGAAAGGCGTGGTTCGACAGGCTCACCACGAACGGATTTTCCATTCAATTCAAAATGAATGGTTTCTTTTGAAACCGTTCGTCCTGAGCCTGTCGAAGGGCGTGCCGGATCTCGCGAAAAGCGTGGTTCGACAGGCTCACCACGAACGGATTTCGCGTTCAATTCATGACGTACGGGTTCCCCTGACACCGTTCGCCCTGAGCCTGTCGAAGGGCACCCCGGAATTCGCGAACCGCGTGGTTCGACAAGTTCACCACGAACGGATTTCCCGACAAGCTCATCACGAACGGATTTCCCGACAAGCTCACCACGAACGGCGTCCTCACCAAGCCTCGCTCGGACATTGGCCATCCCTGCCAGCAGACGACGGGGAAGATCCCGCGCGCGACGGCCCGCCGCCGCCTTTTCGCCGCAGGCGAAAGGAAGGGTTGGGTTGGAGCACGTCTGGCTCATCCTGCAAAACCCACAGCCATCGCGGTTCGGTCTCCAGGCCCTGCCCAAGCTGCCGCGATCAGCCCTCGTAACGCTCCAGCGCCACCGCCAGGCTGTCGCCCATCAGGCGCAGGAACAACGTGCCCATGCCAGGGTAGAAGCGGTTCGGGTCGTTGCTGCCGATCGCGATCATGCCGCGCTCGTGCAGCGGCAGCAGGGCGCATGACTGCACCTCGTGCTTGCGCGCGCCGAACAGGGCATCGAGCTTTTCCTCCTGCAACCGCCCGCACAACGGTGCCTCGCTGGCAAAGAACTCAGCAAACGGCGCCAGCACTGCGGCATCGCGCGGCAGGTTCTGCAGCCAGTCCGCCCCCTCCAGCCCTTCCACCGGCGCGTGCAGCGCGATCCGCACCAGGTCGCCATGGAAGTCCTCGGTGAGGCTGGCGGCCATCGCCTTCAGCGTCTGCGCCGCGCTGCGTGCTCGCATCAGCGCCAGCACCAGTTGATGGGTGCGCACGGTCAGGCGTTCGTTCTCCTGCGCGTTGTGGAACAACTCATGCAGGCGCTTGTTCAGCTCACGGTTCTTGTCGCGCAGGACGTCGAGCTGGTAGCTGGCCAGCGAGGTTGCGCGTCCTTCCTCGCGCGGCACCAGCAGGCCCAGCGCCAGGTCGGGGTACTCGTGCAGGAAGCGCGGGTTGCGGCGCAGGAAGGCCGCGACATCGGTGGAGCCGATCGTGGTGCTTTCGCTCATGGGTTCCACTCTCCTTCGAAGACGAATGCGGCCGGGCCACGCATGCGCACGGGCGCATCCTCGCACGGCCATGCGATGCGCAGTGTGCCACCGGGAAGCGTCACCGCGACATCGCGGCCGACCCGCCCCTGACGCACCAGAATGGCGACCGCCGCGCAGGCGCCGCTGCCGCAGGCCAGGGTCTCGCCAACGCCGCGCTCGAACACGCGCAAGGCCATGCGGTCCGGGCCATGCACCTGCGCAAATCCGACATTGACACCGGCGGGAAACAGCGGCGAGGCCTGCACTGCCGCGCCAAGGCGGGCGACCGGTGCGAGTGCGATGTCCGCTACCTCGATGAGGGCATGCGGATTGCCCATCGATGCGGCGCCGAAGCGGACGGTCTCCCCGTTGACGTCGGTGGCGTAGCAGGGCATTTCGACCGGTACGGCCAGCGGTATCCGCGCGGGGGCGAATTCGGGGACGGTCATGGCCAGCTCGACGTCATCGCCGGCGTGCAAGGTGACCTCGATCGTGCCGGCCGGGCTGTCGAGCGCAAAGGTCCGCGTCGCTGCGGCGCCGTCACGGTGCAACCATGCCGCCACGCAGCGCGCGCCGTTGCCGCATTGCTGCGCGGGTGAGCCGTCCGTATTCCAGATCCGGTAGGCGGCAACGCTGCCTGCCTGCAGCGGGTCGGTGATGGCGATCAACTGGTCGCAGCCGATGCCGCGGCGGCGATCGGCAAGCGCGCGCACGGTCGATGGGTCCGGCAGCGCGGCGCCACGCCGCAGGTCGAGGATCACGAAGTCGTTGCCTGCGCCGTGCATCTTGCTGAACCGGATCGCCCGCGTCACCGGCCGACCGATCGCGCCCGGCGGATCCTTGCTCATCCCCTCGGCGATGCCGGCGCTGCCGGTCCGTCGGCGGTGGACGAGGATGCGGTGGCTGGTGCCGGCTTGGCAGCCGGCGCAGGCGATTTGTCCGGCAACACCAGCGCACCCTTGTTTCCGCAAGCGGCAAGGGCGAGCAGGGCCATCATCAGCAGGGCATGCAGGGCGATCCTCATGCGCAGGAGTATAGGGCAGGCCCCTTCGCCGCGTGCACGCGCCTTGGCGCCACTACCCGCCACGCCATCCGCCGGCCATGGCGATCAAACGCGTTCCTGGCATCGCCGCAGGCACGCCGAACGCGGCACGTCCGGCCAACCCAACGCCATCATGTCGTCCACTGACGGGCGAGCGATCCGCGCCAAGCGCCGCGGCGCCGCACGGGCTGCGAACAGCGGCGCGCACAGGTGCGGCCCCTGCGTGCCCTGCCCTGCCCGAGGCGCTCGAGCGGTCGCGCCCGGGCCATCGTCCACCGCGCCGCCCATGCCGCGCGGTAATGGACCAGCAGTGCGATGGCCGGCCATGCCACGCACCACCACGCCGGCACGTGGGCATGCAGCAGCCCGGCGTCGATCGCCACTGCGACCATCGAGCCGGCGACCAGCAGTTGCCAAAGGCTGCGGCGCAGGGCCAGCAGGGCGAGATCCTCGCGTTCGGGTTGCAGGATGTCCATGGCGGCTCCGATCGGGGTGGCAAGCACAACCTGCACCCGCCGCGTCTCAACAGCCGAGACAGGTATCCACGCCACGCCGGGAAATCCGCCCAATCGTGCACGCGCCATCCCGCAGCGATCACCGCGAACGGGCGACGGGCCAGGCCATAGCCGACCCACGGTTGCAGGTGGCCGATGGCGCCGGCGGGAGTCAGTCGCCGTATTGACCGAGTGCGAGTTGCAGGCTGGCCCGCGCCTGCGCGCGCAGGGCCGGAGGTGCGACCACCTCGGCATCGGCACCGTAGCGCAGCACGTCCATCAGCAGTTCCTTGCCGTTGCTGTAGGGCACGCGCAGTTCGAAGCGGCCATCGGGCAGGAAGCGGCCCTCCTGGCGCGAATGCCAGTGGGTGTCGGCGACCCATCGCGACGCCTTGGCGCTGAACACGATCGTGGCCCAGGCCTTGGCGGCACCGGAAAAAATCCCGTATCCGGCCGCCAGGTGTTCGTCGAGCACACTGTCGGGCACATCCTGCGCGGCCGCGTCGAACATGTGCGCGGCGCTGATGCGGTCCACCGCGAAGCTGCGCAGCGCATCGCGCGCGTGGTCGAAGGCGTCGAGGTACCAGTTGTCGCGGTAGTGCGTGAGCCGCTGCGGGGAGACCTTGCGGTGGCTGCGCTCGTCGGTCGAACGGGCGCGGTAGTCGAAGCCAAGCTGCCGGCGTTCCAGCACCGCGCTGGCGGCGATGCGGAATGCGAGCTGATCCATCGCCCGTTGCCCGGAGGCGATCACGCGCACGCGCTCGACCGGCCAGCGCTTGCCGCCGGCCTGCTCGGCCAGCAGGCCCTCGATGCGCGCCTTGATCGGAGCCAGCGCGCCGGACAGCACCGCGCTGCCGGTGCGTTCGAGCAACTGGTGGGTCGCAAGCAGGGCGTGCAGTTCGTCGGAGTTCAGCCACAGGCCCGGCAGCTCGAAACGCGCTCCCTCGCCCTCGGCATAGCGATAGGTGCCATCGCCGCTGCCATCCAGCGGCGCGCCGAGGACATCACGCAGGTAGGCAATGTCGCGGTACAGGGTGGCGCGCGCGCAGCCCAGCTCTTCCATCATCCGCTTGGTCGGGATCGGGTAGCGCGCGGCCTTGAACAGGCGATGCAGGGCGAGGGCGCGTTCGTAGCGTTCCATGGCGTGGTCCGCGAGCGACTGGACGGGATGATTGCACAAGCGCGCGGTGGATGGCCGCAACCGGATGCCCATCGGACGCCACCGGTGAACGCGCAACCGTTTCGCCAACGACGAGGGCAGACGGCACAATGTCGGCATGAACGAACCCAGGCTCGACCTCTCGCCAAGCCCCGGCGACGCGTGCAAGAACACCACGTGTTACATGTGCGCGTGCCGGTGCGGCATCAAGGTCTGGCTCAAGGACGGCCAGATCCGCTACATCCAGGGCAACCCGGCGCATCCGGTCAATCGCGGCGTGCTGTGCGCGAAAGGTTCGGCCGGGATCATGCAGCACTATTCGCCGGCGCGATTGTCGCGGCCGCTGCTGCGTGTGGGTGAGCGCGGCAGCGGGGAGTTCCGCGAGATCGGCTGGGATGAAGCGCTGGAACTGGCCGCCTCGTGGCTGGCGCCGATCCGCGAACGCAATCCCGACGAGCTGGCATTCTTCACCGGCCGCGATCAATCGCAGGCGTTGACCGGCTGGTGGGCGCAGCAGTTCGGCACGATCAACTACGCCGCGCACGGCGGCCTGTGCTCGGTGAACATGGCCGCGGCGGGGCTTTACACGCTGGGCGGGAGTTTCTGGGAGTTCGGCGAACCGGACTGGGAACACACGCGCTACCTGATGCTGTGGGGCGTGGCCGAGGATCACGACTCCAACCCGATCAAACTCGGCTTGGGCAAGCTCAAGGCGCGCGGGGCGAAGATCGTCTCGATCAATCCGGTGCGCAGCGGTTACGGGGCGATCGCCGACGAGTGGATCGGCATTCGTCCGGGCACCGATGGCTTGTTCGCCTTTGCGCTGATCCACGAATTGTTGCGCACGGATCGCATCGATCTGGACTACCTGGTGCGCTTCACGAACGCGCACTGGCTGGTGATCCGCGATCCGGGCGCAGCCGATGACGGCATGTTCGCGCGCGATGCACAGGCCCGGCCGTTGTGCTGGGCGCGAAGCACCCCTGCCCTGGCGCGCAGCGCGGATGAAGGGACGTTGTCCCCGGCGGACACGGCAGGCATCTCGCCTGCGGTGGTGGGCGAGTACGCCCTTGCGGACGGGCGCATGGCGATGCCGGTCTTCCATCTGCTGGTCGAGCGCTGCCTGGATCCGCAGTACGCACCCGCGGCGGTGGCCGAGCGCTGCGGCATCCCGGCGGCGACCATTTGCCGGATCGCGCAGGAGTTGGCGCAGGCGGCCTTCGACAGCGGTCTGAAGCTGCCAACGGCCTGGACCGACACCCATGGCCGACGTCACCAGGACATGCTCGGCCGGCCGGTGGCGATGCACGCGATGCGCGGCATCAGCGCACATTCCAACGGCTTCCACACCTGCCGCGCGCTGCACGTGCTGCAGATGCTGCTCGGTGCGATCGACGCGCCTGGCTCGTTCCGCTACCAGCCGCCCTACCCGCGTCCGATTCCGCCCGCGCGCCGTCCGGGCCGGTCCCGTGATGTCGCCGGTCGCCTGGACGGTCCACCGCTGGGTCATGTGCACGGCCCGGAAGATCTGCTGGTGGACGCGCAGGGCCGACCACGCCGGATCGACCACGGCTTTTCCTGGGCGTACCCGCTGTCCACCCACGGCCTGTTGCACGCGGTGATCCGCAACGCCTGGGCCGGCGACCCGTACCGGATCGATACGCTGATGCTGTTCATGGCCAACATGGGCTGGAACTCGGCGATGAACACCGCCCAGACGATGCGGATGCTGACCGACAAGGACGCCACCGGAGCCTATCGAATCCCGCACATCATCTATGCCGACGCCTACGCCAGCGAGACGGTCGCTTACGCCGACCTGGTGCTGCCGGACACGACCTATCTGGAGCGCCACGACTGCATTTCGCTGCTGGATCGGCCGATCTCGGATGCCGACGGCGCCGCCGATGCCATTCGTCATCCGGTCTTCGATCCGTCCACGCAGGCCGGCACCGACGGCAGGCCCCGCGACGTGCGCGGATTCCAGACCGTCCTGCTCGACTTGGGCGCGCGCCTGCGCTTGCCGGGCATGGTGGACGCGCAGGGCAAGCCGCTGTATCGCGATTACGCCGATTACATGGTCAACCATCAGCGCACCCCCGGCGTCGGCCTGCTCGCCGGCTGGCGCGGCGCCGACGGCAGCCTGGAAGGCAAGGGACCACCGAACCCCAAGCAACTGGAAGCCTACATCGCACATGGCGGGTTCTGGCATGCCCCGATTCCGGCCGCGGCGCGCTATTTCAAGATGGGCAACCGGGACTACCTGGAGTGGGCGGCAAACATGGGTTTCGTCGCCAACGCCGAGCCGGTGGTGCTGCAGATCTACTCCGAGACCCTGCAGAAGTTCCGGCTGGCCGCACGCGGGCACGGCGTGCTGCTGCCGCCCGAACGCGAGCGCGAACGGGTCGAACGGTATTTCGATCCGCTGCCGTTCTGGTATGCGCCATTCGAGGGTGCCGGCACCGCGGCAGGCGCGGGTGACGAGATGGGTTCGACAAGTGCGCCGCGAACGGATTCTCCGTCCAACTTACCAGGTACGGATTCCCCTGAAACCGTTCGCCCTGAGCTTGTCGAAGGGCATGGCGGAATGCACGAACAGCGTGGTTCGACAGGCTCACCACGAACGGATTCTCCATTCAGCTCACCACGAACGGATTCTCCGTCCA
>CAZXGS010000018.1:0-29695 GCA_964640525.1 uncultured Gammaproteobacteria bacterium | reverse complement strand
CTCACCACGAACGGATTCTCCGTCCAACTCACCAGGTACGGATTTCCTTGAAACCGTTCGCCCTGAGCCTGTCGAAGGGCATGCCGGGATACGCGAGCAGCATGGTTCGACCAGCACGAACCCAGCCCTCGACTTTCCCCTGTACGCCATCACCCAGCGGCCGATGTTCATGTACCACGCATGGGGGTCGCAGAACGCCTGGCTGCGGCAGATCGCGGCCCGCAACGTGCTTTACGTCCACCCGCAGACGGCGGCACGTTTTGGCATCGCCGATGGCGAGATGGCGCAGGTGACCTCGCGCAACGGCAACATCACCGTCCCGGTACGCTGCGCGGCCAACGTCCAGCCGGATACGGTGTGGACCTGGAACGCGATCGGCAAGCGCCGCGGCGCCTGGCGACTGGACCCGGATGCCCCAGAGGGCACCCGTGGCTTCCTGCTCAACCATCTCATCGATGACCGAACGCAGCCGGGGACCCACGCGAACGCCGATCCGGTGACCGGTCAGGCCGCGTGGTTCGACTTGCGCGTCCGGATCGCGCCAGCTGCCCGATCCGCCGCCGAGGCGTCCGATCCGCAATTTCCTATCATGTCGGTAGGCAATTCACCCTCATATCCGTTACGCTACGGGGCAGACCTGCGGAAAAAGTCATGAGGGACACCTTGGATCAAGCCACCACAGCCTGCTCGTCGACGCCGCGGCGCCGTGCCGCGCCCGCGCCAGGATCCCTCGCCAGGGAGACGGCGGGGTTGGCTTGCGTTTTCCACAGCCCGTGCAGGTGTGCATGTACGCCGGCATGACGGGATCGCAGTGGGCGGTGGCCATCCTGCTGGTCGGGGCGATGGCGCTGTTCGTCAGCGAGAAGCTGCGCTACGACGTGATCGGCCTGCTGGTGCTGTCCGCGCTGCTGGTGTCCGGGATCGTGACTCCCGCCGAGGGCCTGAGCGGGTTTTCCAATGAAGCCACGATCGCGATCGCGGCGATGTTCGCGCTCAACGCCGGGGTGGTCGGGACCGGTGGCCTGGACCCGATCGTGCGGCTGCTGGTGCGGATCCGTCGGCCGTGGCTGCTGACCCTGACGATCATGGTGCTCATGGCCATGCTCGGCGCGTTCATCAAGAACACCGCGCTGGTGGCCACCTTCCTGCCGGTCTGCCTCACCGTGTGCGCGCGTACGCGCACGCCACCCTCGCGGGTGCTGATGCCGATGTCGTTCGCCGCGCAGATGGGCGGGGTGTCCACGCTGATCGGCACCTCCTCCAACCTGTTGACCAACGGTCTGGCCAAGCAGGCCGGGCTGCGCGGATTCGACGTGTTCGAGTTTTCCCACCTCGGCGCGGTGCTGGCCGTGGTCGGGATCGGCTACATGATGACCGTCGGGCGCTGGATGTTGCCCAAGACGACCTCGACGAAGCCGGAGGAGGACGCCTCCCAGGACAGCAAGTACGTCACCGAATTGCGGATCAAGACCGGCTCGCCATTGATCGGCCAGGCGCTGGACGAGCTTGGCCTTGGCGATAAGTACGGCGTGGCGGTGCTGGAGCTGATCCGTGGGGAGGAACGCATGTGGTCGCCGCAGGCCCAGCAGCTTGCCGAGGATGACGTGCTGGTCGTGCGCGGGGACTGGGACCGCCTCGGCCAGTTCCAGTACGCCGCCGGTCTGGCGTTGCAACCCAGTGCGCGGGCCGTCCAATGGGGCGGGATGGCGCGGCGGGTGATGGTGCGCGCGATCGTCGAACCCCACGCGCACATGGTCGGGCAGACCCTGGCCGAATTGGACTTCCGCTGGAACTACCAGGCGGCGGGACTGGCCGTCCAGCGCCGCGGCGAGGTCCTGCGCGAACAGGTCAGGCATGTGCGCCTGGAAGGCGGCGACACCCTGTTGATCCTCGTCGATGAGAAGGATCTGCCCGAACTCAAGCGCGTCCCCGGGCTGGTGGTTCTCAACGACCGCAGCGAGCGCGAAAAGCCCGCCGAGCCACGCGGCAAGAAGGCGCCGATCGCGATCGCGATTCTGCTGGCGGTGATCGTGGTGTCGGGGACCGGCCTGCTGCCGATCGTGGTGGCCGCCATCGCCGGGTGCGTGCTGATGGCGCTGACCGGCTGCTTCAAGTATTCCGATGCCTACGAGGTAATGGACTGGAAGGTCATCGTCCTGCTCGGCGCGGTGTTGCCGTTGGGCATCGCAATGCAGAAAACCGGCCTGGCGCAGCACCTGGTGGATCTTGGCCTGTCCCTGGTCGGCAACCACGGCCCCGAGATGGGCCTGCTGGTGGTGTACCTGCTGACCGCATTTCTGACCGAACTGATGGGACACAATCCGTCCGTGGTCATCATGCTTCCGATCAGCATCACCGTGGCGCAGGAACTGCACGTGGATCCCACGCCCTTCGTGGTGGCCACGGCGTTCGCGGCGGCAACCTCGTTCGCCACCCCGGTCGGCTACCCGACCAACACCATGGTGTACAACGCCGGCGGCTACCGCTTCTTCGATTTCATCAAGATCGGCGTACCGATGATCGCGTTGTTCTGCGCGATCTCCATGGTCCTGATCCCGCGCTTCTGGCCGTTCTGACCGTGACCGACCTGCCGGCTCCTCCGCCACGCAAGCTGGGGCTGGTGATCGACCTGGACACCTGCGTGGGCTGCCACGCCTGCGCGGTGGCCTGCAAGCAATGGAACGCCGGCGGCATCGCCGGTCCGCTGACCGACGAGGACCCATACGGCGCCGAGCCTTTCGGGGTGTGGTTCAACCGCGTCCACAGTTACGAGATCGAGCCAGCAGACCAGGCCCGCGCGGATCCGCAGGGCGCGCCGGACGGTGGCAAAGCGCCTGCGCGCATCGGCAGCCACCGCAGCGCAAGCCCCATCCCGGCTACCGACGGTCGAGGGGCGCAGGTGGCGATGACGGTGCATTTCCCGCGCTCGTGCCTGCACTGCGAACAGCCGGCCTGCGTCACCGTGTGCCCGACCGGCGCCAGCTACAAGCGCGCCGAGGACGGCATCGTGCTGGTGGACGAGGACAAGTGCATCGGCTGCAAGCTGTGTTCGTGGGCCTGCCCGTACGGGGCGCGCGAGTATTCGGCGGTCGAGGGGGTGATGAAGAAGTGCACCCTGTGCGTGGATCGCATCTACAACGAACACCTCGACGTGACCGAACGCCAGCCGGCCTGCGTGCAGGCCTGCCCCACACGGGCGCGGCACTTCGGCGACCTGGCGGATCCGCAGTCGACGGTGTCCAGGCTCGTCGCCGAGCGCGGCGGGCGCGACTTGCTGCCGGAGCTGGGTTACCGGCCGACCAACAAATATCTGCCGCCGCGCCCGCGACGGGCCGGGGATGGCGTGGAAGACGCAGCGCCGGCACCGGCGGATGACGCGTTGGACGCCAAGGCGCTGCCGCCGGTCTTGCGGTGGCTGGATCGGGTGTTGTCCAGATGAAGCCGAAGGTGAAGGACGCGTCCGCGTTGCGTTACCGATCCGCCTGCCATCCCTGGCGCGGACCTCCGGCCAGTGGATCGCCCCGGGCAGGCGTCCGGCATGTCCCGCCCACGTCGCCCTGTGGCACGCGCGTGACGGCATGAACCCGGCATTTTCGGTCATCGCCTTCACCACCCTGTCCGGTGCCGGTTACGGGCTGTGGTTCTGGTGGGTGCTCGGAGGGTTTGGCTTGGGCCTGGCGAGAACCGGGCTGGAAGGCCTGTTCGCCTGGCTGCTGGTCGCGGCGGTCGGCTTTCTGCTGGTCAGCATCGGACTGATCAGCTCGGTGTTCCACCTCGGCAAGCCGGCCCGGGCATGGCGCGCGTTCTCGCAGTGGCGCACGTCGTGGCTCTCGCGCGAGGGCGTGGTCTCGCTGCTGACGTATGCCGCGTTCGTGGCCTGCTTCGTCGCGATGCGCTGGAGCGTCGCGCCGGCCATGCTGGTTTCGGCGATCGCGCTGGCGCTGGCCGCGCTGGCCACGGTGTGCTGTACGGCGATGATCTACGCCAGCCTCAAGACCGTGCCAGCGTGGCGCCAGCCCCTCGTCGTGCCAGCCTACCTCGTGTTCGCCCTGCACACCGGCGGGCTGCTGTTCGTGGCTTTGTACCTCGCCGGCGGCGCGATCACGCACGTCCCGGCGCCGGCGTTGGCGATCCTGGCAAGCAGCAGCCTGGCTTGCGCGTGGATCAAGGAAGGCTACTGGTACGCCATCGACCGCATCGCCCTGCCCTCGCGCGGGTCGGCGACCGCGCTGGAGGGCCTGGGCACCGTCAGCACCTTCGAGCGCCCGCACACCGAGGCCAACTACCTCACCCGCGAAATGGGATTCGTGCTCGCGCGAAAGCATTCACGCAAACTGCGGCTGGGCGCGCTGCTGCTGTTCGCGGTCGTGCCGCTGCTGGCGCTGATCGCCGCGGCGATATGGCCTCGGTCTGGCGTGGTGGTGCTGCCGCTGGCGGCATTGGCCGCGCTTGCCGGCGCCTTCGTCGAGCGCTGGCTGTTCTTTGCCGAGGCCAGGCACATGGTGACGTTGTACTACTGACGCGGATTTGCGGATGCACCGTGCGTAGGCCACCGGCGCTGCGCAGCCTCATCCTGCCGCGTCACCAAGCCTTGCCAGCAGGACATCCGCGCCTGCCGCGAGCAAGCGCTCGGCTGCATGGGTCCCCAACGCCTGCGGTTCCGCGGCCGGGCCGGACACCTGTGCGCGCACGATCTCACCGCTGCGGGCATCGCCGACCAATCCCTGCAGATGCAGGCCAGACCCGTCCAGCGCCGCAAAGCCTGCCACCGGCACCTGGCAGCTTCCGTGCAGGCGGCGGTTCATCGCCCGCTCCGCCTCGACGCAGCTTCGCGTGGGCGCGTGTTCGAGCGCCGCGCACAACGCATGGGTCCGGTCATCGTGCTGGCGGCACTCGATCGCGATCGCGCCCTGCGCGACCGCCGGCAGCCAGTCCGGCGCGATCAGGCGCTGGCCGATGCGCGCCTCCAGCCCCAGCCGCTGCAATCCGGCGCAGGCCAGCAGGATGGCGTCGTATTGCCCCTCGTCGAGCTTGCGCAGGCGCGTGCCGACGTTGCCGCGCAAGTCGATTACCTCCAGATCCGGACGCCGCGCGCGCAACTGCGCCTGTCGCCGCAGCGAGGACGAACCTACCCGCGCGCCGGCCGGGAGCGCATCCAGGCTCGCATGGCGCGCGCTGACGAAGGCATCGAACGGATCGGCGCGCTCCAGCACCGCCGCCAGCGCGAACGGGCCGTCGAGGTCCATCGGCACGTCCTTGAGCGAGTGCACCGCGGCATCGGCGCGATCGTCGAGAATCGCTATTTCCAGTTCCTTCAGGAACAGGCCCTTGCCGCCGATGCGCGACAGGGACTGGTCGAGGATGCGGTCGCCGCGCGTGCTCATCGGCACCAGTTCGACCTGCAGGCCCGGGTGCGCGGCACGCAGGAGCGCGGCGACGTGCTCGGACTGCCAGAGCGCCAGCGGGCTCTCGCGGGTGGCCAGGCGAAGGCGCATCGACGCCAGGCTCACAGGTGCTTCAGGCGTTCGCGCAGCCCCGGCAGGCAGCGCCGGCTGACTTCCAGCTGCGTAGCGCTCCCGCGCAGGACGACGTGGGTCTGGCCGTCGACGCCGCGCCGCAGTTCGACCACCGCGTCGGCGGCGACCAGGCAATTGCGGTGGATGCGCAGGAAGCGCTCGCCGAATTCATTCTCCAGCGATTTCAGCGATTCCTCGATCAGGTCCTCGCCGCGGGCGTGGTGGACCGCGACGTACTTCTCGTCGGCCTGCAGGTAGGCGACATCCTGGATCGGGATCAGGCGCAGGCTGCCGCGCAGCCGCGCGGACAGGTGGGTGCGCGGCTGACTGCGCGGCAGCTCGGGGGCACGTTCGGCAGGGCGCGCGGCGACGTAGCGACGCACGCGATCGAGTGCGGTCGCCAACCGTTCGGCGCGCACCGGCTTGACCAGGTAGTCCACCGCCGCGGCCTCGAAGGCCGACAACGCGTGTTCGTCGTAGGCGGTGCAGAACACCAGCGCCGGTGGCGCGTCGAGTCCGGCCAGATGATGGGCGGCCTCCAACCCGTCCATGACCGGCATGGCGATGTCCAGCAACAACACGTCCGGGTGCAGCGACTGCACCGCGTCCAGCGCCTGCTTCCCGTTGCCGGCCTCGCCCACCACCACCACGTCGGCGTGCGCGCCGAGCATCGCGCGCAGGCGTTCGCGCGCGAGCGGTTCGTCATCGACGATCAGCACGTTCATGCAGCATCCCCGGCGCCCGGGCTCGGGCGGCGACCATGGTAGCCAGCACCGCGCCCGCTGGCCATCGCCCTGCGCATTCCCGAACGCGGTGTTTCGCGGGGCGTCAGGGGCCGGCCCAGCGCGACCCGAGCCAGGCGCCGAGCGCGGCGATCTGCGGTGGGCACACCTGGTGCGCCATCGGGTAATCGTGCCATTCCACCTTCATCCCCAACGACAGCAGCGCATCGCGACTGCGCAGGCCCAGCGCCATCGGCACGATCGGATCGAAACTGCCATGCGCCATGAACACCGGCGTCCCGCGCGCGCTGGGCGTGGACTCGGCGATGCTGGCCGGCGCAATGGGAAGGTAGGTCGACAGCGCCACCAGCCCTGCCAGCGGCCGCGTCCGTCGCAGGCCGGTCGCCAATGCGATCGCGCCGCCCTGGGAGAACCCGGCCAGCACCAAACGCTCCGGCGCCACGCCACGCTCGCCTTCACGGGCGATCAGCGCCTCGACCATGGCGATGGACTGGCGCACCCCCGCCTCGTCCTCGCGGCTGGCGATGTCGATGGCGGCGATGTCGTACCAGCCGCGCATGCGCATGCCGCCGTTGATCGTGATCGGTCGCACCGGCGCGTGCGGGAACACGAAGCGGACCGCCGGCCCATGTGGGCCCACCAGTTGCGGCACCACCGGCGCGAAGTCGTTGCCGTCCGCGCCAAGGCCATGCAGGAAGATCACGCTCCAGGCCGGTGCCTTGCCGGTGGGAATTTCGATGCAGTCCAGGACGTCGCGCATGGGAGGAGGGTGCGGGTAAAGGCGGCACCATACCGCAAGCCGTCGTCATCGCGCGCGGCCTTGCCAGCCTGCGGACACGGGAGCAAGGTAACCGCACGCCGCTGCGGGAGCCGAGGATGAAGCCACGGATCTTGGGTTGGACGATGTTGGTGGTCGGCTGCCTGGCCTTGTCCATCGCGCTTGCCGATCCGGGCGCCGACGCTGCCCGCGAGGCCGAGATGCGGGCGCTGCAGGCGCAAATCGCGCAGATGGACGCCCAGGTGCGAGCCTTGAGCAACCGTCTTTACGCCATCCAGACCAGCGCGCCGGCCGACGATCCGGACGTCGTGGCGATGCGCACGCAGATCCGCGACATCAGCCGCGACCAGGCCTTCCTGGAAGCGCGCCTGCGCCAGTTGCAGGGTGCGACCGCCGCATCGGAAAGCGCGCCGACGCCACCCCGCCCACCGCCAACGGCGAGATCTCCCGTGCCGTCGGTGGCACCGGTCCCGCAGGCGACCCCCACACCGCCGGCCGCTTCGCCGTCACCTGCTGGCCCACGCCTGCGCGAGGCGGCCGACCCGGCGCCGTACCTGAAGGCGGTCAACCAGCGCGTGGGCATGTTTTTCTACAACCCGTACAAGCTGATCCCGGTCGGCAGCAGCCAACTGGCGATCTACACCTCGTTCAACGAGGCCTACCTGCTGGACCTGGATGGCCCCTGCCCGGCCCTGCTGACCGCGAAGCGCATCACCATCGAGAATTTCTCGACCCGGGTGATCGCCGGTCGCCACGCCGTGGTTGCCGACGGCACCCGCTGCCCCATCGTCGGGATCAGCACGCTCCACACCAACCGCTTGCGATGATGGATGGCTACGCGCGCGCCGCTGCCGCCTTCAATGCATCCCGGCCTGGAAATCGAAATCCAGACTTGAACCCGGCGGCGCCAGCAGGTTGCCCTGCACGTAATCCAACCCGCTGGTCCAAAGCCACGCGGCGACCTGCGGATCCTCCACGCAACTGGCGATGACCTTCGACCCAAGTCGATGCGCCAACTCGATCGCACGTTGCGCCTGCGCACGGTCATCGGCCGTCGCGTTGGCGGCGACGTAGCGCGGGGCGAGCTTGAGGAATGCCGGGGGATTGGCTTCCAGCAACCGTTCGGCTTCCTCACCGTGCTCGAACCGACTCAGGCACATGCGCACGCCGGACTTGTGCAGGCCGGCCGCGAGCGCGGCCAGCACGCCCGGATTGAGCAAGGCGTCCTCCATCCTGCAGCCGAGCACCAGGTAACCGCCCATGCCGCCGTGGCGGGCGATCTCCTGCTTGAGCCACGCGCCTTGGTCCGGCGCCGACAACGTGGCCAGCGCCTGCGGCACGAACAGCTTGACCGGCTTCCAGCGATCCTGTTGCCGGCGCGCGAGCGCCAGCGCGCGTCCGAGCACGCAGCGATCCATCTCGACCAGCAGGCCGGCGCGCTGGGCGATCGGCAGGAGTTCCGCGGCGGTACGCAACTGCCCTTCGGCATCACGCAGGCGCAGCAGGCTCTGGAACTGCGCGTCGACGCCGCCACGGATCGCCACGATCGGCTGCAGGGCCAGTTCGATGCGGTCGTGCGTGATCGCATCGCGCAGCCATGCCACTTCCGCATCTTCGCGCCGACGCTGCGCGAGGTCGCTGGAGACGAACCGCTTCACGCCCTCGGGCAGGTCGCGCGCCTGGCGCGCGGTACGCTCGGCCTGGTCGAACAGGGCCGCGTCATCGGACGCACCGTCGTGCCACGGACACACCCCCACCGCCACCCGCAACTGCAGCGCCATGCCCGCGGCCTCGAAGGTGGCCGCCATCAACGCATCGCGTACCTTGGCGCCGAGTGCGTCGAGCGCCGCGTCGTCCAGTGCCGGTGCCACCACCAGGAAGGCGAAATCGTTGATCCCGGTGGCGAGCTGGTTCGCGCCCAGCAGCGACACCAGCACCTTTCCGGCATCGGCAGCCACCCGCTCCATCGCCGCGGTACCGATCCTCGCGCGCAGCGCGGACGCATCGATGATGCGCACGAACAGCACCCCACCGTCACCGCGATCGGTGGCCGCAAGGAATCCCCGCAACTGCTCCTGCAGCGCGTCCCGGTGCCACAGGCCGGTGTTCGGATCGCGTTCGACCGGCACGCTGACCGCCTGCCCCAGCTCGCGCATCCGGCGCACGCGGTTGCGCACGGTGGCGATCAGGTGCCGCGGACGAATGGGCTTGGCGAGGAAGTCGTCGCCTCCGGCGTCGATGGCGTCGAACCGTGCCTCCGGGTCGCTCTCGCCGGACAGGAACACGATCGGCGTGGAACGGAACTTCGGGTGTTCGCGGATCAGCGCCGTCAGCTCCACGCCGTTGGCATCGGGCATGTGCAGGTCCATCAGCACCAGTTCCGGCTGCAGGAACTCCAGCGCGTCCATCACGTGCAACGGGTTCTGCTCGACCTCGGCATGCATGCCGGCGTTGCCCAGCACGCTCTGCGCGAACAGCGCCTGCGCGCGATCGTCCTCCACGATCAGCACGCGTTCGGCATCGGCGACCGGCGGGGCGAGCAACTCCTTGAGCTGGCGCACGATGTCCGTGGTTGCGAACGGCGGGAACAGCAGCCCGCCCACGCCGGCGCGCCGCGCCGCCAGCCGCGCCTGCAGGTTGTCCTCGGGAAGCAACGCGAGCAAGGGAATGCCGCCGGGACGATCGCGCAGCCGCTGCTGCGCCTGGCGGCGGATCTCACCCACGGCCGGCAGATCGTCCGCATGCGAGGCATCCACCAGCAACGCGTGCGGCGACAGGCCAAGCACCAGCTCGCGGTAGTCCTCGAGCGAATCGACGGTTTCGACCTGGAAGCCCGAGCTGTCCAGGCGCTGTTCCAACTCCGTCGCGAAGGCGTGGGCGTCGCTGAGGACATACACGCTGCGCGCTTGGGTCGGCTGGTTCATGGTGCGCACGCCTGGTCGATCCGATGGTGCGGGTCACGGCACGCGCCGAGGCCTCCGCTCGTGGGCAGCTTACACCACGGATTTCGTCGTCCGTGTGCGCTGCATCGCAGCGACGACCTGGCGCCAGGTTCACGTCGGCGACCGCTCAGGATCGAACCGAAGATGGCCACCGATCGTTCTTCCACGGGTTCGTGGCGCGATCCATACACAACCATCCGCCTTGGTTTACACATATACGAATTGAATTATGGTGGAGTCGACCCCAAGCTTGTCGGGTCGCAACGTGCGACCTGTCCTTCTGGAGCAACCCCATGAACCGTTCGATTCCCCTGCTGCTTGCCTTGTCCCTGCCGTTGGCGTTCGCCGTGCCGGTTGCCATTGCCCATTCGGGGGCGATGCACATGGCCGCGGCAGCCACCGCCACCCACGCCGCACCCTCACCACTGGCGCAGACCCTGCGCGGCCTGTGGCTGGGCCACGTCGAGGCGGTGCGCGCCTACGATTTCGCCGCCCACGGCCACGATGCGGCCAAAGCCAAGGCCGCCGCCGACCAGGTGGTCGCCAATGCCAAGCAAATCGCCGATGCGGTCGGCAGCTTCTACGGCAAGCCCGCCGGCGCGAAGATGCTCACCTTGCTGGCAGGTCACTGGGGCGCAGTGAAGGCGTATGCCGACGCCACCTTTGCCGGCGACAGCGCGGGGCAGACCAAGGCCATGCAGGATCTCGACGCCAACGCCAAGCAGATCGCCGACTTCCTCGCCGGTGCCAACCCCTACCTGCCGCAGCCGACCCTGCTGTCGCTGTTGACCGCGCATGGCGCCCACCACATGCTGCAGATCCAGCAGATCCAGTCCGGCGACCGCGCCGGCGAGGCCAGGACCTGGATTGCGATGAAGGCGCACATGGACACCATCGCCGACGCGCTGGCCGCCGGCATCAGCAAGCAGTTCCCTGCCAAGGTCAAAGGTTGATTCCGTGCGCCTGCGCCCCTCCGCCCTCCAGCTCGGCACCACGCAACAGGCGTTGCTGCGGCAACTGCTGTGGCATCCGGAAGGGCTGGGGGTGGAAGATCTCTGCCTGAAGCTGCGCGTGAGCCACAACGCGGTGCGCCAGCACCTGACCGCGTTGGGCGCGCAGGATCTGGTCGAGCGGGCGCCCTCGCGCCCGACCGGCGGCCGGCCCGGTGCGGTGTTCGTCATCACCGCACTGGGACGGGAGTTGTTCCCGCGCCATTACGGCACCATCGCCGGGGCGCTGATCGAGAAGCTGCTGGCGACTCGAGGCAGCATGCAGACCATGGCGTTGCTGCGGGCACTGGGGACACAACTGGCACAGGGTGCGGCCGCGGACATCGACCCCGACAACCTCGAGCGCGCCAGCCGGCAATTGGCAGCCAAATTGGACGAATTGGGCTACGAAGCCGCCGCCATCGTCCATGACGGGCAACCACAGATCGAGGCGCACAATTGCGTGTTTCACGCCTTGGCGGCCAAACACCCGGAAGTCTGCCACTTCGACCTCGCCTTCCTTTCGACCGCCTCCGGCCGCGAGGTCCACCACGCCGAATGCATGGTGCGCGGCGGCCGCATTTGCCGGTTTGCGCTGGGCGCCCTGCGCACGCCCACCGACCCGGAGTGAACCGCAGCGAACGCCGGCGCGGCATCAGTCGCGGTCATCGTCGGCCGCGGCACCGACGATGATCCGAGCACTGCGCTGGTAGCTCCAGTACGCGCGGGCCCAATCGATCAGCACCACGATCCGGTTGCGAAAGCCGATCAGGAACACGATGTGCGCGGCCAGCCAGAACCACCACGCCAGCACACCCGACAGCCGCAGTCGACCCAGGTCGACCACCGCGGCCATCCGCCCGATGGTGGCGAGGTTGCCGTAGTCGCGATACCGGAACGGTCTTTCCGCCGCGCCACGCAGACGCGCACGGATCGTGGCGGCCGCGTGGGCACCCATCTGTTTGGCACCCGGTGCAATGCCCGGCACCGGCCTGCCATCGGCCTGCACGACGTGGGCCAGATCACCGATGACGAACGTTTCCGGGTGCCCGGGAATGCTCAGATCCGGCTGCACCTGGACCCGACCGGCGCGATCTAGCGCCACGCCGAGCGTGGCCCCAAGCGGCGATGCCGCCACTCCTGCCGCCCACAGCACGCTGCGGCACTCCAGTCGCGTACCGCCCAGGACGATGCCGCCCGCGTCGATCGCAGTCACCGTCTGCCCGGTTCGCACTTCCACACCGAGCCGTTCCAGTTGCCTGCGCGCGCTGATCGACAACGCTTCGGGCATCGCCGCGAGCACGCGCGGGCCGGCTTCGATCAGGAGGATGCGCGCCTGCTTCGGATCGCAACGGCGAAACTCACGCGGCAGGGTGTGGCGTGCGATCTCGGCCAGGGTGCCGGCCAGTTCCACCCCGGTCGGACCGGCTCCGATCACCGCAAAGTTCAACCACGCCTGCCGTTCGGCGGGATCGTCCGCACTTTCGGCGGCCTCGAAGGCGCGCAGGATGCGGCGCCGGATCGCCAACGCATCGTCGAGCGTCTTCAATCCCGGCGCGTGCGCGGCCCAGTCGTCATGACCGAACCAGGAATGGGTGGCGCCGGTCGCCACGACCAGGAAATCGTAGTCCAGCGTGCGCTCGACGAGAGTCACTCGCCGCGCATCGACATCGATCGTCCGCGCTTGCCCGAGCAGCACGGTGACGTTGCGCTGCCGGCGCAGGATGTGCCGCAGCGGCGCCGCGATATCCGGTGCCGACAAGCCGGCGGTGGCGACCTGATAGAGCAGCGGCTGGAACAGGTGGTGGTTGGTCCGATCGACCAGGGTGATCCGCACCGGCGCCCTGGCCAGAGCGCGCGTGGCCCACAATCCGCCGAATCCACCGCCCAGGACCAGCACGTGCGGAACGCCGGATTTGCCATGCCCTGCCGAACTCATGCGCAAGCCTCCGCCGCAACGCCGCATTGTCTCAATACAGGTCCACCGGATCGACGTCGAGCGACCAGCGCACCTTGCGCGCGGACTTGAGCAGGTACAGGCGCGGCACCCACGCATCCAGCGCCGCCTGCAACCCGCGCCGGTCGAGGCAGGCCAGATGCATCTGCATGCGTACGCGACCGGCACGCCGCGGCATCGGCGCCGGCAGCGGGCCGTGGATGGAGATGCTGGAGTCCTGACCGACGAAGGCCTCGCGTGCGGCAAGCAGAAACGCGCGCACGTCTTGCTCCTTGGTCGCCTCGGCACGCAGCAGCACGAGGAATCCGTACGGCGGGAATCCGGCGGCCTCGCGCTGCGCCAATTCAAGCGCCGCAAACGCCGGGTAGCCACCGGCCAGCAGCGTGGTCAGCAAGGGGTGCTCGGCGTGGTGGGTCTGCAGCAAAACGCTGCCGGGCTTGCCGGCACGACCGCCGCGACCGGCGACCTGGATCAGCAATTGCGAAAGTTTTTCCGGCGCGCGGAAATCGGCCGAAAACAAACCCTCGTCCACCCCGACCACGCACACCAGGGTGAGGTTCGGCAGATCATGGCCCTTGGCCAGCATCTGGGTGCCGACCAGGATGCCCGGCGCTGCGCCGAGTCTGGCGAGCTGTTTTTCCAGGCCGTCGCGTTGACCGGTGGTGCCGCGATCCACGCGCAACACCGTGGCATCGGCGAAACGTGCGAGCAGCGTTTCCTCGATGCGCTCGGTGCCGCTGCCCTGCGGGTGCAAGGCCAGGCTGGCGCATTCGGGGCAGGCGCGCGGCGCAGGACGGCGTGTGCCGCAATGGTGGCAGACCAGACTGCGGCCGGCGCCGTGCACGGTCATCGCCACGCCCTGGGTGGCGGCATCGCAGCGCGCGCAACGCGCGCTCCAGCCGCAGTCGTGGCACTGCAGGACCGGCGCATAACCGCGGCGGTTGCGGAACACCAGCACCTGCTCGCCGCGCGCCAGCGTGGCGGAAATGGCATCCAGGGCCTCATTCGACAGGCCGCCTTCCAGCGCGCGCCCGCGCACATCCAGCACCCGTACACGCGGCGGCTGCGCGCTGCCGGCGCGCTGACGCAGGCGCAGATGGGCGTAGCGGCCGGCCAGCGCGTGCTGCAGCGTTTCCAGCGACGGCGTGGCGCTGCCCAGCACCACCGGCACGCCCAGCGCCTTGCCGCGCACCAGCGCGAGGTCGCGCGCGTGGTAGCGCACGCCCTCGTGCTGCTTGTAGCTGCCGTCGTGTTCCTCGTCCACCACGATCAGGCCGGGCTCGGGCAGCGGGGTGAAGATCGCCGAGCGCGTGCCCACCAGCACCCTGCCCTCGCCTCGCCACATCGACGTCCACGCGCGCGCCCGCGCACCGTCGGACAAGCCCGAGTGCAACGCGTGGACGTGCACGCCCAGGCGGCTGCGGAAGCGCCGCAGCATCTGCGGCGTCAAGCCGATCTCGGGCACCAGCACCAGCGCCTGGCGTCCACGCGCGAGGCACGCCCGAATCGCCTCCAGGTACACCTCGGTCTTGCCGCTGCCGGTGATGCCTTCCAGCAGAAGCGGCTGGAATCGCCCCTGGGCGGACACCACCGCGTCCACGGCCACACGTTGTTCCGGATGCAACGGCGGCCCGGCGATCGCGGCCGGCGCGCCGGCATCCGCGGTCATCGCCAGGCATTCGGCATGGCCGCGCATGTGCAGGGCACGCAGCGTCGCGCGCCAGCCCTCGACCTGCGCCTCGAGCACGCCTTCCTCGACGGCCGCATCGCAGAGGCGCTCGGCAAGCGCGCGAGTGCGCGTGTTGCGGCGCATGCCAGCCAACGCGGTGCGCCCGGCCTCGGTCAATTGCCAGCCCAAAGCGCAGGTTTCCGGCAGGCATTCACCGGAGCGCAGGCTCGCCGGCAGGGCCGTGGCGATCACCTCGCCCAGCGGCGCATGGTAATAACGCGCAGTCCAGCGCAGGCTGGCGAGCAATTCGCCGGCAAGCAGGGCTTCGGCATCCAGTCGCGCAAGCACCGCACGCAACGTCTTCACCGACTCGGAGGGCGCGCCGACGCCCGTCACGCAGCCGACCAGCGTACGCTTGCCGAACGGCACCCGCACCCGCACGCCGATCCAGCCCGCATCCGCGTCCATCCCGGCCGGAGGCAGGAAGTCGAACCCGTGGGGTACGGGCAGCGGCAGGGCCACCTGCAGGGCCAGCGGATCGGTCGTGGGGGACGTCATTGAAGGCAGTCTAACAACCCCGCCGTGGCGGCCTTGGCCGCATTTTCCGAAGAGGTGCGTGCCCGTCGACGAAAATCAGCGACTTGGAGCATTATTCTTCAGGTCGAATGAAGATGATGCTGCAATCCTCCGGAACGAAAGCGTTTCTTCCATTGTCCACACCATCTGTGGATAAAGCTGTGGAATCAGCCCCCGCGAGCACTGCGCAAGCCCCCGTCCTTGGGCCTCTGCGTACCTTTGGCGGGATTTTGGTCAATTTTTCGAAATGCTTCAAAATCAATACGTTGCACAATTATGACGAACCAGCTACGGGCCCGGATTACGCAAGCGACGCCCGAATGCACGCCAAATCGCGTGCTGTGCACAACATGAATTGACGCAACGCCCACCGGGGTTGGCGGAGCGCCGAAATTTCTCCTGTCAAGCGATTTCGTAGCCTCCGTCACTGCTGCGCCACATCCAACCGTACATTGGCGTACGGAGCCAGTTTTCCACCTCGCGCCGGTAGAATCCCCCCACGGGCCCACGCGTCCGATTTCCCTGTGGACGACCCTTCCATGCAGGCATGAACGCCCAGCTTCGCCCCTCGTCGAGCCCGCCACAGGATCGAAGCGATTTCGTGCGTGGCATCGCACGCCAGGGATACGCATTCGCCAGCCATCAGTGTGCGGACGCCGGTCGCGCACGCGCTTCGATGGACGCCGCGAGGGCGTTGTTCCAGCAACGTGCCGCGCGCGCGGATGCCGCGGACTGGAGCATCCTGTTCTGGCGCAGCCTGCTCGAACAACCGGCGCTGCGCGCACCGTTGGCGAAAAACCGCAAGCAACCGCTCAGCCTGCTCGACGCCGGCCCACGCGCAACCCTGCTGCTGCGCTACGTGGGCAAGCTGGACGAAGGCGAAGCCGCGTTGGCGCTGAACGTGTCCCAGGCCGCCTACCGGCACGCGCTGCAACGCGCGACCGCGGCAATGCGCGATGCCGGCTTCGACGAGGCCTGGCTGCAAGGCTTGGCCGAGGCGTGGACTGAAGCGCCGGCCGCGCCACGACCCGCATCGTCCAGCCCGATGCTCGCCGCGACGACCGACGCACCTTCGCGCGAGGTTCCCCCGTGGCTGCATCCGGCGCTGATTGTCGCCCTGGGATTGCTGGCGTCCGTCGGCATCGGTTCGTATTTCTGGCATCCGGCGTTCCTGCACCACGCCGCGCCAGGGCCCGGCGTGGTGGAAGAACTGCCTGGCCATGCGCCGGCCGCCACGCTTCCGGCCACCGCGAATCTGCTGGCCAGCGGCGACTTCGCGCAACTGGCCGACCCCCAAGGCGCCGAGCTTGCGCGCAATCTGGATCTGTATTCCTGGTATGCCGCCAACGCAGTCGCGCCCGCCACGGGCAAGGACGCCGCCACCAGCCTGCCCGAAGCCGCCCAGCCCGAAACCAGCGCCCCGGACGTCGATGCCGCCTCCAGCGAGACCGAGCATGCGCCGTGATGCATCGCTGATCCTGGCCCTGGCGATGATGCTGGCGATCCCCGGATCGCTGGCGCAAGCCACGACGAGCGACTGGAATGCAATCGAACCTGCCGCCCGCACCCTGCTTGCGCCGTGGCAGGACCAATGGAGCGCCCTGCCCGAGCCGGATCGTCGGCAATTGCTGGCGCACGCCCGCCAGTGGCAGGGGATGAACCAGGCCGCGCGCGATGCCTTGTCGCGGCGGCAGGCGCAATGGCTGGCGCAGCCGCCGGCTGAACGCGCCCGCCAGCGTGCACGCTATGCCGCCTGGCAGGACCTCTCTTCCGGCGAACAGGATCAGGTACGCCAGGCGGCCGCGCGCTTCGCGGCCCTGCCTGCGGCACAACAGGCGGCGCTGCGCGCGCGCTTCGGCGCGCAGCCGCGGGAATGGCAGCAGGCGTGGCTGCGCGGCCCGTCCATCGGCGCCTGGCTGGACCAGGCCGGCATGTGGTTCGCCTATGTGCCCAGCCAGGAACGCGAGGCCACCTTGCGCATGCTGCAGGATCTGGCGCCCGACGCGCGCACGCAATTGTTCGAGCTCTCGCGCCGCTTGTCCGCGCCGCAGCGCGAGGCGCTGCGCAAGAACCTGCTGCTCACCGCGCCATCCGCACGGGCGTCGTTGATCGCAAGCAAGCTGGCGCCGTAGCGATCGCAGCGCCGCAACCGGGAGGTCGCGCGATGCCCCGAGGCGCGCAGGGGGCGCGGGCCGAACCGTGCTCAGCGGCGGATCGGCTCCAGAATCCGGCGCTGCGCGCGCAAGGCATCGCCGAATCGCGCCACCCCGTCGGCGCGCATGCGCGGCGCGTGCTCGCGCAGGTAGTCCTCCAGCGCCTGCCGATCACGCAACCGGTAACGCACACACCAACCGCGCTGCGCGGGCGGGTCGTCGCAGATCGCTTCCAGCGCCGCCTCCTCGAAGCCTGGCAGGGCCAGCATCTGTCCGATGTGTTCGCGCAGCCACGCCAGATAGCTCTCGGCCAGCGCCGCCGGGACATGCACGCTCACCTCGTAGATCACAGCCATATCAGTTTCACCAGGAAGGTCGCCACGGCAGCGAGGCTGAGCAGGATCAGGTACAGCGAACCGATGGTGGCGTACTTGAACGTGGTCATCGCCACGCCCTGCGCGTACACGCGCCGCTGCATCAGCCACAGGTACACCGGCATCCACGCGATCATTCCGCCCTGCGCCCAGCCCAGCACGGTACGCATGGCGCCGGGCGCAGCCAGGCCGCGCATCCCGTCCAGCACCACCGCCAGCAACAGCGCCAGGCACAGGAAGGCGTGGCTGTGCAGGGCGACGATGAAATGTTCCATGTACAGGCGCCGCTTCAGCGGGTAGGCCAGCTTGAGCAGCAGCGCCAGCAGCGGCAACAACACGATCAGCGCGGTGGGCAGCGCGCTCATCCAGGCATCGAACAACAGCCGCGGATCCTGCTTGATGCGGGCCACGTTGCCCTGCGCGCGGCCGATGCCGAGGTTGATCCAGCCGTTGGCGAATGCCGGCAAGGCAGCGATCCGGAGCGGATGGGTGACCGGATCCCAGGGTCTGTCGTCGTCACCGAAGGTCAGCCGGTCGATGTGCTCGGGCGGTGGCTTGCCCTGCGCGGCGGCAACCTTGAGTTGCGCGATGCGCACGTTGGCCTTGCGCTGGATGTCTTGCTCGCGCAGGGCCAGGTCCGGCGCGAGATCGCCGGCAGCCTCGGGGTGCTGGCCCAGCCGCGATCGTGCGATGCGCACCTTCCCCAGTTGCGCATCGCGGGCGTGTTCGACCGCAGCCACGGTCATCGCGGCGTCGATGGCATCGGGCTCGAACTGGAACGCGCGCGAATTGTTCGCATCGAAACTCCATTGCGCGACGAAGAACGCCAGCACGCTCAAGAAGAAGAACAGGCGGACCGGACTGACGTAGCGCACCCGTCGCCCGGCGAAATATTCCATCGTCAGAAATCCCGGACGCAGCAGCAGCGGCCCCAGCGTGCGGGTGAGGCGGCTGTCGATCTGCAGCACGGAATCGGCGAGGTCGCCGAGGATGCTGGAGAAATGCCGCACCAGACCGTGGTCGGGTTGGCCGCAGCGAAAACAGTGTGGCCCGAACAGCGGTGCGCCGCAGTTGCCGCAGCGCTCGCCGGTCGGCACGGGCAGGCTGGCGTCGGCCACCGGCGTGGCGCGCGCAACGCCGACGCAAGGTTCCTCGGCAACCCCGGGCGCGCCGTTGGTTCGCGCCCCATCGGCATCCGCCAGCGCGGCATCGCCGCGCGCGTCGTCACCGGCCGCAGAGTCTTGCGCCGCGGCCTGCGCGACCGCCCTTGGGGCCGAAGGTGCATGCTGCGGTGACTGCGGTGGCTGCGGATCGGGGCTCATGCCGGCAAGGCCATGGCAGGCTAGGATGGACGGATTGTCGATGTTTCCAGCCCCGATGTCGCCCCTGCCCTTCCTGCCTGCGCGCCTCGTCCGCGAGATGCGCGCAACCTCCGCGCTCGCCCTCCCGCTGGTCCTGGGGCAGGTGTCGGCGGTGTCCATGACCGTCATCGACACCGCGCTGGCCGGCCACCACGGCGCGGCCACGCTCGCGGCGGTGGCGGTCGGTGGCGCGATATGGACGATCATCCTGCTGCTGCTGATCGGGGTGTTGATGGCCGTCCCGCCTTCGGTCGCGCAGTGCAGCGGCGGCGGGCGGCGCGAGCGCATCGGCCCGCTGTTCCGGCAGGCGGCGTGGCTGGCACTGGCGATGGGCGTCGCCTTGCTGCTGCTGGCACGCGCCGGCGAGTACCTGTTGATTTGGATGGGGGTGGCCCCGGGTGTCCGACCTGCGGCGATGGGCTTCCTCACCGCGATCGCCTGGGGCGCACCGGCCTTCGCGTTGTACCTGGTGTGTCGCTCGGTCAGCGAGGGGCTGGCGTGGACGTGGCCGACGATGGTGTTCGGCCTGCTCGGCGCGGTGTTGTTGCTGCCCTTGGGTTACGCGTTGATGTTCGGCGCGTTCGGAATGCCGGCGCTGGGCGCGACAGGGCTGGGCGCCGCCTCGGCGATCGTGATGTGGCTGCAGGTGCTTGGCATCGCCGCCTATCTGGCACGCGCGCCGCGATTCGCCGACCTGCGCCTGTTTGCGTGCTTCGAGCCGCCGCGCTTGGCGCCGATCCGCGAGTTGCTGCGAATCGGGCTGCCGATGGGCTTTTCGGTGTTCATGGAGGGCAGCCTGTTCGTGGCCACCCTGTTGTTGATCGGGCGCATGGGGACGGTCCCGGTGGCGGCGCACCAGATCGCGGTCAACGTCGGCAGCCTGTGTTTCATGCTGCCGCTGGGCGTGGGCATGGCGACCACGGTGCGGGTCGGGCATGCCGCTGGCGCCGGCGACTGGAGCACGCTGCGCTGGGCGGCAGGCGCGGGCTACGCCATCGTGCTGGCCACGCAGACGTTCTCGGCGCTGGTCATGGTGTTCGGGGGAAGGGCGATCGCGCTGGCGTACACCGACGACCCTGCGATCGCTTCGCTGGCGGCGACCTTGCTCCTGTACGCGGCAGCGTTCCAGTATCCGGACGGAATCCAGGCTCATTCCGCCGGCGCGCTGCGCGGGCTCAAGGACACCCGTGCACCGATGTGGATCACGTTGTGCGCGTACTGGATGCTGGGCATGCCTCTGGGCTGGTGGCTTGGGGTGCACCTGCGCCTCGGCGCGCAGGGCATGTGGGTCGGGTTGATCCTGGGCCTGGTTGCCGCCGCTGCGCTGCTGGGCTCGCGCTTCCTCCACTTGGCCAGGCGTGACGAACGGCTGATGGCCGTGGTCGCGCGATCGGCTACCATTTGAGCGTTGGCCCGGCCCGCTGGCGCCGTTCCTGCCGCCTTTTTCGATTGCAAGGCAGGCCATGCCGGTTTCCAGCGGCGCATCGTGCCTGGACACGACGGCGCCGGACTCCCGCATTCGCGGGCGTGGCGATCGACGGCGACGCCCAGCCCAGGCCCTTGGTCAGCCGCCGGCGTTTGAAGCCAGCGCAATGTTCCAGCCCCACGTCACGCACCACCGGAGAACCCGATGTCAGACCCCAAACCCAGCCTGATCTACCGCTTCGTCCGCGGCATCTGGCGCACCGTGGATTATTCGCGGCGGCTGGCGATGAACCTGATCTTCCTGGCCATCGTGTTCCTGATCCTGCTGGGCATGCTGAGCGAGCGCCCCGCCCTGCGCAATCGCACGACGCTGGTGATCGCGCCGGAGGCCAGGCTGGTCGAGCAGTACAGCGCCAGCCCCGGTGCGATGGCGGTGCGTCGCGCCTTCGGCGAGGGCACCAAGGAGGTCCAGTTGCGCGACCTGCTGCGCGCGCTGCAATCGGTCAAGCACGATCCAAGGATCGAGCGGGTACTGATCCGCCCGGACACCATCCAGGCCGGCGGTGGCCTGGCGCAGTTGCGCGAGGTCGCCAGGGCCCTGCGCGAGGTACGTGATTCGGGCAAGGAAGTCATCGCGTATGCCGACAACCTCGACCAGAAAACCTACCTGCTGGCCGCGCCAGCCAACGCGATCTACCTCAACCCGGCCGGCGGCCTGATGCTGCAGGGGCTGGGCGATTACCGCCTGTATTACCGCGAGGGCCTGCAGGACAAGCTCGGGGTGGACGTGCAGCTGTTCCGCGTCGGTCAATACAAGTCCGCTGCCGAACCCTACATCCTCGATGCGGCCTCGGCCGATGCCAAGCTTGCCGACCTGTACTGGATGAACGACCTCTGGCAGCGCTACCTGGCCGACGTGGGCAAGGCGCGCGGGATCGACCCAATCAAGCTGGCCGCCGACATCGACGCCCTGCCCGACGGCCTGAAGGCCGCCGACGGCGACATGGCGCGCTGGGCCTTGAACGAGCACCTCGTGGATGGCCTGAAGACCGAGGATGAAGTCGAGGCGATGCTGGAGAAGAAGGGCGCGGTCGATGCGCGCATCCGCAGCTTCCGGCAGATCGACCTCGACGATTACCTCGCACGCCTTGGCGCCCCGTCGACCCCGGTCGGCGCCGACGCGGTGGCGGTGGTCGTGGCCTCCGGCGAGATCAGCTCCGGTCGCCAGCCGCCAGGCAAGATCGGTGGACAGTCCACCGCCGCGCTGATCGCCCAGGCGCGCGAGGACGGGCACACCAAGGCGCTGGTGCTGCGGGTGGATTCACCCGGCGGCGAGGTGTTCCCGTCCGAACAGATCCGCCGTCAGGTCGAACTGACCCGCGACGCCGGCATCCCGGTGGTGGTGTCGATGGGCAATGTCGCTGCCTCCGGCGGTTACTGGATCTCGATGAATGCCAACCGCATCTATGCCGATGCCTCCACCATCACCGGCTCGATCGGCATCTTCGGCCTGTCGATGACCGGCCCGCGGGTGTTGGAGAAACTCGGCATCCACAACGACGGCGTGGGCACCACCCGCTGGGCCGGGGCGATGGATCCGACCCGTGCGCTGGATCCGGCCGTGGGAGAGCTGATCCAGTCCACCATCGACCACGGCTACCAGCAGTTCATCACCAAGGTCGCCCATGCCCGTGACCGCAGCCCGGCGCAGATCGACGCCGTCGCCCGTGGCCGGGTGTGGAGCGGCGCGCAAGCCAGGGAACGCGGGCTGGTGGACCAGTTGGGTGGCCTGCGTGATGCGATCGCCGGCGCCGCCGAACTGGCGCACCTTGGCAAGGGCCAGTACCGGGTGGACTACGTCGAAAAGCCGATGACCGCCTTCGAACGTTTCTTCGCCGGCTTCAGCGGCAACAGCGAAGCCCATGCCCTGCTGGCCGCCAGCGGGCTTGGCGCCCTCGTCCTGTCGAGCGAAGAAAAGGATCAGCTCGCGCACACCCTGGACTGGCTCGCCACCGCGCGCAACAAACCCTTCGTGGAACTGGCGCACTGCATGTGCGGGTTGTGATTCAGGGCGAAGCGGCCTGACTGGCGCTCGCGCCCTCGGCGGCGTCGAGTTGCCTGTTCTGGTTCTCGAACGACTTCTCCACCGTTCCCTCGACACCCTTGGCCTTGTCGATGGGCTTGTGGATGCTGCGGCTCAGATCGGTGGCCCCGGAGGTCGCCGCCGCTGGCGTGGTGGCATCGGCCGCCGGTGAAGCCGGCGGCGCCGGATGACTGCAGGCGGCAAGCAGGCCCGGAGTGGCCAGGAGCAGCAGGAAAATCGAACGTGACATGGCCAAGTCCTCCGCAGCAGGAACTGCCACCATGCTAGCGCAGCCTGGCGAGGGCGGGCACGCCGCCTCCGCTGCCGCTGGCACGGCAGCGCCCTGCGTCCCGCGCGAAAGGCAATGCGCCTCGCCAGCGGTGCCCGACAGCACGCTAAATCGAAGAAGTCCGGCGCAGGACAGGCAGCGGTGCCGTACCGCATCGGCGCCACGCGTGTGGCGTGACGCGAACGACGTCCTCCGGTAGGCTGATCGGCCATGTCCGGCGCACGCCGCCGACACCCTATCCTTTCCATCATCGCCACAAGGGGACTGCAATGCGCGCAAACATCGCAAGCATTCTTGCCACATCGAGCCTGCTGCTCGCCGCTGCGCTGGCCGCGACCGGCGCATCGGCCGCACCGGCGGCCAACGGTCGCGACATCGGCCTGGCCAGGGTTTCGGCGACCGAAATCGCGCAGATGCGCGGCATGACCGCCGATTACGTGCGCACGCCTTACGGTTATTTCCACGCCTCCTGCGTGCAGCGCGTGGATCCGAGCGAGCAATTGCAGGCCGACGGCAACATCCTGCGCGCCGACGGGATGGCGCGCCAGGTCAGCCATTGCGCGTTCCCGCACTACCTCAAGAGCGGCGTGCGCGTGGAAGCGACCGAAGACGCCATCCACCTGCCGCAGGTCTACAACGGCTACCTGCAACTGGTGTCGGCCACGCTGGCCCGCGGCGTGAACAAGCTGACCGCCTACATGACCGTGCCTGCCGATCCGGTCACCAAGTCGGGACAGACGCTGTACTTCTTTCCCGGGCTGGAAGACGCGAACAACGTGGTGACGATCCTGCAGCCGGTGCTCGGCTGGAGCAGCTACGGCACCAACGAATGGACCATTGCTTCCTGGAACTGCTGCAAGTCCGGCACGATCTATGTCGGCAACTCGGTGGTCGTCAAGCCGGGAGACCGCATCTACGGCCGCATGATTCGCGGCGCCGGCCAGAAGTGGACGGTCGTTGCCACCGACCGCACCCAGACCTCGCTGGCGCCGGCCGTCCTGAACACCAGCGGCTACTTCCAGGTCTTCAACTGGGTCTTTGGCGGCGCTCTGGAAACCTACGGCGTCAGCTCGTGCAGCCAGTTTCCGGCTGACGGATCGACTCACTTCACCACCATCCGCGCCTACATCGACAACGCGCTCGTCAGCAACCCGGCGTGGACCATTCAGCCCGGCAACGACAAGGAAACCGCGTGTACCAGCGCGCGCGTGGTCAACCAACAGCACGTGAGAATCAACTACTGATGCCGCGTCCAGCCCTCGCCCACGCAGCACGGGCGATGCGCCGGCACGAAACGATCCTGCCGATGTACCGCCACGTCTCCATGCGCTTGCCGATCGACGCGGCACGAGGACCGGATGCGTTGATCGCCGGTCACCGAACCCGCGTCACCGCGAACCCGGCGTCGGCGGTGCATTGGCGGAATGCCGGCATCACAGGGCTTTCCCGGGAGTCGAGCCGGACATGAGCAACCCCCGCTGGCGGCTGGACGGACAGATGGCGCTGGTCACCGGCGCGAGCGCCGGCATCGGCCAGGCCAGCGCGCGCGAGTTGCTCGACTTCGGCGCCGACGTCTTGCTGGTGGCTCGCGACGGCGACCACCTTGAAAACGTGCGCGCCGAGTTCGAGGAGGACTTTCCCGAACGCGTGGTGCGTGCCTTCGCCTGCGACCTTGCCGACGCGGAAGCGCGGCGCGAGCTGTTCGACTGGATCGAGGACCTGGACTGCGGGCTGTCGATCCTGGTCAACAACGCCGGCACCAATCAGCGCAAGCCGACCATGGATTATGCCGACGACGAATGGCGCGCCGTGTTCGAACTCAACGTCGCGGCCACGTTCGAATTGTGTCGCTACGCCTACCCGCTGCTGGTCCGGCACGCCGCATCGAGCATCGTCAACGTGGGCAGCGTCTCCGGCGCAACCCACGTGCGCACCGGCTCACCGTACGGGATGACCAAGGCCGCGGTGCATCAACTGACGAAGAACCTGGCCTGCGAATGGGCCAGCGACGGCGTCAGGGTCAACGCGGTGGCACCGTGGTACATCCGTACCCGGCGCACCTCACCGGCGCTGGCCGACCCGGAATACTACGACGAGGTGATCGAACGCACCCCGCTGCGACGAATCGGCGAACCGGAAGAAGTCGCCGCCGCGGTGGCGTTCCTGTGCCTGCCGGCCGCCAGCTACATCACCGGGGAATGCATCGCGGTGGATGGGGGATTCCTGCGCTACGGGTTCTGACCGCACCTGCCAGGTTGCCACCGCCCCGGTCCGCAGCCTCTGTCCTCTGTCCAATCACATCCTGCACGCGGCGTACAGCATCGAGGTCAGGTCCTGCTCCTCGGGTGCGTACAGCGAGCGTTGGCTGGGCAGGGCGGCGTAGATCTGCCGCCGCAGGGCATCACGGCGTGCCGCATAACGCTTGCAGGCCTGTTCGGGCGGCAACTGCACGCACTGGTCGTTGACCCACTGTCCGGGGCCGGCGCCAGGCGGGGGCGGCGGCTGGGCCGGTGGGGTCGAATCGTTGCTTGCCACGCTGACGGTGGGACCTTGGTAGGGGCGCACCAGCGTCCCTCCGTTGTTCTTCACCTGCTGCTCCAGCGCGGCCTTCTGGGCTTCCGGCGAGGGACCGTCGCCGCCATCGGACGCGTCCGGCGCGGCCGGCTTGGCGGTGACCCAGCGGCGGCCGGGGATGCCATCGCGGCTGTCGTAGGTGGAACCGTCGCCACGCATGCACTCCCACAGCGGGTAGGGCTGGCTCGGCAGGCGCATGGCGTTGGGCGGCGTCACCGGGTGGCCGGCGACCAGCATTGGCGGGGGCGCCGCAGGAGCCGGTGCGGCTGAGGCTGCCACGGGCGGCGGCGAATCGGCCGGGCGCTCGAAAAGAATCTTGCGCTGGGTCGCGCCCTTCGGACACGGGGAGGACTGGATGCTCACGCCCGCGGCCGACTCGCAGCGATACACCGCATCCTCGGCCTGCGCGCGCGGGACGGCCAGCAGGCCGAGCAATCCAACGGAAACCAGCAACGGGAGGGTTCGCATGCAGGGATTGTGCGGCGGACGCCCGCGCTTGGCCAGTCCGGCTTGCCCAGGCGGGGGAAAGCGGCTCCGCCTGCGTCCATCCGCTTGGGATCGTGCCCACCAGCGCCGATAATAGGTGCATGGACAAACCTCACGCTCGACACAGCACGCCCGGGATCCTCGACGGCGATACGCAGGCCAAGGGCTTCCAGTTCCCCGGGGTATTCCAGATCTCGGCGATGGGCCCGGCATCGGCGCAACTGGAAACCGAGATCCCGCGCCTGCTGGCCGCGGCCGGGCTCGAGGTCGAGCATGAAAGCGTGTCCGCACGCGCCTCCAGTGCGGGACGTTTCGTGTCGGTCACGGTCAGCTTCCGCGCTGCATCGCGCGAGGAATACGAGGCAGCCCACCGCGCCCTGCGCGCGCACCCGGAAGTGAAATGGACGCTGTGAGTCCGCCACGCCCCTGGTCGGTGCGGGACCTGGGCCGCTGCGCCTACGAACCGGTGTGGCGGGCGATGCAGGCCTTCACCGACGCGCGCGACGAGGCCACGCAGGACGAGCTGTGGGTCGTCGAGCACGACCCGGTGTTCACCCTCGGCCAGGCCGGCAGACCCGAGCATGTGCTCGCGCCCGGCGACATCCCGGTGCTGCACGTGGATCGCGGCGGCCAGGTCACCTACCACGGCCCCGGCCAGATCGTTGCCTACCCGCTGGTGGACTTGCGCCGGATCAGGCTCGGCGTGCGCGATCTGGTCGAGCGCATCGAGCAAGCGGTGATCGACGTGCTGGCCGACTGGAACATCGACGGCGCACGTCGCGACGGGGCACCGGGCGTGTACGTAGCCGGGGCGAAGATCGCGGCGCTCGGCCTGCGCGTGCGTCGCGGCTGCACATTCCACGGGCTGGCATTCAACGTCGCGATGGATCTGTCGCCCTTCCATCGCATCAACCCCTGCGGCTACGCCGGCCTGCAGGTCACCTCGGTGCTAGACTTGGGCGGCCCTTCCACCGCGTCTGCGTTGGTTCCGAGTCTGGTCGCGGCGCTGTCGCGGCAGCTCGGCCTGCAGCCGGTGTGGCGAACCGACCTCCCACCGCTGCTGGTCCGTCCCTGCCCTTCGCCTGCGTGCGCCTGACTCCGATGGATCACCGTCGCCCGTGCTTCCCGGCGTCCATGCCGCGTGCGCCCAACCGCGGCGCCCGCCCATCGCGCCGTCAGTGCCGTCCGGCGGGCTTGTTGCGAGGGTTGGCCGTTTGAGTTCCACCCCCGTCGTTTGGCACAGGCGCGATTCAGGCGCCTGGTGCATGCTGTCCGACCCCTCGAATTCGTTGTTCCGCCAAGGATCCCCGTAATGCGCAAGACGATGTTGGTGCTGCTGATCGCCGCTGCCGCCCCTTTGGCCTACGTCGGGCACCAGCTCGCGACCAGGCCGCAAGACCCGATGGACGGCCTGCGTGACCTGATCGCCTCGACCGCGCCGGCGGCGCTGTCCAGCCACGGCGCACCGGTATCGCGCACTGGCGGGACCTCGCTGGAACCGACCGCGCAGGAAAGCCGCGAAGCACAGATCGTCTATCGCCTGCTCACCGACGCACGCTTCCACTACCGGCCGCAACCGCTGGACGATGCGATGTCGGCGCAGATCTTCAAGCGCTACCTCGACTCGCTCGACCCCGAGAAGCTGTTCTTCACCCAGGCCGACCTCGACCGCTTCGCGCCGTACAAGACCGGCCTGGACGATGCGATCAAGACCGGCCACCTGCAGCCGGCCTTCGACATCTTCAGCACCTACCTCAAGCGCGTGGACCAGCGTGTGGCCTTCGCGCGCACGTTGCTCAAGCACGACTTCGATTTCAAGACCCACGAAACCTGGGCCTACGACCGCAAGGACGCCGCCTGGGCCGCCAACGACGAGGCGCTGGACGCGCTCTGGCACAACTACGTCAAGAACGACGTGCTGCGCCTGAAGCTGGCCGGTGAAAAGCCCGAGCAGATCCGCAAGACCCTGGACAAGCGCTACGAGCAACTGGCCAGCCGCACCCGCCTGCTCAACGGCGAGGACGTGTTCCAGTCGTTCATGGACGCCTATGCGCAGAGCCTGGATCCGCACACCGACTACATGGATCCGCGCACCACCGCCAACTTCAACATCTCCATGAGCCTGTCGCTGCAGGGCATCGGCGCGGTGCTGCAGAAGCAGGACGACTACGTGGTGATCCGCCAGATCGTCCCGGGTGGCCCGGCCGGCAAGTCCGGCAAGCTGCGGGTCGGCGATCGCGTGGTGGCGGTCGGTCAGGGCAAGGACGGCGAGATGGTGGACGTGGTGGGCTGGCGCATCGACGACGTGGTGGACAAGATCCGCGGCGCCAAGGGCACCACCGTGCGTCTGGAGCTGTTGCCCGGGGATGCCGGGATGGATGCCAAGCCCGCCACGGTGGCGCTGGTGCGCGACAAGATCCACCTCGAGGAACAGGCCGCCAAGGCGCGCGTGATCCAGACCGGCAGCGGCGCGCACCAGCACAAGATCGGGGTGATCGACCTGCCGACCTTCTACGAGGACTTCGAGGGCCGCCGCAAGAACGACCCCAACTACGCCTCGGCCACCCGCGACGTGCAGAAGATCCTGGCCAAGTTCAAGGCCGAAAAGGTCGAAGGCGTGGTGATGGACCTGCGCGACAACGGCGGCGGTTCGCTGATCGAGGCGATCGACCTGACCGGCCTGTTCGTCGGCCCCGGCCCGGTGGTGCAGGTGCGCGATTCGGACGGCCGCGTCAACGTGCAGTACGACGACGACACCCACGCCGACTGGACCGGCCCGTTCGCGGTGCTGGTCAACCGCGGCTCGGCCTCGGCCTCGGAGATCTTTGCCGGCGCGATCCAGGACTACGGCCGCGGCCTGATCCTGGGCGAGGACACCTTCGGCAAGGGCACGGTGCAGAACCTGATCGACCTCAACCGCATCACCCGCACCAGCCCGCCACAGTTCGGCCAGGTCAAGCTGACCATCGAGCAGTTCTTCCGCGTCGATGGCGCCAGCACGCAGATCAAGGGCGTGGTTCCGGACATCGCCTTCCCCGCCAGCCCGAATGCCAAGGAGTTCGGCGAGAGCACCTACGACAACGCCCTGCCGTTCACGCGTGTGGCTGCGGCCAGTTATCGGGTGCTCAACCATTTCGCTGCGCTGGTTCCCAAACTGGTCGCCCTGCACGACGCGCGCGTGGCCGCGGCATCCGATCACGAATACCAGTGGTTGATGCAGGACTACGCCCAGTACCGTGAGCAGGCAGACAAGAAAACCCTCTCGCTCAACCTCGCCGAGCGCATGGCCGAACGCGACAAGGACGCCGCCAAGCGCAAGCAGCGCGAGGCCGAACGCAAGAAATTCGGACTCGAGGCGGGCATGGCGCGCGCCGACGACGGCCTCGACGCCGACGAGCGCGACATCGCGGCGGAAGCGGCCCGCGACAAGGCAGCCCAGGACCGCGTCAGTCCGCTTGCCACCGAGGCCGCAGCAATCCTCGGCGATGCCATCGACCTGCTCGGCGCCGACCCCAACCTGGCGCAGACGGTGCTGTCCGGGCGTGCGCACGGGGCGTGGGCGAACTGACGATCCGTTGATGGGGATCGCCGCGATTCCGGCGCTGCCAACGGCCGCCGTCAAAGGCCAATCGCGGTGAGCCTGTCGAACCACGCCGTTCGCCAGATCCCGCAAGTCCGTTCGCCAGATCCCGCAAGTCCGTTCGCCCGACCCCGCAAGTCCGTTCGTGGTGAGCCTGTCGAACCACGCCTTTCGCGCAATCCCGCAAGCCAGTTCGCCCG
>CAZXGS010000017.1:0-47818 GCA_964640525.1 uncultured Gammaproteobacteria bacterium | reverse complement strand
CCGTCGTGGTCCTCGGCCTGTATGGCGCCGTCGTGCTGGGCTTGGCGCCCAAACCTGACGCCGACCTGGCCGAAACTCTCAAAGCCCTCGTCACCCTTGCCGCCGGCTACTGGATCGGCAGCAGCAGCGGCAGCGCAGCCAAAGACCCCAAACAACCGGAGCCCACGAAATGACCCGCGCTCTTGCATGCCTCATCCTGCTCGCCGCCTGCACCCCGGAGCAGGCGGCGAAAACGACAACCGCGATCCAGTCCGCGTGCCTCATCAGCGGCACCATGCAGCCCGTCGCGGTGGCAGTTGGGACGGCCGCAGGGGGCGATGCGGCTAAGGTGGCGGCGGCCGATGCGGCGGCCGATGCGGCGCTGATCCACCCCGCGGTAGTGGCGGCCTGCGCGGCGCTGGGTGGGGTTCCAGTGCCGCCTGGGCCGTAGCGAGCCTACTTTTCTACCACCACGACCATTCTGTTCTTCCCGGGCGTGAGGCGCAACGCGCTTCCGTCGCCCAGCGGCACGTCATCCATGAAGAACCTCTCCAGCCGCGTGCGCACGGCGGCGGTCGTCAGCTTGCTGTATATCGGATCCAGGTCCTTCACGATCGCCGTCACCTCGGCCAGGCCCATCGACGCCACGCCGCGGGCGCTCATCTCTGCCAACAGGCTGCGCGCCAGGACACCCCGGTTGGCCTCGGCGCGCAAGGACATATCGGCAGGCAGCAAGGCGCCAACCTCATCCCCGTTGGGCAACAGGACCGTGCGCTTCTCCAGCCACGCCGGCTCGCCGCTTTTCAGCGACAGGTTCATCTTGGCGTCGTCCAGCCGCACCAACCGCTCGCGCTGGTCCCGCGTCAGGTTGAGCCGCGACACGTCATCCTCCGTCGGGCCGGCCAGGGTGAAGGCAGCCCGGGCGCTGGTGATGATGTTGCTCGATCCGCGGATGGCGTCGGCGTTGCCGACATAGGCCGCCGTGCCGGCGATGCCCGGCTTGGCCAAGTGCAGCGCCAGCAGGATGGCTAGGTTGCCTTCCGCCGCAATGCTGGCCAGGGCCTCCATCGGCAGGTCCATGTGGCTGCTGTCGTTCTCGGACAGGCCGCTGTGCATCTTCACCAAGGGATCCACCCCGAGCATGGCGATCTGCTGGTGGTAGCAGACATTGAGTAGGGCGTTCACGTCTTCCAACACTAGCTCGGGGCCGTCCCGGCCCATCCTGGCCAGTTTCACCTTCGCGCTCTTTGTCTTGCCGGATACCAGGGCGATGCGCGGGACGACCTCGGCCGCGTCGACACCGAGCGCGAAGCACAGGGCGTATAGGCGCCGGCTCATTTCCTCCAGGTTGTCCTCGGCGTTGATGAGCATGCTGTTCTGCGGGCCGCCGTGCAGGCGAAACCCGAGCCAGTCGCGGCCCAGCGCCAGATGCACGGCGGCCGTGATGGCCGCCAGGCTCTTGCCCGCCGCCCCCGCCGCCGCCAGTGCCGTGATCTCGCCACGCATCAGGAAGCGTCGGTAGAGCCACGGCCGCGGTGCCAGGGTGGCCAGGGGCACGATGCTGCCCAGCCTGAAGGCTGACAGGTCGCGCCCCTCGGTGGCGGCCGGCGCCACAGGCGCCGCGTCTTCCGGGATGTCGATCGGCGCCTGGTTGACGCCGAGCAGCACGGCGGTGGCCTTGGCGCCGGCGGGGTTCTGCGCGTACGCGAAGGCGTTCTCCACCTTGGCGCGCAGTTCATCCGGCGACCAGGGAGGCAGACACCGTTCGTTCCAGTGCTCCAGCAGTAGGTCCAGCGCCAGCGCCTCGCTGACGCCACGATCGCGCAGTTCGCAGGCGACCTGGTAGGTGTAGGCATCGCCGCCCTGGCCCTCGATCGCCGGGCGCTGGGCGCCCAGCCAGAGCGCGGCGCTGGCCAGGGCCTGCGGCGTGTCCAGTTCGGTGAGCGGCGCGCTGGTGGCCACCGTGGCGCGCTGCTGCGCGGCGTGCGCCACCCAGGCCGGCAGCGGCGCGAGGGCGTGATCCGAAACCAGCTCATAGGCCGCGCCGTCGATGGTGCTGCCAGGCGCCACGACGTAGCCGCCATCGCCACGCAGGTCGATGCCGGGGGCGATCTTGCCCGCGCTATTGCGACCCTCGCCGACGAAGTAAAGGTGCATGCCGCCCGTGGTGGTGCGGACGGCCAGGGTGTTGAATGCGCCGCCGCGCTCCAGGTAGGCGCCGATGCCATCCTGGTCGTTCTTCTGGTCCAGGTCGACGACGACCACGCCGCTGCCGGTGCAGCAGCCGATGTTCCAATCCCCTGTCCCCCACCAGAACGTGATCATTTCGGGGTCCGTGGTGGCGTTGGCCGACCAGTTCCAGCCCGGCTCTGCGGGGCGCCGGCTGTCTGGCGCCAAGGGAAAGACTCGGTAGCCGCGCTTGGCCCAGGCCAGCGCGCTCTGCAGCTTGGCCATGGGTTTCCTCGGGACTAGGTGCTGGCGGAAGCCTTCTTGTCCTTCGTCTTCTTGCGTCCGCGCTTCACCGCCGGGCTGGCAAAGCCGCGGGGCAGGAAGCTCGGGATCGGCCTGCCGGCCTTCTGCGCGGCTCGGATCAAGGCCAGGCGTTGCGCTGCCTGTTCGGCCTCCCAGGTCGACAGGATGTAGAGCTGGTAGGTGCCACGCAGGCTGCCGGGCTTGATCACTCGGTCGTGCTTGCGCAGGTGCAGGCGGTTCAGGTGGCCGACGAACGCGCCGACGCGGAACTGCCGGGTGCGCTGCAGCGTCGGCGGCTCGTTCGGATACCACAGCACGGTGGCCAACTCGTCCACCGTGCGCGGCGTGCCGCGACCAAGCATCATCCAGATGTTGTACTGAAGCGGCGCCCGGTCGCGCAGCCTGGCGCGCACCACCTCGAAAACGTCTTCATCAGACGCCATAGCCGACCGCCCGCAGGAAAAACCGGCACCCGGCGCCAATACCGAAACCGAAGCCGAAGGCGATCACGTTGGAGAGCACCAGGAATAGCGCCGCGATCACCCAGTTCCCGCTGTCCTCGCGTGGCACGCAGGTGAAGCTGCTCAGCTCGGGGCCTTTTCGCAAGAGCGCCGCACGCTCTGCGTCTGTCAGCCCAACCAGCGGGGGCGGCGCACAGCGCGTGTGGCCTTTCCACAGGCCGTATTTGTCACTTCGCATACCGAACGTCCTCCCAGGCTTTGGCCGCCAGGGGCAGATCGCCTACCACCCAGGCCGGCACGGTTGACATGATCTCGGCAAGTTCGTCCGCGCTGCCGAACCCTTTGGGGCACTCGGCAAGCAGTTCGTCATGCACGGTCAGCACCAGGGGGTAGCCGCGCTTGTCAGCTTCCAGCATGCCGTCCACCATGATGTCGCGCGCCGTGCCCTGGACGATGTGGTTGAACTGCATCCCGCCGTAGAGGTTCATCGTGGCCCAGCGCTTCTTCTCTCCCTCGTATCCCTCGTAGTCGACGCGCCGGCGGGACTGGCGGACCAGCACCCCACCGTCTTCCAGCATCTGCTCCTGCTCGCCGAGCCGCAAATCGCCGATCTTGATCCGGGCGCCGTCGGGCATCTCGATGTAGCTGGTGTCGGCAGTGACGACGCGCGGGTTGAAATAAGCGAGCACGCGGCCGGACGGCAGAGAGCACCAGAGGAAGCCCCGCGCGGAGACATAGCGGACCTTGCCGTCGAGCACAGGCACCACCGCGCCCTGGTTGGCCACGGCCTCGATCGCTGCGTCCTGCAGGTCCCACCAACCCTGGACCAGCCGGCCATGGGCGTCGCGCCAACCCTTGACGATGAGCTTGATCGCCGCCCATTCGTTCATTGGCAGACCGTGCTTGTCATTGGCGTGCGGATAGGTCATCGCAACAGAGAACCAGGCCTCTTCGGGCACGGCGATCCGAACCACCTCAACTACATCGGCCGGCGCCACGCCGTAGTTCGCGGCCATCTTGATCCATGCACCGACGCTGCCCTGGTATTGCAGCGACAGCTCCGTCACCTTGCCGACCTGGCGCCGCTGGCCCGTCACCGTGGCCGGATCCGCAACGCCGAACGAGCGGGCATAGGCCACCCGATAGAGGTCTGGGCCACGCTTCTCGTCGTAGGCGCGGAACGCATCGACCTTCCACTGCTCGCCTGTGATCCAGGCAGCCACCCGGCCCTCGATGTTCGACAGGTCCCCACCGACGAACCGCGTGCCGGGCATGGCGATGAACATGGACCGAAGGCACTTGGCGATCATCACCGTGGCCGACTGGCCAAGCAGTAGCTGGATCGCTTTCGCCTTGTTAGCCGGTGAAATTTCACCGGAGAGGAGCCCAATAACATCGCGGATATCGTCGCCGTCTTCCTCTGGGTCCGTGCGATAGAGGTTCTGCGGCTGGATCAGGCGCCCCGCCCAGCGCCCGGTGCTGGCACCGTGGTAGGCCAGCAGCCCCCGTGCCCGCCCGTCCGCGCAGACGCACGCCAACATGGCGCCAAGCTTCGCCGTCGACGACTTGGCACCTTCCTTGCGGATGACCAGGGCGCGCAGCACGGCGTCGTCACCGGCCTCCCTGGCGGCACGCAGCACGGCGCCGATGTTGTCCTTGCCCAGCCCGGCGCAGGGGATGCCGCGCGCCGATATCCAGTTCCGAAGCCGCACGGCCTGCGTGACAGCCGTCACCGCGCCGCCGGTGGCCTCGGACAGGGCGGCATCAAGCCGCGTCTTCTCCGTGGCGATGACCTTCCCTGCCGCGCGGATCGTCTCAACGTCGAGCATGATACCGCGATCGTTGATTTTCTGGTCCAATTCCCACACCAAGCGCTCGCGCGCGGACAGCGGTGGGACCTTGGTGTCGATCTCCGTCTCGGCCGCCACGTCCTGGACGCAGTAGGAGTATTGCAGTTCCAGACGCTCCGGCGTGTCGGCCCATTCGATCCGGCCATCGGGGTGCGTCTTCCTGGGCTTGGCGAGCACCAGCATGTTGGCGTGCCCGGCCTTGTCCTTCTGCTGCTCGATGCCCAGGACGTGGCCGGCGTCTTCCAGGCGCGCAGGGATGCCGAGCACCGCGCAGCGCGCCATGGTGCAGTCCTGCTGGCGGATGAACATCGGGGGCACGAACACACGCTTGCCGATGTAGCGCGGGAGCACCTTGTTCCAGATCGCCCGCTCGAACGCCGCGTTGTGCGCCACCACCTTGCCGTCGTTGAGCACGTGGTCCAGGACGCGCTGCGGGAAGTAGGTGTCCGGTTTCCAGACACCTTTGTCGCCATCCGAGAACGCCCAGGCCAGGCACCAGATGCCTGTCGAGGGGTCCTCGGCATAGCGATGCAGGCCTGCCGTCTTCAAGTCGACGGCAGACCGCGTCTCCCAGTCCAGGTGCAGTGCGAGGCTCACTGCATCCTGCTCCCTTGCACGGCGCCCATTTTCGCCGCCAGATAAAGCTCGCTCGTCTTGGCGAGCATCTGTTCCAACAGCCGGCTGATACCGGCCCAGCGAGCATCACTGCGCCGGATCGACACCTCCGTCGCTCCCTCGATGGCCATGCGCAAGCCGGCCTGGATTTTCTCCCAGGCCGCGGCCTCGCCGCCGACAGTTTTAGGTTGCCGGGCCATGGCCTATTTTATCCCCATGCGCTCGCGCAGCTTCACTGCAGCGTGCGCCAGCGCCTCCGCCACGAACTGCTGGTCGACCGTTTTGTCGAACGCTTTTTTGAACTCGGCGAGCCGTCCGTCTATGACGGTGCGAACCGTCTTCGTGAACACGTTCTCCTTATCCCTGTTGTAGCTATCGGTCGAAGGTTTGTAGTCCATCTGCTCAAGTATCTTAGCCAAGAGCTGGTCGTGGAACGTCGTCGGCTTGCCGGGACGCCCGTATTGGTCGACGGGCGTATAGGTCGTGTGGACCAGGTTTTCGATCAGGCCCGGCAGCATTTTCTCAACTTCGGCAGCCATCATGCTGTCGATTGCGGCGCTGACCTTCTCCTGCACCAACTTGCCAACGCCATCCTGTGTACGACGAATCAGGGTATCCACCACCTGTCGACGAATGCTCTCTTGCAGCGTCTCGCCGATGCCTTCGTCGCTTCCACCAAAGATGTCATTCAGGTCGATCTCGATTTTCATGGTCGGTCTATCCGATCAGATCGCGCCGGGGCGGCGGGGGCGGAGGGGGCGGAGGGGGCGGCGCGCTGCCAAACGCCTTGGCCGGATCGAACCCGGCGTCGATGTTCACCCCGGCGAACTGCGTCTTGGTGTCGACGGCGCCACCGGCCAGGGGCGTGTCGTCAGCGATGATCATCACCGCCTGGAGCCCGGCCGACACACCCCGGTTGCCCTTGAACTTGCTTCCGGGTTTCGGGTAGGCGAACAGGTTGAAGGACACCAGCGCCCATACGCCCGGGTAGGCGCGCGACGTGTCGACGATCGGATTGTTGGCGCTGTCGACCACCGGCGGCTTGAACTGCGTGGTAGCGCGCACGGCCTTGCCGCCGGGGGTGAAGCCGGCGTAGTTCTGCTTTTCCGCCTGCTCGCGGATCGGCGACTTCAGGCCGAACGGCTCGCCCTGCGGATTGATGTTGGCCGGAAAGGACGACCGCATCAGCGCGTATACCTCGGGCCAGAGGACACTGTTCACCTGGTCGGTGGCGCAAGGCGGGAATAGCATCTGGATCTCGTACGTCGCGGTATCGCGCTGCGTGCCGTCGTCATTGGTGCCGCGCACCGGCACGTGCAGGCTGTTGTGGAAGAAATTCAGCCGCACCGGGCAGGTGCGGATGTTGCCGTCCCACGCCCCGGTTTCCAGGTTCATGATCTTCTGCATCGGGTTCGCGGCGACCACCTTGGCCACCCATTCGGCGCTCTTGGCGCTGTCTCGCATCTGGCTCACGATTGCTTGTCCTTTTGTTGCTGTGTCAGTCGCACATGCGCTGTGCGTCGAGCATCAGACCGGCGACCAGGCCGAGCAGTATGGTGTCGGTTCCCGTGCCGTGGATCTCCCGGTTTGTGCTCTCCTCGTCGTACACGCCCAGCACAACAAGAACCTGCTCGCCACGCTCCACACGATCCGCCAGCACGCGCAGCTTGGCGGCCATTTCGATGTCGTGGTCGGCCGCTTTGTCCTCAGTCATTCGTCCACTCCTATCACCTGAACGCCTCCGAAGTGTTTTGCCGCCCGGTTCACTGGCGGCCTCGGATCGGACAGCGGAACCAGGGACAACGCCCCGCTGCTTTCCTTCGTGGTCAAGTCGCTGAAAGCCTCCTTGGCCTTGGCGATCGCCGCCCTGCGCCCTGCCGGATCGTCGATGCCGCGCGTCGCCGCTTCGACAACCAACTTCTCGGCCTCGGTGATGCCGATGAGTTGGCGCGGATAGACCATTTCACGGACATGGTTTACGTCGCCTTCGTAGCGCAGCAGGTCGTCGACAAGCTGGTTGGCGATCTCGTCCTGCGATGCACACCACTTCCGCCGCGCAGGCGCCTCGACGACCTTGCATCCAGGCACATCGAGATCGCCGGCCACAGCCCTGGCCTCGGCGTAGTCCTCGACCGTCTTCAACCACGCCCGGATGGCCGGCGCCTTGGTGACGATCTGCCCCAGGCGTCCAAGGTCCAGATCGGACGGCTTCGGCAAATCGGCAGGTTGCCATTCACGTACCGAAAGCGCGCTCGCGCCTGAAATGGTGGCGATCGCATCCCGTTCCCGCGCGTCGCAGACCGGCGCCGCGGGACAGAACTTGCAGTGGTCGCCAGGCAGCAGGGGGGCGTGAAGCCTCTCGGCCTGCTCGATGGCGTGGATGACGCGGCGGCTGAAGTCGAACAGTTCCAGCGCGTCCGTCTTGTATTCCCGGATCGGCTCGCCGTCCTGCCAGCTATTGGGCTGGATGATCACCAGCGTGATCTCGTCAAACAGATACAATCTGTTGTGCAACGCGGCCCAGGCATAGAACATGAGCTGGGTGTTTTCCTCGGCCTCTACGAACTCGCCAGCGCCGTGCTTGTAGTCGATGATCCAGACGCGCCGGCCACTCTCCACCATCACGTCCAGGGTGCCGCTGCACTCGTCGCGTGGCACGATGCGCTGGGGAAACCACACCCGCTGCTCCGCCACCACCTGTGCGTCATAGCGCCGCTTCTCGTGCTCTGCCAAAATACCGGCCACGTAGTAGACGGCCTCCTCGACACTCGGGAGCGCGCCCGGCGCCGTGTCGCGATGCGACAGGCGCCGCTCTAGTTCGGCATGTGCAGCCGTCCCTTCCTCCTGCCACTTCGTCGGCGGCGCTGGCGGGACAGTTCGGGCGAGCCTCACAGAGCCGTAGCAACCGGCCAGCAGACGATGGATGCCGGAACCCGAATAGGTGGCGTGGAAATCCCGGTCCATCATCTGCTGGCCGATGCTCATGGCGTCAGGCCGCTTCCAGAATCGCCGCCATGTCGGCGTAGAGCAGGTGCCAGACACCCGGCGACGCCGTTCCGACGGCCTCCGCCCCGTGGCGCTTCAGCACCTCCTCCAGCTTGTCCGGGCCGCCCTTGGGGTTGGTCAGGAACGCCTTGGCCATGCCCTTCACATGCTCCAGCGTCCAGCCGGGCTCGGGCTGTGCCTGGACGGCGGGGGCGGCCGGCGCTGCCGGGGGCGGCGAGGTGGGCGTGGGCGGCGGCACAACGGCTGCCGGCGGGGTGGGCACCGGGGCCGCGGGGGCGGCCGGCGGTGTGACGGTGGTCGTCACCGTCGACGCGGGATCCGGCGCCTTGGCGGCTGCGCGGCCGCGGGGGGCCGCGGGCGTGGCCGGGAGCGGCAGGCTTTCCTGCGCCGGGGCGCCATAGAGCGCCTCGAACATGCGCTTGGCGTCGTCGGGGTTGTCGGTGGCGAAGGTGATGAGGGTGGGCATGGCGACTCCTGCTGTTGATCGTTGTAACAAGTTACAACGGCTTCTTGGCGGCTGTCAAGCCGGAACCTCGAACATCTGCTGGCCTTCGAGCACGCCGATCTTCTCGGTCTTCTCCGCGACGATTCGGTTGACGATCTCGTCGAAGCTCTCGGCCAGGGTGATGAACCTTGCCCGCACCGCCCGCGTCTGCGTGATGCGGTGGACGCGCTTCAGCGCCTGCCAGTTCGCCGCCGGTGACCAGTCGCTTTCCAGCATGTCGATATGACAGCTCGCCGTCAGCGTCAGGGCCACGCCGGCGGCGCGGATGTTGCCGATCAGCACCCGGACAGTCGGATCATCCTGGAACGCCGTCATGTAGGTCTGTCGGTGCGCCTCGGGCGTGTCGCCGTTGATGATGACGGCCTGGATGTTGTGGTCGAGCAGGTAGGTCTGCAGGATGTGCGCCGCCCGCTTGTGCAGGCCGAACACCACCATCTTGTCTAGACCACCATGCAGTTCGCCCAGGAGCATCTGGCCGTAGGGCAGCGCCTTGGCCTCGCCGATCAGGCGCCGCAGCACCGCGACGTGCTCGCTGTCCACCCTGTCGATCGCGCCGGCGAGGGACCATTCATCCCCGGCCATGCTCTCGATCGCCGCGGCGATGCGCGTGTCGAGCCCCGGGTGGTTCGCGAGCATGTCCCGGATGTCGGTGGTGTCGCCTTCGACCAGGGTGTTGGCCAGGAAGATGGGCGGCAGCTGAATACCTACGTCCGCCAGGCGCCGGCGAATGCTGTTGTTATCCAGCAGGTCGCGCAGTTCCGGCGCTGTCTCCGCGCGCAGGGCGTAACGCGTGGCGTAGGAGCCGGGCCGCGCGGTGAAATAGCGGCGCTGGAACGCGGCCAGGCCCAGCGGCATCACGCCGCAGAACCGCAGGAAGGTCCAGCAGTCGCCAGGATCGTTCGGGATGGGCGTGCCTGTCACCCAGACGGCACATTTCGCCCAGGCTGTCAGCCCATCGAGCCCGTCGGCCCCGGGCCCCAGCAGCGTCTTCGTGCGCTTGGCCTCGCTGTTCTTCAGGTAGTGCGCCTCGTCCAGCACCAGCAGGTCCAGCGGCTCCATGTGGTCGATGATCAGCGGTGCCCACTTCACGGCCATCTCGTAGGAGCACAGTAGGACATCCCACCGCCCGCGCTCCCAGGCCCGGTAGTCGTGAATGTTGGCAGCCTTGAGCACACGGCGACCTATGCGGGAGAACTTGCGAAATTCACCACGCCAATGCTCGCGGGCGATGGCCGGGCAGATGACAATGATTCGCATCGCGCCGCGCAGATCGGCCGCGCGGATGCATTGGCTCGTCTTCCCCAGGCCCGGCTCGTCAAACAGCCCCGAGCGTCGACGTGGCGCGATCCAGTCGGCGCCCTCGGTCTGGTAGGGGAAAAGGGGCTGGATCATCGCAGGACCACGAGTGCGCCGGCGATACCAGACACAGCCAGCGCCGCTGCGTCACGCGCGCCGTACGCGACCAGACAGCTCGGCGCCCCGGCATTTGGTGCAGACGGCTTTCCGTCCGGCCGGCAAAAATGGAGGCGCCCTTTCAGGAACAGGACGGCGGTGGCGGCCTTCCAAACGCATTCGTGAAACACCTCGGTTTCGGTGCGGGCAAAAATGAGCGCGATGCCGCAATTATGCTCGGCCATGCGCCGCATCCAGGGGCCGATAATCGCCGGGCCGCCATAGGGCGGATTGAGCCACACGCGCCCATCCCACCGCCGCGCCACGCCGTTATCCGCGCGCGTCAGGTGCGCTGCGGCTGTCGGCCAGGGGCGGGGCTCGTCACACGCGCAGGGGTCAAGCTCGAAAGGACCAAGAGCGCGCAAAATCCACGGGGGCGTGAGCCACTCTGCGGTCTTGCTGGCGCTGCTTTGGTGCGCCCCCATGGCCTTGTGCCCGCTCATGCCCCGTACGTCCTCTTCGCCCATTCACTCGGCACCGTGTAGGCCAGGGCGCCATGCTCGGCGCAGTAGGAGCCGCGCGTCACCCCGGCCTCGCAGAACCGCCAGGGCCTGCCGTCCGTCAGCGGCCACTGGCACCTGGTCGGCGCCGGCGTTGTCGGCGGCTTGTAGATGACGGCCGGCGGCGGCTCGGCCTTGCGCAGGCTCTTGCCGAGCATCGAGGCGACGCGGGCGGCACTCACGGCCGCGGCGCCGCTCTTGGGCGGGCGCACCTTTGCCGCCTCGGCGACAGCGGCGTGCCAGGCAGCTTTCGCCGGGGCGTCCAGTTTAACCGGATTGCCGCGCTCCGGGAGACGGAGACGCATCCTGCGGCCAACGACAGAATGCCGCGTGGCCAACGGAATCGCCTTGGCGATCGCCATCACCGTGGCGCCTTCTGTCCACATCTTGATCAGGACCGGATCCCATGTCGGCCAGTCGACGATCATGCATCCGCGGGGCGTGTCCCAATTCGTTTTCACATCGCCCCCCTTCGCGCCAGCTTGATCCAGCCCCAATAGGCCAGCAGCGCCGCCTCCGCGCGCCCGTCGAGGCCGCCGCCTTTCGGCCCTCGAAACATCCCGTTTCCCTTGTCGGCGATCCTGGCCTCGGCCTGCCTCACGGCTGCGGCCTTCTCTTTCGGGCAGCGCAAATCGGCTTTCCAGCGGCTTGGCGAGCAGGTGGATATCGGCAGGCCGTAGATCGTGGCGGCCATGTGCAGGATGCCGACGCCGTAGCCGAAATACGACGAGCCCTTCTGGTGGCCGTAGCCCTGCACCTCCTCGATGACGAACGTCTCGGGCTCGAACACGGCCACAGCCTTCAGCAGGTTGGCCACTGCGGGCAGAACGTAGCGCGGCCTGGCGACCTTGCCGTAAATGCGGCCGGCGGTGGGTATGTCCCACGCCGCAAGCAGCACGGGCCGCTCGCCGTGCCGCTTGCAATCGAGCACGGCGATGGCGCCGTGCAGTCCAGGATCCGCGCCGACGCAGATCACCTAGCGCACCACCCGCGAAAAAGTCTCCTCGGCCGCCGTCAGCTCGCCAATCAGCCGCGCGCACTCGGCACGCAGCACCTGCGCCTGCTCGGGGTTGATCTTCGGCTTGGCGATCGACCCGCGGCTGTAATTGTTCACCGTCGAACGGCTGATTCCGAGCGGCTCCCAGATACCTTTTGTGCCGCCCACGTCGAGATTGAGTAGGCGCTGCAGGGCCAGCTTCAGTTCCTCGGACGTTGGGGGCAGGCGGATGGCGCCAGGAAGCGGGGGGCGCGGGGCGTCCATGTCAGGGAGTGCCATCTCGCTCTCTACTTCTGGCCGCGGGTCGCGCGCTTTGCCGATGCTATCGCGCGGCTGGGGCGGCTGGGGCGGCTGGGGCGGCTGGGGCGGCTGGGGCGGCTGGGGCGGCGGGGGCGGCGGGGGCGGCGGGGGCGGAGGCGGCGGAGGCAGCATTTCTGCGCTCTCGACAGTGACCCTCTCGCCGGGCGCCAGTGTCACGCCGCCATTGATCGTCGGAAAGTCGATCGGCGCATCGGTCTGGTTCTCGACGCTAATCCGGCGCTGCGGCGCAGAGGGCGATGGCGCGCTGGCGACCTCGGGCTCGCCAACTGTCTCGGCCAGGATCGCGTCGACGTGCGACTGCACGATGCCAACACTGGCCAGCCAGCGACCAGGCTTCTTGCGCGCCGCGATCATGTCGGACTGCATCGCCATCCACCACATGTCACGGAGCAGGCGCGTGGCCTGGCCGCGGACCGTCGGCTGCGGCAGGTCCATCAACAATTCGGCCAGCGTCGGCCAGTCGGGATCTTTCGGCCCTGTGTTGGCATCGAGCATGTCGGCCAACGGCGCGAACACCACGGCCAGGGTGTTTGCCGCGTCGTCATCCCATGCCTTGGTGTCGTCCGCGTCGTCGCGCTTGCCCTCGACCATGGCCTGCACGGCCAGGGTGCTGGCAATCTGGCTCTCCAGCCAGCGCAGGGCGTTCTCCCGGGCCGCGTTGTCGGTTGCGCCGATGAGTTTCATCTGCACCTGGGCCACGCCGCCGGGGCGGGGCCCTGCAGCCTTCCACAAGCGCTGCGCCTCCATGACCCTGGCGTCTACGTCGCCAGCGAGCGTGGCGTAGTCGGGAACGATGAGCATGTGTCCACCATTTAGGTTGTAACTTGTTACAGTGTGCAGCGCCGGCCGCCGGGTTGTCAATGGCGACCTAGCGATTCCACAGCAGCGCAACGATGCGGGCGTGAGCTTCCTGGGCACCTCTATCGCCGCGGTTGATGAGGTCATACACATCTGTTAGGCACTCGACGATCAATCGCGCCTCGGGACCTGGCAATCCGTCCTTGGCTTTGAGCCAGAGCGACAGGAGATCGTTTGTCGGCTGGGCCATCTGCGGAGTCCTTTCTGAGGGTTGAACCTGGCGACCTAGCGGGGCCCGACGGTATAGACAGGCCAGCGGCCCGTCAGTCTACCGGAGAACACGGCACCTATGGCGCGGCGCACCTCTCGTACGGAGGCGCCATAGGGGCGCCGGTACAGGTACCTGTAGCCGTCGGCAGCGTCGTCTACGGCGATAGTGCCGCGGGGGCGATCATTGACGGTGTACGCTTTTCCGCCAGGCGCGAAGTAGGCGCCACCGGGCCGAATGGTGGCGATGTGGTACGCTGCGATATTCATCGGCGGAGTCCTTTCGTGGGGTCTGTTCTATTCGGGCCGGCCCATTGCGACCGCAAGAGCCACCGCGCGCCGGATGTCTTTCAGCCTGTATTTATTGTTTTCCAGCTTGCTGCCGTCTGGCAGATACAGCGAGAATGTCAGAGAAATAGCGCTTTTGGATCGCGGCACGCCGCCCCAATCCATCGCCATGCCGCCAGCCACGGCAAAAGCCTCCAGCGCGTGAGTCCAGGGGGTGTCGCCACCGTAAGCGGCCCAGCGCGCCGCGAGTATCGTGGGGCAGATGCGGCCTTCAACCATCGGCGGAGTCCTTTCTGCGGGTTGAACCTGGCGACCTAGGCGACGATGCCGAGCTGCGCAGCGCGTCCGCGGCCGCGCCAACCAGATGCAATTCATACATGGCGATCTCCCTGGACGCGCGCGACGCGGGGCTGCGCGCCGGTGCGCTTCTCGTGCTCCTTGCACCAGCGGCACGCAGTCATCAGGCTCACACCCATTTCGCCCGCGATCTGCTTCAACTTCCAGCCGCGCGCGCAGTGCGCCAGCGTGCGCGATGACTGCGTTGCGCGCAGCCTGGCGCTTCCTCTCTTCGTGGCGCTTGGCGGCTTGGCGCTTGGCTCTTCTCGCATCAGCCAGTGCCGTCTGCGCATGGACCTTGGTGATCTTGGCCCTCTTCAGGATCTGCGAGACGTGCTGCTTCGTCACCCCGAACCGGGCTGCGACCACGGTGATGGAAATGGCGGGGTTGTTGCGGACGCACTCCGCGATCGCCTCGTTGGCAGCGGACATGCGCTGCGATGCGGGTGTGCCCCGGACCAGCGGCCAGCCGAGTTCGCGGAAGGCTTCGCGCGTCAGGGCGTAGTGGGCCCCCATCTCGCGCGAGACGTGGCTCGCCTTGGCCCCTGGCATGTATGCGGCAGCGATCCGGGTGGCGAGGTCGATCATGGCGTCGCGCATGTCGATCTTGGTGCTCATTGGTCCTGGCTCCTGTCGAGGATGGGTTCGCCTTGAACCTGGCGACCTAGGCGGGCGGCACGGGACGGCCCAACAGAAGCGCATGCGCGATGCGCGCCCGCAGTACCCACGCGGCCACCTCCTGCGGCTCGCCTCGCTGCTTCCATGCTCGCCACAGATAGTGGCTGCGCATTTCGCGCAAGTTTTCCTTTCGATCGCCGCCAAGGTTTGCGACGGCGGCTTCGACATGCTCGACGACAGGCGTTCTCATGGCGGGGTCCTTTCTGAGGGTTGAACCTGGCGACCTAGGCGCGTCCCAGGTAGGCACGATGCGCGGCCAGGAGCACGGCCCAGGAGGGCCGGCGGACCAGGATGCGTACGGGGCACTCTGCCTCGCCGCGGCCTGGCCCCTCATAGCGCCACTGGCGCAGCGCAGCCGCACACTCAGCGGGCGTTGCCGGTCGTGTTTCACGTATCCAGCCTGCCAAGTCCGCGCCGCCATGCTGGCCGACGTAGCCCCAGCATGTGACATCGCCGGGCTGATAACTTGCGGGCTCGTACGGCCACACGATTTCCGCGAAAGGTTGCGAACCATCGCGCGGCATGCGGATCATGATTGGATCGGGCTTGACAGTCATCGGCGGAGTCCTTTCTGAGGGTTGAACCTGGCGACCTTGTAGCGGTCAGGAAAGCCGGCGCGCGGTGGCGCCGGCAGACCTGGCGGCTACTCGGTGACGAGCCAACTCCCGACCGTGTTGCCGTTGGCGTCTACCGTCTGGCCCTGAAAGTCTCCGCGCTCAATGGCACGGGCGATATGGCGCAGGATGCGCGCCAGCTCGGTGGCAGGCTGTTCTTCAAAAGCTGCGCTGTCGCAGGCAAGCGGCGTCATGGTGAACTGCATCGGCGGAATCCTTCCTTGTTGAACCTGGCGACCTAGCGCACGCGCCGGATGGTGCGGACGCTGTGATACGGGCCACAGGCTGCGAAGCCGCCCGTGCTTCGGGCGTTGTGTATCTCCAGGTGGCAGGGACGCCAGCCCGTGCTGCGGCCGACATTGAAGCGCCGCGGCTTGTCACCCTCGCAATCCACCACCTCGACGCGCCAGCCCTCCAGGCCGGCAAGCTGCGGCGTCAGGCCGGAAAGGTCGCGCAGGGGCGCGCGGCGATGCTCGGGCATGTTTTTCCAAACGTCCCACGTCATAGCGGAAAGGTCAGTCATCGGTGGATGCTCCTGTTGCTTGTTGAACCTGGCGACCTAGTAGATTGCGAAACCGTCACCCCAGCCGTCGCCACGCTGGCCAGGGATGTGGAGCTGGCCGTAGCTGCCGCGCGGATCGCCGCCAAGGGTGACAGTCGCCGCATAGGCATAATCGCCGTTGGGCTTGTCACGTGCCGGGATCATGGCGCGCAGCTCGTCATTGAGCTTCGCCGTGGCGCGGGTCAGGCGCCGTTCGGCTGCTGCGTCCTGCGCCTCGGTCATGGGGTGGTTGCACGCGCGCTCCGCGGCCCGCTTGGCGCTGCGTGCGGCTTTCTGCATCGCCACCACGGCACGGGAGATGCGCACCGGCGACGGCGCCACGCCGCACGCGGCACAGTGCATCGCGAGGTAGACGGCGAGTTGCGCGGCACGCTCAGGATCGGAACGGAAAGTGTCGGAAGCCATGGCGGAGTTTCCTTGCTTGTGAGGGTTTGAAGCTGCCGACCTAGGCGGGTGGAGTACTGCGCGCATCTGCCTGTCGCGCCACGGTCAACCAGTGCTCTTTGACCAGTAGCCCGACAGGGAAGGCCGCAAGCTCCCGTGCCATATCGGCCAGGCATGCCCAGTCGCCCGGCACCGCGCCCTTGCGGCCTAGCTCGCGAGCGAACGCGGCAATCTCTTCGCACTTGGCGTCATAGTCGGACATGCTCAGCCCCTCCCACTGGCCATAGGCTTGGCGTACAGATCGTCGCCATGCCCGGATGCCACGCGCCAGGCGTAGTCGCTGGCATTGTCCATCAGGATTTCGCGCCGATCGGACTGGCGCACATAGACAGTCTGGCCAGGATACAGCCTGCGGCACGCGGCCAGGGCGTCGCGCCAAGTGCGGAACCCGCGTTTGGCGCCATCGTCGACGATGGCACGCGTGACGTACCAGTCGATGCCGTTGATCTTGCCAATGGCCTCCCAGCCGCCGACAGCGCCGCCCACAATGGTATAGGGCGGAGTGACCTCGGCCTCGCCGTGCGCGCCGTCCGGCCCGATGGTGGCGCGGCAGCACGTCAAGGCCACGGATTTAAGCGGATCGGACCAAGTGCGAAGTTTACGCATCGGCGGATGCTCCTCTTGTTGTGTGGGTAGGCTTAGGAAGCCTGGGGTTGCGGACAACCCCAGAAAACCAAAGCCTGTCCTATTCCGTGCCTTCAGGCTCGGCGTACGCCGATTCGATCCTTCGGCCAGAATGCGCGCAGTACAGCTCACCATCCTCCCAATTGATATCGGCACCAGCGGCCCGCCAGCCGTCGCACAAGCCGCCCAGCGTACTGTAGACGATGTTGTGCCACTCCTCCCGCGCGGCTTCGGTGTCCAATGCCTCGCCATCGGCCATCACGACGTAAAGCGGATATCCGCCGGGCCAAGCGTACTTATCGCGCAGCGCACGCTTGACTTGCGACAGGACGGCAGCGGCTTCATTGATGGCCATCGGCGGATGCTCCTCTAAGCGGTTTCGATGGCCTGGACCTATCCCCGGCAAACTTACCTGTCAAGCCAATTCTGCCAAATCTGACAATTTATTCCGCGCTCTTTTTGCGTGTGGCGCGCATTTTTATAGGCTTGCTGTCATCTTGCGGTATCTCTCCCCTCCGAATCAGGTGCCGCGCCCGATGCACCACAGTCTGCCGCATGGCCAGGTAACTGGAGTAGAAAGGGGGCTCATCGTCATTGGCCAGCGACTCGGCTGCCGCTATCCGGCTGCTGCCCGTCCAGGCAAACCAAACGCTCTCAGGCTCTGGGCGAAACACATGCTCTCCGGCCTGCAACTGCACGGGGCGCCCAACCTTGTCCGTTTCAATCACCATCCCCAACGCCGCCCCGCCTCCCCAGGAGCCTCCCACCCACGTCCCAACGGCCAGGGGTGGGCGCGCGGCCTTCCGTTCGGCGCTGCGTAGCGTGTTGCGCGCCTCCCACCACGTCGCCCACACCTCTGGCCGCGCCCTCCACGCTCGGTATTGCTCGGCGCCGGTCAGTGTCTCCAGCGCCCCTGCCTCCGCGTCGCTACACGCGCCGAACAAGGTCAACGCCCCGGTAACAGGATGCCGGCTCATCCACACCACGCCGCCGCCCTGCACGTCATAGCGCAGCGATGGGCCACCGTTGCCGCATATCAACCGGTGCGCCGCGGCGGCCCGGTCCTCGTCGACCCACCAGGATTCAGGCCATTGCGGGCTTATCAAACCCCGCCCGGCTGCAATCTCCAGTAGCGTGGTGGCGATGGCGTTGAGGAATGAGCTTTCTGTCATTTTTGCCAACTCCGGCTTCTTAAAGCTTAAAGGCTTTTGGTCGCTCTGTTTACACCCATTAAGCTGGCATAGAGCCAGAGACTAATGGGAGTTAACTAGAGTAGCGTTTCTAAGCACAGACAGATATGTTTGGTCAAGGTTCGGGTGCGCGAAGGGCGGTGTTACGTGTTCACTGTTTGACCGACACGGCGGCTGCCAAGGGTGGGCAGCCGCCACCCTCAACCTAACTGACAACATGCTTGGAGTGCGTCGGGTGCGCAGGACGCCATCAGCTGCTTGAGCTGATAGCACACCAGAGGCGCCAGTGTGCGCACATCGGTGGTGCGTCGCATAGGCTTGGAGAACAGAGAGCTTCAGCGGCGCGCGTGCCTGGCCGGGTTGGCTGAGGTGCGAAGGTTCGACACCGTACAATTTACCGCTATGTCCTAGTGAGCATAGCGCCCACCGCTATTCCCGTTCGGACATAGCGCCTGGTTGTCACACCGTTCGAGTAGTCCTGTTTGGCATCGGCTCGCGTCGGTTTCGGAGCGAAATGCAATGTTATAATATAACACTTGCCGTCCCAGGCTCAGCCCTGGCCTGCTCGTCTCCTTGGCCCCGTTGCAGCGCGCCTCGTTCCATAATAGATCTTCTGACACAAGCTAACTTATTGATTTCATTAAATACTCTATTTTCACTTAGGCAAACAGTCCGTGAGCCTTCGGCCCGGCACCAGCTCATAGGACGCCCTGCCCAATGCGGCCGGGTGGCGGCACGGGCTCGGCGGCCGCCAGGCAGGGAGAAATCGAGGCGGCCGGGGGCGGGGGTGGCACCCCGGCGAGTGGGGGCGGGCCTTCTGAGGTGGAGGAGGGCTCTACAAATCCCGCGAGCACTACCAGACGTTAAGTTACCAAAAATACCAGCATGGGCGCGCCGCCCCTTGAAAGCCTCATCTGACTAAAATTGCGGCGCGTCTCGCGTGCGCGTTAAGGCCTGTTTTTCCTGCCAACCCTGCTGCCGCCGACCCAAGCCCGTGGCCTTTTAATGTTTTCATTATAGCAGTTGACAGCGCCCCGGCCTTGGCGGCACCCTGCTGCTCGATGGAAGACGCACTCGGGAGCAGGACGATGGATGGTGTGAGGCAGGCGTTCCAACCGAAGCGCCGCCCCGCAGCCATGCTCGCCAGCGCGAAGGAGCAGAAAAATGCCGATGATTACTGACGAAGTGCAGCGTGCGCAGACAGCCCTTCGGGCGTTGCGCAGCCTGGCCTCGCCCGGGGCCAGGGCGCAGTTTGCCCTCCAAATTCACAGGGAGGACTGGTATGCGCTGCTGGCCTCCAGGCACCGCCCCGAGATCACGTTCGGCCAGGAAGATGGCGGAGCGCCCGCTTTCATGGGTTTCCGGGTTCTGCTGGTTGGCGGTTGATGCGCTACCTCGAAGCGCGTGCCAGGCTGGATGTGGCGATCATGAATTTTTTCTTTCCCCGCACCTGCCGGGACCTGGACGCGCTGGCCGCCGCAGTTCGGTCTGCCGTCACGGACTTCGAGGCCGCTGTGCGCAGGGACGCCGTGGCGGGCCTTTTGGCCCACGAGGCCATCGCGGCGCTGGAGGCAGGATGATAACCGAGGCGTTGATACCGGCCAATCCGCCGACGCCGCGGAATGTCCAGAGGATGCGGGACTACCTGACGACGTGCTGGTATGCGGGCTGGTGGCGAGAAGTGGAGACGATTGTGGCGTGGTTCCGCAAGCACCGGCTGGAGATTGGCCCATGACCCGCCCCATGAAGGCCCGCGCGATCTTCTGGCGCCTCATGGCCTTGATTTGCGTCCTGCGCGCTGTCTGGGATGTGATCGAGGGCCGATGGGGCTTCGCGGCGATCGACATGCTGTTCGCCGGGGTGGCGTCGTCGATGCCGATGCAGGTGAAGAACGATGGATGACGCGAGGGAGGCGGCTGTGGAGGTGGCGAAGCGTGGTTATTCGCTCGCGATGCAGACGGGAGGAACGCCGTGGCAGGCCGCGATTTGTGCTGCCGTCGACGCCTACGAGCGCGCCATGTGGCGTCCGGTCGCGGAAGCGCCGAGGGATGGCACGCGCGTGTTGATGTACGCCCCGGCAGCGGGTGGAGAATATCAAACCAGCATACAGCGAATCGATAGGTGGCGAGATGGCGGGTGGTGGCAAATGCGTCCGGCCCAGCCATACACCCACTTCCGCCATCTCTCCGCCGGGCCGAATGCTGATGGCCCCTGATCCCGACGTCTTCAAGAAGCACGCCCACCTGCGTGCGCCGGTGGCGCCGGCGCCAACGACCGGCCGGCCGTTCGGCGGCATGGCCCCGCAGCGCCAGGCCTTCGTCATGGAGTACCTGATCGACCTGAGCCCGAAGAACGCCGCGATCCGCGCCGGGTATGCGCCCGGCAGGGCTGGCCAGACGGGTGCGGCGCTGATGAAGGTGCCCTACATCAGGGACGCCATCATGCGCGCGATGGCCTTGCGCTCGCAGCGCGTCGGGCTGAATGCTGATCGGGTGCTGGAACTGCTGGGCAAGATCGCGCTGGGGGATCCGAGGTCCGTGCTGAACCCCGACGGCAGCCTGAAGGCGCCGAGCGAGATGAACGATGACGACGCCATGATGATCGTCGGCGTGAAGACGCGGCGTATCGTGGAACTGAACCCAGACACCGGGAAGATGCAGCAGGCCGAGATCCAGGAAGTGAAGATGGTGGACAAGCTGGGCGCACTCAGCCTGGCCATGCGGCATCTCGGCATGATGAACGACAAGATACAGGTGGACGTCGGGGGTCCGCTGGCTGACCAGCTCGCTGCTGCTTTAGCGCGGGTGGAAGGCGGCGACACGCAGCTGGCGATAGCCGGGACGGACGGGCTGACAGAAGAGGACTACGCTGCGATCCTCGCCGACGAGGAAGGCACGATCGAGGGCGATGCGATCGAGGAGAGTGACCCGATGGCCGAGGCAATCGCAAGGCTGATCGGCTGATGGCCCTTGCCACCCGCTCGATGTTCAGCCCTGGCGTCCCGCCAGAGTTGAATCGTCGGATCGTCAACGAGATCGCCAAGTATCGCGCCGATCCGCTGGGGTTCGTCAATTTCGCCTTCCCCTGGGGCGTTCCAGGCACGCCGCTGGAGAGCTGGTACGGCCCGCAGTTCTGGCAGGCCAACATCCTGCGGCAGGTCGGCGCCGCGATGGCCAACCCGGACAGGAACGCCCGCAAGATCCGCATCGCCATTGCAAGCGGCAAGGGCATCGGAAAATCCGCCCTGCTGTCCATGCTGTTCTGGTGGGGGATGTGTACCCTGCCCTACACCCGCCAGCGCGTGACGGCGGGTACATTCGACCAGCTCAGCGACACCACCTGGCCCGAGATCATGAAGTGGGGCCAGATGCTGATCTGCAAGCACTGGTTCCACACCACGGCCACGATGGTGACAGCCAAGAACGAGGCCGATAGCCAGAACTGGCGCGCCGACGCCATGGCTTGGAACGAGAAGTCGCCAGAAAGCTTCGCCGGCCTGCACAACCTCGGTCGGCGCATCGTATTCATCAAGGACGAGGCATCGCAGATCGCGACGCCGATATGGGACACCACCGATGGCATCTTCACCGACCAGGCCACCGAAATCATCCTCCTCGCCTTTGGAAACCCTACTCGCGGTGTCGGGAGATTCTACGATATTTTCCAACCTGATCACCCTGAACATGGACGATGGATCACTCAGAATATCGACAGTAGAACCGTGGCCATCACCGATAAAGGTGAACTTAACGCCCTTGTTGAGCAGTATGGGGAAGACCACGATTATGTAAGAGCTTTCGTCCGCGGTATCTTCCCGCGGCTTTCGGACATGCAGTTCATCTCCGCCGATGACGTGCGCGCCGCCATCCTGCGCGACACCATGGCCACGGCGGCGGATCCCCTGGTGATGGGCGTCGATGTGGCGCGCAGCACTGCTGGTGACGAAACCGTGATCGCTTTCAGGAAGGGCGCAGATGCACGACTCATCCCCTGGGTTCGCATGCGAACCGACAACACCATGGATATCGTTGCGCGGGTGGCCGATCTACACGGACGATACCGTGCGGATGCCATCTTCATCGACGGCGGGGGTGTTGGAGGCGGCGTATACGATCGCCTTCTGCAGATGGGTATACCTGTCGTCGCCATCGATTCCAGCCGTCCCGACGATCGCGCCGGCGCCACGACCGACCCTACTCGGTACGCCAACAAGCGCGCGGCGATGTGGGGGGCGATGAAGGCCTGGCTGCGTGACGGCGGGCTGCCGCCCGACAAGGAGCTTCCCGGTCTGACGCAGCAGATGGCCGGATTGATGTACGGCCATTCCGCCCGCAAGGGCGTCGAGGGCATCGTGCTGGAGGCCAAGAAGGACATGAAGAAGCGCGGCCTGTCGTCACCGGACCTGGCCGACGCCCTGGCCTTGACGTTCGCCTACCGGGTTGGCACGCCGGCTGTTGCCGGCGGCCCGCAGCATGCGATGGCCGGCCATAGCGGCGGCCCGCGCATGGCCGAGAGTGAGTACAACCATCTAGGAGACTGAAAAATGCCCGAAGCAAATCACGTTTTCGAGGGCGCGCCCGACGCGCGCCAGTCCGATAGCGTCGATCTGCCGGTGTCGCGGTTCCGGCCGCGCTACCGGGCGCTTACCGACGCCGAGAAGGCGTTGCACGACGAGATCAAGGCCAAAGCCGCCGCGCTGGAGGAAGTGTTCGAGCGGGTAAAGCCCGGACGCTATCGCTCGTTGAGTCTGACGGCTTTGGAAGAGGCTGTCATGTGGAACGTCAAGGAGCTGACATCATGACGCCGGCCTGAGCGCAATAACGCCGTCCTCGCATGGTGCGAGGGCGGCGTTCAAGGGCTGGTACTCCGGGAGGGAGTGGTGAGAGTGAGCCATTTCTTGCCCGCGCTGCCAACCACGGATATGCTGCAATCTCGCGAGGAGAGGCACATGGGAATTTTTGGGGGCGGTGGTGGTGGTGGTGGTGGAGGCGGTGGGGAAACTACGGCCGCCACGGTGCAGCCCGTCAAGCCCGTGCCGCCGCCGGCGCAGATGTCCGCCTCGCTCCAGGCTGTCCGCGGCCAGAAGAACGAAGCCGCGGCCATCGGCGGCATGGGTGGCACGATCCTGACCAGTGGCCAGGGCGTCGACATTCCCAACGCGAACACCGAGCGCAGCGCGGCCGCCGTGCTCTACGGCAAGAAGCTGACGGGAGCCTGACACCTTGGCCCAGGCGCCCCTCCGCCGACCGACGACCAACGAGGAAGCCAACGTCAAGCTCCTGTCCGAGCTTGACGCCCGCGTGTCGTCGATGGAGAGCCAGCGCTACTCCTGGTGGGTTCACTGGCGCGAACTGGCCGAGTACATCCTGCCGCGGCGGATGCGTTGGCTCTACCCGTACAACCAGAACTGGAACCGGGGCGTCCCCCTGAACCAGAACATCATCAACAACACGGCGACGATCGCAGCTCGGACCCTGGCCGCCGGGATGCTCGCCGGCACCACGTCGCCGGCCAAGCCATGGTTCCGCATCGCGCCGACCAACCCCGGCATGGCCGAGGACTACGACGCCAAGGTGTGGCTGGCCGAAGTGGTCACACGGATGATGCGGGTCATGGCGGCCTCGAACTACTACACCGCCAAGGGCACGCAGCTGCTCGACGAGGTGATCTTCGGCACCTCGCCGATGTTCATTTACGAGCACCCGGAAAAGCTGATCCACTGTTACGTGCCGTCGGTTGGCGAGTATTTCTGTGCGGTGAACGGCGACTTCGAGGTCGACACGATCGCCCGGCGCTATCCGCTCTCCACCTCGCAGATCGTCAGCACTTTCGGCCTGGACAACTGCCCGGACGACGTGCGCAGCGCCTACCAGACGGGTGGCGCCTCGCTGAACACCGAGCGCACCATCGCACACGTCTGCGAGCCCAACCCGGCCTGGTCGCCGGATGCCGGCGCCGGCATGGACCCCTATGGCGTGCCGAAGCAGTTCCGCTACCGCGAGGTCTACTGGATATGGGGCCAGAACACCTCCAAGCCGCTGCGGATGAAGGGCTTCAACGACAAGCCGTTCTCCGCCCTGCGCTGGGACGTGTTCGGCAACGACGCCTACGGCCGCAGCCCCGGCATGGACGCGCTGGGTGATGTGAAGCAGCTGCAGTTCCAGGAGAAGCGCAAGGCGCAGGCGCTCGACAAGCACGTCCGGCCCCCGATGGTGGCCGATGCGTCGATGAAGAACGAGCCGGCCAGCCTGTTGCCCGGCGCCATCACCTATGTGCCGCAGCTCAACAACGGTGTCGGGTTCAAGCCCGTCTACCAGGTCGCGCCGACGATCGAAGGCCTGCTGAAGGACATGCAGGGCGTCGAGATGCGGATCCGGGACACCTTCTTCAACGGCCTGTTCCAGATGATGCCGACCGACACCGCGGTGCGCACGGCGACGGAGTGGGACGTGCGCCAGCAGGAGAAGATGATCCTGCTCGGCCCCGTCCTGGAGCGGAACGACACCGAAGGCCTGGGACCGGACATCCGGCGCATCTTCGCGATCTGCGCCCGCGCCGGCATCTTCCCGCCGATGCCCGACTCGCTGAGGCAGACGACGTTCAAGATCGAATATGTCTCGATGCTGTCCGAGCTGCAGCGTGGCAGTGCGACGACGGCGATAGAACGGACGTTCCAAGTTGCTGGAAATCTCGTGGGTGTCATCCCGAACATCATGGATAATCTCGACGGCGACGTGGCCATTCGGGAGTACGGCAGCCTGCTGCGCGTCGACCCGCGGGTGATGCGGCCGCTCGACGGTGTGGACCAGATACGCCGGGCGCGCTCGGCGCAGGAAGCCGCCGCGGCCGGCCTGCAGACCGGCGCCGTACTGGCCGACGGCGCCAAGAACCTGTCGCAGGCGGATGTCGGCGGTGGCCAAAATGCGCTTCAGGCGCTGATGGGGGGAGGGGCAGGATGAAAGTCACACCGCTAGGCGAGTGGAGCATGGCGACGAACGGCCGCAAAGGCTCCGCGATGCCATTTCACCAGGTCCTTCTGGACGATGGCGCAAAACTGGAATACGCCATGTTCGACACAGCTGAGGAGGCGCGGGCCTTCGAGGAGCGGGCGAAACGGGGCGATGTGGGAATGGCTGAAGCGGCAGCCGCCGGCGCGGCGTGGCGCGCCAAGTACGAGGCGTGGCTGGCGACGCTGCCAAGCGCGGTTGCGGCATGAGCGACAAGACGATCATCACCGCGCCACGCGGCCCCTGGCTGATCAAGCACAACAGCCGGGAGGCGTGGCGCTCGCCGTGGGGGTGGGTTGAACACCAGGGTGACGCGATGGTGTTCCGCACCGAAGAGGACGCGCAGGCGATGATCGAGAGCCGCAGCATCGGTGGCCACACCGTCCAGAAGGCGCCCGGCCCCGACGCCCGCGCGATTGCCAGCGGCCACGCGCTGACGGAATACAATCCGTGGGGAACGCAGGTGTGAGCGACCACGACGAAGCCGACTCCCGGCTCTACGCCGAGGAGGCCGATCCGGCTGACCCCACCGCGCCGCGCGACACCAACAGCCGGTCGCAAAAAGCCCAGGCCGACAAAAAGGCCAAGATCGCGCACGAGAACCGCCTGGTGGCGCTGCGCGACATCCTGGGCACGGAAAACGGCCGCGCGCTGCTGGGATGGATTCTGCACGACATGCAAATGTGCGCGCTGAACCAAGCCACGGTGACACCCGGATTCGAGGCGCCGGTTTCGTTTTTTCGTGCCGGCCAGCGGGACATTGGTCTAAAATTGCACCGCATGTTGCTTTTGGCGGACAAACAGCGCTATGTTGCGCTCCTGACCGACCACATGGACTAGATGTAGGGATTTTGCATGCCGCCGTCCGATACCGGAGCCGCTGCGCCAGTCATCGCCGAGACGGACCCCGCCGTCGCTCCGGTGACGCCGGCCGTCGCGCCCGCGTCGGACTCCGGTGTGGGGGCGGCGCCGGACGGCTCGGCGGATCCCAAGGCGCCGCCTGCCCCTCCTGCCGATCCGGCCAACATTCTCGACCCGGCCGCCGAGGCGGAAAAGAGCGCCGAGCCGGAAAAGGCCGCCGAGCCCGAAAAGCCCATCGACCCAGCCAGCTACGAGGTGACGCTGCCGGAAGGCATCACCCGCGATGACCCGCTGGTGACCGCGTTCCTGGAAGGTGCCGCCGGCGCCAAGCTCGACGCCAAGGCGGTGCAGGCGGTGCTGGACACCGCCGCCCCCAAGGTGATCGAGGCGATGGCCGCGCCGTACAGGGCCTGGGAGGCGCTGAACAACGAGTGGATGGCGGCGATCAAGGCCGATCCCGATGTCGGCGGCGCGAATCTGACGCCATCCGTCAATCGCGTGGCCGCGTTCCTCGATCGCCACGGCTCACCCGAAGTGCTCCAGGCGCTGAAGACCACCGGGGCCATCAACAACCCGGCGGTGTTCAAGCTGATGAACAAGATCGCCACGGCCTACGAAGAGGGCGGCGCGACGCCCGCCGGCAACAGCGCGCCGCAGACGACCGGCCTCACCGCCGCCCAGCGCATGTATCCATCCGCGGCCCAGCCGAACGGCGCCGCGCGGTAGCAAGACGGGCGCCCCCGCCGGGGCGTCTATGACGACGCAAGACACTCCCGCCGGGGTGTTTCGGACCTTCCACTGCTGAAGAGGCCTTCAGCACTACCGGCGGAGCACCAACTATGGCCGTTCTTGCGACCACCAACCTGACGCTTGCCGACTGGGCCAAGCGCGTCGAGGACGACGGTCGTGTCTCCATTATCGTCGACCTGCTCTCGCAGGCCAACGAGATGATGGACGACATGATCTGGATGGAGGGCAACCAAACCGACGGCTACAAGACGACGGTGCGAACCGGCCTGCCGAGCGGCACGTGGCGCAACCTGTATGACGGCGTGCTGCCCACCAAGAGCACCGCGGCGCAGGTCGTGGAGCGCGTCGGCAATCTCGAAGCCTACTCCGTCATCGACAAGGACCTGGCCGACCTGAACGGCAACACCGCCGAGTTCCGCCTGGCCGAGGACGCCGCGTTCTTCGAGGGCATGACGCAACAGATGCAGAGCGCGCTGCTGTATTCCAGCCAGCTCAGCAACCCGAACCAGATCACCGGGTTCGCGCCGCGCTACAACACCCTGACCGCCAGCGAGGCCGAAACCGCCGGCAACGTCATCGACATGGGCGGTTCCGGCTCGACGAACACCAGCATCTGGGTCGTGCAGTGGGGCCAGGATACCTGCTTCGGCATCTTCCCGAAGGCCAAGATCGGCGGCCTCATGCACAAGGATCTCGGCGAGTGGACCGAGACGCTGAGCACCGGGGCCAAGTATCAGGTCTACCAGAGCCACTTCAAGTGGGAGGCCGGCCTGTGCGTCCGCGACTGGCGCTATGTGGTCCGGCTGGCCAACATCGACGTGACCCTGCTGTCCGGCGTGAACGCCGCGAACATCATCAACGGCCTGGTGCGCGCCGCCCATCTGTTCCCCCGCGCGCCGCGCGGCCTGGCCCCGGTGCAGAACGCGACCCGCCCGTCCGGCGTGGTCGGCATGGGCCGGGCGGCCATCTACTGCAACCGCACCGTCTCCACCTTCCTGGACCTGCAGGCGCTCAACAAGACGAACGTCCTGCTGCAGATGAACGAGTGGGACGGCAAGCCGGTGACCACCTTCCGTGGCGTGCCGATCCGCACGGTGGACCAGCTGCTGTCCACCGAGGATGCGGTCGTCGCCTGATCCCGTCGCGCCATAGGAGAACCGGCTATGATCCTTGACAGCAATCTCTGCTTCGACGCCGCGGTGGCGCTGACCGCCACCCGCGCAAGCACCAACGTGATCGACCTGACCAACAGCCGCGACATGGGCATCGGCGAGGAACTGCCGATCATGATCATCGGCGATGGCCTGTTCGCCAGCGCCGGCGGCACGGCCACGCTCCAGATCGCCGCGCAGTACTCCACCGACAACGTGACCTATGTCGACGCGGCGCTGAGCCCGGTGATGACCATCGCCCAGCTCAACTCCACCGACGGGCAGCCCTACCTGTTTCCGGTCGCCTGGCCGCGGCCGAAGAAGGGCAGCCTGCTCGGTGCGCTGCGCTACATCCGGCTGTACTACACGGTCGGCACCCAGGACTTCACCGCCGGCTCGCTCCAGGCCTACATCGTCCTCGGCCGCCAGGACGTGGTGTACTACCCGCGCAACTTCAGCGTGTCGGTGAACTGACCAGGAGTGCACCATGACGGATGTCGAGATGCCCCGCTACCGGCTTAAGGCGCGGTCCTTCATGGCGCGCGCGCCGGACACGGGGCAGCGGCTGCTGGAGGCCGGATCCGAAGTGACCTACCTCGGCATGCCGAACGAGAACCTGGAGCCGCTGAACGAGGCGGCCAGGAAGATGTACGGCGCGGCCGGCATCAAGGCCAACTCGATGCGCCCGGAGCTGTCGCTGCCGCTGCATGGCCCCGGCGGAGGCGAAGCCGGCGCGATGTTGCGCCAGGCGCTCGGGTTCGACGAGATGATCGAGGCCCGCTTCCGCGCGCTGGAGGAGCGGGTGGCCGGGCTGGAGAAGGCGGTCAAGGCGCAGCCGCGCAAGGAGCCGGCGGCCCACCCCGCGCCGGCCGCCCAACATCGCGCTGTCATCCCGCCCCCGCCGCCCCCGCCCGCCAAGGCCGCCTGACGACTGAACCACTGACGGAGCACAGGCATGGGCGTCCCGATCGGCGGCACCAAAGACTACGCCACCGTGAAGGCGGCCGGCGACATCACGGCCGACGCCCTGATCTCGCAGGGCGTGGCGGCAAGCACCGGAACCAGTGCGGCCACCGTGTTCCTTGGTGCCTTCAATGTCGCGCTGTCCGGCACCTTCACCGGGACCGTGCTGTTCGAGAAGTCATATGATGGCGGCGCCACCTGGGTCACGGTGGCGCAGGACGCCGCCGGCACCGCGGCGAGCTACACGCTGGCCTGGACGTCCCAGAGCATCAACCTGACGCTGTGCGAGGTCGAGACGCAGGTCGCGTGGCGCCTGCGCTGCTCGGCGTTCACTTCGGGCACGCTGAACTACCGACTGAGCCAGGGCGGCGGGGTGTTCTTCACCGGCTACCCGGGCATGGGCGGCCTCGTATGAGCGGGCGCGTCGCGGCCCCGCCGATCGGCGCCGGCGTCCTTGGCGGGCCCGGCGCCCCGATCGCCGTCACCGCCATTACGGCCAGCGGAGTGTGGACGAGGGCGGCCGGCACGAAGGTCGTGCAGGTGTTCCTCGTCGGTGGTGGCGGCGGCGGCGGCTTCGGCGGCACCTACGCGCCGGGAAGCGGCTCCGGTGGCGGGGGCGGGGGCGGCGGGGCCGTGGCCGTCGCGACCTATCTGGCAAGCGACGTTGACGCCACGGAGACGATCACCATCGGCGCCGCTGGTGCGGGCGGCGCGTCGGGCGTTACCCCCACGGGCGGTTCGCTGGCAGGCCAGGGCGCGCGCGGCGGCATCACGTCGTTTGGGTCCAAACTCTATGCCGGTGGCGGCGGCGGCGGCGGGCCGGGCTCGTTGTCAGCCACGTCGGGCGGTGGCGGCGGCGGGGTGTTCACCGGCAGTCAGGCCGGGTTCGGCACGACAACCGGCGGTGCGGGCGGCAGTAGTATTGGCGTGTCCGGCGGAACTGGTGTGGCGGGCGGCGCGCCTAGCACCTTCGGTTTCGGCTCGGGCGGCGGAGGGTCTAGCGCCGTTGGCGTGGGGGCAGCGAGCGGCCAGCAGTTTCTAGCGCCGACAGGTGGCGGCGCTGGCGGCGGCTTCAACGCCACCGTGGCGGCGGGCGGCTCGGCCTCGGGCTTCACAATCATAAATGGTGGGACGCTCGGCAGGGCGGCGGCTGTTGCGGCAGGCGCCAACGGAAATGCCGGCACGGCGCCAAGTCGGACGCAGGTCGGCTTCTCGACCATGAGTCCCGGTATGGGCGGCGGCGGTGCTGGCGCGGGCGTCAACGGCGGCGTGGGAGGCGCGGGCGCGGGCTACGGCGGCGGCGGTGGCGGCGGCGGCGCGGGCTCGACGCTCGGCGGCGCTGGCGGCGCAGGCGCGCCCGGCATCTGCATGATCGTGGAGTGGTGAAGTGAGCGATAAACTGCCCCCGGGCGCCGTCCGTCTATTCTCGACGCTGAACGCCAGCGAGGTGACGGACGTACCAGCGCAGCAGGGGCTCATCGTGGCCTGGTCGCCGAGCTACTTGGAAGCCCTGGCCAGCGTGCTAGGGTTGAGCACGACGCAGCCATCGCCGGCGCGGGTGTGGACAGGCGGCGTAGATAGTGCGGGTTTTAAGGTAAACTTCGACCTCACAGCGACCAATCCGGCGCTGATCCTCACCGCTGGCCTCGTCGTCAGCGAGAACGCGGACATGAGCGACCCGGTGTTCACCGCGACGCCGGTCGCCCCGACCATAACCTCCGGGCGTTCTGGCTCCTACCGGACGGCGGCTTTCACCGTCACGGGTTTGGCTGCCGACACGCTTTATCACTTTGTTCCGGTTGTAAACGGCGCGCAGGCCAGTGCCTTTAAAGGGACCGTCCGAACCGCGCCTTCTGTCGGGACAGCGACATCGTTCTCGTTTGTTACGTCCAGTTGTATTGCCTACACGGCCTCACTAAACCCGCCGTGGGAAGCAATCGCGGCAGAGTCCCCTGCTTTCTTGTTGTTCACTGGCGACATCGACTACCCCGACGTGTCGGTAAACAACCCAGCTATTCAGCGGGACCGCAACACCCGGACGTTCCGCAATATGTCGGGCGTTCAGGCGATGAACCTGACGGTTCCGTTCGTCTATATGTTCGATGACCACGACAGCGCGGGCGACGACAGCAATTGGGACACGCTGTATCCCAGCAACGCCACCAACGACGAGATCGTCACAAACTCGCGCCTCGTCTACCGCGAAACGACGCCGCACTACCCGACATGGGATGACAAGGTGTTGGGACAGTCGTGGACGTGGGGGCGCTGCCGCTTCGTAATGCCCGATCTTCACAGCCAGCGCAGGTTTAAGGTTGGCACGCCGACGATCCTGGGCAACGGGACAAACCCGCCGGGCAGCTACGACCAGCTCTCCAAGGTGCTGGCCGAAATCGCGCAGGCCGATGCAGATGGCGTGAAGGTGCTGTTCTTCGTCTCGTCCAGCACCTGGGCGCCGGCGGTCTTCGATAGCTGGCAGACCGAGTACACGTTGGAACAGGGCCTCGTCGCCGACGCGATTCGTGACGCGAATGTTCAGGTGTGGTTCATCCATGGCGACTGTCACCAGATGGTGATTGATGACGGGACCACCACCGACCGTAGCACCACCCTGACGGCCAAATACCCGCTGGTGGCGGCAAGTTCCTTGTTCCAGCCAGCCGTGAACAACGCGATCAAGGGGACAACGTGGGATGGCGGCGACGGTAATATCACCGGGCCTGTTCCAACCAACAACCCGCCAGGCACCGGCAATGCCACCGCGTACGCTGTCTTTTCCGTGGAGGACAATGGCGGGGACGACATCCACGTTCAGGTGGTCTTCAAAGGCGCCCCCATAAGCGGGGCGTCCGCCACGGTGCTGGGGGGCCAAGCGGCTTATCGAGACGACGACGCAGCCCGGGTCGTGTCGTTCCCCTCCGCCGACACGCTATACATCCAGGGTGGTAAAGACTCCGAAATCGACATCAACAAGACATGGTTCGGCGCCTGCTCCGCAACCGGCGTCTACACCAGCGGACGCGCGGCACCCACCGTCGTATGGAAGCCGAACAGCAGCCGCCTCACCTTGCCATACCCCTACGTGGCGGGCGCCGCGGACACCTTGACGCTCTCTGCGCCGGTTGGCTGCACCTTGGGTGCCTTCACCACGCAAAATATCGACTACTTCACGCCGAACGCCGCGACCCTCGCCTATACGGCGGAGTTCGACACGCCCCTCTCCACGTCGCAATTCTACGCGCTCGATGTGATGATCGTCGGCCTGATCGCGGATGGCGTGTGGGCCAAGTTGGTCAAGGCGTGGTGGCTCGGCGCGCCAACGCAGCAGGCGTCGTTGCTCAACATGGTGACGCCTTCCGACCCTGCGCCGGTCCCGACCAACGGCCCGGTATTCGCGCCGTTGCAAGGCTGGCGTGGTAATGGCCGGATCAGCGTGGAGACGAGCGTTTCCTATCTGGAAACCGGTTACGCCATCCCCGGCGGTATGCAGAACGATATCTCGATGTTCGTCTGGACGCTCGATGCCGAGCAGGGCGCCGGGGACATGGGCGGCGGCAATTACTACATCAGCTCCACGTATTCGATTACGGACGACATCCGCTTCCGGTCCAGCAGTTCCACGACCGACAGCGTGCCGCCGCCGACTGGCGTGCCGGTTTCCGGCTTCATCGGGTGGTCCCGTACGGGATCGGCCAACTACACCCCGTACTACAACGGATCCGCGCTGTCCGTGGTCACTCGGGCCAGCGCCGCGCCCGGCGCCACGACGATGTGGCTGGCAGGGTTCCAGAATCCGGCGGACCCGACCGTGCAGCAATCGTCGCCGCGCCGGAACGCCTTCGCGATCATCGCGGGCGGCCTGACGGGGACTGAGGTGGGCGACCTCTACGCCCGGTTGAACACCTTCCTGCGAGCCGTCGGCACCATCTCGTAAACCCCGCGATCGCATGCTATCGTTCCGTTCTCGCCTAGGAGGCTGACATGACGTTCAATCCCGCTGGCACCGTCACGCTTCGGCCCGCCTCGGCCGATGTCTACGCGGCGCCGCAGACCGCTGGCCAGGTGAACGTCACCACGGACAGCACCCTGACCGTGGCCACGCTGACCGCAGACTTCGTGGCCGGTACGACGGTCACGGGGATCACGGCGCACGCCGGCGGCGGCCAGGCGGATGCGACGCCGCTGACGGCCCAGACCAACGTCATCGGCACGTGCGCCACCGCCACCGACAGCGTGGTCCTACCGGCCGCCGCGCCGGTCGGCGCCGCTGTGTTCGTGCGCAACGACGGCTCGAAGGCCGCCCAGGTCTTCGCCGTCGATCCCGGCACGATCAACGCGGTGGCCACCGGCACGGGCGTGGCGCTCAACGCCGGGGCGAGTGCCACCTACCGCATTGTGGCGGCCGACACCTGGGTGACCTGACCGTGGCGAACCACTACGTCCTGGTCGTCTCTCCGCAGGCGGCGCGCATCATCATGGCCGGGCTGGGCAAGCTGCCGGGCGAAGTGATGTTCGACCTTGCCACGGAGCTGCGCAAGCAGATCGCCGAGCAGGACGCGGAGGCGGCGCAGCGACAGGCCGAACAAGATCGGCCGGACGCCTACCGCATCGCGACACCCGGATCCGACGAGCCCCCGACCGCCCCGGAGTAGCCCATGGCCTCTGAGGTCGACATCGCTAACCAGGCCCTCGGCACCATCAACGCCCGCGCCACCATCGTCTCGTTCGATGAGCGGTCCAGCGAGGCACGTGCGGTTCGCCTCTACTACAACGACACCCGGGACGCGCTGCTGCGGGCGGCGCCCTGGAACTGTGCCCGCCGCGAAGCCTACCTGACGCTGTTCAAGGCGCTGCCCGGCACGCCAGAGAACCCCACCGCCGGCAGTTCGACCTGGCTGCCCTCCTATCCCCCGCCGCCCTGGCTGTACAGCTACTACCTGCCCGATGATTGCGTGAAGATGCGCTACATCGTGCCGCAGCTGCAGACCGGCGGCATCACCGGCACGCCGATCTTCTCGGTTCCGTCCTACGTGCCGGTGCCGCTGTACAACACCCAGGCCCAGAAGTTCATCGTCGGCGTCGACTTCACGGCTGCCGGCAACGAGGTGGTGGCCGTCTCGACCAACCAGTCCCAGGCCATCGGCGTCTACAACCGGCGCGTCACCAACCCCGACATCTGGGACTCGTCGTTCCGCCAGGCGATGATCGATGCGCTGGCGTCCCGCCTGGCCATTCCGGTGACCGGCGACAGAGGCATGGGCGACCGCGCCGAGCGGCTGGCCAAGGGCGTCATGGGCTCGATCCTGGCCGCGCGCACGGCCGACGGCAACGAGGGCCTGACGGTGGATGATCACACGCCGGATTGGCTGCGCGTGCGCGGTTATGCCAATGCCTGGACCGGAATGTCGTACGCCGGGCTGTGGGACACGCCCAGCTTCCTGGTTTTCTGATGGCACAGCCTCTCATCCAGACGAGCTTCACAGCGGGCGAGATCGCCCCCGCGCTGTGGGGGCAGGTCGACCTGCGCCGCTACCAGACGGGTGCCGCCGTCGCGCGCAATTTCTGGGTGGACTACCGCGGCGGCCTTTTCAGCCGCCCCGGCACCGCGCTGGTGGCGACGTGCCTGCCGAATGCAGATGAGGAGCCGCCATGCCCGCTGCCCTTCGTGTTCAGCCAGGAGCAGTCCTACATCCTGGAGCTGTCCGACAGCGTGGCATACGGCAAGATCATGCGCATCATCTACCGGGGCGCGGTGGTGCGCGAAACCGGCTTGGCGATCACCGCGGTGGTCCCGGATATCGCCGGCGCCGAGTTCACGATCACCGGGTCCACTGCGGCTACCTGGGCGGCGGGCGAGCGCGTCTACATCGAGGGCGTTGTCGGCCTCGATCGCGACAACGGCGTGTCCGGCGTGAACGGCGGGACCTTCATCATCGCCAGCGTGGCTGCGGTGGACAAGGTGAAGCTGCTGGACGTCAACGGCCAGGATGTGACGGCCCTGGACTGGACGGCATATTCCAGCGGCGGCACCGCGGCGCGCGAGGTGTGGGTAACGCACCCGTGGGACGGCGACATCCTGCGCGAACTGAAATACGCGCAGTCGGCCGACATAATGACCGTCACCCACCAGGACTATGACATCTACCTGATCAAGCGCCTGTCGCACACCAGCTGGCAGATCGTCGCCGACACCTTTGGCAGCACGCTGGCGCAGCCTGCCGGCCAGGCCGCCGCGGCTGTGAACAATGTCGGAGGGGATCCGCAATACTTCTATCCCTACGTGGTGACCGCCTACAACACGGCCACTCGGGAGCAGTCCGCGCCCGGTTCCGCCTATGTCTCGGCGGTGAACAGCGCGCTGAACCAGAGCACGCAGGTCATCAACCAGATCACCTGGACCGCGGCGTCCGGCGCCGACATGTACCGCATCTACAAAGGCCAGCCGGTGCCGAATGGCTACGAGGGCTCGCCCCCGTACTTCTGGGGGCTGATGGGCCAGACGGCCGACGTGGTATTCTCGGATGTGAACCTGGAACCCGACTATACGATCGGGCCGCCGACCAACCAGGACCCTTTTGCGACAAACAACCCTGGTTGCGTGTCGTTCTACCAGCAGCGCCGCATCTTCGCTGCCAGCGCCGCGCTGCCGTCCACCTTTTGGATGAGCCACCCTGGCCAATACAACAACTTCGACACGTCCTACCCAACGCAGAGCGACGACGCGATCACCGGCACCGTGGTGGCCGGCGAGGTCAATGAGATCACGTCGCTGGTGTCGATGAGCACCGGCGTGGTGGCGCTGACGGCCGGTGGCGCCTTCCTCATCAGCGGTGATGGCAAGAAGGCGCCGATCACGCCGGCGACGGCCAATGCCAGCACCCAGACATTCGCCGGCGCCGCGCCGTTGCAGCCCCTGCGCGTGGCGGACAACCTGGTCTACCTGACTTCGCAGAAAACGGCGGTTCGCGACCTGGCCTACGACTTCTTCACCGACGTGTACAAGGGCACCGACCTGACGGTCCTGTCCGGCCACCTGTTCCAAGGGCGCGACATCGTGCAGTGGGCCTGGGCGCCCGAGCCACACAAGGTTGTCGCCGCCGTGCGTGACGATGGCATCCTGTTGACGATGACCTACCTCAAGGACCAGGAGGTCGTGGGTTGGACGCGCAACGACACCAACGGGCAGTTCGTCGGCGTGGCCACCATCCCGGAGCCGGGTGAGAGCGCGCTGTATGTGATCGTGCGGCGCTACGTCGCCGGCACCGGCTACCGCTATTTCCACGAGCGGTTCGTGCGGCGCGCCTTTGGCCAGAACGTGCCCATGAACATCCCGTCCGATCCCGAGCAGGCATGGTGCGTCGACGCCGGGGCGCGCTACCCGCTGACCTATCCAGCCGGCACACTGACCAGCTTCGGCTTCACGCTCGGCGCCCTGACCGCCCCCGTCGTCATCGACGGCGGGCGCGGCTACGACGCCGGCGATTTTGTCCAGGTGCTGGACCCGACAGGGACAGGCGGCGAGGTGTCGATCACCGTGGTGGCGGGCGTCATCACCGCCGTCACCCTGGTGACCGAAGGGCTCGGCTACACCAACCCGCAGATCCTGGTTGGCGGCGGCAGCGGCGCCGTCATCTCGGTGTCCTTCCAGAACCTGGCCTATTTCCAGAAAACCGGCACGGCGTTCAGCGGCGCCGATGTCGGCAAGGTGCTGCGCGTCGGCGGTGGCCGGGGCGAGGTGACGCGCTACCTGGCCGGCCCGGCTCTGCTGGAGGTGCGCATGGACCGCCAGGTAGACGGCCGTGTGCCGAACGAGCCTGGGTTGGTGCTGCCGCCAAGTCCCGAGGGCACCTGGTCCCTGACGACGCCGGTGTCCTTCGTGGGAGGGCTGGAGCACCTGGAGGGTGGCACGGTGCAGATCATGGCAGACGGTTCGGTGGTGCCGCCGCAGGCCGTGGTGGATGGGTGCATCGAACTGCCCGAGCCGGCCTCCGCCATCACCATCGGCCAGGGATACACCTGCCAGTTCCAGAGTCTGCGTCCGCCCGATCCGGCCATCCAGAGCCGTCGGCGCAGCATGTCTTCGGTGACGCTGCGCGTGGTGGACACCCGCGGCGTGGCCATCGGCAACAGCTTCGACGATATGGTCGAGATCAAGCAGCGCGACGACGAGAACTACGGCCAGCACATTGCGTTCCAGATCGGCGGCGGCCCGCTGCCGCCCAGCTACACCGACGCCCCCGTGGGGCAGAACCCGATCGGATACGACGACACGATCACCAATGTTGGCGGGGGCTGGGACACGCAGGGGCACGTATGTATTCTCCAGAGCTATCCACTGCCGGCGCAAATCCTGGCCACGATTTCCGAGATCACGGTGGGCGACACGCCGGGCTGATCGAGTTCGTCCCGGCGCTGCCAGAACACATCGCGGCCATCGTCGAGAGCCTGCGCCCGGAAGACGCCGCCACCATGCGCGCTTGCGCCGTCGAGCCGGGCGCGATCTTCGGCGAGCTTCTTTCCCGCTCGCTGCACGCCGGGACCGCGCTGCTCGACGGTGAGCCAGCCGGTATGTGGGGCGCGGCGACGGAGAGCTTCATCGGCGCGGAGAGCGCACACATCTGGCTGGTGATCTCGGGCCGCGTCGAGCGCCCCGGGCATGTCATAGGCAGGGGCGCCAAGGCTTTCATTCGCGCCATGCAAGAACAGTATGGTAGGTTGACTACCACCGTGGCCGAAGGGCTGGTGGAGGACCGGCGGTTCATGGCGTGGCTAGGGTTCCGCCGGGTGCCGGCGAGTGACAGGCGCGTAGGCGACACCCTGTTCCTGGGGTTCGAGAAGGGCTGAGAATATGGGTGCTGTAGCCATTGTCGCCTCTGTCGCAAGCGCCGTCATCGGTGTTTTCGGCGCGATGCAACAGGCGCAGGCGGCGGCACAGGCCGCCGAATACCGCGCGCAGGTGGCCGCCAACAACGCGGCGATTGCCAAGCAGAACCGGCAGATCATGGAGAACAACGCCAGCACCACCGAGGCCGCTGGCGCGGCGCGGGCGGACCAGGAGGCGATGAAGGCGCGCGAGATGCTGGGCAAGCAGAAAGTCGCCGCCGCGGCCAGCGGCCTGGACGTGAACAGCGGCAGCGCGCTGGACATCCGCGCCGGGACCGCTGGCATGGCCATGCTGACCGATCTGAACATCCGCGACGACACCAACCGGCGCGCGGCCGCGCTGCGCCAGCAGGGCGCCAACTACGCGGCGCAGGGCGAGAACTTCAACATCGACGCCGCGGCTGCCAGGACGGCGGGTTCTGCCGCCGAGACCGGCGGCATCCTGAGCGCCACCGGCTCGCTGCTGGGCGGGGCGGCGAAAACCACCAGCCTGGTGTCCGAGTTCCAGCGCACCGGCGTGCCGATGTACGACCTGAAGATCGCATAGGACCAGCATGGCCACGATCCCGACAGTCCAAGGTCCTGCCGTCGGCCCAGGCGCCGGCAACGTCCTGCAGGCCACCCGCGCTTTCCAGCAGGCGGGTGAGGCCGGCACGCCAGGTGGCCAGGGCGCCGCGATCGGCGCAGGTCTGACGAACCTGGGCCAGGGCGTCGGGCGGGCGGGCGACATCCTGGCGGCGGAGGCGCTGAAGGAGCAGGCGCTGTCGAACGAGGCCATGGCGCGCGACGCGGACAGCGCGGCGGCCACCAGCCTGGGCAGCATCTACAACGAGTACGCGTCGAAAGAGGGCCAGGACGCGGTTGGCGCCAAGGACGCCTACATGCAGCGCATGCTGGATGCGCGGCGCGAGGCCCTGGCCACGATGCCGAACCCCGAGGCGCGGCGCATGCTCGACAGCGTGCTCACGCGGCGGGTGGGCTTCTACCAGGAGAGCATCGGGCGCTATGCGGCGGCCGAGCAGAAGAAGTGGCAGTCGCGATCGGCGCGGGGCGCCGCGCGGGTGGCCGCCGACCAGGCGCAGATATTCCAGAACGTCCCCGAGCTGATGGACAACCTGGTCGAGAGCGGGGTGGCCAATATCGCCAACCTGGGCGAACTGCACGGTTGGGATAAGGACACCACGACAGCCGAGCAGGCAGCCTATCGCGGGAAGACCTACACCGCGCTGATCCAGAGCATGCTCGGGCAGAACAATGTCGAGCAGGCGCAGCAGACCTTCGACCGGGTGAAGGACCGGCTCGACGCCGGGAGCGCCGCGCACATCCAGCAACTGCTGCTGCCGCACATCCGCAAGCAGCAGACGCAGATGGACTATGCGGCGGTGGGCGGCGGTGTCAGCAACATCACCGAGGCCATCCGCGCGCAGGAGAGCGGCGGCCGCCCCGGGCAGGTGAGCGTGCAAGGTGCGCGTGGCACGATGCAGGTGACGGCCGGCACCTTCGCGCAGAACGCGCAGCCCGGCGAGAGCTTCGACAATCCGGCCGACGTGGATGCCGTCGGCGCGAGGCTGGTGGCCAAGTACGAGCAGCAATATGCCGGCGATCCCGAGCGCGTGGCCGTGGCGTATTTCAGCGGCCCGGGCAACGTCAGCGAGCCCGGCAGCCCGAACCCTTGGAAAGAGGATCGGAAGGACGGCAACGGCAAGAGCGTGTCGTCCTACGTCAAAGAGGTCACCGCCCGGCTGAAGAAGGACACGGCGGACGCGCCGACCTACGAGCGCCCGGACTTCGACACCATGCGCCAGCGCGCTGCCGGCGTCGCCGGGGACGACACCGACCGCTACGCCCGCCTGCTGGCCAAGATCAACCAGTCCGAGGCGCAGTACAACAGCACGACCAAGGCGCAGCGCGCCACCTTGGACGCCCGGCTGAACGACGTGCAGGCGGCGCTGGCCGACGGCCGCGAGGTGGCCATCCCCGAGACGGAAATCCGCCGGCTGTATCCCAAGCAGGTGGCCGACGAGACAATCGGCAAGTTGACGGAGATCCGCCAGCAAGGCTACGCCTACCAGGCCGTCCAGTTCTCGTCGCCGGCCGAGTTCGCGGCGCTCATGGCGGGCTACGAGGATGTCGGCAAGGCGCCGGGCGGCACGGATGCGCAGGTCCAGGCCGGCTATGCCCAGCGTGCCAAGGTGCGCGACACGCTGATCACCGCGCGCCTGCGCGCGATGGAGGCGCTGAAGAAGGATCCGGCCATTTATGTAGGCAAGGCCCCGGCCGTGGCCGCGGCGCTGGCGAGCGGCGACCAGGAGGCCTACGCGCGGGCGGCGCTTGGTGAGCAGGAGCGGCTGGGCGTTCCAGAGGCTGATCGACGCGTGTTGCCAAAGGAGCAGGCCGCCGCGCTGGTGCAGCAGCTCATCAGCGCGGACCCCGAGAAGGTGCCGGCCGCCGCGGCGCTCCAAGGCCTCGCGCAGAAATTTGGCGGCGCATGGCCGGCGGTGTGGCGTGACATGGTGCGCGAGGGCCTGCCGCCGGCCTACATGGTGCTCGGTTCGATGGACGCGCCCGGCCAGGTCGGAGCCCGCGGCGACGCGCAGCGCATGATGGCCCTTGTGGCGCAGAAAGGCGGCGACAAGCTGTTGCGCGAGACGGTGGGGGACCCCACCATCGCCAAGTCGATCGACGACGGGATCTACGGCTCCCTGGCGGCGTTCCGTGAGACGGTGCGGTATGCGACCGGCGGCCGGGAGCTTTACGCCCGCACCCGGGACTTCGTGCGGAACATGGCGTACTACTACTACTTCTATGCCGGCCAGGGGCAGAGTGCCAACGCCGCCGTGGCCTCAGCGGTTGGCAGTGTGCTGAGTGCCAAGTATGACTTTTCCGGCAGCATGCGCGTGCCCAAGGGCCAACTTTCCTTGGCACAGGAGGTAACTTCCAGCGTCCAGCGGGCTTTGACGGTGGAGGACTTGGCGCCTGTGCAGCCCGGCCCCCTGGCTGCAACGGACGCATCCGATCTGCTCGCCGTGGCCAAGCGCGGGATCTGGGTGCCGAATGCCGACGACACCGGGCTGGTGCTGATGGGTATCTATAAGAACGTCGGCGCGGGCATTCCGGTCTACGAGCCGGTGCGCCGCGCCAACGGCGAGATCGTGTCCGTGCCGTTCAACCGGATGGACGCGATGCGGAACGCGCAGCGCGCGGTTGGCGCCACCTGGGAGAACGCGGAACGGCAGGGCGTGCAGGACGCGGCGCGGGCGCGGGCTGCCGATGAACTGCGTCGCCGCGGCCAGGGCGCGCTCCCGCAGGCGCTGTCCGAATGAGCGGCATGTTGGGCCTGATCGGCCAGGGGCCGCAGAGCGATCCAGAGGTCCAGGCGCGCCGTGCCGATCTGATCCCCGGCAGCACGGGCGACGTGCTCGGCTCCGCGGTGGCGGAGGCGTTCAGCGACAGTCCGGGGCCGCGCATGGCGCGCGTGTTGGCGCGTGGCTACGTCGATCGCGGTGACGGCACCTACGAGCCCCTGAACGCCTTCGACGATCTGGGCCTGCCGACGGGAGAACTGCCGCCCAGCCCGCTGGTGCCCCTGGCCACGCTGAAAGAGCAGTACGACATCCCGGGCGTGCTGTCCTTCGACAAGGACACGCCGCAGTCCGTGGCGCAGAGCCTGTACGACCACAAGGTCGCGCAGATGCGCCGCGCCCAGGTGATCGGCCGGGCGGACAATGCGCTGACGCAGGGCGCGGCCGCGCGGTTCATCGCCAGCATGATCGGCTCGATCGCGGACCCGGTGAACCTAGCGGCCATGTTCGTGCCGGGCGTGAACGAGACGACGGCCGCGCGCATGCTCGCCGTCGGCGTCGGCGCCAGCACGCTGGAGCGCGTCGGGGTGCGGGCGCTGGCCGGCGCCACGCAGGGCGCCGCCGGCATGGCCGCGCTGGAGCCGCTGAACTATGCGCTGTCGCGGCAGGAACGCGACGACTGGACGATGGGCGGCGCGCTGCTGAACGTGCTGCTGGGCACGGTGGCGGGCGCCGGATTGCACAGCGGCATGGGCGCGCTGCTGGAGCGCTCGCGTGGCCTGCCGGATTGGGCGCCGGCGCGCGTGGCCAGCGAGCGCATCCAGGCCGCCTCGCCGGAGGTGCAGCAGGCGCTGGGCCGCGGGGCGGTAGCGGCGCAGGTCGAGGGGCGGCCGTTCGAGGCGTCGGCCCTGCTGGACCTGTCCGAGAACCTGGAGGCTGCCCAGCAGATACGCCGCCTGGCCGACGCGCAGACGCGCATCGAGGCGGAGGCGGCGCAGGAAATGGCGGCCGTGCGTGCCCAGCGCGAGCAAGCCGGCCGGCGCAACACGCCGGCGGAGGCCGCGGCGCGCAGCGGCGACCTGGCCGAGCGTCTGCGCGCCGATGCGGACAACCTGCGGGAAGACATGGCGCGGGTGCGGGAGCGCGCCCTGGCCAGCGGCATGGACGAGCAGACAGCCGGCCGCCTGGAGGCGGTGGACGCCGAGCTTGCTGGAACGATCCCGGCCGCGCGGCGCCGCGCGCTGACGGCCGAGCGCATGATGCTGGTGGAGGGCCGCGGCACGCTGGATACCGGCAGCGCGGGCGAATTGTCCGCGGCGCGCGACGCCGCCGAGTTGAAGGGGCTGCAAGCCGCCCTGGACCGGGCGGAGACCGGCGCCGATCGGGCCGAGGCCGCGATGGCGGTTGCCAGCAAGGAGGCCGAAGTCGTCGCCACGCAGCGCGCCGCCCTGGCCAAGGTGGCAGACACCGGCGAACGCACGGCCATGGCGCGGCTGGAGGCGCGGCAGGCTGTCGTGGATGCCAATGCCGCGCGGGCCATGCGGCAGATCGCCGGGGCGCTGGACAGCCGCCTGTCGCCGCAGCAGGCGCTGGAACTTGGCCGTGCGGTGGCCAGGGGGCAGGCGACGCTGGCGGACGCCATGGCGGCGATCGAACGGTGGAAGACGGACAACATCGCCATCACGCCCGAGTCGCTGTCCGGCGAATTGACCAACGCCGACCTGCTGGCGCGAGCCAACGCGCTGGAGCAGCAGGCGCGCACGTCGTTCCAGGAGGCCACGGCGCGGACTGCCGACCCCGCAGCCGCCCAGCCCCCGCCGCCAGCCAGCCGCACGGGCCTGGCACCGCCCGACCCGAAGCCGCCGAGCGAGCCCGGCGCTGCGGCGCGCAACTTGTCCGACGTGGAGAAGCAGACCAAGGCGCTCGACGAGCTGATCCGGCTGTCGAAGAACGACCGCATCGCCGAGAGGCTGAAGGCCTACGACGCCCTGGTCGGCGAGGAGGGCAAGGTCGACAGCGCCGTGTACGAGGCGGCTGCGAACTGCATTGTGAGGCGCTGATGGCCACCGCACCGAAAAGCGCCAAGGATTGCTTTGCCGAAGCCGCCGAGGCTGCCGGCCGTCCCATGTCGCGCGACGCCCTGGAGCACTACTTCTTCCGGGCCGAGGGCCGCATCAACCGCTATGTCCGCGAGGGAATGACGCCTGAAGGCGCGGCCATGCGCGCGGGCAAGGAGCTGGGCGACGAGGCTGCCGTGGCGCGGGCGGTGGAGAAGCGCCAGGCGCGCATCAACCTGCTGGCCCAGGAGGGCCTGAACGCCCGGGTGATACCCGGCCGCGAGCTGGACAGCGTGCTGGCGGTGATCGACGGCGTGCAGCGCAAGGGGGCCTTCAAGGACGCGGCCCTGTCGCTGAACGCCATGGGCGGCCAGCGGGTGCGCAATACCGTCAACGCCTTCTTCCACGACCTGCGCGACGCCGGAATGGACCGCGCGTTCAAGAAGGCCGACCCGGCTTTCGAGCGCGACGTGGCCAATGAGCTTGGCCGCATCGACGATCCGACCTGGGGCCGCGACACCGGCAACGCGCAGGCCAAGAAGATGGCCGAGATCATCCACAAGCACCAGGACGCGCTACGGCTGGCCGAGAACGACGCCGGGGCCTTCGTCGGAAAGCTGGACCAGTACATCGTGCGCCAGACGCACAACCGCGCGAAGATCATCCGTGCCGGCGAGGACGCCTGGGTAACGTACATCCGGCCGAAGCTGGCCGCCAGGACGTTCGACGACCTGCTGCCGGATGAGATCGACGGCTTCCTGCGCCAGACCTATCGCAACCTCGCCACCGGCATCCACACTGGCAGTGAACAGGGCGACTGGATCGCCGGCTTTAAAGGACCGGCGAACCTGGCCAAGAAACTGTCGGCCGAGCGCAAGCTGTTCTTCGAGAGCCCCGACGCCTGGATGGACTACAACCGGGAGTTCGGAAACGGCAGCCTGAACGGCACGGTCCTGTCCACCCTGGAGCGCGGCAGCCGGGCGGTCGAGGCGATGCAGCTGCTGGGCACCAACCCGCGCGCCATGCTGAACGGCTGGCTCGACAACCTGGCCACGGCGGCACGCGACGAGGGACGCACTGCCGACGCCACCCTTCTGTCCCAGCAGAAGGAGCGCATGTTGCGGCTCTACGACCACGCCATGCGCAACCCGCGGCCGATCGAGAACGAGAAGGCCGCGGCGTTCTTCGCCTCCGTGCGGTCCTTTCAGCGGTTCAAGCTTGGCGGCGCGGCCATATCGTCCATTCCGGACCTGTCGAGCACGATGGCCATGGCGAAGCACAACGGCATCGGCGCGCTGGAGAGCCTGTCCTGGCACCTGGGGCAGCTTTTCCCGAAGGGGGCGGGCCGGAAGGCCGCGATGCGCGAGGCGAACATAGGCTGGGATTATATGGCGCAGAGCCTCCAGACACGCTTCGGCGCCGAGGATGGGGTTCCAGGGGCCCTGGCCAAGACGGTGGACATCTTCAGCCGCCTGACCGCGCTGCCGTGGTGGACGCAGAACATGAAGGACGCATCGACGCTGATGCTCCTGCACAACACCGCCGAGAAGGCCGGGCTGGAGCACGCGGCCCTGCCGCGCAGGATGCAGACGACGCTGCGGCGCTTCGGCATCGAGCAGCCCGAGTGGGACGCGCTGCGCCAAGTCGCGCAGAAGGCGCCGGATGGCAACCGCTACATCTTCGCCGGCGACATCGCGGACCTGCCGGACGGCGCCGTGGCGCGTCTCGGTCCGAACCCCGACAAGGCGAGGGCCGAACTGCAAAAGAAGTACAGCACCTACATCTTCGACAACGTGCAGGAAGGCATGAGCGAGGAGACAGCCTCGGTTCGCGATCTGCTGTCCGGCGAGGGGAAAGCTGGCGAGTGGGGATCGGAAGCGCGGCGCTCGATCATGCAGTTCAAACAGTTCCCGGCGTCCTTCATGGCCCGCTCACTCATGCGGGAGTGGGGCCGCGACGGGCTGGACGTGTCCGGCATGGCCAAGCTGATCGCCGGCACGACGCTGTTTGGCTACCTGGCGGGGAGCGCCAAGGACATGCTGCGCGGCAAAGAACCGTTCAACCCGTTCAATCCTGGAGCCTACGACGCTGGCCAGTACGCCAAGAACGTCATGCGCGCGCTGGTGCAGGGCGGCGGCCTGGGTCTGTACGGCGATCTCCTGCTGGGCGAGGTGAGCCGCACCGGCTTGGGCGCGCTTGGCAGTATGCTTGGCCCGTCTTTCGGCATGGCCAACGACGTACTCAACGCGCTGGTCATCAAGCCGCGCGATGCGGCACTGCAGGGCGATCTGACGCCTGGGCGCTTCGCTGCCGACGCCTTCCAGGCCGCCAAGAACAATGCGCCCTTCATCAACCTGTTCTGGACGCGCACCGCGCTGGACTACGGCGTGCTATACAGCCTCCAGGAAACGCTCAACCCCGGCTATCTCGCGCGCTATGAACAGCACACGCAAAAGAACACCGGGCAGCAATATATGCATGTGCTAGGTGTCGACTTTACACCCTCCCGCGCCCACCTCCAGACGTTCGGCAGGTAGAAATGACCCTTTCGACCCAGACTACCAAGGTCACTGTGTTGGGCAACGGCGCGCAGTCGGTGTTCACCTACAGCTTCCTGCTGCCCACCGCCGGACAGTACGCGCTCTATTACACCGACGCCGACGGCCTGATCTCCCTGGTGTCCCAGGCCAACTACACGGTGAGCGGCATCGGCGTGGCCACCGGCGGCACCTTCACCTACCTGCCAAGCGGTGTCCCGATCGCCACCGGCACCAGCCTGACGCTGGTGCGCGCCGTGCCGAACACCCAGATTTACGAGTTCGGAAACCAGGGCGCCTACTACCCGCAGCAGGTAGAGGGCGCACTGGACCGCCTGGACATGCAGGTCCAGCAACTGCAGACACTGGCCAACCTATCCTTCAAGGTGCCCTTCACCAACGCCAACGTGGCGGACGTGCCGACGCTCGTCGATCGGGCGAACACCTGGGCGTACTTCAATGCCAACGGCGATCTAGTCGGTAGCGCCACGGCCGGCCCTGGTTCCAGCGTGGGCAACCTGCTGATCGAGGGCGACCAGTCGCTCCAGGCCGACCCGGTGGCCAACCCGGTGAACACCTTCAGCAGCTTCATCGTCAGCGGCACCACGGCGCAAGACAACGAGCGCGAGTTCCTGGTGAGCATCGGCCTGATTTCCAACAGGGGTGCCGCGGCGTCCAGCCCCGAGCGGGACAAGGTGGGGCTCTACGTCGGCCTGCTGGCAGACAGCGGCACGGGCGACGTGTGGTCCTTCAACACCGTCCTGACGATGTACCCCGGCGCGGCAGCGTACAACGCGCAGGGACATGAGCTTGATTTAAACAACTTGAACGGCCATCGGGGCGACACTCCTGGCGCCGCCGGCCTGGCCGCGCCAGTGGCCTACGGCATGTCGATCACCGGCGTGGCGTCCTATCGCAGCACCAGCGCGCTCATCTTGACGGCCGCTGGCGCCGGCGTGTGGAACCGCGGCCTGACGATCACCGACGGCGTGGTGCAGTCGTCGATCCAGGATCTCGGCACGGCCGATCGGGCGCTCGATCTGCAGGGCGCCTACGACTACGCCATCGACCTGTCGGCCTCCACGAACACGGCGGCGGCGATCCAGATGGGCAACAACCACTTCGTCCGCGGCATGGACACCGGCGCCACGGCGCGTGCGCTGATCGGAATCAACACCAGCGACCAGGTGCTCGTCGGCAACTCGGCGCAGACCTTGGTGCTGGCTGCCACTGGCGCGATCGTGCCCTATGCCGACAACACCGTCAGCTTCGGCAACGGCTCCTTGCGCCCCACCGAACTGTTCGCTGTCACCGGCACCGTGAATACGTCGGACCCGAAGATGAAGAAGGATATCGCGCCGCTCGGCTCGATGCTTCCGCTGCTACGCGAAATCCGGCCGATCGCCTTCAAGTTCAAGGAGGGCGGCGGAAGCATCGAGACGGTGATGGAAGAGCAACTTGCCCCGGTGTACGAGACGGTGGACGTCGAGGACACCGTGGTCGATGTTGTCGGCGGCGTGGCCGTGGAGCGCAAGATCGTGAAACGGGTGGAGCGCCGCGTGGTCGACGAGTTTCCTGTCGTCGATGACAAGGGCGAGCCGGTCTACGACTGGACCAAGCCGGTGCGCGATCGGCATGGGCAGATCGTCCGGCCGGCCGTTCGCGTCCGCCGCACGCGCCGCGTTCCCCGCACGGCCAAGCAGCAGGTGCCGGTGCAGCACGTCGTCACGCGGCCCGGTAAGCGGACGCATATGGGCTTCTCGGCCACCGAGGTGCAAGCGGCGGTGCAGAAGCTCGGCATGGGCGACATCGGCGTCTACGTGAAGGACAGCGGTGTCGAGGGCCTGCGCACCGACCAGCTCGTCGCGGCGCTGTGGCAGGTGGCGCGAGAGCAAGACGCCGAGATCGCGGCGATCAAGGCGCTCCTGGTGATCTAGCGTTAATAATGCGATAAAAATGCGTTAAAGACACGCCGTTAACGCTGCGGTTGTAGAATAAGAGGGAGATTGGTGCCATGTCGGGATCAGCACATAATGGTATGCAAGCGGTGTTGGACCGACTCACGCGGCAGGAAGAACGCAGTGACGCCCGCGATGTCACACTCCGCCAGATGCAAGTGACGCTGGAGAAGATGGACTCTCGTCTGGACGAATTGGCCAATGATCTGCGCGACGCCAAGACAGGCCTGCGCATCGGCATCTGGCTGGCGTCCACGATCACACCGGCCATCGCCGCTGTCGCGGGGTGGTGGGCGCATTACGTCTTGGGGAAATAGCGCGCAATGGATCGTCGGTTCCTAGGCTCCGCGTTCGTCACCGTCGTGGTCCTCGGCCTGTATGGCGCCGTCG
>CAZXGS010000016.1:0-49443 GCA_964640525.1 uncultured Gammaproteobacteria bacterium | reverse complement strand
TGCTCCCGGAACTGTGAAATCGAGCGAAATCACCCACACGAATTCACGAAGACCCGTATTTCAATAGCTTGAAAGCCACTGGATTGACCGGCTACGCCGTTGAGAAGCGCTTTCGCTTTGGCGGGAATAAAGGAGTTTTTCGAGGTTCCCATGGATGTCGGAATGGATCCCGGCTCGCGCCGGGATGACGGTCAAGCGGCTCGCCGGGAGGGCGGTCCATTACGGGTCGATCGCAATTCGGCAGGCACAGCGTCTTGCGACGGTCAGGCGCAATCAGAAAGCGACGTCGCCGAACAGGCCGAACTCCTGGGTGGTGAGCCGGTTGAGTGCATCGCTGCGGTCGTCGTCCTTGTACACCAGCGCCAGCTTGATGTTCTTGCGTGCCGCCCACTGCAGGCCGAGGTTGAAGTAGCGGTCGCGCAGTGAGGGATCGAGGTCGCGGCTGGGATTCACGCGGTCGTAGCGGGCGAATACCGACCACGCGTCGGCCAGCCCCAGGCTACCCCAAACCGACCAGCCGCTGGCACGGTCACGCAGCGGGTTGAGCTGGTTGTTCCAGTTGCTGGCGGTGAAGTACTCGGCACCGAGGCGGTTGTCGCCGTGCGCCCAGGCGACCATCACGTCGCCGCGGCTGGCAGTGTGCAGGGCGTCGGTAGTCGCGGTGTCCTTGCCCTGCGTGCCCGAGTAACCGCCCACCGCGATGGCCATGCCTTTGACCGGGGAAAACGCGATGCGGCCCTCGAAGTCCATGCGCTGGCTGCGGGTCGGGTTCTTGAACCCGGCACCATTGACCACCGCCGCGGCATAGTCGAGCTTGCCGTCGGCCAACTGGCCGCCTGCGCTCAGACCCCAGTCGGTGGTGTTGGCGACCTTGCTGCGGTCGGTGAGGGTGTTCTCGACGTAACGGTAGCCGTAGTAGCCCTCCACGAACGGCGTCCAGGCCATCGGAATCTCGCCGACGCGGAACACGAAGGCGTCGGAGAACTTGCCCTGCAGGTAGAGGTTCTTGATGAACAGATCGGTCTGGCCGGTGGCGGCGAGGTAATTGAAATCGGTGGTCAGGGTGGCCGACCAGATGTCGTCGAAGCGGTGGCTGACGGTCAGATAGCCGCGCTTGACGTCCAGCCCGTAGCCGCTGGCGGCGGTGGGCACGCCGTTGGCGTGCTGCGAGGTGTCGCTCAGGTCCATGAACACCCGCCCGCTGACCTGGGTGTCGTGGACGAGGGCGGCGACGTGGTCGGCCTTCTTTTCGGTCTGTGCCGTGCTCGCCTGCAGCGCCTGCACGTCGTGGGTGGTGGCGGCGTTGACCTCCACCTGCGCCTGGCTGGTCTGCTGCAAGGTCGCGACCTTGGCCTGCAGGTCGGCGACCGCGGCTTGCAGTGCGGCAATCTGGCGGTCGCGCGCGGCCAGTTCGGCCTGCACGCCGGGGCTGGCGGAAAGCTTGGCCGCGCGCGGCTTGTGCGCGGTGGATGCGTGATGGGCGGCAATGGCGGGCGCGCAGGCGACGCAAAATGCCGCCGCGAGGGCTGCGGTGGTGGTGCGCATGAGGGATCCCCGGGATGGATGCTGGTGCCGGCATGACCCGCTGCGCAGGCTGCGCCAAGCGGCGCCATTCTACGCGGGCGCCGCCGCCCGCGCTGGCGGGGGCGCAACGGGCGTCGGCGTCACGGCTGATATAATCGGCGGTGGCTGGTGCGGTCGTGCCGGCATGCCTTCCCCGATTGTCCCCACGCGCTCCCGTGCGGTGTCCATGCGCCTGTCCACGATCAAGCTGTCCGGCTTCAAGTCCTTCGTCGATCCCACCACGCTCCAACTGCCTGGCAATCTGACCGGCGTGGTCGGGCCCAACGGCTGCGGCAAGTCCAACATCATCGACGCGGTGCGCTGGGTGATGGGCGAGAGTTCGGCCAGCCGGCTGCGCGGCGACAATCTCACCGACGTGATCTTCGCCGGCTCCTCGGCGCGCAAGCCGGTGAGCATGGCGACGGTGGAACTGCTGTTCGACAACTCCGACGGCGCGGTCGGCGGCGAATACGCGCGCTTCAACGAGATCTCGGTCAAGCGCACGGTCAACCGCGATTCGGTCAGCACCTACTACCTCAACGGCACCCGCTGTCGCCGTCGCGACATCACCGATCTGTTCCTCGGCACCGGCCTGGGGCCGCGCAGCTATTCGATCATCGAGCAGGGCACGATCTCGCAGATCATCGAGGCGCGGCCGGAAGAATTGCGCGTGTATCTGGAGGAGGCCGCCGGCATCTCCAAGTACAAGGAGCGGCGCAAGGAAACCGAGTCGCGGATCAAGCAGACCCGCGAGAACCTGGAACGCCTGACCGACCTGCGCGAGGAAGTCGGCAAGCAGCTCGAACACCTCAAGCGCCAGGCACGCCAAGCCGAGCAGTACCAGCAACTCAAGGCCGACCAGCACGAGCGCCAGGCGCAGTTGCACGCCCTGCAGTGGCGGCGGCTGGATGCCGAGCTGACCGCCCTGCGCGCGGAGCTGGCGCGCGAGGAGACCCGGCTGCAGGCGCTGCTGGCCGACCAGCGCCAGGCCGAGGCGCAGATCGAGGCCGGGCGCGCGGTGCATGCGCAGGCCAGCGAGCGCATGAATCAGGCGCAGTCGGCGGTGTACCGGGTCGGCGGCGAGATCGCCCGCGTCGAGCAGCAGATCCAGCACCAGCGCGAAATGACCCGGCGCCTGCAGGAAGCGCAGCAGGTCGCGCAGCGCGCCTTGCAGGAAACCGCCGAGCTGATCGCCGGCGACCGCACGCAGTTGGACGAGTTGAACGCGGCCATCGCCGTCGCCGAGCCGGCCTTGGCCGAACTCAAGCGCCAGGATGGCGCGCAGCAGGATGCGCTGCGAACGGCGGAGGCGGCGCTGGCGGACTGGCAACGACGCCAGGATGCCTGCGCCAAGGCACAGGCCGAATCCTCGCGCGCGGCCGACGTCGAGCGCACGCGCATCGAATTTCTCGAACGCCAGATGATCGAAGCGGTCAAGCGTCGCGAGCGCCTGACCAGCGAACGCGAAGGGCTCGATCTCACCGCGCTGGCGAGCACGCTGGAGACCACCCGCAGCGCGCATGACCAGCAGCGCACGCAGCTCGACGCGCAGACCGCCGAACTGGAATCGCGCAAGCGCGCGCTCGCCGACCTGCAGGCCGCCGAGCGCCAGCAACAGGCGGACCTGGCCACGGTGCGCCAGCAATTGCAGGCCGCGCGCGGCAAGCTGGGTTCGCTGGAGACCCTGCAGCACGCCGCGCTGGGTCAGGAGTCGGGCGGCGGTCGCGCGTGGCTGAAGCAACGTGGCCTGGACACCGCGGCGCGACTTGGCGAGCGCCTGCAGGTCGCCGCCGGCTGGGAAGTCGCGGTCGAGACCGTGCTGGCACGCCTGCTCGAAGCGGTGATGGTCGATGGCATGGACGCGCATCTTCCGGCGCTTGCGGCGCTGGCCGATGGCCGCATCGCGCTGATGGATGCCGCCGAGGGCGCACTGGACGTGGCTGCGACCTCGCTGGCCGCACAGGTGCAGGGCCCGCTGGCGGCGCGCCGGATCTTGGCCCGCGTGCAGGCGGTGGAGGACATGGCGGCCGCGCAGGCGCTGCTGCCGACCCTGGCCGAGGGCGAGGCGCTGGTGACCCGTGCCGGCGAATGGGTCGGGGGCGGCTGGGCGCGCGTGCTGCGCAGCGGCGAAGCGCAGCACGGCAGTCTGGCGCGCGAGCGCCAGATCCAGGCCCTGCGGCTGGAAATCGTCACCCTGACCCGGCGCGAAGCCGAGGGCGTGGAGACGCAGTCCGCCTCGCGCGCGCGGCTGCTGGAAGCAGAACAGCAGCGCGAGGACGTCCAGCGCGCGCTGTACCTTGCGCACCGCGGCGTGGCCGAACTGGGCGGGCAGTTGCAGAGCCAGCAGGGTCGCCTGGACACCGCCAACCAGCGCTCGCGCCAGATCGATGCCGACCTTGCCCAACTCGCCCAGGGCTTGCACAAGTCGCAGGCAGATTCCAGTCAGGCGCGTGCGCAACTGGAAGCGGCGGTGGCGGCGATGGCCGGCCACGAAACCTCCCGCCGGCAACTGGAGGGCGAGCGTCGTGAACATGCGCAGCGCCTGGACGAGATTCGCATCGCCGCCCGCGACGCCCGCGAGGCCGCGCACCGTACCGCGCTGTCGCTGGAGTCGCAGCGCGCGCGGGTGGTGGCGCTGGAGCAGTCGCTCGCGCGCATGGGCGCGCAGCACGCGCAGTTGCAGGCGCGCCAGCAGGACCTGGAGACCCAGCTTGCCGCTGGCGATGCCCCGGTGCGTGGGCTGGAGGCCGCGCGTCAGACGGCGCTGGAGCAGCGCGTGCTGGTGGAAAAGGATCTGGCGGTGGCGCGCACAGCGCTGGAGGAGATCGACGCCGGCCTGCGCACCCACGAACAGACCCGCCAGCAGCGCGACCAGCAGGCGTTGGCGCAGCGCGAGGCGATCGGTCGTCGCCAGCTCGAGGAACAGATGCTGGCGATGCAGGCGCAACAGCACGCGCAGGCCATCGACGAGGCGCAACTGGAGATGCAGGCGCTGATCGCCGGCTTGCCCGCCGATGCCGACATCGAGACGACGCAGAAGGTGCTGGCCGATCTCGAAGCGCGGATCCGGCGCCTGGAGCCGGTCAACCTTGCGGCGATCGCCGAATTCGGCGAACAGTCCGAGCGCAAGGCGTACCTGGACGCCCAGAACGACGACCTGACCAGCGCGCTGGAAACGCTGGAAGGCGCGATCCGCAAGATCGACCGCGAGACCCGCGGCCGCTTCAAGGACACCTTCGACCGCGTCAACGCCGGCGTGCAGGAACTCTACCCGCGCCTGTTCGGCGGTGGCCACGCTTATCTCGAGCTGACCGGCGAGGACCTGCTCGACACCGGCGTGACCCTGATGGCGCGCCCGCCGGGCAAGCGCGTGACCCACATTTCCCTGCTCTCCGGTGGCGAGAAGGCGATGACCGCGGTGGCGCTGGTGTTCTCGATCTTCCAGCTCAACCCGGCGCCGTTCTGCCTCCTCGACGAGGTGGACGCGCCGCTGGACGAGGGCAACGTCGAGCGCTTCTGCAACATGGTCCGGGAGATGTCGGCCAAGGTGCAGTTCCTGTTCGTGACCCACAACAAGGGCACCATGCAGGCCGCGCAGCAATTGTCCGGCGTGACCATGCGCGAGCCTGGCGTGTCGCGGCTGGTGTCGGTGGACCTGGCCGAGGCCGCGCGACTGGCGGGCGTGGCGTGAGGCTTGCGGCGGCCGCGTGGCGTGGAGCGATTCGGGCTATCCTGCGCGGTACAGGGGCGGTGCGCGAGGACGGGACCTTGCATGGGACAAACCGGCATGAGGCAGTCTTGGCATGAGTAATCTGGATCTGGTGCGCTTCATCATCGCTGGCCTGTGTGTCGTTCTGGTCGTGCTGATCTGGGTGTTCCGACCCGGCAGGCGCCGTCAGGGCCGCCGCCGCATTTCGACCGATGCAGCGGGCAGCGACGGGCGCGCCGAGCCGACCTTGGGCGAGTCGATCCAGCGTGACCTGCCGAAGGACGGCAAGGCTGCAGGACCCGGCGGCGACGCGCAGTCCTCCGCCGCGGCAGCAGGTGAGGGCACCGCAGCCGACGCCAAGCCGCCGCAGGGCAGCCATCCGACCCTTGGCATTCGCCAGGACGAGGCGTTCGACCGCATCGTCACCTTGTACGTGGCCGCGCGCGCCGGACAGATGCTGGCCGGACCGGATCTGGTGGTCGCCGCCGAGAAGGCCGGTCTGGTGCATGGGCACATGAGCATCTACCACCGCCTGGTGGACGGCAAACCCGATGCCGGGCCAATCTTCAGCGTCGCCAACATGATCAAGCCCGGCACCTTCGACCTGACCCGCCTGCAGGAACTGCGCACCCCCGGCATCAGCTTCTTCCTCACCCTGCCGGCGCCGCTGCCGCTGTCCGCGCTGGACGCCTGGGACACCATGCTGCCCACCGCGCAGCGCATGGCCGAATTGCTCGGCGCGTTGGTGCTGGACGAGGAACGCAACGCGCTGGGCCGCCAGCGCATCGCCCACATCCGCGACGAGATGCGCGCCTACGACCGCCGCCGCGAACAGCAGGTCATTCGCCCTGGAAGGTGACGCATCGCGCCGGGACACCGACGGGCTCGGGTATCCGACCGCGCGCAAGGAGCGTCCCGAACGTGCGGGGAGCAGGCGCAGTTTCACCGCGTTGCTGCATCCATCACGATTGCCGTCGCGCGCACCAGGGCCCAACGAGCAGACGACTCCATGACGTCAACGGCCCAGCCTGCATCACCGGAAACCCGCAACCGCGTCGCGGTGCTGCGCCGTGAGCTTGACGAGCACAACTACCGCTACCACGTGCTCGACGCACCGACCATCCCGGATGCCGAGTACGACCTCCTCATGCGCGAACTGGAGACCATCGAACTCGCGCATCCGGAACTGGCGACCCCCGACTCGCCCACGCGCCGGGTAGGCGCCAGGCCCGAGGGTGGCTTCGCCGAGGTGCGCCATGCCCTGCCGATGCTTTCACTCGCCAATGCCTTCAGCGCGCAGGAGGTCGCCGAGTTCGTGCGCCGCATCCACGAACGCCTGGATCTGGCGCCCGAAGCACCGTTGGCCTTCTCGGTGGAGCCCAAGTTCGACGGCCTGGCGATCACCCTGCGCTATGAACATGGCGTGTTCGTGCGTGGCGCGACCCGTGGCGATGGTGAGTCCGGCGAGGACGTCACCGCAAACCTGCGCACGATCCGCGCCATCCCGCTGCGCCTGCGCGGGCAGGGCGTGCCCGAGGTGCTGGAGGTGCGCGGCGAGGTGTACATGCCGCGCGCGGCGTTCGAGCGCTACAACGAGATCGCGCGTGCTTCCGAAGGCCGCATCAAGCCGCTGGTGAACCCGCGCAACGGCGCGGCCGGTTCGTTGCGCCAGCTCGATCCGGCCATCACCGCACAGCGTCCGCTGGCGTTTTTTGCCTACGCGGTCGGCGAGGTCGCGTCCGGGCAACACGGCGGCGCGCTGCCGGCACGCCATTCATCCCTGCTTGCCCGGCTGCGCGACTGGGGATTTCCGGTCAGTCCGCTGGTGGGCACGGCGATCGATGCGGCAGGCTGCCTGGATTACTTCCGCCGCATCGGTGCGCAGCGCGACGGACTGCCGTTCGACATCGACGGTGTGGTGTACAAGCTTGATGACCTTGCCGCGCAACAGGAACTTGGCTTCGCAGGACGCACCCCGCGCTGGGCGATCGCGCACAAGTTCCCGGCACAGGAACAGACCACCACGGTCGAGGACATCGTGGTCAACATCGGCCGCACCGGCGCGGCCACGCCGCTGGCGAAACTGGCGCCGGTGTTCGTCGGCGGGGTGACGGTGAGCAACGCCACCTTGCACAACGCCGACCAGGTCGCGCGCCTGGACGTGCGGGTCGGCGACAGCGTGATCGTGCGCCGCGCCGGCGACGTGATTCCCGAGGTCGTCGGCGTGGTGCTCGAACGCAGGCCGGAAGGCACCCGGGCCTGGCAGATGCCGGCGCATTGCCCGGTGTGCGGCGCGCAGATCGAGCGCGTGGCGGGCGAGGCGGTGTCGCGCTGCGTGGCTGGCCTGAGCTGCGCGGCGCAGCGCGTGCAGGCGATCTTCCACTTCGCCTCGCGACGCGCGATGGACGTCGATGGCCTCGGCGAGCGGTTGATCGAGGCGCTGGGAGAGTTCGGCTTCGTTCGCTCCGCGGCCGACCTGTACGGGTTGACGCTGGAGGACCTGCTGGCGATGAAGCGCCAGGCCGACGAACGCAGCGGCGCGATACCGGAGACCACCAAGGTCGCCACCAAGTGGGCGCAGAACCTGATCGCATCCATCCACGCCAGTCGCAACACCACCCTGGCGCGCTTTCTTTACGCGCTGGGGATCACCCACGTCGGCGAGAGCACCGCCAAGGCGCTGGGCACCTGGTTCGGCGACATCGACGTGATCCGCCACCTGCCATGGCCCGTGCTCAAGGCGGTGCCCGACGTGGGCGGCGAAGTCGCGCGCGCGATCGACCACTTTTTCGCCCAGCCCGGCAACCGGCAGGTCATCGACGACCTGCTGGCGCGCGGCATCGTCCTTGCCGACACCCATGCGCCGAGCGCGAACCTGCGCGGCAGATTGACCCCTGCGCGCGTGCTCGCCGACATGGAGATCCCCAGGATCACCGACAAGCGTGCCGAGCAGCTTGCCGGAGGTCGCGCTTCGCTGGCTGCGGTGCTGGCGACGACGGACGAGGATCTGCGCGCCGCCGGTGTACCTGCCGAGGTGCTCGAAGCGCTGCGCGCTTTCGCCGCGACGGATGCCGGGCGCGACCTGTGCGCGCGTTGCGACGCGGCCGTTGGCATGATCGACGCCCGCGCGCCGAGCGTTGCCGCCACGGCCGCGCCGCTGGAAGGCCAGACCTTCGTGCTGACCGGCACGCTGTCGGGACTGTCGCGTGATGCGGCCAAGGCCAGGCTGGAAGCGCTCGGCGCCAAGGTCGCCGGCAGCGTGTCGAAGCGGACCGATGCGGTGATCGCCGGCGAGGCGGCGGGCAGCAAACTCGACAAGGCCCGCGAGCTGGGCGTCCCGATCCGCGACGAAGCGTGGTTGCTGGCGCTGCTGTCCGGGGGCGCCGGCGCGTGAGCGCGGTCTGGCGGCCGGGTGCGACGCTCGCAGCGCTGCGCCTGCGCGCCCGCCTGTACGCGATGATCCGCGGGTTCTTCGACACCCGCGGCGTGCTGGAGGTGCACACGCCGGTTCTCTCGCAGGCCGGCAACACCGACCCCAACATCGCCAGTTTCCGCACTTTGTTCGACGGCCACGTCGATGCCGGCCCGCGCGAGCGCTGGATGCGCACCTCGCCCGAGTACGCGCTGAAGCGCCTGCTGGCAGCCGGGGTTGGCGATTGCTACGAACTGGGTGCGGTGTTCCGCAATGGCGAAGCCGGATCGCGGCACAACCCCGAGTTCACCCTGCTCGAATGGTATCGGGTGGGATGGGACCATCTGCGCCTGATGGAGGAGGCTGCCGAACTGGTGCAGGCGGCGTTGGCGCTGGCCGGAATGCAGGCGCGCGTGTGGCGCATCACCTACCGGCAACTGTTCCTGGATCAGCTCGGGCTGGATCCATTGACCGCCGACATCGCCACCTTGCGCGGGGCGTTGTCGGGAATCGACGTCGATCCACGCGGCCTGTCGCGCGATGACTGGCTCGACCTGCTGTTGACCCACCGTATCCAGCCGCACCTGTCTCCCGAACGCATCCTGCTGTTGCATGACTATCCCGCTTCGCAGTGCGCGCTGGCGCGAATCCGCCACGACGATCCGCCGGTGGCGGAGCGCTTCGAGCTCTACCTGGGGTCGGTGGAGTTGGCCAACGGCTACCACGAACTGACCGATGCCAACGAGCAGCGCCAGCGCTTCGAACGCGACCGCGCGTTGCGTGCACACCGCGGACACGAGCTGCCGCCGATCGACGAGCGCCTGCTGGCGGCGATGGAAAGCGGGCTGCCCGGGTGCGCCGGCGTGGCGCTCGGTGTGGAACGCCTGCTGGGCGCGATGCTGCAGGACCCGTCCATCGCCGGCGTGCTGGCGTTCAACTTCGACCGTGCCTGAACGGACGTGGCGCACACGTCCGCGACGTGTCGCGGCGTGCGTTACCTTCATCGAACCCGCACGGGCTGCGGCAATGGGTTTATAGTCCGGCAGGTTGCAGGGAAATCCACATCCAGGAACAGGAGCTCGACATGAACATGTTTGCACGCGGTGTGCTGATTGCAGCGTTGGGCCTGATGGGATCGCAAGCGCACGCGCAACGGTATTGGCGGCCGGGCGAGGTCTTCGTGTGCCAGTCGAACAACTACCAGCAGAACTATTGTTATGCCGACACCCGCAATGGCGTGGCCCTGCGCCGCCAGTTGTCGGATGCGGCCTGCGTCCGCGGGCGCACCTGGGGCTTCGACCGTCGTGGCGTGTGGGTCACCCAGGGCTGCAAGGGTGAGTTCCAGGTGATGGGACGCATGGCCCCGCCGCCGCCGCCGCCACCTCCGGCTTACGGCGGTTTCATGGTGGTGTGCAAGTCCAACGGTTATCAGCAGCAATTCTGTCCCACGCAAACCCGCGGCGGCGTGCGGCTGGCCAGGCAGCTTTCGTCCAGCGCCTGCGTGCGCGGCCAGACCTGGGGCGCGGGTGGGGGTGGCATCTGGGTGTCGGATGGCTGCCAGGGCGAGTTCGCGGTGGGCGGTGGCTGGGGTAATGGCTATCAGCCGATGCCGCCGTCGGCGTTCGTGCCGGCCCGCGTGGTGCGCTGCGAGTCCATGGATGGCCGTGTGAATCGCTGCGGTGTCAACACCCGTGGCGGCGTGCGCATCCAGAACCAGTTGTCCAACACGCCCTGTCGCGAGGGTCGCAACTGGGGTTGGGATCGCAACGGCATCTGGGTTTCGAGCGGTTGCCGTGCCGACTTCCGGATCAACGGGTTCTACCGCTGATCCGATCGAGGGTGCGCGGATGGCGATGACGCGGGCGACCGCGTCATCGCCGATACCGTTTCGGCCGCCAGGATCGCTGCGGGAGGTGCGCATGGATTTCGATGCCTATGACCACGTCCGACCGATCCGCTGGATGGGCGATCGGCTGGAACTGCTCGACCAGCGCAAGCTGCCCGCGGTGGTGGAGTACGTATCCTGCGCGGACGGCGAGGCGGTGGCCGCGGCGATCGGCGAACTGGTGGTGCGCGGTGCGCCGGCGATCGGCCTTGCCGCGGCGTGGGGGCTGGTGCTGGAGGCGCAAAAGCTGTCCGCGAGCCATCCGGAAATCGCCTCTGGCGACGCTGCGCTGGCGGAATTGGAGCCTGCGATCACGCGTTTGGGCAAGGCGCGCCCGACCGCGGTCAACCTGGCGTGGGCGCTGGCGCGGATGCGCGATGCGCTGCACGGCACCGGTGTGGACTGGCTGCAGCGCCTGAGCTCGCAAGCCGAGCAGATCGCCACCGAGGACCTGGTGGCGAACCATACGATGGGTATTTCCGGCGCCAATCTGATCGCCCCGGGATCGGGGGTGCTGACCCACTGCAACACCGGCTCGCTGGCGACATCGGGTTTCGGCACCGCGCTTGGCGTGGTACGCGCCGGCGTCGCCCAGGGCCGCATCACGCGCGTGTTCGCCGGCGAAACCCGGCCGTGGCTGCAAGGTGCGCGGCTGACCGTGTGGGAGCTCCAGCAGGACGGTATCGAAGCCACCCTGATCGCCGATTCGGCCGCCGCGCACCTGATGGCCAGCGGGCAGGTGCAATGGGTCATCGTCGGTGCCGACCGCATCTGTGCCAACGGCGATGTCGCCAACAAGATCGGCACCCATCAGTTGGCGATCGTCGCCCGCCACTTCGGCGTGAAGTTCATGGTGGTGGCGCCCTCGTCCACGCTGGACATGGCCATGGCCAGCGGCGCCGACATTCCGATCGAAGTCCGTGATCCGGGCGAGTTGACCGGGGTCGCCGGCGTGCGCCACGTCGCCGATGGCGTGCAGGCGTGGAACCCGGTGTTCGACATCACTCTGGCCGGCCTGATCGATGCCATCGTGACCGAGCGCGGCGTGGTGATGGCGCCCGATGCCAGCAAGATGAACTTGACCTTCGCGGCCAGGGGCGTGGGCTGAGCCAGCGCTTGCTCGGCTTGCTGCCGAGGCAGTCGGCACGATCGATCGAAGGAAAGTCTGAACAAGCCGAAAGCCCTGCCGGTTTGCTACGGCAAATCGTTGATTCCGTTCATGGTTCGACAGGCTCACCACGAACGGAATCCGCTTGTTCAGATGTTCCCTAAGTCACTGTTTTCAGCGCATTTTGATGGTGCGCAGGCGCCTGTTTCGGCGCGCATTCTGCTATCATGGCGCGTTCCCCCGACGCGACCTGAAGGGCATTGGCCCGCGGCGCGTCGCTTGCCGGGCCAACGGACCTGCGAATGACCGATCACGCCAAGGAAATCATCCCCGTCAACCTCGAAGACGAGATGCGCAAGAGCTACCTCGATTACGCGATGAGCGTGATCGTGGGCCGCGCGCTTCCCGACGTCCGCGACGGCCTCAAACCGGTGCATCGGCGCGTGCTGTTCGCAATGAGCGAGCTGGGCGCGCACAGCAACAAGCCGTACTACAAGTCCGCGCGCATCGTCGGCGACACCGTCGGCAAGTACCACCCGCACGGCGACACCGCGGTGTACGACACCCTGGTGCGGATGGCGCAGCCGTTCTCGCTGCGCTACATGCTGGTGGATGGGCAGGGCAACTTCGGCTCGGTCGATGGCGACAACCCCGCCGCGATGCGTTACACCGAGGCGCGGATGGCCCGGCTTGCACACGAGCTGATGGCCGACATCGACAAGGAAACCGTCGATTTCCAGCCCAACTACGACGAGAAGGAACTCGAACCCACGGTGATGCCCTCGCGCTTCCCGAACCTGCTGGTCAACGGTTCGGCCGGCATCGCGGTGGGCATGGCGACCAACATCCCGCCGCACAATTTGTCCGAGGTGATCGACGCGGTGATCGCGCTGATCGACGCGCCGGACATCGGTATCGAGGGCCTGATGCAGCACATCCCCGGCCCGGACTTCCCGACCGCGGGCATCATCAACGGCGCCGCCGGCATCCACGCCGCGTACCGCACCGGCCGCGGCCGCGTGCTGATGCGCGCGCGCACCGAAATCGAGGTCGATGACCGCAGCGGCCGCGAGGCGATCATCGTCACCGAGTTGCCCTACCAGGTGAACAAGGCGCGGTTGATCGAGAAGATCGCCGAGCTGGTCAAGGAAAAGAAGATCGAGGGCGTGGGTGCGGACCTGCGCGACGAGTCCGACAAGGACGGCATGCGCATCTTCATCCCGGTGAAGAAGGACTGCTCCGCCGAGGTGCTGCTCAACAACCTGTTTCAGCAGACGCAACTGGAATCGGTGTTCGGCATCAACATGGTGGCCCTCGTCGATGGCCGGCCGCGCCTGCTCACCCTCAAGGACATGCTCGAATCCTTCGTCCGCCACCGCCGCGAGGTGGTCACGCGCCGGACGATCTTCGAGCTGCGCAGGGCGCGCGCCCGGGCCCACATCCTCGAAGGTCTGACCGTCGCGCTGGCCAACATCGATGAAATGATCGAGCTGATCAAGACCTCGGCCAACGCCAACCAGGCGCGCGAGCGGATGCTGGCACGGCGCTGGGCGCCGGGGCTGGTGGCAGGGCTGCTGGCCGCGGCCGGTGCCGATGCCTCGCGGCCGGAGGACATGGACCGCACCTGCGGCCTGCACGAGGACGGCTACCAGTTGTCGGAAGTCCAGGCCAGGGAAATCCTGGAGATGCGCCTGAACCGCCTGACCGGGCTGGAGCAGGACAAGCTGACCGAGGAATACCGCACCCTGCTGGATACCATCGCCGGACTGATCGCCATCCTGGAGAGCCCCGAACGCCTCTTGCAGGTCATCCGCGACGAACTGGCGCACATCAAGTCCGAGTTCGGCGACGCCCGCAGGACCGAGATCCGCGCCAGCCAGGAAGATCTGGACACGCTGGACCTGATCGCCGAGGAAGACGTGGTGGTCACGCTCTCGCACGCCGGTTACGCCAAGCGCCAGCCGGTCAGCGCCTACCGCGCGCAGCGTCGCGGCGGCCGCGGTCGCGCTGCCACCGCGGTGAAGGAAGAGGATTTCATCGTCCGGCTGTGGATCGCCAACACCCACGACACCCTGCTGGCCTTCACCAGCGCCGGGCGGGTGTTCTGGCTGGGCGTCCATCAGTTGCCCGACGCCGGGCCCGGTGCGCGTGGCCGGCCGATCGTCAACTGGCTGCCGCTGGAATCCGGCGAGAAGGTGCAGGCGGTGCTGCCGGTGCGCGAGTTCAGCGACGACCATTACGTGCTGTTCGCCACCCGCCTGGGCACGGTGAAGAAGACCCCGCTGTCGGAGTTCGCGTTCCGCCTGCAGCGCGGCAAGATCGCCATCGACCTCGACGACGGCGATGGCCTGGTGGATGTCCAGCTCACCGACGGCGCCCGCGACGTGATGCTGTTCGCCAGCAACGGCAAGGCGGTGCGCTTTGCCGAGGACGAGGTGCGCGCGATGGGCCGCAACGCCCACGGCGTGCGCGGCATCAAGCTGGCCGCGGATGCGCAGGTGGAGAGCCTGATCGTGGTGGACGGCGAGGGCGACATCCTCACCGCCAGCGAGAACGGGTTTGGCAAGCGCACCCCGGTGGCCGAGTACCCGCGCAAGGGCCGCGGCACCCAGGGCGTGATCGCGCTGGCCGCCAGCGCCCGCAACGGCGCCCTCATCGGCGCGATCCAGCTCACCGAGCAACACGAAATCCTGCTGATTTCCGACAAGGGCACGCTGGTGCGCACGCGCGCCGCCGAGGTTTCCCAAGTCGGCCGCAACACCCAGGGCGTGACCCTGATGCGGGTGGGCGAGGGCGAGAAGGTGATCGGCTTGCAGCGGCTGGATGCATCGGCCGAGTCCGAGAACGACGTCGTGGACGCCGATGGCCACGCCGATGCCAATCCACCGGAAGCCTGACGCCAAGCTCCCTCGACCACGATTGCGGAGGAAACCGACCGATGCGCAAGTCTCCCTTGATGCTGGCCGCGTGGCTGGCCGCCGTGCCGTGCCTTGTCATGGCAGGCCCCCCACAGCCTGCGCCGGCCACGCCGGCATTGGCGGCGGCCAGCCCCGCGCCGGGTAACCGGATCGCCGCCGCGCGCGATGCCGTGATGCCCTATGTGGTGAGCATCCTCACGGTCAGCCAGAGTTTCCAGCAGGGCGAGCCGACCTTGAGCGTGGCCAGTGGCAGTGGCACCGTCATCGACGACGCCGGCCATGTGGTCACCAACGCCCACGTGGTGGAGAAGGGCAAGGCGTTCCGGGTGGTGTTCGCCAACGGGCGCGAATTGCCGGCCAGGCTGGTCGGCCAGGACACCCTGTCCGACCTTGCCGTGCTGGAGGTGCTGCCGCCCAAGCCCGAAGTCTTCAAGCACGCGCAGTTCGCCACCGCCGACGACCTGCAGGCCGGTGATGCGGTGCTGGCGATGGGTGCACCGTGGGGCCTGTCCAACTCCATGAGCGCCGGCATCGTCAACAACCCGCGCCGGCTGCTGGTGTCGCTGTTCGACGACGAGGCCGATTACGAGGACAGCCTCGGGCCGGACCTGCCGACCGGGCGCTACTACGCGTGGATCCAGCACGATGCGGCGATCGCGCCAGGCAACTCCGGTGGGCCGCTGGTGGACATGCACGGCCGCATCGTCGGCGTGAACGCGCGCGGCATGGTGCTCGGCGGCGACCTCGCCTTCGCCATCCCGGCCACCGACGCCCAGCGCGTGGTCGATGCGTTGATCAAGTTCAAGCGCGTGCCGCGGGCGTGGGTGGGTTTTCGCCTGCGCTCGCTCAAGGACACCGGGTTCGCCCGCGGCGTGTTGCTCAACGCGGTCGATCGCGGCTCGCCGGCCGAGAAGGCCGGCCTCAAGGCCGGTGACCTGCTGCTCAGCCTCGACGGCAAGCCGGTGGATGCGCCGCAGCCGGTGGACATCCCCGACCTGCAACGGCAGCTTGCGCAGTTGCCGATCGACCGCGAGATCACCTTGGGCATCGAGCGCAACGGCAAGCCGCTCACCGTCAAGCTGGCCACCGCCGCCTACCCGCGCGATGCCGGCGAGGAGGTCGCGTACCCGCCCTTCGGCGCCTCGATGCGCGAGATGACCGCGGCGATGGCGCGTCGTCGAGGCCTGGATTTCGACGACGGCATGATCGTCACCAGCCTGTTGCCCGGCGGTCCGGCCGCGTCCGCGCGCCCTGCGCTGGCCAGTGGCGACGTGATCCGCAGCGTCAATGGGCAGCCGGTGCATGCATTGCATGACCTGAAGGCGTGGATGGCCAAGCCCGCCAAGGTCGAGCCTTTGCTGATCGGCTTCGTGCGCAACGGGGAAGACCTGCTGACCACGCTGCGTCCAACCTACGGCGATCGCCAGCGCACGCCGCTGCCAGAGCTGCCGCAGGCTTGGGCAGGCGTGGACGTGCAGCCGGTCACCGCATCGTTGCAGGGCGCGTTCGGTGCGTCCGGGCAGGGCTTCCGGATCAGCCGCATTTACCCTGGCAGCCCGCTGGGCACGGCCGGTGCGCAGGTCGGTGACGTCATCACCGCGGTCGGCGCGCGTGTGCTCAAGCCGCTCAGCGACGACAGCACCGATCTGTTCGACCAGGCGATCCGCGAACTGGAAATCGGCCAGCCCGCAAGAGTCGCGATCCTGCACGGCCACGATGCACGCACGCTGAGCTTCACGCCCGGCGCCGCGCCGACCGAGGACAGCGGGCTGAAGAGCCTGGCGGTGTCGCGCCTGCGCATCCAGTTGCGCGAGCTGGGCTTCTACGACCGCGTCGAACGCCACCTGCGCGCCGACCAGCACGGCGTGTACGTGGCCACCGTCGAACGCGGTGGCCCGGGCGGGCTTGCGCACTTGCGCAACGGCGACATCGTGCTGGCGCTGGACGGTCGTCCGACGCCGGATCTTGATGCCTTCAGCACCGCGCTTGCGCAGGCGCTGCAGGGGCATTCGGTTTCCATTCCCTTCCTGGTGGTACGCGGCGCCGAAGTGCGCCTGCTGTACCTCGATCGCAGTTGGCTGGAGGACAAATTGCAATGAACAGGCATTCCATCACCCGCACGCTGCGTGCGCTCACCCACGCCAGCGTACTGGCCCTGGCCACGACGGCCGCGTGCATGCCTGCGGCATGGGCGGCTTCCCCGGAGCAGATCCAGGACCTGCGCACGTTCAAGACGATCCGCGAGCTGCGCGGGGACACCGCGGTGCCGGTGAAGTTCGTGATGAGCATGGCTTCGGGTGCGAGCGAACGCCGCCAGGAAGGGCAGACGCAAGGCGCGCTGGTCTCCGCCGATGGCCTGATCCTGGTGCCTGGCCGGGTGGTCAGCCTCGACCTCGGCGCGTTTGCGCGCAGCGCCGGGATCGGTGCCTCGGGGTCGTCGGCGCCCTCGGCAAAATCCACCCAGTTCCGCGTGCGCCTGCCGGGCAGCGACGAGTGGGTGCCAGCCGACCTGGTGACCCGCGACAACGAACTGGGCATCGCCTGGCTGCGCCTGCGCCATCCGAAGGGCAAGCTGTCGTGGGTGGACTTCGGGAACCCGGCCAAGGTCGCGCCGGGCACGCAGTTGTTCACGGTGATGCGTACCTCCGACGCTTACGGCGCGGTGCCGATCGTGCGCGTGGGCTACGTGTTGGGCGAAACTTCCATCCCGCGCCACGAATGGCTGGTCGATGGGGTTCCGGGGATCGCCTTCGACGCCGACGGCAATCCGGCCGGGTTCGTGGATGTCGATCTGGCCGCGACGATGCGCGCGCGCAGCGCCAGCAGCGGCATCGGCATGGACATGGCTGATGCGGTGTTCACCCTGATTCCCGCCGACCGCATCGGGCGGGCCACGGCGCGTGCGGCGGTGTTGCCGGTGGTGGCATCGACCGACGGCGACGACGACACCCCGACGGCACCGGCAGGGAAGGATCGCGTGCAGGCGCCAGCCAAGGCATCTGCCGCGCAGCCGGAGAGGTCGCCGGCGACGCCCGTGGTGCCGTCGAAGTAATCCCCATCGGGATCTCATCCTGCGCGCCTGCGATGGCCAGGCGCGCGGGTTGGCGAAGGTGCGTGCGCGCCGGGGTCGAGGCGGTGACGCATGTCCACGGCGTGGCATGGCGGTGGATGCCGTGTCCGCTTTGGAAAAATCTTTCGTTTTCATGAAAATTTCGTAAAAAAATCGGCAATACGTGGCGCACGACACGTTCGGCGGGGTCTATACTCCGGTGCATTTCCGGGGGATCCACACCATGCGCGCGCAGGTTCGCAGGCAACTGCCATCGGTCATCGTCCACCGCACCGCGATCATTGCGCTGGCGCTGTTGCTGGCCATGTTCGCTGGCTGCAAGCAGGGGCCCAAGGACACCGTCCCGGCAGTGCAGGGTTCGCCGCATGCCGCGATCGACCTGCGCACCACGCCCAAGGGCTTCACCCTGGCCTCGGCCTATCCGGACGACTCGGGCGACCAGTTGGCGATCGCATTGGAGTTCACCCGTCCGCTGGTGGGCAGTCAGGATTTCGACGCCATGCTCAGCGTCACCGATGCCAACGGCGCGGTGGTCAAGGGTTCGTGGTCGCTGAACGACGATGACAACGACAAGACCCGCAACGGTCGCGTGTTGCGTTTCCCTGGGGTGAAGCCGGCGCTGAAATACACCGTGAAGATCTCCGGCAAGCTCGCTGCCGCCGATGGCCACGTGATCGGCACGGACATCAGCCGCGAGGTCTACACCGGCCCGCTGGATCCGGTGGTCGGTTTCGCCTCGCAGGGCAGCGTGCTGCCGGCGCGCGGGTCGCGTGGCTTGCCGGTGGTATCGGTCAACGTGCCCGAGACCGACGTCGAGTTCTTCCGCGTCAAGGACAAGATGCTCTCGACCTTCTACGCGCAGTACCAGCGCGGCGGCCAGAAGGACGGTTACGATCTGGATGGATCCTGGGGCGAACACACCCCGATCTCGAAGATGGCCGATTCGGTGTATCTGAACCGATTCGTCTTGGGTGGCAAGGAAAACGAGCGCGTCCTCAACTACCTGCCGATCCAGAACATCGACGAGTTGTCCAAGCCGGGCCTGTATTTCGCGGTGATGAAACCGGCCGGGCACTTCAAGAACGGCTACCAGACCGCGCTGTTCTTCGTCAGCGACATCGGCCTGCACGTGCGCGCGTACAAGGACAAGATCTTCGTCCATACAGCCTCGCTGCAAACCGGCGAGCCGATCGGTGGCGTGGACCTGAAGGTGCTCGACAAGCAGGGCGAGCCGGTGGTCAAGGCGACCACCGACGGCGACGGCAATGCGCTGGTGGCCTACACCCTTGACAGCGCGCAGGTGCTGATCGCCAGCCACGGCTCCGATACTTCCATGCTGCCGTTCAACCAGCCAGCGCTGGACTTGTCCGAGTTCGCGGTCGCAGGTCGCAAGCAGGCCTGGTTCGACGTGTTCACGTGGTCGGGTCGCGACCTGTACCGGCCCGGCGAGACGGTGCGCCTGTCGGCGCTGATGCGCGACTACGACGGCAAGCCGATCAAGCCGCAGCCGCTGTACCTGGTGCTCAAGCAGCCCGATGGCCGCCAGTTCCTGAAGACCAGACTCGATCCGCAGGCGTTGGGTTATTACGCCTGGACCTACGCCATCCCGGCCGATGCCCCGACCGGCCGTTGGCAGGTCGAATTTCGCGCCACCCCGGATGGCAAGGAAGTCGTGGAGGCGATGACCCTGCGCGTGGAGGAGTTCCTTCCCGAGCGCATGAAACTCGACCTGGATGCCGCGCAATCGATCCTGCGCCCGGGTGAGCCGCTCAAGCTCAAGGCCACCGCCGCCTATCTTTACGGCGCGCCGGCCGATGGCAACCGCTTCACCGCCAAGCTCGCGGTCAAGGCCGACCAGCACCCGTTCGAGAACGCCGACACCTTGCCGGGCAAGGCCAAGCTGGATCCCTTCAAGGGCTGGTTCTTCGGTGATCCGACCATCACCCTGCCCAAGGACGCCAAGGACGTCATTGACGAGAAGTTCGACGCCCAGGGCCACTACCAGCAGGACATCGACCTGCCCGAGGAAGCCGCCAAGGCCAAGGCACCGGTCGCGGTGGTGGTGTCGGGCAGCGTGTACGAGACCGGCGGACGCACCGTCAATCGCAGCCTCAAGCGCACCCTCTGGCCGGCCGACACGCTGGTCGCGATCCATCCGCTGTTCGACGATGCCGACGGCGCCTCGCCCAGTTCCAATGCCGGCTTCGAGGTCATCCGCGTGGATTCTGCCGGCAAGCGCGTGGCCGGTACCGGCCTGAAGGTCAACCTCGTCCGCGAGACCCGCGACTACAACTGGTTCTGGAACAACAACACCTGGAACTACGACTACTCCAGCCGCTTCGACTCGGTGAACACCAAGACGGTGGACACCAGCGCCACCGCTGCCACCCGGGTCGATTTCCCGGTGCAGTGGGGCGAATACCGGCTGGAGGTGCTCGACCCGCAGACCGGCCTGGTGACGCGCTATCCGTTCACCGCCGGGTGGAGCTGGAACGATCAGAACCGCGGCCTCGACGCGCGCCCTGACAAGGTCAAGCTGGCGCTGGACAAGACCGCCTACAAGGCCGGCGACACCCTCAAGGTGACGGTGACGCCGCCGCAGCCCGGCAAGGGCGTGCTGCTGGTGGAATCCGACCACCTGCTCTACACCGCAAACGTCGAGGTCAAGGCCGGATCGACCTTCCAGATCCCGGTCACCGCCGATTGGGAACGCCATGACGTGTATCTCACCGCGCTGGTGTTCCGCGGCGGCAGCGCCACCGAGAAGACCACGCCCGCGCGTGCCGTGGGCGAGGCCTACATCCCGATTGAGCGCAGTGCGCGCAGCGTTGCGGTGAGCCTGTCCGCGCCCAAGCAGATGCTGCCCGAACGCGACCTGCCGGTGACCATCAAGGCGCCGGCGCTGGCCGGCAGGAAGGCCTATGTCACGGTCTCGGCGGTGGACGTGGGCATCCTCAACATCACCCGCTTCCCGGTGCCTGATCCGATCGCCTACTTCTTCGCCCAGCGCAGGCTCGGCATCGACGCCTACGACATCTACGGACGGGTGATCGAGAGCTTCGAGGGCGGTATCGCCAAGCTGCGCTTCGGCGGCGACATGGCGCTGGGTCCGCTGCCGCAGGCGCGGCGGCCGACCGCGCACGTGCAGACGGTGGACCTGTTCGCCGGCCCGGTGGCGCTGGATGCCTCCGGCAACGCGACCGTTCCCGTGCACGTGCCGGACTTCAACGGCACCCTGCGGGTGTCGGCGGTGGTGTATTCGGAGGACCGCTACGGCAAGGCCGACGCGCAGACCCTGGTGCGCGCGCCGGTGGTTGCGGAAGTCAGCTCGCCGCGCGTGCTCGCGCCCGGCGATTCGAGCACGCTCACCCTGGACCTGCAGAACTTCACCGGCGGCAAGCACGAGTTCACCGTCAGCGCCAGCGCCACCCCGCCGCTGAAGGTCGAAGGTGCCGCGCGCAAGGTGACCCTGGCCGACGGCGCCAAGGCCACGCTCGATTTCCCGCTTTCGGCCACGCCCGGCAACACGGTCGGCAAGTACACCATCACCGCGGTGACCGACGGCTACAAGGTCGAGCGCCACTACGAGATCGCGGTGCGTCCGGCATGGCCGGGGATCGTGCGCTCGCGGGTGCAGGTGCTCAACACGCTGGGTCCGATCGCCATCGACACCAGCGATGCGGTGGGCATGATGGCCGATTCGGTCAACGTGCGCTTGACCCTGTCCGCGCTGCCGCCGTTGCCGTTCGCCAGCGCGCTGGCGCACCTGCTCGAATACCCCTACGGCTGCATCGAACAGACCACCAGCAAGGGCTGGGCGGCGCTGCTGCTGGATGCCGACACCGCGCGCAAGCTCGGCGTGAAGGGGCTGGATGCCGTCGAGCGCAAGAAGCGCGTGGAAGGTGCGTTCGGCCGCATCGCCTCGATGCAGATCCCGAACGGCCACTTCTCGTTCTGGGGCGGCAACACCGAAGCGGTGCCGCAGATGACCCCGTTCGTGGTCGAGTTCCTGCTGGATGCGCGCGATGACGGTTTTGCGGTGCCCGATGGCGTGTTGCAGAAGGCGCTGCAACGCCTCAGCGAAGACCTGCTCACCGGCGGCGAGAAGTTCTACAGCTACGAGCACGCCGACGGCCTGCGCTTCGGCAACAACGCGTATGCCGGCTACGTGCTGGCGCGGGTCAACCGTGCCCCGCTGGGCACGCTGCGGGCGATGTACGACAACGACCGCGGCAAGGCGTTGACCCCGCTGTCGCTGGTGCGGCTGGGCGTGGCGCTGGACTTGATGGGCGATCACGCGCGCGGCCGCAAGGCGGTGGCCGAGGGTTTCGCGATGAAGTCCAAGCGGCCGTGGTACCTGGGCGATTACGGCTCGGACCTGAGCGATCTGGCGCGCATGGTCACCCTCGTGCACCGCTTCCACATGGACAAGCCCGAGTACGACGCGCGCATCTTCGACCTCGCCCGCGACACCAAGGCGACCATCGACGGGTTGGCGTTGTACCAGCGCTGGTGGTGGCTGAGCACCCAGGACCAGATCGCGCTTGCGGGCCTGGGCAAGGCGCTGATCGCCGACTCCGATGCCAAGGTCGCCGGCGAACTGCACATCGGCGAGCACACCGAGACGGTCGCGCCGCAGAATATCTACAGCCACTCCTTCGACGTCACCGACCTGCGCCAGGGCGTGCGTTTCGTGCCCACCGGCAAACCACCGCTGTACGCCCTGATCGACGTCGCTGGCGTGCCGTCGAGCGCACCTGCGGCGGACGACAAGCGGGTCAGCATCCAGCGCACTTTCTACACCACCGATGGCAAGGAATGGAAAGGCGGCCCGCTGACCGAGGGCGATGCGCTGATCGTCGGGCTGAAGATCGAATCGCGCGAGAAGGTCACCGACGCGTTGATCGAGGACTTGCTGCCGGCCGGCATGGAGATCGAGAACTTCAACCTCGGCGACGCCAAGCAGTGGGCCGACATCGTGGTGGACGGCATCACCCTGACCGACCGCAGTTCGGCGGCCACGGTGAAGCACGAAGAGTTCCGCGACGACCGCTACGTCGCCGCGCTCTCGCTGGATCGCGGCGACACCGCGCACGTGTTCTACCTCGTGCGCGCGGTGACGCCGGGCACCTACACCGTGCCCCCGCCACTGATCCAGGACATGTACCGCCCGCAGATCCGCGGCATCGGCAAGGCGCTGCCGGCGACGATCAAGGTGGTGCAGCCGAAATGAAGCGTGGATCGTGGAATGCCCGGATGGTGAATCGTGACCCGTGAATCAAGGCCGTGACACCGCGCAAGACCCCTCTCCCGCCGGGAGAGGGGCAGGGGTGAGGGCGGAACTTGGCGATCCTCCCGCCGCGCCTTCCAACGCACGGTCAGCCTGGCGAAGCAGAATCCTTCGCTGGCTCAGGCGTCTGGGCTGGATGCTGCTGTCCGCGCTGGTTCTCGCGCTCGTTCTCGACCGCCTCTATCCTCTGCCGCTGCCCGACGCCGCCGACACCAGCGTGGTGGTCGTCGCCCGCGACGGTACCCCGCTGCGCGCCTTCCCCAACACCGAGGGCGTCTGGCGCTATCCGACCACGCCCGCGCAAGTCTCGCCGCTCTACCTGCAGGCCCTGCTCACCTACGAAGACCGCTGGTTTTGGCGCCATCCCGGCGTCAATCCGGTCGCCTTGCTGCGCGCCGCATGGCAATGGGCGCGTTACGGCCACATCGTCTCCGGTGGCTCCACCCTCACCATGCAGGTCGCAAGGATCATCGACCCGCAGGCCGGCGATGATCGCAGCATCGGTTCCAAGCTGCGCCAGATCGCGCGCGCGCTGCAACTGGAAGCGCACCTGAGCAAACGGCAGATCCTCACCCTCTACCTCGACCACGCCCCGTTCGGCGGCACCATCCAGGGCGTGCAGGCCGCCAGTTGGGCTTACCTCGGGAAACCCGCGGACCAGCTCTCGCATGCCGAGGCCGCGCTGCTGGCGGTGCTGCCGCAGGCGCCCAGCCGGCTGCGCCCGGATCGCCGCGCACAGGCCGCGCGCGCGGCGCGCGACAAGCTGCTGCAGCGCATGGCGCAACTGCACGTGTGGACGCAGGCGCAGGTCGCCGATGCGAAGATCGAGCAGGTCATTACCCGACAGCTCCGGCCCCCGATGTTGGCCGCCCTGCTGGCGCAACGCCTGAAGTCCGCGGCCGCGGACTGCAAGCCGGGACGGGACAGCCGCAAGGCCGATGCGGCCATCGCCAGCAGCGACTGCACGCCCGGTGGCAGCCGCCAGCGCATCACCACCACCGTCGACGCAAGCCTCCAGCGCATGCTCGAAGACCGCGTCACCGCGTATTTTTCCAGCCTCCCCGAGCGCACCTCGGCGGCGGTGCTGGTGGTGGACAATGCCACTCTGGAGGCGCGCGCCTACGTCGGCTCGGTGGCCTTCGGCGACCTCAAGCGGCTGGGCCACGTGGACATGGTGCGGGCATGGCGTTCCCCGGGCTCCACGCTCAAGCCGTTCCTCTACGGATTGGCGCTCGACGATGGCCTGATCGATTCGGAAAGTCTGCTGGTGGATGCGCCGCAATCTTTCGGCGAGTACCGTCCCGGCAATTTCGACAGCCACTTCAATGGCCCGGTGGGCGCGGCCGAGGCGCTGCGGCTGTCGTTGAACGTGCCGGCGGTGGACCTGCTCGATCGCGTGGATCCGGTACGCTTTTACGCGCGGCTGGCCAATGCCGGCGTGGTGCTGCGGATGCCCCGCGGCGCGGTGCCCAACCTGTCGATGATCCTGGGCGGCGATGGCGTCACCCTGGAGGATCTGGTCGGCGCCTACACCGCCCTGCATCGCGGCGGCATCGCCGGCCGCGTGCGCCTGACCCCGGACGCCCCGCACGTGGATCGATTGCTGCTCTCGCCCGGTGCGGCGTGGATCGTCACCGCGATCCTCGACGCCAACCCGAGGCCGGGTTCGCGCACGGACACCTTCGACCCCGGCAACGGCCCGCAAGTCGCGTGGAAGACCGGCACCAGCTACGGCTTCCGCGACGCCTGGGCCGTGGGCGGAACCCCGCGCTACACCGTCGGCGTGTGGGTGGGTCGTCCGGATGGCACACCCTTGCCCGGCCAGTACGGCGCGATCACCGCCTTGCCGCTGTTCTTCCAGGTCATCGACAGCCTGCCGCGGCGTGTCGAGGGCGCGATTGCCGCGCCGCCGCCGGCGAGCGTGCGTTCGGTGGATGTGTGCTGGCCGCTCGGCGCCGCTTTCGATCCGGCGCGGCCGCAGCTTTGCGCGCGCAAGATGAAGGCCTGGGTACTCAACGATGTCATCCCGCCGACCCTCGGCGATCGCCGCGCGCGCCTGTGGAGCGCCGGCTTGCAACCGTTGCGGGTCGACGCCAGCACCGGCCAGCGCCTGAGTGCCACCTGCACGAAACCGCATGTGGAACGCAAAACCGCGATCGCGCGCTGGCCGGCGCTGGCCTCGCCGTGGTTGTCCGCGGCCGAACGCAAGGCCTCCTCGCTGCCGCCGCTGGCCAGCGATTGCGAACCCGACGACCTGGGTTCGACCGCGCCGATGCAGATCGATGGCATCGCCGATGGCGCGGCGGTGGCGCGCGCGCCCAACGGCACCCATCCCGTGCGCCTGGCGCTGCGTGCGCTGGGCGCTCCCGGTCGGGTGAACTGGCTGGTGGACGGTCGACTGGAGGGGCAGACCGTCGGCAATGCCGCCTTCGTACACGATTACGCCGAGCCCGGCGAGCGCACGATCACCGCGATGGCCGAGACCGGGGCGTGGACGCAGATCCGGTTTCGGGTGCTGCGCTGAACGCATGCCGGGCCGGGGCGTCGCCGGCGGCCGTATCCCTCGTGTCGGCGACCTCGGCATTGCCCATGCGCTGGCGCGGGCGCACCGACTGCGGCCAGCCGTGCGCCGGCCCGGGCCTGCAGATCCGCGGTGGTCTTTGCAGGGCAGGCGGCTGGGCTACAATCCTTGCGAGCCTTGTACCGGGCAGGCCATGCAATCCAGCGACGATCCCACCAGCCGGACCGAGCGCCACACCGTGGTCGAGATCACGCGCCCGCAGGCATCGCCGGCGCGGCCGCGGCTGGTGGTGGTCAGCGGCATGCTGCTCGGCCTGCAGGTCGAGTTGGGCGACGCGCCGCTGCTGATCGGACGTGCCTCCGACTGCGGCATCTCGTTGCAGCACCCGAGCGTGTCGCGCCAGCACTGCCGGGTGTGGCGCGAAGGTGATGCCTACTGGATCGAGGACTGCGGCTCGACCAACCACACCTTCCTCAACGGCACCCAGCTCGGTCGATCGTTGCTGCGCGATGGCGACCAGATCAGCATCGGCGGCAACGCGATCAAGTTCTTCCTCGGCGCCAGCCTGGAGTCCAGCTACCATTCCGAGCTGATCGACCTGGCGATCTACGACGGCCTGACCGGCTTCTTCAACCGCCGTCACTTTTGCACCCTGCTCGATGAGGAGTTGGGCAAGACCGCCAATGTCGCGCCATTGAGCCTGCTGATGCTCGACCTCGACCATTTCAAGCAGATCAACGATCAACATGGCCATCCGGTCGGCGACCAGGTGCTGGCGGTGGTGGCGCGGGTGGTGCGCGAGCGCACGCCGCAGGGCTTGCCGATCGGCCGTATGGGCGGCGAGGAGTTCGCGATCGCGATGCCGGGGCAGGACGTGCGCGCCGCGGCGCAGCTTGCCGAGGCGCTGCGTCTGGCGGTGGAAGAAACCGCGATCGATGCCTCCGGCAAGCTGCTCAAGATCACCTTGAGCATCGGCGTGGCGCAGACCGACGCCGACACCTGCCTGCGTGGCCTGCTGCTCAAGCGCGCCGACGACCAGCTCTACCGCGCCAAGCTCGAAGGCCGCAACCGGGTGTGCGTGGACGGTTGATGGTGCAATGCGCCCGCGTGCGGATGCATGCGGTTCGTGGTCACGTGGTGGGTCGCATCTGGCAGGGGTGCGCCCTGCGCATGGTCCTCAATGCGCGCCTGCTGGTTTGGGCTTGAGCGCGTCACGCCGTGCCTGCCATTTGCCGGCTTCGGCGACGTTGTGGGTTGCTTTGTACAGTGCGATCAACGGGTCGATGTAGCCGCCCAACTGCCAATGGTCGGCGCCGAACTGTTGCTGTTTTTGCGCGATCGCGGCCAGATAGTGTGGCTCGGCCTCGGCGTAGCGCTTGTCCCCGGCCAGTGCGTTGCCGAGTTGGAACTGCATTTCGCCGGTCACGTCGCTGCTGGCGCCGGTCAACTCCAGCGATTCCTTCAGCCCGGCCTGTTCGAGCGCGATCGCCTGCGCGACCTGACCGGTTTCCAGCAGGTAGTTGCCGTAGTTGCCGGCCGCGATCACCGTGCTGACGTTGTGGTCGCCATAGATCTTGCGCGCGGTCTGGTAGGCGCGCAGGTAGTACGGGCCGGATTCGGCGATCTTCTCCGGCGTGCCTTGCTGGCGCAGCGCGCCGGCGAGGTTGGACACGACGTTGTTGGTGGCGCCGTGGTCGGGCCCGTACAGCTTTTCGTCGATCTCCAGCAGCTTGCGCAAAATCACCTCGCCCTGCGCAAAACGCTTGGACTCCAGGTACATCACCGCGAAGTCGTTCATGATGTCCAGGGTTTCGGTGGCCTGCGCGCCGAACGCACGGGTGCTGCGCGCGATCACGTCGCGGAAGATCGGCTCGGCCTCGGCGTAGCGCCCCGTCGAGGCGAGCAGGTCGGCGTGGAACCCCAGGGCGAGGATCTGCAGCTTGCTGTCGCGGCGGCTGACGCGGTTGACCGCGGGGAGGATCGCCTCCATGCGCTGCTCGGCACCCTGCAGGTCGCCCAGGTAGTAGGCCTGGTTCTGCGCCAGGCGAAAGGCGGTGAACAGGGTTTCCGGGTCATCGGCACCGCGGGTGCGGGTGAGCGCGGCCAGGTTGGCGCGGTACATTGCGTCGGCCTGCTTGCCATGGCCGGCATCGGCCAGGCCGCGGGCGAAATCGCGCTGGATCTGCAGGGTCTGCAAGGCGTCCGGACCGGGGCTGCGCAAGGCGGCGTTGTAGGCCTTGCGCTCGTATTCCAGCGCCTTGTCGTAGTCGCCAAGACTGCGATAACTGTCGCCGATGGTGTCGTCGATGGTGGCCAGCACGTCGGGCTGATTGTGCAACTGGCTGGCGGCGCGTGCCGCGGCGCGATCGAGCACCAGGTTGAGCAGCTTCTTGTCCAGATAACGCGCCTTGTTCGGATCCAGCCCGGCGAGCACGTCGGTGAGGAAGGCGGTGGTCTGCTGCGCCTTGTGCGCGGCGAGGTTGGCACGAATGGCTTCCTGGCGCGCACGCAGCATGCCGATGACGGCAGCGGTGGTGCCGGCGATCAGCGCCAGCGCGACCACGCCGGCGGCGATCAGGGTCAGGCGGTTGCGGCGCGCAAAGCAGCGCAGGCGGTAGCGGCGCGTCGGCGGCACCGCGGTGAGCGGATAGTTGCGCAGGTAGCGTTCGATGTCCTCGGCCAGCGCCTGGGCGGAGTCGTAGCGTTGCGCGCGTTCCGGGGCGATCGCCCTGGCCAGCAGCCAGCGCAGCGGCTCGGGAATCTGCGCCAGATCGTGCACGAAGCCGGAATTCGCCGGCGTTGCTGCGCGATGTTCCAGCGACGCGCGCAGCGCCGCGTGCAGGCCGAGGTTGTCGATGCCGTGCTCGCCGACTTGCGCCTGCAGCGTCGTCGGTGCCAGCAACTCGAAGGCGATGATGCCAAGTGCGTACACGTCCGAGCGCACATCGATCTCGCCGGCACGCCCGGACAATTGTTCGGGGCTCATGTAGCCGCGTGTGCCCACGCTCTGCGAGACCGACGTGGAACTGCCGAAGGTGCCGGTTCCGGGGTTGGTGCCGGTGGCCACACCGAAGTCGATGATCTTGGGGTGCGGCAGGCCATCGATTTGCGCCACCAGCACGTTGCCGGGCTTGAGGTCGCGATGGATCACGCCTTTCTGGTGCGCGTGTTGGACGCCCTTGCACACCCTCGTCAGCAGTTCCAGGCGCGCGCGCAAGCCCAGTGCGTGTTCGCGGCAATAGGCGGTGAGCGTGTTGCCGTCGATCCACTCCATCGCGAAGAACAGGTGACCCTGCGGCGTCGTCCCGGCGTCGTACACCTTGGCGATGGCGGGATGATCCATGCGTGCCAGCGCCTGGCGTTCTACCAGGAAATAGGCCTCGGCCAAGCCGCCGCGAAGCTGGCCGCGGATCAGCTTCAGCGCGACCTGGCGCTGGATCGGCTCGATCTGTTCGGCCAGGTACACCGCGCCCATGCCGCCCGCGCCGAGCAGGTGCTCGATGCGGTACGGACCGACCCGCTGGCCCGTCTCCAGCATCTGGCCATCGGCCGAGGAAGCGGCGGCGACATCGAGGATGGTGGCTTCTTCGGGCAGGCTGATGCGCGGATCCGATGGCGTGGGCATGGCGGCAGACCTGCGGGGCTGCACCGAGTGTAGGGATGGGCACCGGCTCTGCCAAGGATGCGGGCTGTCGTGTGCCGGACTCAGGTACACTTCCGAGGTTGCCGGCCGGTATGGATTCCGGTCCCGTCAAAGTGTAGCGATCGGCTTTCGATTCCCTTTATTTTCAGGCTGTAAGGCGATACTCTTGAGGCAGGTTCTGACAGGCCTTCCTGGCGCTTGAACACCGTGGCCCGCACTACCAAGGATCGCCCCGTGCGCGCGGCTGCTCCCGTGCCGGCACCTGATCCGAATTCGCGCCGGTTCTGGCATGAGATCGCGCTGGTGGTGTTCGCGCCGGCGTTGCTCTACCTCGCCGCGAGCCTGCTCAGCTACAGCCCGGACGACCCTGGCTGGTCGCACGCCGGCAGCCTCACCGGCGTGCTGCACAACTACGGTGGCACCGCCGGTGCCTACCTGGCCGACGTGGTGTTCTACTTCTTCGGCTATGCCGCCTACAGCTTGCCGCTGGTGATCGGCGGGTTGCTGTGGATCGCCTTGTTCGGCCGTGGTGGCGACAGCCAGGATGGATTGACCCCGGTGCTGCGCCTGACCGGCATCGTCGGCTTCCTGGTGGCGGTAACCGGTTTGGCCTGGCTGCATTGGGGGGCGGTGCCGGGCCTGCCGGCCGGCGGCGGCGGCATTCTCGGCAGCACCGTGGGTCGCGGCCTTGGCGACAAGTTCGGAGCGTTCGGCGGCAACCTGTTCCTGTGGGCGCTGTTCCTTGCCTCGACCACGCTGGCTACCGGGATTTCATGGCTGGGCGTGATGGATGGCATCGGTCGTGGCGTGCTCGGCGGCCTGGCCTTCCTCAGGAGGTCGTTCGGACGCAGCATCCAGAACGCCGACGAGTGGCAGCATGCGCGCGCGGCGCGGGTCGAACGCGAGGCGGTGCGACGCGAGGACAGCGAGCGACGCGCCAAGCGCGAGCCGGTGAAAATCGAACCGCCACCCAAGCCCGTAGTCGAGAAAAGCGATCGCGCGCGCCGCGAGACGCAGATGCCGCTGTTCAACAACGACCCGGTCGGCGGCCTGCCGCCGCTGTCGTTGCTGGACGATCCCAAGCCGCAGCCGAAGTCGTACTCGGAAGAGACGCTGGAGGCGCTGTCGCGGCAGATCGAGTTCAAGCTCAAGGACTTCAAGATCGACGTGGAGGTCAAGGAGGCTCAGCCGGGGCCGGTGATCACGCGCTTTGAAGTGCAACCGGCGCCGGGGGTGAAGGTCAGCCAGATCTCCAGCCTCGACAAGGACATCGCCCGCGGCCTGTCGGTGAAGTCGGTGCGCGTGGTCGACGTGATCCCCGGCAAGTCGGTGATCGGCATCGAGATCCCCAACAGTGCGCGGGAGACCATCTATCTTTCCGAGATCCTGCGCTCGAAGGAATACGACAAGTCCGCCAGCCCGCTGACGATGGCGCTGGGCAAGACCATCAACGGCACGCCCTCGGTGGTGGACCTGGCGCGCATGCCGCATTTGCTGGTCGCCGGCACCACTGGCGCCGGCAAGTCGGTCGGCCTGAACGCGATGGTGCTCAGCCTGCTGTACAAGGCCAGCGCGCAGGACGTGCGCATGCTGATGATCGACCCGAAGATGCTGGAGCTGTCGGTGTACGACAAGATCCCGCACCTGCTGGCGCCGGTCGTCACCGACATGAAGGAAGCCGCCAACGGCCTGCGCTGGTGCGTGGCGGAGATGGAGCGACGCTACAAGCTGATGGCCGCAGTGGGCGTACGCAACCTGGCCGGATTCAACAAGAAGGTGCGCGAGGCCAGGGACGCCGGGCAGCCGCTGGTGGATCCGCTGTTCAAGCCCAATCCGGCGCTCAACGAAGCCCCGCAGCCGCTGGATCCGCTGCCCAACATCGTCGTCATCATCGACGAGTTCGCCGACATGATGATGATCGTCGGCAAGAAGGTGGAAGAACTCATCGCACGCCTGGCGCAGAAGTCGCGCGCCGCCGGCATCCACCTCATCCTCGCCACCCAGCGGCCGTCGGTGGACGTCATCACCGGCCTGATCAAGGCCAACATCCCGACCCGCATCGCCTTCCAGGTCAGCAGCAAGATCGACTCACGCACCATCCTCGACCAATCCGGCGCCGAGACCCTGCTCGGCCATGGCGACATGCTCTACCTGCCGCCGGGCACCGCGCTGCCCGAACGCGTCCACGGCGCCTTCGTCAGCGACGACGAGGTGCACCGCGTGGTCGAGCATCTGCGCAAGCATTCCTCCGGCACCGACTACATCAGCGGCGTGCTGGAAGAGGTCCAGACCATGGGCGATGGCAGCGTGATCGGCCCGACCGGCCTGCCCGAAAGCGGCGCCAGCGGCGACGAATCCGACCCGCTGTACGACGAGGCGGTACGCATCGTCACCGAGACCCGCCGTGCCTCGATCTCGGGCGTGCAGCGCCGCCTGAAGATCGGCTACAACCGCGCCGCGCGCCTGATCGAGGCGATGGAAGCGGCCGGCGTGGTCAGCCCGCCCGAGCACAACGGCGACCGCAGCGTGCTGGCACCGCCGCCGCCCAAGGACTGATCCGCCTGAAATTCCGCGAACGGCGCCCTTCGACAGGCTCAGGGCGAACGGAATTGGGAGTCCGGTTCGTGGCGAGTCTGTCGACGGTTCCGCTCGCTCTTGGCCTATCCAAGACCCCGTTCGCTCTTGGCCTATCCAAGACCCCGTTCGTGGTGAGCCTGTCGAACCACGCATTTTGCGCATTCACCAGGCGCCCTTCGACAGGCTCAGGGCGAACGGATCAAGGGAATCCCGTTCATGGCGAGTCTGTCGGCGGTTCCGCTCGCTCTTGGCCTATCCAAGACCCCGTTCGTGGTGAGCCTGTCGAACCACGCATTTTGCGCATTCACCAGGCGCCCTTCGACAGGCTCAGGGCGAACGGATCAAGGGAATCCCGTTCATGGCGAGTCTGTCGGCGGTTCCGCTCGCTCTTGGCCTATCCAAGACCCCGTACGTGGTGAGCCTGTCGAACCACGCATTTTGCGCATTCGCCACGCGCCCTTCGACAGGCTCAGGGCAAACGGATCAAGGGAGTCCCGTTCGTGGTGAGCCTGTCGAAGTCCCCGTTCGTGGTGAGCCTGTCGAACCACGCCTTGGCATCGCCTGGCGCTCGCTTTCCCGCGGCCCAGGCGCCTTTCGGCCCACGTTCAAACGCCATGCCGCACAATGTGCTTCTTGCCCGGAGATCCGCATGACCCGCACGTTTCGAATGATCCTGATCGGCTTCGCGGCCACTGCCGCGCTTGCCCACGCCGACCCGCGCGAGGATTTCAGCCGCTACACCCAGGGCCTCAAGGGGCTGCAGGGCCGTTTCGAGCAGAAGGTGTTCGAACGTGGCGGACGCATGAAGGAGGATTCCACCGGCACCGTCGCGCTGTCGGCGCCGCGCCTGTTTCGCTGGGAATACCTCAAGCCCAACCCGCAGTTGATCGTCGCCGACGGCGACCACGTGTGGATCTACGATCCGGACCTGGAACAAGTGACGGTGAAGAACCAGTCCAGCCAGGAAGCGCAGAGTCCGCTGTATATCCTGATCGATCCCACCGAGTTGGACCGCCGTTACCTGCTCGGCGATGGCGGCACCCACGATGGCCTGAAGTGGCTGACGCTGGCTCCCAAGGGCAAGGCCGAGGACTCGGACTTCAAATCGGCGCAACTGGGCTTCGATGGCATGGACCTGCGCCAGATGCAGATCACCGACGGCCTCGGCCAGAGCACCCGGATCACGTTTTCCGACTGGCACCGCAATCCGTCCTTCCCCAAGGGCACCTTCGTGTTCGTCCCACCCAAGGGCGTGGACGTGGTGGGGGACATCACGCCGGCGGCCGAAGTGCATCCGCTGAAGAATTGATCGCGTGCGAAAGAGGAAGTCGAGCCTTGCTTCGGCTGCGGAGCAGGGCTTGCGAAGCCCGCGGTTGCGCGCCCTGAAATCGCGGCGCGTCCGACGCGAAGGTTGGGCGGGATCGGGGCGAACTCGCCCGCGGCATCCACGGCCCGACCACGCGGCGCCAGCGCAAAAGCGAACGGCGCCGTCAGGCGCCGTCCGGATTCTTCTGTCGCAAATTCCGCCGCAGCGTCAGGCCTCGACCTCGGGCTTTTTCTTCGCCGCACGCGGCTTGCGCGCCGCAGGCTTTTCGGAGACGACCTTTTCGGGCGCCGGCTTTTTCGCGGCGCGCTTGGCGGCAGGCTTCCTGGCGGTTTTCTGCGGCTCCTCCGCGGCGGGCGCGTCACTGAGCTTGCGCAGTTCGCGGTTGAGCTCGTCCACGCGGTCGATCAGCGCACTGATCTCGTCGCGGCCAGGAACGCCAAGGCGCGTCAGGGCACGCTGCACGCGCTCCTCGAACACCTTCTCCAGGCGATCCCAGGTGTCGGCAGCACGCTCGCGCACGGCGCCGACCTTGCCGCCCACGGCTTCGCGCACGGCATCGACCCTGCCGCCGGCCATCTGGCGGGTGCGGCTTTCGATGTGCATGCCTTCCTTCACCAGCGCTTCGAACAGGCGGGTACCCTCGGCCTGCGCGCGGGTGAAAGCGCCCACGCCAGCCATCCAGATCTGCTGTGCGGACTCGCTGATCGACTTGCGCAATTGATCGACCTTGTCCGCGGATTCGGGGGTTTCGGGCGCGGGCTTGCTGCGCGCGGAGGACTTGAGCTTGGCCATGGGCGGGGTTCCTTCTCGTCTTGCCATCGGGGAGCGTTCGAGGCGCAGTGTCCGCATCGCCTCTAGAGCATTCACACCATCGGGCGGAGCGGCTTCAGGCGCTGTGACAGGTATGCCGGCGCCGCCGCAGTTCGGCTTCCACATCGTCCAGCGCGCGCCGCAGGCGCTCGGTCGTGTCGGTGCGATGGGTGCGCTGGTGCATGCCGGCGAGCAGGGTGCGCGACGGATCGTCGATCACCTCCGCGCGCAACTGCAGGCCATGCCGGACGAGGATAGGCGCCAACTCCGCGCGCCTGCGCGCGAGGTCGTCCAGGGTCACCCGATAGGCATGCTGGCAGATCGCGAACCGCGAGGAAAAACTGAAGACGTTGGTGAAGAAGGTGCGGCGGTCGCTGGCGTCGGGTTCGAGGAAGATCTGGTCGGTCGCCGGGTAGTCCTGCGCATAGCGCGACAGGCCGACCTGTGCGCGCGACTGCAGCACCGTGCGTACCGCCTGCGAGAGCACCACCGGCAAGCCGCCATCGACGAGGTTGGTGCGCTGGCGGCCGGGAACGTGCGCGGCGGCGGCGTCGAAGGGCACCATCGGGTTGATGCCCAGCAGCAGGTCCACGCCGTGGCCGAGCGCGACCGAGGCATGCATCGTGCGCCGCAGCGCGCCGTCCACGAACTGGTGGCCGCGGATCTCCACCGGTGGATACAGGCCCGGCATCGCGCCGCTGGCCTGCACCGCGCGCGAGATCGGCACGTCGCTCCAGCCCTTGCTGCCGAAGCGCACGGTGGCGCCGGTGTTGATGTCCACGGCGATCACGTAAAGCGGTGCAGGCAGCTTGCGGAAGTCGTTGCTGCGCCCGCGCACGCTGAACACCTGGCGCAGGAAGCGTTCCACCCCGCGGTTGTCGAACAGGCCGGGCGGAATCAACGCGGAAAAGCGCACCAGCACGTCCGAAAGCCGCGTGCTGCGGCCACGGGTGATGGCATCGCGAACCCAGCCGCTGAGCAGCCCGGGCAACTTCGCGCTGCGTCGCACGAACTCGCCGCAGGCCGGGCGCAGGAATGACTCGGGATGAAAGCGCAGGCGGTCGTCCTGGCCGGTGATGAAGATCCGGCACATCTCCTCGGTACTCATGCGGTTGGCCAGGCCGGCGGCGAGGAAAGCGCCGGAGCTGACCCCGACATAGACCTCGAGCCGTGCCAGGTCCAGGCCTTCGATGGCGTCGTCGAGTGCGCGCAGCGCGCCCAGCTCGTACATGCCGCCGATGGGACCGCCCCCGGCGATGGCAAGGCCGATGCGCGATTGGGTCTTGCCGGTTTGGCTGGCGCGCTGGATCTGCAGCATGCGGGCTTTCGCTGGCCGAGGTGGCGGCGATTGTAGCCTCGATGGGACAATTCGCACGATGCACCGCAGCGCGAATCGCCGCTTCACTCCGACGCAATGATCCGTCCATCGCACCGCAATCCGACGCCCGATCCGCTGCGCGCGCGCCTGCTGCGCCGGCTGGAATGGCATCGGGCCTTGCACGCGGTCGAGCGCGAGCCGCGCAATGCCGACCAGCGCCTGAGCGAGCTGCGCGGCTGGCAACAGCAGCGGCTGGCGCGCAGCTTCGCCGGCTTCCTCGCCGATCCGCGCACCCGGCCGGCGGCGCGGTTCTTCCTCGACGACCTGTACGGGGACCGTGATTTTTCCGAACGCGATCGCGACCTCGCGCGGGTGCTGCCGAAAATGGCCGCGTTGCTGCCCGACCGGATGGTCGTCACCGCCGCCGACGGCATTGAGCTCGCGGCGCTCAGCCACGCCTTCGACCTGCGCATGGCCGAACAGCTCTCGTGGACGTTGCCGGCGGACACGCCGATCGATGTGCATGCCTACGCTGCAGCCTACCGTGCGGTCGGGCTGCCGCGATTGCGCGCGCACCAGATCGCGCTGGTGGCGCGGATCGGTGGCGCACTCGACCAGGCCGTACGGATGCCGGCGCTGTGGAGTCTGCTGAAGCTGTGCCGGGTGCCGGCAAGGATGGCCGGGCTGGATGCGCTGCAATCGTTCCTCGAGCGCGGCTTCGGCGCGTTCCGCACGCTCGACGGCGGCAGCGACTTCGTCGGACGGATCGTGGAGCAGGAAACCGCGGTGTCGCACCGCCTGTTCGCCGCCGACCCGACGCCGTTCCGCCCACGTTGACCTGACCCGGTCGCGGCCGGTGCTTCAACCGAACTCGCTTTCCAGGTGCTTGCGGATTTCCGCTTCGATCGACCCCTTGAACATCGACACCGGGAAGCCGAGGTCGGCGATCAGATGGACTTGCTTGGGCTGCAGTTCGATCCGACCCTTGACGCCGCTGCCGTGAAAGTCCAGATCGTTGCCGCTCCAGGCATGGCGAATGCCGAAGCGCTCGGCGATCCACGCGGCGACGCGTTCGACCGCGGCGCGGGCGTCTTTCATGCTGCGCTGGTGGGGGTGGAGGATGTCGATGCGGGCCATGGCGGGCATTGTGGGGCTTGTGAGCATGGCATGATAGAGTCGCGCAGCACTTGGAGGGGCGATGCGGCTGACGTTCCCGAATGGAGAGCACCCTGACGTCGTCGAGCAAGGGCGGATCACGCTCGGCAGCGGCGCGGACAGTCTCGTGCGCTTGCCGGGCCTGGCCGATCGCCATGCGGTGATCGCCAACGATCGCCGCGGCTTGTGGCTGGTGATCGAAAGCTCGGAAGCCACCGCGCACGTCAACGCCCGTCCGGTCAGCCGGCTGGCGCTGGTGCGCCCCGGCGACTTGATTTCGCTAGGTCAGGTGCAGGTGTTGTTGCGCTGCGACAACGACCCGGTTGCGCCGAAATTGCCTCCCGCGGCGGATGCGCTCTCCCGCCAGAGCGCCGGCAGTGGCGCGGTCGGGACCGAACGCTTCGCGTTGCGCGGTGTCGGCGGCGCCCACTACGGGCAAAGTTTCCCGCTGACTGATCCGGTCATCGTGGGGCGCGGGGATTCGGCCAGCCTGCGGCTGGACGATCCTTCGCTCAGCGATCGCCATGCCCGCATCGAGGTCAACGGCGATCGCGTCGTGTTGCGCGATCTGGGCAACGGCCAGGGCGAGGGCACGATGCTCAATGGCGTGCGCGTGCACAATGCGCTGCTGGCGCATGGCGACCAACTGGCGTGGGACCAGAACCGCTACGTGCTCGAGGCGCCTGGCTTGAGCGCGCCCGTGCAACGCCATGACACCACGCCGCTGCCGCGTACCAAGGCATCCTCGCAGGATCCCTCCGCGCAGGCGATGCGATCGGTGACGGGGGTATTTTCCGCCCCGGCATTGGGCGACGGAGCGTCCGGCAGCGCGAGCCAGGCGCCGGCTGCCGCTGCCCCAGCCTCGGCGATCCGCAAGGGCCTGACGGTGTGGTGGCTGATCGCCGCGGCCGCACTGATCGGCGCCGCGCTGGCATGGTTGCTCATCTACGGGGCCAAGATCAGCGGTTGAACACGCTCCTCCGCAGCGGCCCGCCTGGGAGCTTCGCCGGACGCCCGGCGTCGTCATCGCGGCTTGCAATCCACCCGCGGGTTTGCTGCGATGCGCAAGATGCGCCCGCGATGCGGCGCCGCCCCCGTCCCGCTTGTCGAAGGAATCCCGATGTCGCGTGGCTACAACTTCAGTGCCGGACCTTCCACCCTGCCCGAAGCGGTCCTGCGCCAGGCGCAGGAACATCTGCTCGAATGGGGCGATGAGCGTGCCTCGGTGATGGAAGTCAGCCACCGCGGCAAGGCGTTCATGGCGCTCAACGACAAGCTCGAAGCCGACCTGCGCGCCCTGCTCGGGGTGCCGTCGGACTACACCGTGCTGTTCCTGCAGGGCGGGGCGACGCAGCACTTCGCGCAGATCCCGATGAATCTGGCCGGCCCGGCGGATCGCGCCGACTACCTGATCACCGGCCACTGGAGCACCAAGGCGCACGCCGAGGCCAGGACCCTGGTCACCACGCGCGTGGTGGCCAGCGGCGAGGCCGACAAGTTCACCGGCGTGCCCGAGGGTGCGCAGTGGCAGCTCGACCCCGGAGCCGCGTATCTGCACGTGACCCCGAACGAGACCATCCAGGGCGTGGAGTTTGCCGACCTGCCCGACACCGGTGAGGTGCCGGTGGTCGCCGACATGTCCTCCAACATTCTCTCGCGGCCGGTGGACGTGGGCCGTTACGGGATCATCTACGCCGGTGCGCAGAAGAACATGGGTGTCGCCGGCCTGACCTTGCTGGTGATCCGCAACGATCTGCTGGCGCGCAAGCGCCGGCCATTGCCGAACATCCTTACCTACGCCAGCCATGCCAGGGAAAAATCCCTGCTCAACACGCCGCCTGGTTTCGCCTTCTACATCACCTCGCTGGTGCTGGAATGGATCCTCGCCGCGGGCGGCCTCGCCGCCATGGCGACGCGCAACCGCGCCAAGGCCGACCTGCTGTACGCGGCGATCGACGGCTCGCAGGGCTACTACGCCAACCCGGTGGACGTGCGCTACCGCTCGCGCATGAACGTGCCCTTCACCCTCCACGACGCTGCACTCGACGCGGCCTTCCTGGCCGAATCCATGGCAGCGGGCCTGCTCAGCCTGAAGGGTCACAAGGCGGTCGGCGGGATGCGCGCGTCGATCTACAACGCGATGCCGGTCGAAGGCGTGCAGGCGCTGGTGGATTTCATGGGCGAGTTCTCCAGGCGCCACGGTTGAATTCCGAGCCCCTCGGCGCCCGCGAGCGGGGCAGGGGTGCATGAAGGACCTGTCCGCTCATCCGGCCTGCGCGCGCCATGGGATCATCTTCGCGGACGGTGCAACAACCGCCCATCCGGTGGCAGGCAGACGACATGAACCGGGGTTCCGAATGGGCGGGACGTTTCCAGGGCCGCGAGCAGCGGCGCCAGGACCTGGAGATCGAGGGGATGAAGAACCCGATGGCTTGCGCTCCCGACGGGGGCGAGCTTGCCGTACCGATCGCCAAGGTCGACGGGCGGCACGCCGTCTGGCGTGAACTTGCGCGCACGTCCGACGTGCTCACATGCGATGCGTCCGCCAACCGCGTCGCGTAGCTCAAGTTGCCGCACGCGGTTGCGCCGGTACCGCCCCTTGTCGTGCGCACGCGCGAGGGCATCGACGCGTACGAACGCGGAAGGCAGCGCATGATCCAGATCCTGGAGCGCCGTTTTCTCGCCTGGCCGGCTGCGCCGCCGGCCGGGTGATCCATTCGAAGCAGCACCTCACCCCCACCCGATGCCGGAGGTTGCCATGCTTTTCCTGTCACGCGCGCAGATCGAACAGGCCGTCGCATGGAACGGCGACGACCAGGGAGAACTTGAAGTCGACGTGCCGATTCTCGGCATTGCGTTGACGCTGACGATCACCCTGGAGGCGAGTGACCGGCACATCAGCAACGAGAGCATCACGTCGATCCTCGACCTGCAACGGCTGGCCGACGACGACCGTGACGCGATCGCGCAGTTCCTCCACGACGATGCGGCGAGGGTTCGCGATGAGGTCGATTTCTCACGGGCCGTGGCCGCCACCAGGGCCAAGCCGCCCGGCCTGTTCGGCCGCCTGTTCGTCGGCAAGACGGAAGCGAGCGTCGAGGTCATCCCGAAGGACGACCCCGCGCATCCGTGTTACCTGCCGCGCGGCAAGGACGGCGTGCTGGAAAAGATCACCTGGACGGGTCTGCGGATCGAGGAATACCTTGAAACACGGCACCGCTACGCGTTCATCGACTGCCGGCCTGCCTGGGAGCGGGAACACGACCGCTCCGTCGTCATTCGCGACGGCCGACCCTGCGGCATCGCCGAGTTCGGGGTGGATGTCAGCGCGTTCGACGAGGCGGAGTGAGGAGACTCATTCCCCATCGATCACCCTGGCCCTTTTGCGGGACTATGTTGTTTCGTGTGGTAGACACCGCCCCTTGACTTGGTGTGCCGGCATGTCGTCCGATGCGCGGTTTTCGGGGAAGGTGATCCATGTCGGATGCGATCTCGGAGTTGTTCACGGCTGCGCTTGGCTTGACTAGCCGTGGTACGTCAAGGCCGTTAGCTTCGAACGGGAAGCCCACGAGATCCACTTCGAGTTGGCCTGCAAGGCAACGCGATTGCCGTGTCCGCGCTGCCAAGCAGCTGACCAGCCGATCCACGACCGCCTGCAGCGCAACTGGCAGCATCTGTACTTCTTCCAGTGTCCTGGCAGCAGGACGCCGCGCTCGTGGAGCGGTGGCGCGAGCGGGAGTACCCGAAGATCGCTGCACGTGCCAAGCGCGAAGGCGCGACGATCTTCTTCGCCGACGAGTCGGGGATCCGTTCGGATCATCACGCGGGAACGATGTGGGCGCGCATCGGACAGACCCCGGTGATCAAGGCCACCGGAGCACGCTATGGGTTCACCATGCTCTCGGCCGTGTCCGCGCATGGGCAGTTCCGGTTCATGACGATCGAAGGGCGGGTCAACGCCCAAGTGTTTCGTGAATTCCTGCGGCGCCTGATCGTCGGCATGGATCGGAAGGTCTTTCTCGTCGTCGACGGTCATCCTGCGCACAAGGCCAAGCTGGTCCCCGAGTTCGTCCGTGCCAATGCCGAGCGGCTGGAATTGTTTTTCCTGCCACCGTACTCGCCGGAGCTCAATCCGGACGAACTGGTTTGGGCGCACGTCAAGACACGGGTCGCGAAGGCCGCGGTGCAGACCAAAGATGGGCTGAAAAGCATGGTCGATCGGACATTGCATCGACTGCAGAAGCTGCCGGCCATCGTCTCCGGCTTCTTCCAGGCGCCGACGTGTCGGTACGCCGCGGCTTGAGGCTTTACTAACGTATTTTTTAGCAAGGACACAACAAGTCGGCGCAGTGCACTAGACCGGACCCCGTTCTTTCCCGGACTTGCCAGCCTGCAGGCGAACCCATGCCCAAGCCGCGGCCGCCAGTGCTCCCACCACGAACAGGCCGAAAAACAGATTGCGGCTGCTCCGCTCGCCGTGGATCTGAGCCAGGGTATCGGCCATCCTCACTTCCGGCTGGCCGGCGGCGCTCAGTTCCCAGATCTCGCCATCGGCATCCACCCGTGCCTGGATCGCCGTGCGCAGCGGCAGCGCACTCATCGGTCGCGCGCCCGGCGCCTGACCACGCTGGCCACCCGAATACCGGATCGTCTGCCCGCTTTCCAGGGTGAGCGTGACCACCTGGGTGTAGCGGCTGGTGTGTTGCCACCACCTGCTCGAGCGAGCCCGGTGGCCCACCAGGTTCGTGGCGACCTGGGTCACCGTCCCGGCAACGGCCGTGAGTGGTGTGGTGTCGGCCGGAACCGGGTTCGCAAGGCGGTACCAGAACGCGGCGATCAGCAACGCCGCCGCACACGCCAAGGCTTCCCACGGTGTCGGCCGAGACATGTCCGTCATCCCTCCACGCGATTGCGACCGGAAATCCTGGCACGATACAACGCCGTGTCGGCACATGCTTTCATGAATCGCCGATTCAATGGACGCCGGAACAAAGGCACCGGCACCGACGCGGATGGTGGTGACCGCCAAGCTCGCCGCGACCTGCGCGCGCAGATCTCGCGCATGGTGGCCGCATCGCAATCACGCGCCACGATGGCGAACTCCTCGCCGCCGTAACGCGCCATCAGCGTGTCGTCGCGCACACCCTCGGCCATCACGCACCTGGCGCGGCACAGCACTTCACCACCGGCCAGATGGCCGTGGACTGGAACACGTCCAGGCATGCACAGAAGGATGCCTTTGCGAAATGGACGAAGACGCACGGCAAGAGCTGCTTCGGCTACAAGCTGCACGCAAACACGGATCGGCGCTTGGGCTTCATCCGGGAGCAAAGGGTGGGTGTTCCTGTTCTCCGGCTTCCTGTTCCTTCTGCCTGTTCATGCAGCAGTCCGCGGCGCGACCTTCATGCCGGCTCTGCCGCCGTACCGGCATCCGCCTTCGGCAACATGGCCGCGAACGCAAAGCAGGATCCGCCGTAACCGTTGCCCTCCTGCACCCGTGCCAGCGCCAGCGCGGCGTGAACGGGTTGCCAGGTGCCCTCGCCGTCGGCGCTCGGTACCCGCAGGCGCATGCCCGGATTGGGCACGTAGTAGCCGTTGCGCAGCCGCTGCCACAGGCGCCGTGCCGGCTGGTAACTGCTGTCGACCTCGGCGCGGGCAAGCACGGCATTGAACCAGGTGCGCTTGCGGCGCTCGGGCCGCAATACCTGATCCGGGAAATATTCGACGTGGCGCATGAGCCAGGCCGCATTGAAGCCACAACGCCGATCCAGCGGGCAGGGCTTTTCCGCCACCAGTTGCGAACCCAGGGTCTTGATCCCGGCCAGCATCGTCAGCAGCAGGAAATACTCGCCCTGGTGCGGGTACAGGCGGATCAGGCGACCATCGGTCTCCACGTCCAGCGTCGGCGGTGCGACCTGCCGGTACACCTCGGCAAACGGCCCGCCGGCATAGTCGAACTCCAGCGCGGCGCGCTCGAGTACGTGCATCACGGCGGTCTGGCCGAACAGGTCGCGCGCCTCGATGTCCGCGCCGCGCTCGAGCAAGGCCGCGACCAGCGCGGAGTTGCCGGCGCGCGCGGCCATCATCAGCGGGGTGGCATCGAAGCCGTTGCGGTGGTCCACGCCGTACTGGTCGCATTGCGCCAGCACGTCTTTGAAGGTCCTTTTCGTCCACGGCGCGAGCTGGCGGGCGTCGATCGCCACCACCGCGCGCATCACCCGCCCATCGGCGGCGTGGCGCACCAGATCGTGGGCGAGGTTCCAGTGGGCCTCGTGGGCCATGCGCAACAGGTAGCGCTCCTGGCGGTGCCAGAGCGCGAAATCGAGCACCTGCTGGCGCAGCTTGTTCGACACTTCCTTCGGATCGAGCGCGCGCGCCAGTGCCGGGGCCAGCATCGCCTCGTTCCACACCGGCCATGGCACCGGCTTGTTCTTGAGGATGCCCTGGCGGATGGCCTGTGCCTGTTCCTGCTTGCCCTGCAGTTCCAGCTTGTGCGCCTCGCGCTCCCAGTCCTCGCGGCTGGAAGCCTTCACCGGGGCGCCGAGCGCGGCCTGGTCGTCGCGCACGCCGAGCAGGGCCAGCAGCGGGTGGCCGGGATCGGATTCGATCATCCACACCTGCTCGACCGCGCGGGTCAACGCGACATACAGCGCGTTGACGTAGAACTTCCAGATCTCCAGCGACTTGTCCTGCTTGTCGCGGGCGCGCCGGTAGTCGAGCGCGTCCACCGCCAGGTCGGCCGTCGTCACTCCCGCACAGACTTCTGCATACGCCTGGCGCTGCCCGGAGACGAAGCCGTACAGGATGATGGTCGGGTATTCCAGTCCCTTGGCCTCGTGGACGCTGAACACCAGCGGGGTGTGGAAGTGGGCGCGCGCGGCCGGCTTGTCCTCCTCGCGCAACACCAGCACCGCGCACTGGGTCGAGCCACGGGTGCGGGCGTCGATGTCGCGCCGTACGGGCTCGCCGTCGGCCAGCAGCCGCACCTGGCCCTCGTGCACGGACGCGGCTTCGACCAAGTGGTTGCTCTCGCGGTCGATCGAGCCGAAGCGGGCGTGCTTGATCTTGAGCAGGTCGTTGGCCACCCGCGTCACCGCGCGCGCGTTGCGGTAGTTCACGCCAAGCACCGACAGCGCTTGCCGCTCGGCAAGTTGCCGATCGCGCCAGAACAGGCTCTTCACCGCCGACCAGGCGAAGAAGTTCGGATGCACGATCTGGTTGGAATCGCCGCACAGCAGGAAGTGGCCGGGCTTGCGCAGGGTGCGCAACACAAGTGCGAGCTGGGCGTTGGTGAAATCCTGGACTTCGTCGATGACCACGAAGTCGTGGCTCGGCGCCGCCAACGGTTGCCAGTCGTGGGCGATCAGGGTGCCGTCGTACAGCCCGGACTCGGCCAGCCAGGCGCGGTACTTGCCGAACAGTTCGTGGATCGCGCCGCGCTGCTCGACCGCGAAGATCGACTGCCTCGGCCCTAGCGCGAGGTAGGCCTCGCGTTCCAGCACGCCCTCGGGCTGGCTGCCGATCACGCCGCGGAACTCTTCCAGGCAGGCGTGGGCGTCGGTGAAGCGGTAATGCTGGCGATGGCGCGCGAACCAGTCGCGGAACTGCGCGAACACCACCTCGCGGCCCCTCGGCACGCGCAGGGTTTCCAGGAACTCGCGCCACGACAGGAACTGCGGTTCCTGCGCCGGATTCTCGTAACCGTGGGCGAAATACAGATCGCGCGCGCTGCGCGCCAGCCACGGCGACTGGGTGACGTACAGCACGCTGCCCTCGGCGTGGCGCAGCTTCTGCAGGGTCAGCGCAGTCTTGCCCGAACCGGCCGAGCCGACCAGCACCAGCGGCGGCGGCAGCCGGTAAACGACGTCCTGGGCATCGTCGAACGACAACGGCTGGTCGAGCAGGTGGAACTCGCTGCGACCCGGGTGCAGGTAGCGCACCGGCGTGGCGTCGGCGGCGACGGCGGTGGCGTCGGCCGGGCCGATCCGTGCCGGATCGATCCGCGCCCCGCGCAGGAAGCGCGAGTGGTCGTAGGCGTGCTGCGGGATGATCTCCAGCGCGAGGCAGGCGGTCTCGTTGCCGTGGCGGACGAAGCGCAGCAGCAACCGGCTGGCGGCGTCGAGCTTGGCCCGGTAATACGGCGCCGCCTGCAGTTTCTTCACATCGGCGCTGCGGAAGTCGTCGCGCTCGATCGCCGCGCGCAGCTTGGTGAAAGCCGTCGCGAGTCGGCCGGGTTGGAGGCCGGCGTAGGTAAGGAAGCGCATGGGGATTCAAGGGATGCAGATGGTGCCGGCACCATTTTGCACCATGCGGCGGAACCGTCGACGAATTCCGAAATCGCGCGGAGGTCGGTGGCATGGCGGCAACGTCGGATGCCCCCAGCGTGTTGCGACGGATCCAAAGCTGACCCGCTTTGCGGTCTGCTGCCGACCAAAAGCCGACCCGGGTACCCCAACAGTCGGCTACGGGAAAGGGTTGTCATCACGATGGCATGTGTCCCAATGGCGGATGCTGAATCGGGGCGGGTGGCGCGTGCTTGCGACACGCCGTCGTGGCAGCCAGCGCGCCCCGTCGATGCCTGGCGCATCCGCCGGGCATGCCATCGCTTATGATGCGGGGCCGTCCGGGTTGCGGACGTGCCTTCGCCCGGAATCACCCCTGCCATGCCATCCACCCTGCCTGCCGTCGGCGCCGGATCCCAGGCCACCGGCCCGCGCTGGATCGTGCTGAAATTCGGCGGCACCAGCGTCAGCGCGCGCTCACGCTGGGACACCATCGGTCAGTTGATGTGCGGGCGCGCCGAAGACGAGCACGCCTGCGTGCTGACCGTGGTTTCGGCACTGTCGGGCATCACCAATGCGCTGCAGGCATTGATCGAGGCCCATCGCAACGCCGATGCGTGCGCGCGACAGGCACAGGCGATCGCGTCACGCCATCGCCAGTTCGCGCAGGAGCTGGGACTGGATGTGGATGTCGTGCTTGGCGCGCGTCTGGCGCGACTGCACGCGCTGGCCTGCGATGCGCGCCGCGATGCGGCCGGCCTGGATTGGCAGGCGCAGGTGTTGGCGCAAGGCGAGCTGTTGTCCTCGACGCTCGGTGCCGCCTACCTGCGTGCGCTGGGACTGGATGTGGCGTGGTTCGACGCCCGCGAGGGACTGCATGCGCTGGCGCTGCCCAACCAAAGCGCATGGGGGCAGCGGCTGTCGGTGTCGTGCGCGAATGCACCCGATCCGGCCTTGAGTGCGCGTCTTGCGCAGGGTGCACGCCTGAGGATCACCCAGGGCTTCATCGCCTGCCACCCGGACGGCGGCACCGCGATCCTCGGGCGCGGCGGCTCGGACACCTCGGCCACCTGTTTCGGCGCCCTGCTGGGTGCGCAGCGGGTGGAGATCTGGACCGACGTGCCAGGCATGTTCAGCGCCAACCCGCGGCAGGTGCCGGACGCGCGCCTGCTGTCGCGGCTGGACTACGAGGAAGCACAGGAAATCGCCACCACCGGCGCCAAGGTGCTGCATCCGCGCTGCATCCACCCCTGCCGCGATGCCGGGGTGCCGATCCGCATCCTCGACACGACCCATCCCGAACTGGCCGGTACGACCATCGCCCGCGATGCGACCGTCGTTCCGGGAGTGAAGGCGATCAGCTCGCGGCGCGGCATCGTGCTGGTGTCGATGGAGACCATCGGCATGTGGCAGCAGGTCGGATTCCTCGCCGACACCTTCGAGCATTTCAAACGCCATGGCCTGTCGGTGGACCTGATCGGCTCCTCGGAGACCAACGTCACGGTGTCGCTGGATCCATCCGACAACCTGGTCAGCTCCGACGTGCTGGAGGCGCTGTGCGCCGACCTGGCCCAGGTGTGCCGGGTCAAGGTGATCGCACCTTGCGCGGCCATCACCCTGGTCGGGCGCGGCATGCGTTCGCTGTTGCACCGACTCGGCGAGGTCTGGGCGGAGTTCGGGCGCGAGCGCGTGCATCTGGTCTCGCAATCCTCCAACGATCTCAACCTGACCTTCGTGGTGGACGAGACGCTGCTGGACGCCGAGGGGCCGCAAGGCACGATGGCGCGGCTGCACGCCCTGCTGATCGCTTCCGGGGCGATGCCGGTGGATGAGGGCGTGGTGTTCGGACCGAGCTGGCGCAGCTTGCAGGGCGATGCGCGCCGGCGCGCACCGCGGTGGTGGTCGTCGCAGGGCGAAGCGTTGCTGGCGCTGGCGGGGCAGGGGACGCCGCGGTATGCCTACGACACCGCCACCGTGCGCGCGCGTGCACGCGCGCTGGCGCTGCTGCCGGCGATCGATCGCCGCTTCTATGCGCTGAAAGCCAACCCGCATCCGGCCATCCTGCGCGTACTGGAAGCCGAGGGGTTGGGGTTCGAATGCGTTTCGCGCGGCGAGTTGGCGCACCTGTTCGACGCCCTGCCCGGGCTCGATCCGCGAAGGGTGTTGTTCACGCCCAGTTTCGCCGCACGCGCCGAGTACGCGGACGCGCTGGCGCGCCACGTGTGCATCACCCTGGACAGCGCGTTTCCCTTGACCCAATGGCCTGCGCTGTTCAGCGGCAGGCAGATCGTCTTGCGTGTCGACCCGGGCTTCGGTCACGGCCACCACGAGAAGGTGCGCACCGGGGGCAAGGGCGCGAAATTCGGTCTCGATGCCACGCAGGTGCCGGCCTTCCTCACGGCGACCCATGCGGCAGGCGCGAGCGTCGTCGGGCTGCACGCGCACATCGGCAGCGGCATCACCGAGGTGTCGCATTGGGCGCAGGTTTACGCCAGCCTGGCGCGGTTGGCCGAAGGCATCGGCACGGTCGCCTCGATCGACGTGGGTGGTGGCCTCGGGGTCGCCTACGAACCGGATGCCGAACCCTTCGATCTGGCCGCGTGGGGCAGGGCGCTGGCCGAGGTGAAGGCGATCTTTCCGCAATACGCGTTGTGGGTCGAGCCCGGGCGCTGGCTGGTCGCCGAGGCCGGCGTGCTGCTGGCGCGGGTGACCCAGGTCGTCGCCAAGTCGGGCGTGCGCCGGGTGGGTGTGGACGCCGGCATGCACACCCTCTTGCGACCGGCACTTTATGGGTCCTTCCACGACGTGGTGAACCTCTCGCGCGATGCCGAAAGCGGGGTCGATGCCTTCGACGTGGTCGGCCCGATCTGCGAAAGCGGCGACGTGCTGGCGCGCCGGCGCCGGCTCCCTGCCGCGACCACCGAGGGCGACGTGCTGCTGATCGCGGACGCCGGTGCCTATGGCGCGGTGATGGCCTCCCACTACAACCTGCGCGGACTGCCCGCCGAGAGCGTGCTCGACGTTGCGGCATCCGCTGGAGATGCACCATGACCTCGTTCCGGCGCGAGGCGATCGCGGCCTTCCGCTTTGTCCGCTGCACCTTCGATGCCGCGACCGGCATCGCACGCCTGGTGTATGCCTTCGACGAGAGCGAGGAGCTGACCGAAATCGTCACCGTCCCCGGCGCGCCCTTCGTGCTGGACGAGGCGCGCGCGGCGGCGGTGGAGCGCGCCTTGCGGCTGCTGCACCTGATTGCCGGGGTGAGCTACTTCAAGGCGGCGGTACCGCTGCAAATCCGCATTGACAGCCATGCCATCGACGCGGCGACGGCCACGTTGCTGGAGTCGATCTACGAAAACGGCTTGGGCGAGTTCGCCTATCGCAACGGGTTGGATCTGCATGGGCGGATCCGGTTTCCGTGCCAGCTCCTTGCGGCCGCCGCATCGCCGCACGAACCCGTGGTTCGTGAGGACTCCGTCGCCGCGCAGACGGTGGCGGATGCGGGTTCACGAGGAAGCGCCGGCGAACCCGGCGCGCTGGTGGCCATCGGCGGCGGCAAGGACTCGCTGGTCAGCATCGAGGCCCTGCGCGCTGCCGGCGTGGCGCAGACGGTGGCCTGGATCGGTTCCTCGCCGCTGATCGCTGCCTGCGCGGCGCGCACCGGCCTGCCCACGCTCAACATCACCCGCCAGCTCGCCCCGCAGTTGTTCGAGTACAACCGCCAGGGCGCGTACAACGGCCACATCCCGGTCACCGCGATCAATTCGGCGATCCTGGTGTTGGCGGCGCAGGTGTGCGGCTTCGGCCAGGTGGTGTTCTCCAACGAACGTTCGGCCAGCTACGGCAGCCAGATCCTCGACGCTGCCGGCCACGTGCTGGCGCAGGTCAATCACCAGTGGTCGAAAGGATGGGCGTTCGAGCGCGATTTCGGCGCCTGCGTGCAATCCCGCGTCGATCCCGATCTGCATTACTACTCGCTGCTGCGCCCGTTGTCGGAGCTTGCGGTGGCGCGGCAGTTCGCGAAGATCGACCGTTACGACACCCACTTTTCCAGTTGCAACCGCAATTTCCACATCCTCGGTGAGCGCCCGGCGAACCGCTGGTGCGGACAGTGCCCGAAGTGCCATTTCGTTTTTCTCGCGCTGGCCCCGTTCATGCCCAAGCCACGGCTGGTGGCCATCTTCGGCCGCAACCTGCTCGATGAGATCGCACTGGCGCCGGGATTCGACGCGCTGATCGAGTACCGCGACCACAAGCCCTTCGAGTGCGTGGGCGAGGGCCACGAGGCACGCGCGGCGTTCGCGGCTCTCGCGCAACGCCCGGCTTGGCGCGAGGACGTGCTCGTCGAGCGCTTCGCGCGTGAGATCGCGCCGCAACTGGGCCAGGTACAACCCCTGGAGACGCTGCTGGTGCCGCAGGGCGAGCACCGCATTCCGGATGCCTTGTGGGGTCGGCTGGATGCGCATTTCCGAACTTGACGGCCGCAAGGTCGCGCTGTGGGGCTGGGGCCGCGAGGCGCACGCGGCGCATGCCGCGCTGCGTGCGCGCCTGCCGGGGTTGGCGCTGACCGCGATCTGCAGCGAGGCGGAAGCAGCGGCGGTGGCCGCGCTCGGCGATCCGCGCCTGCAGGCCAGCACCCATGCCGATGCCGGGTCGCTGTCGGCATTCGAGGTGGTGGTGAAGTCCCCCGGCATCAGCCCGTACCGTCCCGAAGTCGAGCAGGCGCGCGCGCACGGCACGCTGTTCACCTCGGGCACCACGTTGTGGTTTGCCGAGAACCCGGCGGCGCGGGTGGTCGCGGTCACCGGCACCAAGGGCAAGAGCACCACCACGGCGCTGCTGGCGCACCTGCTGC
>CAZXGS010000015.1:0-52184 GCA_964640525.1 uncultured Gammaproteobacteria bacterium | reverse complement strand
CGCCGATGCGCGACGAGAACCAGTTGCACGCGGCGGTGGTGGAACTGGTCGCGCTGGACGATGCCTCGATCAAGTATTCGACCGTGCAGAACTGGTATCCGGGCGACGAGAACGGCGTCGGCGGCATCTACAACTTCGTCACCAAGCGCGGTGCCTGCCGCGGCAAGCGCAGCAAGATCGTCTGGACTCAGGTCGAGACCGGCTCGGCGATCACCTGGAAATACCCCAGTTGCGTGCTGTTCGGCGACGACTCGGTGGGCGAGTTCCACTCGGTGGCGCTCACCCACCACCGCCAGCAGGCCGACACCGGCACCAAGATGATCCACATCGGCAAGCGCACCAAGTCCAAGATCGTGTCCAAGGGCATCAGCGCCGGCCGCGGCCAGAACACCTATCGTGGCCTGGTGCGGGTGGAGAAGAACGCCCAGGACGCGCGCAACCACACCCGCTGCGACTCGCTGCTGATCGGCAAGCGCTGCGGCGCGCACACCTTCCCGTACATCGAGGCGAAGAACCCCACCGCGACCATCGAGCACGAGGCGACCACCTCGAAGATTTCCGAGAACCAATTGTTCTACTGCCGCAGCCGCGGCATCCCCGAGGAAGACGCGGTGTCGATGATCGTCGACGGCTTCTGCCGTGAGGTGTTCCGGGAGCTGCCGATGGAGTTCGCGGTGGAAGCGCGCAAGCTGCTGGAGGTGACGCTGGAGGGGGCGGTGGGATGAGCCGGGATGACGACAACCGCGAACTGCCGGCACCCGGGCGGATCGAACGGATCGCGCGCAAGTACCGGATCGGCGAGGAGCCCAGCCTGGTGGACGAATACGCGCGCTTCACCGCCGAACAGCGGCTGGAATTGTTTCTCAGGCTGCGCGCAAGGATCATCGAGGATCGCCATGGAACTGATCCAGGATTTCAAAGACTTCATTCGCTTGCTCGAAGAGCATGAGGTGCGTTACTTGATCGTCGGCGGCGTCGCCGTGAACGCGCTCGGGTTCGTGCGCATGACCGAAGACATCGATTTCTGGCTCGAGTGCACGCCCGAAAACGCCGACCGGACGCTGGCGGCACTGGCGGATTTCGGATTCGACGAATTCAGCAAGGACGACCTGCTCGACCCGAAGGCGGTGCTGATGATGGGCCGGGCTCCCAACCGGATCGATTTGCTGACCTGGATTTCCGGGTGCGAATTTGCCGACTGTTACCCACGCCGCACCTATGCTCGCCTGGGTGGCGTCGAAATCCCGCTGATCGCCCTCGAAGACTTGTTGATCAACAAGCGTGCGTCCGGCCGACCCAAGGATCTGGGCGACCTGGACGAGTTCGAACGGCGCACGCTGGGCACCTCGCCCGACGACCCGTGAACCCGCCATCGATGTCCGCACCTGTCCGCATCAAATCCAGGTGAAATCACCCATGTCCGCCATCCATCCCCTCATCGCCACCCTCCTCGCCCTGGCTCTCGCCCTGCCCACCCACGCGATGCCAGCCGGCAATCCGCCCGGTACCGAGCCGCCTGCGCCGGCACAGGCCGCTCCCACCCTGCCGCCGCCGCGTGCCGGCAGCGCCGCGCAGGCCGATGCCGATTTCCGCGCCGCCGATGCCCAGATGGCCCGGGTTTACCACCAGGTACTGGACAAGTACGCGGCCGACAAGGAATTCATCGCCCGCTTCCGCGCCAGCCAGCGCGCCTGGCTCGCATTCCGCGATGCCGAGGTCGCCGCGACCTACCCGGCGAACGACAAGCTGGCCAACTACGGTTCGGTCTACCCGCTGTGCGTGGACCAACTCAAAACCACGCTGACCATGCACCGGATCGAACAACTCAACCGCTGGCGCGACGGCACCGTGGAAGGCGACGTCTGCGCCGGCTCGGTGAAAATCCACGGAGACGCGAACTGACATGCTCACCATCGACAACCTCCACGCCCGCATCCAGGGCAAGGACATCCTCAACGGCCTCTCGCTGCAGGTGGCCGCCGGCCAGGTCCACGCGATCATGGGCCCGAACGGCGCCGGCAAGTCCACCCTCGGCCACGTGCTGGCCGGGCGGGAGGGCTACGAGGTCACCGGCGGCTCGGCGCAGTTGGAGGGCCGCGACCTGCTGGCGATGGAGCCCGAGCAGCGTGCCGCCGCCGGCCTGTTCCTGGCGTTCCAGTACCCGGTGGAGATCCCGGGTGTGAACAACACCTACTTCCTGCGCGCGGCGTTCAACGCGCAGCGCAAGGCGCGCGGCGAGCCGGAGCTGGACTCGATGCAGTTCCTGCGCCGGGTCCGCGACAAGCTCAAGGTGCTGCATCTGAAGGACGACCTGCTCAACCGCGGCGTCAACGAGGGCTTCTCCGGCGGTGAAAAGAAGCGCAACGAGATCTTCCAGCTCGCGGTGCTGGAGCCGAAGTTGGCGATCCTGGACGAAACCGATTCCGGGCTGGACATCGACGCCTTGAAGTCGGTGGCCGAGGGCGTCAATGCGCTGCGCTCGCCGGAGCGCGCGTTCGTGGTCATCACCCACTACCAGCGCCTGCTCGACTACATCCAGCCGGACGTGGTCCACGTCATGGCCGACGGGCGCATCGTCGAATCCGGCGGCCCGGAGCTGGCGCTGCAGTTGGAACAGCATGGCTATGCGTGGATCCGCGAACGGATCGCACCGGGGGCCGCCGCATGAACACGGACGGAGCCAGCTCGTGAGCGCCCTGCTCGAATCCGTTGCGGCCGGGCTCCACGGCGATGCCGCGCGCGTGGCGGAGGTCGATGCCATCGTTCGCGACGGGCTGCCGACGACGCACGAGGAAGCCTGGAAATACACCTCGTTGCGCATGCTGGGACAGCGCCACTTCCTGCCGGCCGCGGAAGCCGAGCCGCTGGCGATCCACGCCGAACGGCTGGCCGGCATTCCCGCCCCACGAATGGTGTTCGTCAACGGCCGCTTCGACGCTGCGCTGTCGCGTTTCGATGACCTGCCCGCCGGCGTTCACCTGGGCCGCCTCGCCGACACGCCCGACGCCACGCGTGCCGACCGCTACCTGCGCCACGACGAAGTCTTCGCGCGATTGAATGCCGCTGTCGCCACGGACGGCCTCGTGCTGCGCGTGGAGTCCGGAACCAGGATGGATTCTTGCCTGCATCTGGTCGTCATCGGCGCGCCGACGGGTTCCGACCTCGCCTGGCACCTGCGCCACCGCATCGAACTCGGGCAAGGCGCGACGCTCCATTTCACCGAGCACCACCTTGCCGGCGCAGACCATGCGCATCTGGGCAACGTCCTGACCGAGGTGCAATTGGCTGCCGGTGCGAGCCTGCAGCACCTGCGGATCCAGCGCGAGGCCACGCGTGCCAGCCTGATCGCGCGCACGGACGCCGTGCTGGCCGAGGATGCCAGCTACCGCCGGCTGGATCTGGAACTGGGCGCGGAGCTGTCGAGGCACGAGTTCAACGTCCGCCTGCTGGGCGACCGGGCCAGTCTGCTCGCGCACGGCACCCTGCTCGCCGAGGCTACGCGTCACCTCGATACCCGGCTGGACATTCGGCACATCGCCCGTGACACCTCCTGCGACCTGCTCTGGCGCGGTCTGGCCGGTGGCCGCGGGCGTGCGGTATTCCACGGTGGCATCACCATCCAGCCCGGTGCCGACGGCAGCGAGGCGCGGCTGTCGAGCAAGAACCTGTTGCTGAATCCTGGCGCCGAAATCGATGCGCAACCGGTGCTGGAAATCCACGCCGACGAGGTCAAGGCCGCGCACGGCGCCACCGTGGGACAGCTCGACGACACGGCGCTGTTCTACCTGCGCTCGCGTGGCCTGCCTGCCGCGCAGGCGCGCACCCTGCTGACCGGCGCGTTCTGCCGCGCCACGCTGGCGGCGCTGGACGCACCGGGCATGTCCGACGACGCGTTGCATGCACTGGATGCCGCACTGGCGCGGATGGAGGAGCCAGCATGAGCCTCGCTAAGCCCGTTCCCGCCGAAACAAGCGTCGCTGTAGGCGAACCCGCGGTCGACTGGGAGCGCGTGCGCGCCGACTTCCCGCTGCTGCGCCGCCACGTCCACGGCAAGCCGCTGGTGTACTTCGACTCGGCCAACACCGGGCAGAAACCCGAATCGGTGATCGCCGCGGTCGATGGCTATTTCCGCGACTACAACGCCAACGTCTCGCGCGCCGTGCACACCCTCGGCGAGCAGGCCACCACCGCCTACGAGTCCGCCCGCGACCGCCTTGCCGCGCACCTGCACGTGCACCGCGACGAGGTGGTGTTCACCAGCGGCACCACCATGGCGATCAACCTGGTCGCCTACGCATGGGCCCTGCCGCGCCTGCAGCCCGGCGATGCCATCGTGCTCACGCGCATGGAGCACCACGCCAACATCGTGCCCTGGCAGCTGATCGCCCAGCGCACCGGCGCGGTCATCAAGGTCGCCGAAATCACGCCCGCGGGCGAACTCGACCTGGACGCGCTGGATCGCGTGCTGACCCCGGAAGTGAAACTGCTCGGCGTGACCCACGTTTCCAACGTGCTCGGCACCATCAACCCGGTGCGCGAGATCTGCCGGCTGGCGCACCGGCGCGGCATCGTCAGCGTGGTGGACGGCTCGCAGGCCGCGCCGCACCTGGCGCTGGACGTGGCCGCGATCGGCTGCGACTTCTACGCCATCACCGGCCACAAGATGTGCGGGCCGACCGGCACCGGCGCGCTGTGGGCGCGACGCGAGCACCTGCAGGCGATGCCACCGTTCTTCGGCGGCGGCGAGATGATCCGGCAGGTGAGCTTCGAGGGCACCACCTTCAACGACCCGCCGCACAAGTTCGAGGCAGGCACGCCCAACATCGCCGGCTGCATCGGTCTGGGCGCGGCGGTGGATTACCTCGACGCCGTAGGCATGACGCACATCCAGGCCCGCGAGGCGGAGCTGCTGGCGCATGCGACCGAGGAAATGACCAGGGTCGAGGGCCTGCGGATCATCGGTACGGCAAGGGACAAGGCCGCCGTGGTCTCGTTCCTGGTCGCCGGCGCGCACGCCCATGACCTGGCCACCCTGCTCGACCTGGAAGGCGTGGCGGTGCGCTCGGGCCACCACTGCGCGCACCCGCTGATGGCGTACTTCGCCGTGCCGGCGACCTGCCGGGTGTCGCTGGCGTTCTACAACACCCACGCCGAGATCGAGCGCTTCATCCTCGCCCTGCGCAAGGTGCGCAAGTTGCTCGGTTAAGCCGGCGTCGCGGTCGCGGTATCCTGCACGCCCCTTCGCAGCGTGCCCTTGCCATGTCCGAGTCGATTTCCGATCTGCACTTCCGTACTGCCACGCCGGAGGATGTGGAGGCGATCGTGGCACTGATCGAATCGGCCTACCGCGGCGATGCCAGTCGCGCCGGATGGACCACCGAGGCGGACTTCCTGGACGGGCGCCGTACCGGTCCGGAGGACATCCTCGAACAAGTCACCAGCCCGGGACGCTGCATGCTGCTGGCCCAGCGGCCGGCAAGCGGCGGCAAGGCGGGAGAGCTGCTGGCCTGCGCCCTGTTGGCGGTCGAGGACGGCGCCGGCTACTTCGGCATGTTCTCGGTGCGGCCGACCTTGCAGAATGCGGGCATCGGCAAGGCCCTGCTGGCGCATGCCGAGCGCATCGTCTGCGCGGACTGGAAACTGCCGGCCATGCGGATGACCGTGATCGACATCCGCGCTGAGCTGATCGCGTGGTACCAGCGGCGCGGCTACCGGCGCACTGGCATTTTCAAGCCGTTTCCCTACGGCGACCCGCGCTTTGGCCTGCCCAAGCGTGACGACTTGCGCTTCGAAGTGCTGGAGAAGCTGTTTCCGGCCTGATGTCCGGGTACGTCGCGCGGTTCAGCCCGATCGACGCTGGATCTTCACCAACAGCGCGTCGCCGCCGCCATCGAGGATGCTGCGCAGCGAACCGGCTCCATCGACGTTGTCGATGAAGGCGGAATCACCGGCGGCCAATCGGATCGAGGCATCGTCGGACTGCACGCTTGCCCAGCCCGCCATCAGGTGGATGGCCCACAGAGCACCGGCTTCGGCAAAGAACACCATCGAACCCACCAGTGGGCGATGGAAGACCTGCATGGCGCAGTGCTCGCGGCGCACGATGGCGTTGAAGTCGGTGGTCGGCCCGTCGAGCAGCGCGCACTGCACGGACTGCTCCCCGGCAAAGGCGACTCGCCCATGCGGCGGCAGCAACTCGACAGCCGGCGCATCGGCAATCGCCAACCGCATGCCGTGGCCGTGCAGCAACACCAGTTCGCGGTCACAGCCATCGAACACCGAGAACGGCCCGTCGTGCTCGATCTCCGCGATCGACAGCCGCCAGTCCCAATCCTGCGCCCCATCGCCCGTATTGGCGGTGGCCATGCGCCCGGTGGCGATCTCGCGCGTCCAGCCCTTGCCATTGCGCCAACGCACACGGCGGTACTCGTTGGCGGGAATCGACCACAGGGGCATAGTCAGGATTTTAGCCGATTGTGCCAACCTTTCGCGGTGGACCTTGCGCGCAAGCCGTTCGTGGTGAGCCTGTTGAAATTTCCGTTCGTGGCGAGCCGGTCGAAATTTCCGTTCGTGGTGAGCCTGTCGAAATTTCCGTTCGTGGTGAGCCTGTCGAACCACGCTTCTTGCGATCCCCGGCACGCCCTTCGACAGGCTCAGGGCGAACGGTCAGGGGGGATTCCGTTCGTGCTGAGCCTGTCGAAATTTCCGTTCGTGGTGAGCCTGTCGAACCACGCTTCTTGCGATCCCCGGCACGCCCTTCGACAGACTCAGGGCGAACGGTCAGGGGGATTCCGTTCGTGGTGAGCCTGTCGAACCACGCTTCTCGCAATCCCCGGCACGCCCTTCGACAGGCTCAGGCCGAACGGCAGAGAAGGTCCCGCTCGTGCTGAGCCAGCCTGCCCTGAGCCTGTCGAAGTGGTCCACGCTGTTCGCGAGATCCCACCTGCCCATCGGCCAGCAAATGGCAAAAAGCACCCGAAGACGCAAACCGTGACCCGTCAGGTATCCCCCCAATCGCCCAACGAGGAAAATCGCGACCCCTTGCCCGATACGCCGCGGCCGTCGCCCGGCACGCCATGCCGCCTCAACGCTTGCCAGGCTGCGCCGCACTGCCGATGACGATGTACGCACGATTTTTCGCGATCGTCTTCAACCCGATGCCCTTGACCTGCGCCAACTCGTCGGCGCTGCGGAATGCGCCGTGCTGCTTGCGCCAGGCGACGATCAGGGCGGCCTTGGAGGCGCCGATGTCGAGCAGCGAGTTGTGGATCGTCTTGGCATCGGCGCTGTTGATGTCGACCTTCTGCGGATGCTTTTTCGACGCATGTTTACCCGGATGGGTCGCGTGACGGGCCGGATGCGCGCCGCCGCTGCCGACCACCGCGGTCATGGCGGCCGGCGCGGCCGTACTGGCCGCGTTGGCGCCGCCGACAAGCAACAGCGAAAGCGCAAGGGACTGCAGGAGGGTGGTGATGGTTTTCATGCTCGAACGCCTCTGGGATGTGGAAGGAGTGCCGACGCAATCCGCGTCGGGCCCGGTCAGTCTCCACGCGATGGTCACTCGCTCCCATCGGGAACATGCGCCATCGCAGGTAGGCGCGCGCCGCATCCGGGGGTGGGATTTTTCCTACTCGCCGCGCATAACGGGTTAGACTGGTTTCTTTCGCCCGGGATTTCGCCAATGGATCACGCCGGACTGGACACCGATCGCGTCGACCGCTTCGTCAGCACGATCTGGGACGACGCAATCGTTCCGCAACTGGTGGACTACATCCGCATTCCCAACAAGTCCCCGATGTTCGACGCCCGCTGGGTCGAGCACGGCTACATGGACGATGCGGTGAAACTGATGGAGTCCTGGGCGCGCGCGCAGCCGGTCGCCGGAATGCAGGTCGAGGTGGTGCGCCTGCCCGGGCGCACGCCGCTGATCTTCATCGACATTCCCGCCACCGGCGCGTCGGTCGGCGAGGATTGCGTGCTGCTGTACGGCCACCTCGACAAACAGCCGGAGATGACCGGCTGGGGCGAGGGCCTCGGGCCGTGGCAGCCGGTGATCCGCGGCGACAAGCTGTTCGGGCGCGGCGGTGCGGACGATGGTTACGCGATCTTCGGCTCGCTGGCGGCGATCATGGCGCTGGCCGAGCAGGGCCAGCCGCACGCGCGCTGCGTGGTGATGATCGAGGCCTGCGAGGAATCGGGCAGCTACGACCTGCCTGCGTACGTCGATCACCTCGCCGACCGCATCGGCAAACCCTCGCTGGTGGTGTGCCTGGACTCGGGCTGCGGCAACTACGACCAGCTCTGGTGCACGACCTCGCTGCGCGGCCTGGCCGGCGGCAATCTGGTGGTCAACGTGCTCTCCGAGGGCGTGCATTCGGGCGACGCCTCCGGCGTGGTGCCGTCGAGCTTCCGCGTCCTGCGCCAGTTGCTGTCACGGCTGGAGGACGAGGTGAGTGGGCGGATCCGTCCCGAGGGCCTGCATGTGTCCATTCCGCAGGATCGGATCGCGCAAGCCCACAAGGTCGCCGAGGTCATGAGCACGGCGGTGTACGACAAGTTCCCCTTCCTGCCCGGCATGCGCCCGATGTCCGACGACCTCGTCGAACTGGTGCTCAACCGTACCTGGCGACCGGCGCTGTCGATCACCGGCGTCGATGGCCTGCCGCCGCTGGTCAGCGCCGGCAACGTGCTGCGCCCGCTCACCGCGGTCAAGCTGTCGCTGCGGCTGCCACCGACCCTGGACGGCGATGCCGCGGGTGCACTGGTGCGCAAGCTGTTGCTGGACAACCCTCCCTACGGTGCGAAGGTGACGTTCGAGTTGGAGAAGTCCTCGACCGGCTGGAATGCACCGGCGTTGCACGACTGGCTGGCCCACGCCATCGACCACGCCTCGCGCGACTTCTTCGGCCGCCCGGCGGTGTTCATGGGCGAAGGCGGCACGATCCCGTTCATGGGCATGCTCGGCGCCAAGTTTCCCGGCGCGCAGTTCATGATCACCGGCGTGCTCGGCCCGCATTCCAATGCGCACGGACCGAACGAGTTCCTCCACATCCCGACCGGCAAGCGGGTCACCGCCTGCGTCGCCAGGGTGCTGGCCGAGCACCATGCGGCCAGCCTGAAGGGACTGACGACCGGCGTGGCGGTCGCCGCCGGCGACGCGAAGATGGCGGCCACGACGTGCTGCTGACGGCGGACGGCGCGGCGTGATCGTCCTCTACACCATCCTGGTCGGCTTCTTCGTCGGCCTGATTGCGCGCGCGCTCAAGCCTGGCGACGATCGCATGGGCATCCTGGCCACCACCGCGTTCGGCGTCGGCGGTGCGCTGCTGGCCAAGTACGTGGGCCTGTCGATGGGTTGGTACGGCGATGGCGACGTGTATTCGTTCCTGGCCTCGCTGGCCGGGGCGATCGTGCTGCTGACGTTGTTCACGCTGCTGCGGCCGAAGAAGAAATCCTGATAGCCCATCGCCGGAGCGCCGGGTTTCGACGCCTCTCCCTCCGGGAGAGGCCGGCGCGCCGCAAGCGCGACGGGTGAGGGAAAGCCCGCCCTCACCCCAACCCTTGTCCCGGCCCTCGCGCAGGGCGCGAGGGCGCTCATCGTCGCGCGAACCTGTGGTTCGCAACCGCTCCTCTTCGCCCCGGCGGGAGAGGGGCTCAAGGCTCAGCCCTTGTGCGCGCCGATCTTTGCGACCACCTGATCCACGAGTTGCTGTGCCAGCGCCTCGGCGGCGACATCGACGTTGTGCAGGTGGAAATCGGCGTGCTCGGGCAACTCGTAGGGCGAGTCGATGCCGGTGAAATGGCGGATCTCGCCACGTCGCGCCTTGGCGTACAAGCCCTTGGCGTCGCGTTGCTCGCAGACCTCGATCGGGGTGTCGACGAACACCTCGGCGAACTCGCCATCTGCGAACAAATCGCGCGCCATCCGCCGCTCGGCGCGGAACGGCGAGATGAAGCTCACCAGCACGATCAGGCCGGCATCGCTCATCAGCTTCGCCACCTCGGCAACGCGGCGGATGTTCTCCACGCGGTCCTCGTCGGTGAAACCCAGGTCCTTGTTCAGGCCATGGCGGACGTTGTCGCCGTCGAGGATGTAGCTGTGGTAGCCCAGCGCATGCAGGCGGCGATCGACGAGGTTGGCGATGGTGGACTTGCCCGACCCCGACAGACCGGTGAACCACAGGCACAACGGCATCTGGCCCTTGGTCGTGGCGCGTGCGTGGCGGTCGATCTCCAGGCTGTGCCAGTGGATGTTGGCGGCCCGGCGCAGGGCGAAGTCGATCGTGCCGCAGGCCACGGTGGCGTTGGACTGCCGGTCGATCAGGATGAACGCACCCAGCGCCTTGTTGTGCGCGTAGGACTCGAACGGAATCGGCTGGTCGAGGTTGAGGTTGCAGAAGCCGACCTCGTTCAATTCCAGGCGCTTGGCAGCCAAGTGATCCTGGGTGTTGACGTCCACCTTGTGCTTGATCTCGGTGACGCTGGCGGCCACGGTACGCGCACCGATCTTCATCCAATACGGACGGCCCGGCAGCAGCGGCGCATCGTTCATCCACAGCACGTGCGCGGCGAACTGGTCGGCGACTTCGGCCGGATGCTTGCCGGCGCAGATCACGTCGCCGCGACTGATGTCGATCTCATCCGCCAGCGTCAGCGTGACCGCCTGACCTTCGCCGGCGTGCGCCAGCTCGCCGTCGGCGGTGACGATCGCGGTGACCTTCGAACGCCGGCCCGAAGGCAGCGCGATGATGTCCTCGCCCACCGCGACCGTGCCGGACACGATGGAGCCGGAGAATCCACGGAAGTTCTGGTTCGGGCGGTTGACCCACTGCACCGGCAGGCGAAAACCGACGTCGCCCACGCCACGGTCGATGTCCACGTGCTCCAGGTGTTCCAGCAGCGACGGGCCGTCGTACCACGGCATGATGGTCGAGCGCCGCATCACGTTCTCGCCCTTGAGCGCCGACAGCGGAATGCACTGCACGTCGGTGATGCCCAATTGCTGCGCCAGCTCGCGATAGTCGGCCTTGATCGCCTCGAACACGTCCTGGCGATAGTCCATCAGGTCCATCTTGTTTACCGCCAGAAGCACCTTGCGGATGCCCAGCAGGGACACGATGTAGCTGTGGCGGCGGGTCTGGGTGAGCAGGCCCTTGCGCGCATCCACCAGCACCACCGCCAGGTCGGCGGTGGAGGCGCCGGTGGCCATGTTGCGGGTGTACTGCTCGTGGCCGGGGCAGTCGGCGACGATGAACTTGCGCTTCTCGGTGCCGAAGAAGCGGTAGGCCACGTCGATGGTGATGCCCTGCTCGCGCTCGGCGGCCAGGCCATCGACCAGCAGGGCGAAGTCGATTTCGCCGTTCTGGGTGCCGAAGCGGGTGCTGTCGGTCTCCAGCGCGGCGAGCTGGTCGTCGAACAGCAGCTTGGAGTCGTGCAGCAGGCGGCCGATCAGGGTGCTCTTGCCGTCATCGACGCTGCCGCAGGTGATGAAGCGCAGCAGGTCCTTGGTCTCGTGCATCCGCAGGTATTCGTGCAGATCCACCACCTCGGCGGACGGATTGTCGTGGTTGACGTACATCAGAAATAGCCCTCGCGTTTCTTCTTTTCCATGGATGCGGCCTGGTCGTGGTCGATCACCCGGCCCTGGCGTTCGGAAGTGCGGGCGACCAGCATCTCGGAGATCACCTGCTCCAGCGTGGTGGCTTCCGACTCCACCGCGCCGGTCAGCGGGTAGCAGCCCAGGGTGCGAAAGCGCACCATTTTCTGCATCGGCACCTCGCCTTCCTTCAGCGGCATGCGCTCGTCATCGACCATGATCAGCACGCCGTCGCGCTCGACCACCGGCCGCAGCGCCGACAGGTACAGCGAAGGCACCGGGATCTTCTCGCGGAAGATGTACAGCCACACGTCCAGTTCGGTCCAGTTGGAGATCGGGAACACCCGCACCGACTCGCCCTTGTGGATACGGGCGTTGTACAGGTTCCACAGCTCGGGGCGCTGGTTTTTCGGGTCCCAGCGGTGCTGCGCGGAGCGGAACGAAAACACGCGCTCCTTGGCGCGCGATTTCTCCTCGTCGCGGCGAGCTCCGCCGATCGCGGCGTCAAAGGCAAACTTGTCCAGCGCCTGCTTGAGCGCCTGGGTCTTCATGATGTCGGTGTGGACCGCCGAGCCGTGGGTGAACGGCCCGACCCCGTCGCGCACGCCGTCGGGATTCTTGTGGACATGCAGGGTGACCCCGGTCTCCGCCGCGCGGCGGTCGCGGAAGGCGATCATCTCGCGGAACTTCCAGCCGGTGTCCACATGCAGCAACGGGATTGGCGGCTTGGCGGGATAAAAGGCCTTGAGCAGCAGATGCAACAGCACCGAGGAATCCTTGCCGATCGAATACATCATCACCGGGTTGGAAAACTCGGCAGCGACCTCGCGCAGGATGTGGATGGCCTCGGCTTCGAGGCGGTCGAGATGGGAGAGTTGCGGTTCGGTCAGCATTTCGGGGAGGTTCCTGTCCTGCACGTTCATTCGAAGTCTCGTGGTCATTGCTTGCCATGCGCGGCAACCACCGACCGCCGCGCCGTCCATCCTGTCGCCCCGGCACAAGCCGGGGTCCGTTTCGATCTTGCGGTTGTCACTCCATGCAGCCGGCTCCGCCGACCGACGCCGCAACCGATCCCTCAGCTCCGCCCGTACACATCCTCGAAGCGGACGATGTCATCCTCGCCGAGGTAGTCGCCCGACTGCACCTCGATCAGTTCCAGCATGTCCTCGCCAAGATTGCGCAGGCGATGGCGGGAACCGAGGGGAATGTAGGTGCTCTGGTTGGCGCCCAGTTCGAACACCTTGTCGTCGCAGGTCACCTGCGCACGTCCCTTGACGATGATCCAGTGTTCGGCGCGGTGATGGTGCATCTGCAGCGACAGGCTGGCGCCGGGCTTGACCGCGATCCGCTTGACCTGGAAGCCGGGGCCGTTTTCGATGCCGTCGTAGCTGCCCCAGGGGCGGAACACCTTGCGGTGCAGCCTGGCCTGCGGGCGCTCGTCCTGCTTGAGGCGGGTGACCACCTGCTTGACCTCCTGCACGCGGTCGCGATGCGCGACCAGCAGCGCATCGTCGGTGTCCACCACGATCATGTCGTCCACGCCTACCAGCGCGATCATCCGCCGCTCGGACCAGGCCAGGGTGTTGCGGGTATCGATCGCCAGCACGTCGCCGCGCCGCGCATTGCCGTGGTCGTCGCGCACGCTGACGTCCGCGAGCGCCGTCCATGACCCCAGGTCGCTCCAGCCCACGTCGATCGGCAGCACGCTGCCACGGGTCGTCTTTTCCATCACCGCGTAGTCGATGGAATCCGACGGACAGGCAGCGAATGCTTCGGCCTCCAGGCGCAGGAAGTCGAGGTCGGCACGCGCCGATGCCAGCGCCTTGCGGCAGCATTCGAGCATGCGCGGCGCCTGCGCCTGCAACTCGTCGAGGAAGCGCGAGGCGCGGAACAGGAACATGCCGCTGTTCCAGAAATAATCGCCGGACGCGACATAGCCTTGCGCGGTGGCCAGATCGGGCTTCTCGACGAAGCGCTCGATCGCTCGCACGCCCTGCCCCGGCGCCGCCTTGATGTAGCCATAGCCGGTTTCCGGCGCGTTCGGGACGATCCCGAAGGTGACCAGGTCGCCACCCTCGGCCGCAGGCAACGCCTGCAGCACCGCGGCGCGGAAGGCAGCCTCGTCGGCGATCACGTGGTCGGAAGGCAGCACCAGCAGCAGCGGGTCCTCGCCATCGGCCATCGCCTGCAGCGCCGCCACCGCGATCGCCGGTGCCGTGTTGCGCGCCAGCGGCTCAAGGATCAGCGCCTGCGCCTTGGTACCCAGTGCCTGCAACTGCTCGGCGACGGTGAAGCGGTGCTCCTCGTTGGCGACCACGATCGGCGCGTCCACGCCCGGCAGGTCGCGCACGCGCAGCCAGGTCGCCTGGAACAGCGAATGCTCGCCCACCAGCGGCAGGAATTGCTTGGGGCTGGCCTCGCGCGACATGGGCCACAATCGCGTGCCTGCGCCGCCGGAAAGCAGCACGACCTTCACCTTCACCATGGATCACCAAACGATGGACAGTCGCATATCATGCCAGAGGTGAACGCTGGCCACAGCCGGCACGGAATGCGGATATGCGAAAGAACGATGAATCAGGTCCCGATGCGGACACGGCCACGGCCCAATGCCGCGGATGGCCACGGTGAGCGGTGTGTCCCGCGACGAGGCGCGCCTGCGCTGGGCACGCGACGCCCTCGCCGAGCCCACCGCCGAACTTGCGCGCGCCTCCATGGATGCCGGGTTCCGCAGCTACTGGCGTAGCAGCGGCGAGCCGAGCCGGATCGTGATGGATTCGCCGCCGGGCCTGGAAGACGTGCGGCCGTGGTTGCGGCTGCGCGATGTGCTCGAGGCCGGCGGCGTGCGGGTGCCCAGGGTGCTGGCCGGGGATGTCGAGGCCGGATTCCTGTTGCTGGAAGACCTGGGACGCGAAACGTTCCTCCAGCAACTGACGGCAGACAATGCCGATGCCCTGTTCGATGCGGCCGTGGCGCAGTTGCTGCACCTGCAGGCCATCGCCCCGCCGCCGGAGTTGCCGGCCTACGACGACGCCCTGCTGGCTCGCGAGTTGCGCTTGTTCGATGAGTGGTTCGTCGGCCGCCATCTGCAGATCGAATTGACCGGCGACGAGCGCGCCACGCTCGAACGCACCTATGCCCTGCTCATCGCCAACGCGCTGGCGCAACCGCGGGTGCTGGTGCACCGCGACTTCATGCCGCGCAACCTGATGCCGGCCGACAACGGCCCGGCAGTGCTCGACTTCCAGGACGCCGTGCTCGGGCCTATCGCCTACGACCCGCTGAGCCTGTTCAAGGATGCCTTCCTGAGCTGGCCCGAGGATCGCGTCGCCGGCTGGCTGGATCGTTACCATGCGCGCGCGCAAGCCGCCGGCCTGCCGGTGCCGTCGCTGCCCGCGTTCCGTCGTGATGCGGACTGGATCGGCGCGCAGCGTCACCTGAAGGTGATCGGCATCTTCGCCCGCCTGAACCATCGCGACGGCAAGCCGAAATACCTCGCCGACGTGCCACGCTTTTTCACCTACCTCGACGCCGTCCTGCCGCGATATGCCGAACTGGCTCCATTGGCGGACCTGATCCGCGACCGGATCCGGCCGGCGCTGGCGAATCCGGCCACGCCGCTCACCGCATGAAGGCGCTGATCTTCGCCGCCGGCAAGGGCGAGCGCATGCGCCCATTGACCGAGCACACGCCCAAGCCCCTGCTCGAGGTTGGTGGCAAGCCATTGATCGCCTGGCACCTGGAACGGCTGGCCGCGGTCGGCGTGCGCGAAGTGGTGGTCAACATCGCCTGGCTGGCGGAGCGTTTCGCGCCTGCGCTGGGCGACGGCGCGCGCTTCGGGCTGCGCCTGCGTTTTTCGCACGAGGGCGCGCAACCGCTGGAAACCGGCGGCGGCCTGCTGCATGCACTGCCGCTGCTGCGCGAAGGCGCGCCTGCCGATGCGCCATTCCTGGTGGTCAACGGCGATGTCTGGACGGATTTCGACTTCGCGAACCTGCCGGCAGAACCCACGGGATTGGCGCACCTGGTCCTGGTGGACAACCCGCCGCAGCATCCGCGCGGGGATTTCGGGCTGGAGGCGAACGGGAAGCTGCATCCCTTCCCGGACTCGCCTTGCGCCGATCCCATCCAGGCGCTGACCTTCGCCGGCATCGGCATGTACCGACCCGCCATCCTGGACGGCTGGCGCGGGATCATCGGCGATGCGCAAGGCGCGGCGGACGATCCACCACGGTTCGGCCTGACGCCATTGCTGCGCGCGGCGATGCGCCGCGGACAGGTGAGCGGTCAACGCCACCCCGGGGAATGGTTCGACATTGGCACGCCGGAGCGTCTGGCGGCGCTGGATGCGCGGCTGGCCATCCCGCCTTCCGATTGACCCCGCAGGCGTGGCAAGCATCTGCCGACCCTTGCGGCAACGGAATGGCAGCGCCATGCTTGAGAGCGGATGGCCGTGCGGTCGTCCCTCATCCGGCCCTTCGGGCCACCTTCTCCCGGCGGGAGAAGGGCAGGCAGCGGTGCCGCCTACCGCGATTTGCTCAATCCTGCCCCTCTCCCAACACCTGCCTGAGGAACGGCACGGTGATGCGCCGCTGCGCGGCCAGCGACTCGCGATCCAGCCGGTCCAGCAAGGCCGTCAACGAGACCAGGTCGCGACGGCTGCGGCGGAACAGGTAGTCCAGTACCGGCTCATCCAGCTCCAGTCCGCGCGCCAGGCCACGTTCGCGCACGATTTGCCGACGCGCGGCCTCGCCGGACGCCGACAGGGTGAATTGTGCGCATTGCGCCAGCCGCGATCGCAGGTCGGGCAACGCCAGAGGCAAGTGGATCGGCGCAGCATCGGCCGCGTACAGCAGCGTTCCGCCCGCATCGCGGACGCGATTGTGGAAATCGAACAAAGCCAGTTCGCACGCAGGCTGGCCGGCAACGGCGTGAACATCGTCCACGCATGCCACCTGAACCGCTGCCTGCCTGGCCAGCGCGTCGACCGCATGTCCGCCCAGCTCGCGCAGCGGCAGGTAGCTGACGCTGCGCCCGGTTTCGGCGGCCTCAGCGCAGGCACCCAGCAGAAGATGGCTACGTCCGCTTCCGTCCGGACCGGCGAGGAAGACGCCCTCGACCTGCGCCGCGACCAGCCCCGCCAGCGCCGCCATCAGGCCAAGGGGTGCGCCGTGGAAGGTCTCAAGTCGCTGGTCGCGCGTGAACCGCAACCCCAGTGGAAGTTGCGCGCCGCGGGTCGACGCCGGTTCCTTCACGGGGATTCTGGTCCGGCCAGTGGCGCTGCGTCGCCCGTTGGCGATCCGGCTTGGCCCGGGGGCATCGCGCCATCGCCCGGTGGCGGGTGCGACCCGGCATACAGGCGACTGGTCGTGTAACGCTCGTGGGCGTAACGCAGCAACACCATCGCGATCGCCGACACCGGCAGTGCCAGCAGCACGCCGAGGAAGCCGAACAACTGGCCGCCGGCCATCAAGGCGAAGATCACCCCGACCGGGTGCATGCCGATCTTGTCACCCACCAGCCGCGGTACCAGCACGAACGATTCCAGGGTCTGCCCGATCGCGAACGCGCCGCCCACCAGCATCACGTGCTGCAGGTCGCCGTACTGGACCAGCGCGGCAATCACGCTGATCACGATCCCGATCGTCACCCCAAGGTAGGGAACGAAGCTGAGCAGGCCGGTGATCAGGCCGATCAGCAGGGCCAAGTCGAGCCCTGCCATCCACAGCGCGGCGGTGTACCAGATGCCCATGCACACCATCACCAGCAACTGGCCGCGCACGAAGCCGCCCAGCATCTCGTCCGCCTGTCGCGCCAGCCGCGCGATGGTCGGCTCGGCGGCGCGCGGCAGCAGGATGTCGATGCGCTCGACCAGTTCGTCCCAATCGCGCAGGAAGTAGAACGACAGCACCGGCACCAACAGCACGTTGGAGATCACCTGGATCAGCACCATGCCCGAGTGCGAGACCTGGCCGAGCACGCTGGTCGCCACCCCAGCGTCCTGCCAGTGCTTGCGCAGCATGTCCACCAATTGTTGCGGGTCGAGGTAGGGCGTCAGGTCGAGGTGGATCCGGTGGTCAATCCACGGCAGCGCGGTTTCGCGCATCCATTGCGCGTACACCGGCATCTGGGTCATGAAGTGGCTTACCTGGTCGCCGATCATCGGCAGCAGGAAAAACAACGCCAGCGCCGCGAGCAAGGTCATCACGAAGAACACCAGCGACACCGAGAAGGTGCGGCTCATGCGCGCACGTTCGAGCCGGTCCACCACTGGATCGCCGAGGTAGCCGAAGAACGCCGAGATCACGAACGGCACCAGCACCGGCGCCAGCAGCCACACCAGTACGCCGGTGACGATGGCGATGGCAAGCCACTCCCAACGGCTGCCGGCGTCGCTGCCCGGAAGGTGGACCGGCACGTTGGAAGGATCGGCAGCACTCATGGTCTGCGCCCGTTCGGGTCTGACGCGTGGCCGGCGCGCCACTGCTTTCGCGCACGTGCGCCCCAACGCACAACATAGTCGATCCCGCTGGCCGCCGTCAGCAATCCGGTTGCCACCACCAGGAGGAGGATGTCGATCCCGGGTACATGCTGGATCGCCAGCCCGAACAGGACCACCACCACCAGCACGATCTGGATCACGGTGGTGAGCTTGCCAAGCAAGGTCGGCTCGCCTTGCAGGTGGCCGATCAGGTTGTGGTAGGCCACCGCGCCGCCGACGATCAGCACGTCACGCGCGATCGCCAGTGCCACCAGCCAGCCAGGCAGCGCGCCCACCAGCCACAGGCCCACGAAGCTTCCCACCAGCAGCAGCTTGTCGGCCACCGGATCGAGCAGGCTGCCCAGCGGTGTGCGCCAGTCGAAGCGCTTGGCCAGCCAGCCGTCCAGCGCGTCGGAAAGTCCGGCCGCAAGCGCCAGCCACAGCGCCGTGCGGAAGTCGCCGACATGCAGGCACCACACCAGCGGCGCCACCAGCAGCATCCGCAGGCCGGTGATGACATTGGGCAACTGCCGCAGGTTCACGGCCGCAGGTGGAACACCGGATTGGCTGGATCGACGTCCGCATCCAGCACGGCGCCGGCCGCGACGACGTTGCGCAAGCCTTCCATGCCGGTGGCCAGGTCGAGTTGCAGGCGCAGGGTGTCGTTGTCACCGGTACCGATGAGGACGATCTTGTGCACGATCCCCAGCCCTTCGAGGTAACCCATCACGCGGACGTAGTCGTCGGCATTGCGCACGCCCTGGATCTGCACTGCAAAGCTGCCAGCCGGGCCGGCCGCCACCAGCTTGGCGTATTTCTTCGCCAGCGCATCGGCCGCGGCATCGGCGCCGTCGGCCATCGCCACCCGCGCATCCGGGTTGACCTGGCTCCAGCTCGCCAGGTCGATGCCGCCGTCGAGCAGTGTCCAGTGCGCCTTCCAGCCCGCCGCCGTGCGGGTCAGGCGCCCGACCAGTTGCATCGGCGCATACGCTGCCGAGGGCAGCACCACCGCCTGCGCCGGGCCGATCCCGCTGGCCAGCAACGCCACCTGCGATTCCATCGGCGTGCCGCTCGGCAGCACGAACGTGACGCCGCGATCGGCACCGCGTTCGGTCAGGGACTTGGCGACGTTCTTGTACGCCGATCCGACCAGCCGCGGACCGTGGCCATCATCAATCACCAGCCACAGCGCCACCGGCGAGCGCGGACCCGGCCACGAGGGCAGCCCCGCGCCGGCGATCAGCCCGTCCACCGCACCCTGGTCGAAACGCACCACCAGCCGCTGGTGGTACACCGGCATGCCGTTGTAGGTGTCCGACTCGGTGGTCAGGTGCGAATCCAGCGCGATCTTGCCGGCATTGCCGAGCAGGCCACGCACCTGCGGCAGGCTGGCAGCGTTGCGCTGTCCGGTGATCTTGCCGATCACCTGCAGCAGTGCGCGCTGGGTCGCATTGGCACGATCGGCCTGGTTGTTGACCACCACGCTGCCCTCGTAGAGCCCGCCGCCGTCGGCCCACGCCATCCCCGACAGGGCGAGCAGGCACAACGCGAGAAGGACGACGGCAAAAGGGCGGACGCGGGGTGGGCGCATGGGGGGTTCCGTGGATCGGCTGGCGCCGATTATGCCGCAGGGGGCTGATAGAATGGCCGCCCCGTCGTTTTCGATCGTGCGGAGCATTCCCTTGCAGCAGCCGACATCCGCCAGCCCCCCCCTCACCTACCGCGACGCCGGGGTGGACATCGACGCCGGCAACGCCGTGGTGGAGGGCATCAAGCCGGCGGTTGCCCGCACGCTGCGCCCGGAGGTGATGGGTGGCCTGGGCGGTTTCGGCGCGTTGTTCGACCTGGCTGGCAAGTATCGTGAGCCAGTACTGGTGTCGGGCACCGACGGGGTAGGCACCAAGCTCAAGCTGGCCCAGCAGTTGGGTCGCCACGACAGCATCGGCATCGATCTGGTCGGCATGTGCGTCAACGACGTGCTGGTGCAGGGCGCCGAACCGCTGTTCTTCCTGGACTACTTCGCCACCGGCAAGCTCGACGTCGCCACCACCGTCGCGGTCGTCGGCGGCATCGCCAGAGGCTGCGAACTGGCCGGCTGCGCCCTGATCGGCGGGGAGACCGCCGAGATGCCGGACATGTATCCACCCGGCGAATACGACCTGGCCGGCTTCTGTGTCGGCGCGGTGGAAAAAGCCGATGTGCTCGACGGCGCGCGCGTGCGCTCTGGCGACGTGCTGCTGGGGATCGCCTCCAGCGGCCCGCACTCCAACGGCTACTCGTTGATCCGCCGCATCCTCGCCCGCGCCGGCAACCCGCTCGACCTCGACCTGGGCGGCACGAGCCTGGCCGATGCACTGATGGCGCCGACCACGATCTACGTCAAGCCGATCCTGGAACTGCTGCGCGGCGAGTGGCGCGAGGACGTGCATGCGATGGCCCACATCACCGGTGGCGGCCTGACCGAGAACATCATCCGCGTGATACCCGACGGCCTTGGGCTGGACATCGACGCCTCCGCGCTGACCCTGCCGCCGGTGTTCGACTGGCTGCGCCGCGAGGGCGCGGTGCCGATCCACGAGATGTGGCGCACCTTCAATTGCGGCATCGGCTTCGTGCTGGTGGTCGCGCGCGAGATGGCGCACGCGATCGGCCAGGCCATCGAGCGCACCGGACTGACGCAGCGCCCGATCGGCCAGGTCGTGCCACGCTCGGGCGAGATGCGGGTGCGGATCGCCTGAGGGCTTCCGGCTTGCCCCGGGATGAGGATCCAACGCGGAGACCTGGTCGCTTGAAGCCCGGGGAAGCCCCAGCGCAGGCTGACACGCATCCCGGGGAAACGTCCGTGCGCGGCATCCTGCGTGTCGCCGTGCTGGTCTCCGGACGCGGCAGCAATCTGCAGGCCCTGCTGGATGCCGCGCGCGATTCCCGTTTTCGCATCGTCGGGGTGTTCAGCGACCGCGCCACCGCACCAGCCCTGACGCGCGCGCGCAGCGCGGGCGTGGCCACGCTGGCGCTGAACCCGACGGACTACTCCACCCGCCAGTCCTTCGACGCCGCCTTGTTCGACGCGATCGACGCCGTGTCCCCCGATCTGGTCGTGTGCGCCGGCTACCTGCGCATCCTCGGCGATGCCGCAGTGACGCGTTACACAGGCCGGATCATCAACATCCATCCCTCGCTGCTGCCGAAGTACCCGGGCCTGCGCACCCACGCGCGCGCCCTGGCGGCCGGCGAACGCGCCCACGGGGCCAGCGTCCACTTCGTCATCCCGGCGCTGGATGCCGGCCCGGTGATCGCGCAGGCGCAGGTTCCGGTGCATCCGGACGACACCGCGGCGGCCTTGGCCGAGCGCGTGCTGGCACGCGAGCATCCGCTGCTGGTCGCCACGGTGCAGGCGATCGCCGCCGGACGCATCGTCCAGCACGGTTCAGCCGTGTGGGTGGATAGTCGGCCTCTCGCGGCGCCGCTGCTGCTCGACGACGCCGGTCATATCCTGCCCGTACCGACTCAACAGCCATGAAATCCCTGCTCGCCCCTGCCCTGCTTGCCATGGCCATCGCCATCCCAGCCCTGTCGCTGGCCGCCCCGCTGCATCCTTTCACCGCCACCTACCAGATGTCGCGCAACGGCAGCCTCGTCGGTGAGGCCACCTTCAGCCTGCAGCCGGTCGCCAATGGCTGGGAGTACGACCAATCCACGCGCGGCACCCACGGCGTGGCCGCGCTGGCGGCGGCGAACGTCGACGAGCGATCCACCCTGGAGGTCGTGGACGGCGCGCTGCAACTGCGCAGCTACAGCTACCGCATGTCCACGCTGCTCAAATCCAGCCACCGCTCGGTCGAAGTCGACCCGGCCGCGCGCACGGTGGTGATCCGTGACAAGAAGAGCGCGCAGTCCTTTCCGCTGCAGCCCGGGCTGCTCGATCCGAACTCGGTGACGTTGGCCATCGCCAGCGACTTGGCCGACGGCAAGCGCGGCACGCTGAGCTATGCGGTGGCCACCCGCCACGCGATCGAGACGCAACGCTACGTCGTCGGCAAACCCGCGATCGTGCAGGTTCCCGCCGGCGCGCTGCACACCATCGTCGTCACCCGCCAGCGCGAGACGCCGAACGGCCGCGTCACCGCGTACTGGTTCGGCGTGGACGATGGCTTCGTGCCGGTGCGCATCGTGCAGAACGAGCCCAACGGCGAGTCGTGGGTGGCGAGCCTGGTGTCGGTGTCGCGCTGAGGAAGGTCTCAACAAGCCCAAAGCCCTACCGGCTTGCTACCGCAAATCGTTGATTCCGTTCATGGTTCGACAGGCCTGTCCTGAGCGAAGTCGAAGGGCTCACCACGAACGGAATCCACTTGATCGGATGTTCCCTGAGGGGTAGCCGGCATGACGCGGCGACGGGCCGACGCCGACCGGTCGTTCCGCGCACGCGTCAGTTCGGCAGGCGCTTGATCCTTGCCCCCAGCCCGCCGAGCTTTTCCTCGATGTTCTCGTAGCCGCGGTCGATGTGGTAGATGCGATCCACCGTGGTTTCGCCCTGCGCCACCAGGCCTGCCAGCACCAGCGAGGCGGAGGCGCGCAGGTCGGTGGCCATCAGCGGGGCGCCGCTCATGGTGGTCACGCCGTGACAGATCGCGGTGTTGCCCTCCACCCGGATGTCGGCGCCAAGGCGCTGCAACTCGTGGATGTGCATGAAACGATTCTCGAACACCGTTTCGGTGACCACGCCGGTGCCCTCGGCGCAGGCGTTGAGGGCAATGAACTGCGCCTGCATGTCGGTCGGGAAGGCCGGATACGGCGCGGTGGTCAGGCTCACCGCCTTGGGCCGACGGCCGCGCATATCCACCTCGATCCAGTCCGCACCCGTGTTCACGTGGGCGCCGGCTTCCTCCAGCTTGACCAGCACCGCGTCCAGGGTGTCGGGCCTGGCGTGCTTGGCGCGCACCCGACCCTGGGTGATGGCGCCTGCAACCAGGAAGGTGCCGGTCTCGATGCGGTCGGGCAACACGCTGTAACCGCAACCGTGCAGGCGCTCGACACCTTCGATCACCAGCGTCGAGGTACCGGCGCCGGAAATCCTGGCGCCCATGGCATTCAGGCACATCGCCAGATCCACCACTTCCGGTTCCTGGGCGGCGTTCTCGATCACCGTGGTGCCCTCGGCCAGGGTCGCGGCCATCAGGATGTTTTCGGTGCCGGTCACGGTCACCATGTCCATGACGATACGTGCGCCACGCAGGCGGCCGGCCTTGGCGATGATGTAGCCGTTCTCCACGGTGATCTGCGCGCCGAGCGCGCGCAGCCCGCGGATGTGTTGATCCACCGGCCTCGAACCGATCGCGCAGCCGCCGGGCAGGGACACCTCGGCAGCGCCGAATCGCGCCACCAGCGGGCCCAGCACGAGGATCGAGGCGCGCATGGTCTTGACCAGGTCATACGGCGCGACGTGGCTGGAGATCGTCCCCGGATCGACAGTGATGCGCATCTTCTCGTCCACCATCAACTGCACGCCCATCCTGCCGAGCAGTTCCATCGTGGTGGTGACGTCGTGCAGGTGCGGGACGTTGCTGATCTCCATCGGCCCGTCCGCCAGCAAGGTCGCGGCGAGGATCGGCAGCACCGCGTTTTTGGCGCCGGAGATCTGCACCTCGCCGTTGAGGGGTTCACCGCCGGAAATGAGGATCTTGGCCATGGGTGGGCGGTGTCGGGAAGGTGGGTCGGAAAGGATCGGGTTGCAGTTTGCGCGTTGCCGCGGCGACTTGCGACGGCCAGCGGCGCGGCCAGAAGCTAACGCCGGGGGTCGCGTCCGCGTGGCACGGGCTTCGTCCTCAAGTCGATTCCTCGGGGGTGAGCGTGTGCAGCGACAGTGCGTGGATCTGGCCGCCCATGCGTTCGCCGAGGGTGGCATACACCATGCGGTGGCGCGCGATCGGCAGCTTGCCGCGGAACGCCGCGCTGACCACCCGCGCCTGAAAGTGGACGCCATCGGCGCCCTCGACCGCGACCTGCGCATCCGGAAATCCGGACTGGATCAACTGCTGGATGAAATTGGCGTCCATTGGCACGCGTCACGGCATGAGATAATCAGCCGTCTAGCTTATCAGGTTGGCAAGCGCCGACCTGGGGGCGAGGTCTCAGGTTGCGAAATCGCGCAGGCGCGGTGGCGGCACCGCCTGTTTCGACAGGACCACGCCGGCGTGTACGCAAGCCCCTCATCACCTGCCGCGGCGGATTCTCGAAGCGGCGCAAGGAACCCTTCACGATGTCAGCGCAAGCCGTGCCCGGACCGCTCGAAATCGACACCGCCAAGGTGCTGGCGTCCGGCAAGCGCGTGCTGGAGGTCGAAATCGCGGCGTTGCGCGCGCTGCGCGAGCGTTTGCAGGACGACTTCGCGCAGGCTTGCCTCGTCATGCTGGACTGCCCCGGGCGCGTGGTCGCCACCGGCATGGGCAAATCCGGTCACGTCGCACGCAAGATCGCCGCGACCCTGGCATCCACCGGCACGCCGTCGTTCTACGTTCATCCCGGCGAGGCCAGCCACGGCGACCTCGGCATGATCACCGACGCCGATGTGGTGCTGGCGCTGTCCAACTCCGGCCAGACCGAGGAACTGCTGGCGATCGTCCCCGCGCTCAAGCGCCAGGGCAATCGGCTGCTGGCGATGACCGGCAATCCCGAGTCCGCGCTGGCGCGGCTGGCCGACGTCCATCTGGACGTGGGCGTGGCCGAGGAAGCCTGCCCGCTCGGCCTGGCGCCGACCTCCAGCACCACCGCTGCGCTGGCGATGGGTGATGCCCTGGCGGTGGCCTTGCTGGAAGCGCGCGGATTCACCAGCGAGGACTTCGCCCGCTCGCACCCGGCCGGCGCGCTCGGTCGCCGCCTGCTGCTGCGCATCCGCGACGTGATGCACGCCGGGGCCGAGGTGCCGTGCGTACGCGCCGATGCCAGCCTGGCGCAGGCGCTGGTGGAGATGAGCCAGAAGCGCCTGGGCATGACCGCGATCACCGACGAGGCCAACCGGTTGCTCGGCGTGTTCACCGACGGCGACCTGCGACGCGCGCTGGACGACGACCGCATCGACCTGCGCAACATCGGCGTGGCCGAACTGATGACCCGCAGCCCCAAGACCATCCAGCCCGATCGCCTGGCCAGCCAGGCCGCGCACCTGATGGAAGAACACCGGATCAGCGCGCTGGTGGTGGTCGATGACGACCATCGCGTGGTCGGGGCGCTGAACATCCATGACTTGTTGCGGGCGCGGGTGGTGTAGCGCAGCCGCGACTGGCGGCTGCCACGCGGGTCTGGCAGGCGCAGGTGCAGTCATGGCCGGCCACCTTCCCGACGGAACGCGAATGGCGCACCCTCAACGACCCGCAATCCCTGGCATCTGATCCCGTTCAGCAGACCCAAGCCCCGAGCCTCGAACTCCATGCCCTATTCCCATCTCAACGACTTCCCCGCCGACATCCGCGCGCGCGCCGCACGCATCCGCCTGGTCGCATTCGACGTGGATGGCACGCTGACCGATGGCCGGATCGTGCTCACCGCCGACGGGAAGGAAGGCAAGAACTTCCACGTCGCCGACGGCATGGGCCTGAAGCTGCTGGGTGAAGCCGGGATCGCGGTGGCGCTGGTGACCGCGCGGCACGGCGAGGTGACCCACGCGCGGGCGCGCGAGCTGGGCATCGCGCATGTCTTCACCGGGGTCGCCGACAAGCGCGCCTGCCTGGATGAACTGGCGTCACGGCTCGGGATGGCGCGCGAAGAAGTCGCCTTCATGGGCGACGACCTTCCCGACCTGCGGGTGATGTCCGTTTGCGGTCTGGCAGTGGCGCCAGCCAACGCGCATCCGTGGGTCCGCGAGCGCGTCCACTGGCGCACCCAGGAAGCCGGCGGGCACGGCGCCGCGCGCGAACTGTGCGACCTCCTGCTCGCCGCCCAGGGCCACGCCGACGCCATCCTCGCCCGCTACAGCGCATGAACCGGCGCACGCTTGCCGTGGTGCTGCTGCCCCTCGCGCTGGCGAGCGCGTGGTGGGCGTGGCAGCTTCGGCCCAAGCCGGCGCCCGAGGACAGCATCGGCCCGCAACGCGGCGATTACACCGTCGAGCGATACCACCTGGTGGCGATGAACAAGGAAGGCGAGCTGTCCTTCCGCACCAACGGGCCATACGCGGTACGGGATCCGTTCAACCAGCAACTGTTCCTCAACCAGCCGCAATTCAGCTTCCCGGACAAGAAGGGCAAAGGCGACTGGACCGGGCACGCGCAAGCCGGCTGGGTCAGCTCCGACGGCGACGAGGTGCGGCTGAAGCGCGACGTGGCGCTGGACGGGCCCACGCAACCCGAAAGCGACCCGGTGCACATCCGCACGCAGTGGCTGAGCATCCGCCCCGACCCGCAGACCGCGCACACGCCGCTGCTTGTGACCGTCACCCGCGGCCCCTCTATACTGCGCGGCACCGGCATGAACGCCTGGCTCAAGACCTCCAGGGTCGAACTGCTCTCCAACGTGAGCCTCCACGATGTCCCCAGCAAGAAGCACTGAAATGGCCATGGGCCGCGCCCTCCTCCTCGCGCTGGCGCTGGGCCTGGCCTGCACCGGCGCGTGGGCGAAGAAGTCCGACCGCCAGCAGCCCATGGACATCAACGGTGCACACCTGGACGGCGACCTGAGCGACGATGGCACCAGTGTGTTGACCGGCAACGTGGTGATGACCCAGGGCACCCTGGAGATCCGCTCGGACAAGGCGGTCATCACCCGCAAGGACGGCGAGATGAGCCGCACCGTGCTCACCGGCAACCCGGTCCACCTCAAACAGCTCGACGAGAACAACGAGCCGATGTACGCCACCGCCCGCCAGGTGGATTACGACATGCTCAAGAACGTCGCCGTGCTCACCGGCGACGCGGTGGTGAACCAGCCCACGCGCGGTCAGATGCACGGCCAGAAGATCGTCTACGACGTGGACAACGGCAAGGTGACCAGCGGCAACGACGGCTCCCGGGTGTCGATGCGGATACTGCCCAAGAGCAAGCCCGGCAAGGGCGCGGCACCGAAGGCCGAGGCACCGCCGCCCGATCTGCCCGATGCCGCGAGCCCTGCATCCGGCACGTCCCCCTGATGCTGGTCGCCTCCGGCCTGTCCAAGCGCTACAAGGCGCGCGCGGTGGTCAGCGACTTCGCGCTGGACCTCGACGCCGGTGAAGTCGTCGGCCTGCTCGGGCCCAACGGCGCCGGCAAGACCACCTGCTTTTACATGATCGTCGGCCTGGTGGCCGCCGATGCCGGCCGCATCGTGCTCGACGGCACCGACATCACCGGCCTGCCGATGCACGCCCGCGCGCGCCTGGGCATGGGCTACCTGCCGCAGGAACCCTCGGTGTTCCGGCGCCTGAGCGTGGCGCAGAACCTGGATGCGGTGCTGGAGCTGCGCAAGGACCTGGACGCCCGCGGCCGCGAACGTGAGCGCACCGCGCTGCTGGAAGAACTGCAGATCGAGCACGTCGCCGGCCAGATGGGCGCCAGCCTGTCCGGCGGCGAGCGCAGGCGCACCGAGATTGCCCGCGCGCTGGCCGGAAAGCCACGCCTGATGCTGCTCGACGAACCCTTTGCCGGCGTGGATCCGATCTCGGTCGGCGAGATCCAGAAGATCGTCCGCCACCTGCGCGACCGCGGCATCGGCGTGCTGATCACCGACCACAACGTGCGTGAAACGTTGGGAATCTGCGACCGTGCGTATATCCTCAATGCGGGGAGCGTGCTGACGCAGGGCGCGCCGGAGGCCATCCTCGCCAACCCGGACGTGCGCCGGGTCTACCTGGGTGAGGAGTTCCGCCTGTAGCACGGCGGGACGGCGAGCGGCCTGTTCGCTTCGATGCGGCGGCTGCGCGCGCCTGACCTCGCGGCGTGCCCGCATCGCGATTGCGCCAGGCATCGGGCGCGCGCCCGCAGCCAAGGAATCGTCGAAGGCATCGCGATGAAGCCCAGCCTGACCCCACAACTCGGGCAGCACCTCACGCTGACGCCGGCGTTGCGCCAGGCGATCCATTTGCTCAGCCTGTCGGCAACCGAACTGGAGAGCGAGGTCAATCTCGCACTGGAAAGCAACCCCCTGCTAGAACGCGCCGAGGACGCCGACGGTCCGCCCGATGCGGGCGACGCGGACGCCCTGCCGACCCTGGCCTTCATCGAGCGCACCACGACCGTCGCGGTGTCCGACCGCACGCAGGACAACGCAGCTGATGCGCCGATGCCCGCGGAATGGGCAGCCGCCGGAACCGGCCAGCGCAGGTCCGGCGAGGAGGCGGACGATGGCGCGCAGGAGCTTGCCGCCGCGCCGGAGGACCTGCACGACCACCTGCTGTGGCAACTGCACCTGACGCCGATGAGTCCGCGCGAACGCATGATCGGTGCCGTGCTGATCGATGCCGTGGGTCAGGACGGGTACCTCGGCGAATCGCTGGAAGCCATCCGCGACGGCCTGCGCCCGGATATCGAGGCCGGGCTGGATGAAATCGGTACCGTGCTGCACCGCATCCAGCGCTTCGATCCGGTCGGCGTGGCCGCCACCAGCCTGTCCGAATGCCTGGGCGTACAACTGTCCATGCTCTCGGCGGACACGGCCGGCCTGGCGCTCGCCCGCCGGATCGCCAGCGAGCATCTGGAAACCCTCGCCAGGCAGGGCTCGGAGCGCCTGGCAGGCCAGCTGCAGGTCACCGCGTCCGCGATGGACGAGGCCGTCGCGTTGCTGCGCTCGCTCGACCCGCGTCCGGGAAGCCAGGCCGCCGCCGCACCCACGCAGTACGTCCAGCCCGATTGCATCGCCTACCGGCATGCAGGCGCCTGGAAGGTGGCGCTGCTGGCCGGCAACAGCCCGGCACTGGCGATCAGCCACCACTACGAGCGGCTGATCGCCGGCGCCAGCCGTGAAGATGCCAGCTACCTGCGCGCGCACCTGCAGGAGGCGCGCTGGCTGATCAAGAACCTGCAGACCCGCGCCGACACCGTGCTGCGGGTGGCGCAAGCCATCGTGCGCCAGCAGGCCGGCTTTCTGGATTTCGGCCCCGAGGCGATGCGCCCGCTGACCCTGCGCGAGGTCGCCGAGGAACTGGAACTGCACGAATCCACCATCTCCCGCGCCACCACCCGCAAGTACCTCAACACCCCGCGCGGCACCTTCGAGTTCAAGCACTTCTTCGCCTCCGGGATTGCCAACGGTGCCGGCGAGGCAGCCTCCAGCACCGCCATCCAGGCCATGATCCGCCGCCTGGTGGACGCCGAGGACCCGCGCAAGCCGTTGTCGGACGCGCAACTGGCCAGTGCGCTGCGCGAGGCCGGGGTGCCGGTGGCACGCCGCACCGTGGCCAAGTACCGCGACCTGTTGCGGATCGCGTCCTCGCACGAGCGCACCCGCCTCTGAACAGTGCGGCTTGCCGGTTCCCGCCCTGCCCGATGGCCGCTGCAACCCTGGGCGCCGCGCGCGGTCAAACCCACCGTCGCAACCTGGCCCGCGACCCCCGGGGCAGCGGCGATGGCGCACCGGCGCGCCCCGGCTATCGGAATTTTCACAATTCCCCCGGAAAAAGCCGACCACCGCGACACACCATCGCATCGACCACCGGCGTTTGCCCCTTCCCGAACGCGCCGAAACTTGCGACTCTGGAGGTGGCGCCCACGGCGCCGCAAAACCCACTGCAGGAGAACCCTCATGCGCATCGACATCAGCGGCCATCAGATCGAGGTCACCGTGGCACTGCGGGACTACGTCAACGCCAAGTTCGAGCGCCTCGGCCGCTACGCCGACGGAGACCTTGACATCCACGTGATCCTCCGCGTCGCCAAGCTCGCGCACAAGATCGAAGCCAAGATCGGGACGCCTGGCGCGACCCACTTTGCCGAGTGCGAAGCAGACACGATGTATGCCGCGATCGACCTGCTGGTGGACAAGCTCGATCGCATGCTGGACAAGCACAAGGGCAAGCAGGTGCGCCACCACCGCGGCGAGGCCGCAGCGCGCAGCGAAAGCTTCGGGTGAGGCGGTGGACGCGCGGGTACTGCAGCCGCAGGCAAACACCCTCGCATGGCGGGGCGCAGCAGGGTGCCCGCAGGTGAAGCCCCTCTCCCGCCGGGAGGGGGGTTGTGGCGAGGGGCAACGTCCAGGTCGATCAACGACGCGGCACGCAACCACCCCATGAACCGCATCGCCGCCCGCGAATTCTTCGAACAACTGCACCAGCGCCTTGAACTGCGCTGGGTCGGCGGCAAGGCCGGTGAACAACGCTACGTGGATGCCACCGGCACGGTCGCGCGGCGGCCGTCGCTGGCCGGCTACCTGAACATCATCTACCCCAACCGCGTGCAGATCCTTGGCACCGAGGAGCTGACCTGGCTGGATGGCCTGGATGCGCGCCTGCGTTGGGAGACCCTGCAAAAGATCGTCAACTTCAGCCCGCTGGCGCTGATCCTCAGCAAGGGCCAGGCCTGCCCCGCCGACCTGCGCGAAGCGGCCGAGGATTCGGGCACGCCTTTGTGGGTCTCGCCGCGGCGTGGCCACGAGTTGCTCAATGTCATCCAGTACCACCTCGCACGGGTGCTGGCGCCGCAGACCACGCTGCATGGCGTGTTCATGGAGATCTACTCGATCGGCGTGCTGCTCACCGGCGAATCGGGCTCGGGCAAGAGCGAACTGGCGCTCGAGCTGATCTCGCGCGGCCACCGGCTGGTCGCCGACGATGCCCCACAGTTCACCCAGATCGCGCCCGACGTGCTGGATGGAACCTGCCCCGAGCTGCTGCAGGACCTGCTCGAACTGCGCGGCCTGGGCGTGCTCAACATCCGTGAAATGTTCGGCGACACCGCAATCAAGCGCAACAAGTACCTGCGCCTGATCGTCCACCTGCAGCGCCTGCGGCCCGATGGCGGCAGCGACGGCATGGAACGGTTGACCGGCGACGTCGGCAGCCGCCTGGTGCTCGACCTGGAAGTACCGCAGATCAACTTGCCGGTCGCCGCCGGTCGCAACTTGGCGGTACTCACCGAAGCGGCCGCGCGCCTGCATATTCTGCGCATCAAGGGCATCGATCCGGGCGCCGCGTTCCTGGCGCGCCACACCCAGTTCCTGCACCGTGGCGAAGTCCCGTGAGCGTCGATCCGAAGCCTTCGCTGTTCGCGGCCAGCGATCAGTCCCTGCTGATCGTGCTCAGCGGCATGTCCGGTTCGGGCAAGTCGATCGCACTGCGCACGCTGGAGGACCTGGACTTCTACTGCATCGACAACCTGCCCGCGGCGATGCTGGAGGACTATGCGCGCCGGCGCGAATCCGGCGCCGATCCGCATCGTCGGGTCGCGGTGGGCATCGACGTGCGCAACCGCGAATCGGAGCTGGCCTCGATGCCGCGTTGGTTGTCCTCCGTCGGCGCGCTCGGCTTCGATCATCGACTGGTGTTCTTCGACACCAGCGACCAGGTCCTGCTCAAGCGTTATTCGGACACCCGCCGCCGCCACCCGCTCAGCCGTGGTGGGCTAGCGCTGGCCGATGCGATCGCGCTGGAACGGCAACTGCTGGCGCCGGTACGGGCGCTGGCCGATTTGGTGGTGGACACCAGCGAGCTCAACGTCCACCAATTGCGGCGGCGTGTCATCACCGAACTTGGCATGCAGCCGACGCTCGGGCTGTCGGTGTTGTGCGAGTCCTTCGCCTACCGCCGCGGCCTGCCGCCGGATGCCGATTTCGTGTTCGACGCGCGCGTACTGCCCAATCCGTACTGGGACGCGCGCCTGCGCCCGTTGTCCGGCCGCGACGCCGAGGTTTGCGAATTCCTGGATGCGCAGCCCGATGCCCAGCGTTTCCTCAATCAGATCACCGCCTTCGTGGACGACTGGCTGCCGGGCTTCGAGGGCAGCACCCGCAGCTACCTCACCATCGCCATCGGCTGCACCGGAGGTCGCCACCGATCGGTGTACCTTGCCGAGCGCGTGGCGAGCCACGTGCGCGATCGCGGCCGCGAGGACGTGGTGACCTTCCATCGCGAGCTGGAGTGAACGATGACCGTTGGCGTGCTGCTCGTCACCCACGAAGGCATCGGCCGTTGCCACCGACAGGTCGCCGAACGCCTGCTCGGCAACCTGCCCTTGTCGGTGGGCGTGTTCGAACTGCCCTTCGACGCCCCGCTGGACGTCGCCCTGCCGCAGGCCAGCGCGGCCCTGCGCAAGGTCGATGCCGGCGACGGCGTGCTGTTGCTGACCGACGTGTACGGATCCTCACCCAGCCGGCTGGCGCGGGATCTGGCCCACCTGGGCACGCCGGCACGGCGCGCATCGGGTTTGTCGTTGCCGATGCTGCTGCGCGTGCTCAACCACCCCGAGTGCGAGCTGGACGAGCTGGCCCGGGTAGCGACCAGCGGCGGGCGCAACGGGGTGGTGGCGGATGATGCCTGAGCCCGGAACGGCGGCTTTGGGGCGAGGGAAAGCAACCGCAGGCGCAACCGCCTCCTCGGTGTATCGTTGACCTGCCCCGCCACGCACGACAACCACCAAGGCAGCATCAGTCACCGAGTTCCGACCGTCGCCACCAAACTCCAGTCCCCAGTCCCGGCCTCCCCCATGCTCGAACGCGAAATCACCATCACCAACAAGCTCGGCCTGCACGCGCGCGCCTCCGCCAAGCTGGTGCAGGTGCTTTCCGGTTTCCGCAGCGAGGCCTTCCTGGTGCGCAATGGCCGCGAGGTCAATGCCAAGAGCATCATGGGCGTGCTGCTGCTGGCCGCAGGCGTGGGCAGCAAGGTCACCCTGCGAACCCAAGGCGAGGACGAAGCGGCGGCGCTGGAGGCGGGGGCGGGATTGTTCGCGCGCAACTTCGACGAGGGCAGTTGATGCGATTGACGCTGTCCGGCATGGGCGCCTCCCGAGGAATCGCGCTCGGTCGCGCGCGGTTGCGATTGGCGCATGCGCTGGACACCGTCGAGCAGACCATCCCGGATACCGAGGTCAATGCCGAAGTCGAGCGCCTGCACAAGGCGATCACCGCTGCGCGCGATGAACTGCGCGGCCTGCGCGAGCGCCTGCACGGTGCGCTGGCCCACGAACTGGGCGAATTCCTCGACATCCACGCCCTGATCCTCGACGACCCTGAGCTGCTCAACGGCCTGGATGTGCTGGTGCGGACCGGCCACTACAGCGCCGAATACGCGCTGCGATTGCAACGCGACAAACTGGTCGCGGTGTTCGACGGCATGGACGACCCGTACTTCCGCAGCCGCCGCGAGGACATCGAGCACGTCGTCGGACGCGTGCGCGCCGCCCTGCACCGCGGAGGCAGCGCTTCGCCCGCGGGCATCGCCGGCGAGATCCTGGTCACCGACACGGTTGGCCCGGCCGAACTGGCGCAACTGCAGGCGCGCGGCGTGGTGGCGATCGTCACCTCCACCGGCAGCACGCTATCGCACAGCGCGATCCTGGCCCGCAGCCTGCACATGCCGCTCGTCGTGGGCACCCACGAGGCGCTGACGCGGATCAACGACGGCGACGCGTTGATGGTGGACGGCAGCATCGGCGAGGTGATCCGCGAACCCGGCGCCGACGACCTGCGCCGCTACCGCCTGCGCCAGCGCGAGGTGCAGCGCGAGATGCGCGCACTGATCAAGTTGCGCCATGCCGACACCCGCACCCTCGACGGCGTGGACATCCGCCTGCATGCCAACGCCGAATCGCGCGAGGACGTCGCCGAGGCGCACGCCCTGGGCGCATCCGGGGTCGGCCTGTACCGCACCGAGTTCCTGTTCCTGCAACGCCAGCACCTGCCCGACGAGGACGAGCAGTTCCGCGCCTACCGCGACCTCGTGCTGGGCATGAACGGCCGCCCGGTGACGATCCGCACCCTCGACCTGGGTGCCGACAAGGCCGACGGCACCGGCGTGGCCCTGCGCGACGAGCCCAATCCGGCGCTCGGTCTGCGCGGCGTGCGCCTGTCGCTGGCGCGGCGCGCGTTGTTCGACATCCAGCTGCGGGCGATCCTGCGCGCCTCCGGCTACGGCGCGGTGCGCATCCTGGTACCGATGGTCAGCCGTCGCGAGGAGATGGTCGCGGTGCGCGCACTGGTCCATGAGCACGCCCGCGACCTGCGCACCGAAGGCCACGAGATCGCCGACCAGTTCGACATCGGCGCGATGATCGAGGTCCCCGCGGCCGCGTTCGCGCTGGATGCCTTCATCGACCAGGTGGACTTCATCTCCATCGGCACCAACGACCTGATGCAGTACATGCTGGCCGCCGACCGCGACAACGAGGCCTTGTCCGACCTGTACTCGCCGCTGCACCCGGCCTTCCTGCGCCTGCTGCACGACCTGATCTGCCTCGGTCAGAAGCGCGGCATGCCGGTGGCGGTGTGCGGGGAAATGGCCGGCGACGTGCGCTTCACACGCCTGCTGCTGGCGCTGGGACTGACCGATTTCAGCCTGCACCCATCGACCTTGCTGGAAGTCCGCCAGATCATCCGCGACAGCGAGCTTGGGGTGTTGCGCAGCCGGGTCCGCTCGTTGCTGCGTGCACGCGAGCGGACGCAGATCGAAAAATGGCTGGGTACGGTCGACAATCGCCGCCGCAGCCAACGCGAGCCGGTCGCCACGCCGGCGGATTGACGGCCCGCGCGCCGGTCGCAGCAAGCCTGCGCGAAACGCTCGTGGTTGCGAACGATCACTCCACCGTGAGGGTCACGTCATCGAGTTTCCATTTCGTCACCGGAGATTGGTGATTGCTCCCGGAAAAGCAGATTTGGATTTTTCTGCCGACGTAATCGCTCAAATCGATGGTCTTGAGCACGTAACCGTTGCTGGGTTCCAGGTTGGAGTAGGTCTGGAACGTGACAGGCATGCCGCCATCGTTAGTACACATGCCGACGTAGAGGATATCGTCGGCTGGATCGTTGTGATCGGCCGTGGTCGTGGCCAGATAAAACCGCAGGGAGGCCAGCGTCTTGTTGGCCGGGATCGTCACCATCTGGCTCACCCATTTGGTGACCGAGGACCGCCCGCCAAGCTGCAGGTAGTACTGGCCGCCGTGCGCGGCAGCCGCGTCGTGGACGCGTACCGACGCCGGATGCAGGCGCCAGGCGACGGACGTAGACGACTCGAAACCCGAGTCTTGGATCAACTACCAGGCGAGCCCGGAGACATCCCGCACGACGTCGGCAATCTTCATGCTGCCGCGACCGCTGGGAAAATCGTAGCCAGCGCCCGCGTCATAGCCGACGCCGGACTCCCCGGCCCTGTTGTTGCCCGCAACGATGTCGTGAAAATCAGCCGCCGGAAGCGCGTAGATCAGCGGACCGGCAAATCCGATCGTCCGTCTGGCCTGCAGGACGCGCGCCGAGGCACCCGCGAAGAGCGGCGCCGACAGGCTGGTTCCACCGACGCGCTGAAGCGATCCATCGACAAAAATCCACGCACCGGAGGCCGGATCCGCGTCGTAACTGACATCAGGAACTGCCCGTGCCGTGATGGTGCCAGGCAGTGTGATCGTCCCCTGCCACGCCGGCTTGTCTTCGATGCTCTCGGCACCGCCGGAGTAGGACCATGCCCGTTCAGCGGTCCAATTGGGGCCGCTGGTGTCAAGGTGCGTACCGCCGACCGCGACCACCCACGGTGAATTGGCTGGCCAATTGGCGTCAGCGGTACCGGTGCCACAAGCGTCCGCGCCGGTATCGCCGGAGGAAACCACGAAGGTTTGTCCCTGTGCCACCGCGGTCAGGAACAGACCGTCGGCCACTGCAGCAGAACCATCGCCACCGTGTTCGACGAAGTCGGTGAAATGCTCGCATTCGCCCAGCGAGACATTGATCACTCTGGCCGCGTTGGCGTTGACGATGGTGTCGAAATTCGCGGTCAGGTCGGCATTTTCCATCCCGGGCATGTCGTAGAAATAGAGCTTGGAGACCCCCCCAGCCATCCCGATCAGAGCTTGGCTGTCTGTGCTCCATTCGCCACCGTTGCTGGCATCCGAACTGGCCCCGCCGGTGTTGACAATCTCGTTGACTACCCTGGGCATCCCGTGGCGGTCGGTGAACGTATTCAGGTCGCGCCGGACTTGGGTCAGGTCACCCTCGGTGACGATGCCAACCGGTATCGCGGCGGCCGCCGCGCCGGTACCGACCGAATAGATCGCCGGGAAGTTGACCGGATCATGCGTGACCGCATTCATCACGCTGGATCCGTTCGGCGGGAAGCGCCACAATTGCGATGCCGGAACGTGCACGGTCTGCAAGCCAAGCACGGCCATGACCTTGTCGCCGAGTGTGGCCGGTACGTGTGCCGGCAAGGTATTGGCGTAAGCGAGTCGGCCGTCTTGCGTGCGTACCCGCGCAAACGTGGTTGAAAACGCGGCCCGCGCCGTGCGTGCCGAACCATCGGCGGACACCAGCATCCGGCTCGGCGAAATCACCACGTTTTCGAATCCGTGCGCACGCAGGTAAGCGGCGACCGCATCGGCCTGGGCCTGGGTCGGGGCAAAACGGGACATCACCTGCGTGCGGGAGAGCCGTTCGATCGCCTGCCCGTCCTTCTGCGCGCGCGCCTGCGCATTCACCAAGTCCACCAGCGCCGCACGATCACGCATCTTCAACCCGACCACCACATGCATCGGCGCGTCCATCGGCAACGCGCCGATGACGGCATCCCCCTGCTGCAAGCGGGTCGCCGCAGAAACCGTGGCCGGGCCGGCTGCTGCCGATCCACAGGACGAGGCGCCCAGCGCGAGAGCCAGCGCCGCAGCCCGACGGAATCCATGCTGCCTGTTCGAACGAATGCTCATGCCCATGCCTCGATTGGGTGATTCCGAAAACCGGCCACCGTCGATTCCCATGGGACGATCGACGGCATGCAGGTGCGACCCATCGCCTATCCCCGGAAATGGTCCGCAGGATCGACGATCCCTTCAAATGGCTTCCCGGCGGGCTTCCCGACAAACCCAGTGCCGACCACGGTCCGGCCTCTGGCTGCGAATCTCGATCGGATCGAACGCACGTCGCGAATTGATCCGGCCATTCTGGCATCTGATCAGCGTCGTGTCGTCTTCGTGGCTGCGGTCGGAGCTGGCCTTGATTCCTCGTTGACCGGCTTCTCCGTTGCGAAGCGCTTCCGCATGCTTCTGGCGGGAGGCGCTTCACCCGTGGTGCCTGCGTAGCCTGTTGGCTGGTTGGTTGGCGGCAGTATCCAGCCCGAAGCCTCACCGAACTCGCCATGCACGCTGTCGCCAGAAGTGGTCGCGAAAAGCCCGAGTGCCGCAAATGCCCTTCGCAGAACTTCCTCTGTCAGCACGCGCCGGAGGATCTGCGCCCTGCTCGTATCGACGTACGGCGCCGGCGGCGGATCGCCTGTGATCCGCTCCGGACGCTGAAAGTAGGCGTCGTCATGGCTTCGGCCTCTGCACAGCGTGGGCGCCATGGACCTTGGTGCACCACGCCGTCCGCCCCGGCGCGGCCCAGGCGCTGCTGATCGTCGAAGTTGGTTGCAGCGCATTGGTGGCATGTTCGTCATCGTCCTGCCGAGCAGGGAGCCGATATCGGCGCAGGCCTCCATCGTCGTAGCGACGCTGAGCAAGGGGCTTCATGCGGCGGACTTTCCGTCCCGTCGGTATCAACGGCTGCTTCTGGCCGGCTGACCTATGGCCGAGCCGAGGACAGCGTAGAGGTGGACCTGGCTGCCCGGCCAACCTCGATCAAGACGCTGGAATGGGAACGCATCCGCGAAATGCTGGCCGCCACCGCCTTCAACGTCTCCGAGACCGCGCGCCGGCTCGGCATGCACCGCCGCACGCTGGCCCGCAAGCTGGGCAAGTGGCCGGTGAAGTGAGTTGCCGGCATTCCCTTGGCGCACCGGACTTCCCGCCCCGGCGGCACACTCCGAAATGGCCCGTTTCGTTGCAGCTCTCCGCTGCTACTTGTCACAGTCTTCCGGCAGCGGAAACGAATTGTCCACGAAGTTCACCCGAGCGCCTGGCTGCATGTTCATTGACGCCTGCATGTTCACGACCACTGCAGCAGCAGTTTGCGTGGCGTCGAGCCCGGCTTCACTTTGCAAGCGCGCCATCATCCGTTGCAGTTGTCTTGAAGACGACTCGTCCGCAAACATCCGTGCAACCGTCGCATTGGCAATCGCCCGAGCAGGATCCTTGGGGACAAGAGGAGAGCCGCCAGCGATCGGGTAGTTCGCGTAAATCCATGCCAATTGATTGAACGCCAGCGGGCTTCCCTTGCGTGCCGCCTGCTCAAGCATGGCCACCGCGTTGTCGCGATAGGCCTTCCATCCCTCCAAATCGCCGGAAAAATTGGATTCGCTGAGCGGAGGGTTGATCGAAAAAGCCAGCATCGCCTGCACGTTGCCATGCTTTGCCGCGCGGAACTCGTATTTCCAACCGTTGCGCGCCTGCTCGGGCGTGACACCCCGGCAAACGCCGGCCAGTTGCGAAAGCGCTTGTGTTTCCGCAGCAATTTCCCGCACCGCGCCCTGCTCGGCCGTGGAGTGCGCTTTGAGCATGGACGCATTTGCAATTTTCTCATCCAAAAGCCGCTCTTTCTCCAGGACGGCCGCGCACCTTCCGAGTTCAGCGCCAAGTCGGCATTGTGCGCGAGGATTGCCGGCATCTGCCGCCTGCTTGAGGGCGTCATACATCTGCGCAACGGGGGTCTGCGCGGGAAAAAAATGCGCTGAACGTGACAAAGTCCCCATCGAGGCGCCGTGCCTGCCGTCGCTTGCATCGCCCTTTGAAACATCGGATGGACGCTTGCGAATCGAAACGGTGTTCGCGGGGCGTACAGCCGCGTGGCGCACAAGATCGGTCATCCGCACAACCGGCTTGGCCTTGTAATACAGCAAAAGAATGGTGCCGGCGGCAATGGCTCCGATCACCACGATCGAAAAGGCACGGTTGCGGCTCGACACCTGACACCTCGTTTGGATTGCATTGCGGGGAATCCGATGACTGATTCACGATCCATTTCGCGGTTGTTTGGTTTCAACAGGTTCCCACGGGTGTAGCCGCGCACGCAGCGGAACCAGCTTTCGAAGCACAGGACCGCTTGCTTCCCGAGCAGATCCGCGCGGCGCTTGCTGAATGCCTGCGCTGCGGGTGCTCGGCTACGACGTTCTGCAGGGTGTGCGAGCCGCGTCAAGCAGACCGGTTGCCGCGGTCACTGACGACCCGATTGCGTCCCTGTTCCTTGGCGCGGTAGAGCAGCTCGTCCGCGCGTGCCAACACGTGCAGCGGCGAGCGTCCAGCCGCGCACTGCAAGGTGGCCACACCCACGCTCACGCTGATGTGCGGTGCAACCGATGAGAACTTGTGTTCGAGCCCGAGTGCCGCGATCGAGGCACGGATTTGCTCACCGATCCGGGTGGCGCGCTCGGCGTCGGTCGCCGGCAGCACCACCGCGAACTCCTCGCCGCCGTAGCGCGCCGCGAGATCGCCCGCCAGGGTGGCGCAGCGGTCGACGGCGCGCGCGACCGCGCGCAGGCAGTCATCGCCCTGCAGGTGCCCGTAGTTGTCGTTGTAGGCCTTGAAGTGGTCGATATCGAGCAGGATCAACGACAGCTCGGTGCCGTCGCCCGTGTGCCGGGAGCACTCCTGCGCCAGCGCGTCGTCGAAGTAGCGGCGGTTGGCGATGCCGGTGAGTCCGTCGGTGAATGCCAGGCGGGTGAGCTGATCGCGTGCGCACTTGAGCTCGATCTGGTTGCGCACGCGCAGGCGCACCACCGGCGGGTTGATCGGCTTGGCCACGTAGTCGGCCGCGCCCAGTTCGAGCCCGCGCACTTCGGCGTCCAGATCGCCCACCCCGGTGACGAAGATCACCGGGATGCTGGCAGTACTGCGTGCCGCCTTCAGCCGTCGGCACACCTCGAAGCCGTCCATTCCCGGCATCAGCACGTCCAGCAGGATGGCTTCCGGTTTCGTCTCGCGCGCCAGCTGCAGGGCGCGTTCGCCGTGGGTGGCGAACAGCACCTCGTAGTCGTCCTCGAAGATTCCGGCGAGTAGTTCGACGTTGCCCGGGTCATCGTCGACGACCAGAATTTTCGTTGCCGGAGGTTGTGCGTTCATGCGGGTGGTTACCTGCGGTGTGCTGGCGATGAGATCAGTCCTGCAGCCCGAGACGTTCGATCAGGCGCTCCAGCGCCTGCCCCGCGAGCGGGAAGTCCAGTCCGTCCAGCGCGGCCTGCAGTGCGCTTGCCTCGCGATCGGCGTGGCGCCCGCCCAGTTGTTCGCGCAGCGTGGCACAACGCTTGCGCGCCTTCATGCTGTTGCTGCCGATGTCCGCACGCAGTTGGGTCAGGATTTCCCGCAGCACGCGATCGCTGGCGGCGTTCTGCGTGACCTCGCCCGCGGGTGCCGGTGCGGCGTCGATCCGGGCGATCGCCTGCAACGCGACCTGCAGCTCGCCGTCCAGGGTGGGCAGGCACGTGCGCACCGCGTCGGTGGGACCGGTATGCGCGGCATCCTCCGTCGCCTGCGCCGCGGCGGTCAGCGCGCTGGCGCCCAGGGTCGCCGCAACGCCCTTGAGGGTATGGGCCAGGCGCCGAGCCTCGGCCAGATCGCCGCGGTCGAGGCAGCCTTCGATGCGCGCCGTGCTGTCGCCGAACTCCCCCGGCAGACGCAGCAGCAGCCTGCGCAGCAGGGCCGGCTTGCCGCCGGTGCGTGCGAGCGCGGTGCGCAGGTCGAACGGCGGCAGGCTCTCGGGCAGGGCGACCAGCGTCGACTCGGTTGCGGTCGTGGGCGCGGGCCGGGGGCCGGCTGGCGGTGCGCGCGGCGTCTTCGGCAGCCACTGGGTCAGCACCTCGACCAGCCGGCGCGGGTCGATCGGCTTGGTGACGTGATCGTTCATGCCGGCGGCGAGGCTCTTCTCGCGGTCGCCGCTCATTGCGTGCGCGGTCATGGCCAGGATCGGCAGCGTCGCCAGATCCGCCTCCTCGCGCAGCTTGTGCGCGGCGGTCAGACCGTCCATCTCGGGCATCTGGATGTCCATCAACACGAGGTCGAACGGTTCGGCGAGCGCGCGCTCGACGCCTTCGCGGCCGTTGACGGCGATCTCGACGACGAGGCCGAGGTCCTGGAGGAGTTCGGTGGCCAGTTCGCGGTTGATCGCGTTGTCTTCGACCAGCAGGATGCGGCGGCCGCGCAGGGCCTCCGGCAGGCTGCCGGATCCGTCGTGGCCGAGTGCGGCCGATGCAGGCGCGCCGCCGAACAACTCGGCCAGGCTGTCGTTGAGCACCGACGCGCTGACCGGCTTCACCAGAAAGCCCTCGAGGCCGACTTCGCGCGCCTTGGCGAGCACCTGCTCGCGCCCGAAGGCGGTGATCATGAGGATCGCCGGGGTATGGCCGAGCGAAGCGTCCTGCTTGATCCGGCGCGCCGTCTCGATGCCGTCCATGCCGGGCATGCGCCAGTCCATCAGCACCAGGTCGAACGGCTCGTCGCGGCGCGCAGCGGCGGCCAGCTCGATGAGCGCCGCCTCACCGGAAGCCGCTTCCTGCGGCTGCCAACCGCCCTGTCGCAGCATCACGCCCAGCACGTCGCGCGAAGTGTCGTTGTCGTCGACGATCAGCGCGCGGCGCGCCCGGTGGGCAGGCGACGCGGGCGCCGCGTGGGCTGCCGTGGAGTCCGGGCAGATCGGCAGGTGCAGCCGGAAGTGGAAGGTGCTGCCAACGCCCGGCGCGCTCTCGACGGCGATCTGCCCGCCCATCAGCTCGACCAGTTGCTTGCTGATCGCCAGTCCGAGCCCGGTGCCGCCGTAGCGGCGCGTGATCGAGGTGTCGGCCTGGCTGAACGAGCGGAACAGGCCCGCGACCTGCTCGGGGCTCATCCCGATTCCGGTGTCGCGCACGCTGAATTGCACGGTGACCGACTCCGCGCTGATCGCTTTCGCCTCGGCCGCGACCACGATCTCGCCGCGCTCGGTGAACTTCACCGCGTTGTTGGCGATGTTGATCAGCACCTGGCCGAGCCGCAGCGAGTCGCCGAGCAGCCGCCGCGGGATCATCGGATCGACGGCGAGGATCAGCTCCAGCTCCTTCTCGCCGGCCTTCAGCCCGACGATGTCGCCGAGGCTGGAAATCACGTCCTCGACCGAAAACGAGGCGCTCTCGATCTCCAGTTTGCCCGCCTCGATCTTGGAGAAATCGAGGATGTCGTTGATGATCGCCAGCAGCGATTCGGCGGCGGTGGCGATCTTGTTGAGGTAACCGCGCTGCTTGGGGCTCAGCTCGGTGCGCAGCGCCAGGTGGGTCATGCCGATGATGGCGTTCATCGGCGTGCGGATCTCGTGGCTCATGTTGGCCAGAAATTCGCTCTTGGTCTGGTTGGCCGCCTCGGCCTGCTCCTTGGCGCGCGCCAGCTCGACCTTGGCCTCCTCGGTGGCGAAGAACAACGCCTGCAACTCGTGATTCTTGCGCTCGAGCTCGCGGGTACGGTCCTCGACGCTGCGTTGCAGGAGGATGTTGCGTTCGAACAGCGAATAGGCCGCACCGCTGCCATCCACCGAGCGCTCGACGCGTTCCATCAGCACCCGGTTGATCTTCTGCTGCGAGGCCAGCTTGCGTTCGAGCTGGGCGATCCGCTCCGCGATCTGGGCGCTATCCATCGACTCAGCCTCCGATCGCGAGTCCGGTCAGGGTCTGGTTGACGTGGATGCCGTTGAACTGCTCGCCGTAGGTCGAGAAGCCAATGAACTGGGCGTCCTTGATCGCGGCCCCGGCGTCCGCAAGGGTGCCCTTTTGCACCAGCTCCAGCCGTCGCAGGATGCAGTCGCAGCCGAGCAACAGCTTCAGGTTCGGCATCTGCTCGTGCAGCGCGGCGAGGTTCTGCCGCAGGTGCTCGACCAGGTCGCTGCCGTGCGCGACCGTGAGCACCAGGCCGTTGTCGATCGCGCAGAAAAAGGTCAGGCTGCCGTCCGGGTTGACCTTCTGGATCGAGCGCACGTAGTACTCGCCATTGATCTTCAGCATCACCGGGTAGGCAGCGAACACCTGCGGCGAGAGTTCCTTGACCTCGAGTCCGACCGCACGCGCGTACTCCTCGGCGGCGGGCTCGCCGTTGATCTCCGAGACGGTGCGGCTGAGGCCGTCGGCCTCGGTGATGACCAGCCGCGTGTCGGTGGGCTCGAAGTGCTGGACGCGGAAGATCCGGAAAGGCAGCTCGGTCTCGAACAGCGAGAACAACGCGGCGTCACTGTGGAAAGCGCCATCGAAATAAACGTGGGTGTTGCCGAAATTCAGCTCGTCGCCGGCCGATCCGCCGATCAGCGAGACACCGTCGAGGCTGCCATACAGCGAGGCGGTGACCTGCTCCTCCAGCATCGACATGCCATCGATCAGCAGCAGACCGAACATCTTGGCCGGATCGAAGCGATCGCTCAGGCGCAGCTCGCTGCGCAGTTCCTCGGCGAGGGCGGCACTGCGCTGGACATCGAAGCGATCGAGTCCGGTGATCAGCCGCATGTGGACGATCAGCTCGGCCGAAGCGAGCGAGACGCCCACCAGGCCGCCATCGATGTAGCCGATGCCGGAGACGATTTCGCCGGCGGTGGTGCAGCCGATCACCGGGCAGTCGAAGCGCTCGCGGATCGCGACGCCCAACTGCTCCAGATCGTAGCGCGGCGAGGCGAACAGGATGACGACACAGGTGCCGTCCTGCGCGATCTGCTCCGCCAGGTCGGCGACCGCCGCCTTCGGATCGTTCGCGAGCGAGCTGCCCTTCTTGATCTGGATACGGTCCATGGCCTGCCTCCTGGGTTCACGTGACGAGCATGCTGGAACTGCGAAGCATAAGGCAATGGCCATCGGCTTGCCGGGACGTATCGAATGGACGGGAGCAAAAGGATTCTTGGTTTTTCACCCTGCTGGCCTGCGCGGCACTCGCACGCGACCGTCATGGCGTGCGCGCCGTTGTCGCGATGGCCCGTGCCCGCGTGCCAACACGGGCCATGACTGCCACGCCATCGACCCGTTAAACTGCGTATTCGCCACGCGCCGCCGGAGTCCGCGCGGGTTTCGATCGACCCTCCCGCCGTCCTTTGCCGCCATCGCCCGCGATGGCCTTGTCCATGCCGCCATCACCCGACGCCCATCGCCAGCCGCCCACCGGTCGCGCCGAAGCGGAACACACCCCGCTGATGAAGCAGTACTTCGCGACCAAGGCGCAGCACCCGGACGTACTGATGTTCTTCCGCATGGGCGATTTCTACGAGTTGTTCTACGACGACGCGCGCAAGGCGTCGCAACTGCTGGACATCACCCTGACCCAGCGCGGCGCCTCGGCAGGCGCGCCGATCCCGATGGCCGGGGTGCCGTTTCATGCATACGAGGGCTACCTGGCGCGGCTGGTGGCACTGGGCGAATCGGTGGCGATCTGCGAACAGATCGGCGACCCGGCGCAGTCCAAGGGTCTGGTCGAGCGCAAGGTGGTGCGCATCGTCACCCCCGGCACGGTCACCGACGAGGCGTTGCTGGCCGAGCGCCGCGACGTGCTGCTGATGGCGATCACCCGCGCCGCAAGAGGCACCCGCTTCGGGCTGGCGTGGGCGGACCTGGCCGGTGGCCGCTTCCGCGTCAACGAGGTCGCCGATGCCGACGCCCTGCTGGCCGAGCTGGCGCGGCTGGAACCTGCCGAGTTGCTGGTCCCGGACGAGGGCGGCTGGCCGGAGGCGCTGCTCGCCCGCCCCGGCCTGCGCCGTCGCGCGCCGTGGCTGTTCGATGCCGACTCGGGCCAGCGCAGGTTGCGCGATCACTTCGGCGTGCAAGGGCTGGATGCATTCGGCATAACCGACATGGCGCTGGCGATTGGCGCGACCGGCGCCCTGCTCGGCTACGTCGAGGAAACCCAGAAACAACAGCTTCCGCACCTGAGTTCGATTGCGGTCGAGTCCGGCGACGATTGCCTGGCGATGAATGCCGCCACCCGCCGCCACCTGGAGCTGGACAGCCGCTTCGACGGCCGCAACGAGCACACCCTGCTGGGCGTGCTAGACACCACCATCACCCCGATGGGAGGGCGGCTGCTGCGGCGCTGGCTGCACCGGCCGCTGCGCGATGCCGGGATGCTGGCGCAGCGCCATCACGCGGTGGAAGTTTTGCTGGAAAGCGGCACCCACGACGGCCTGCGCGAGAGCTTCCGTGCGCTTGGCGATGTCGAACGGATCCTGACCCGGGTCGCGTTGCGTTCGGCGCGACCGCGTGACCTGTCCACTCTGCGCGATGCGCTGGCGATGCTGCCGGCGATCCGCTCCGCGTTGACCGCATTGGACTCACCACGGATCGATGCCCTGCGCGGCGAGTTGGGTGCCGGCGAGGACGCTGCCAGCGCACGCTGCGCCGATCTGCTGGCGCGCGCCATCGCGACGCAGCCGGCGCAGCGGCTGGCCGATGGCGGGGTGATCGCCAGCGGCTTCGATGCCGAACTGGACGAACTGCGCACGCTGAGCACGCATGCCGACCGCTTCCTCGTCGAACTGGAGGCGCGCGAGAAGGCCGCCACCGGCATCCCCACCCTGAAGGTCGGCTACAACCGCGTCCACGGCTACTACATCGAAATCAGCAAGGTCCAGGCCGAGCGCGCGCCGGTTCATTACACGCGCCGCCAGACCCTGACCGGTGCCGAGCGTTACATCACCGAGGAACTGAAGGCCTTCGAGGACAAGGTGCTGTCGGCGCGCGATCGCGCGCTGCAACGCGAGCGGCTGCTGTACGAAGGCCTGCTCGACGAACTCGCAGGTGACCTGCCGCCGCTGCGGGCGATCGCCGATGCCCTGTCGGAACTGGACGTCCTGGCCTGCTTCGCACAGCGCGCGCAAGCGCTGGACTGGCGCCGACCGGAACTGGTCAGCGAACCGGGCATCGCCATCGACCGCGGCCGCCACCCGGTGGTGGAGGCGGTGCGCAGCGAGCCGTTCGAGCCAAACGACCTGCATCTGGACGAGAGCCGGCGGATGCTGGTCATCACCGGCCCGAACATGGGCGGCAAGAGCACCTACATGCGCCAGGTCGCGCTGATCGTGCTGCTGGCCCATATCGGCAGCTTCGTGCCGGCGGCGAGCGCGCGGATCGGGCCGATCGACCGCATCCTCACCCGCATCGGCGCTGGCGACGACCTCGCCCGCGGACAATCCACTTTCATGGTCGAGATGACCGAGACCAGCCACATCCTCCACCACGCGTCCGAGCATTCGCTGGTGTTGATGGACGAGATCGGCCGCGGCACCTCGACCTACGACGGACTGGCGCTGGCCGAGGCCTGCGCCCGCGCACTTGCGTCGCACAACCGCTGCTTCACGCTGTTCGCCACCCACTACTTCGAGCTGACCGCGTTGGCCGAGCCCGGCAGCGGCATCGCCAACGTGCACCTGGATGCGATCGAACACGGCGATGGCCTGGTGTTCATGCACGCGGTCAAGGAGGGGCCGGCCGATCGCAGTTTCGGCCTGCAGGTGGCCGCGCTGGCCGGGCTGCCCAAGCCCGTCCTGCAGAGCGCACGCAAGCGCCTGACCGAACTCGAAAGCGGCAACTCCACGGCGGCGGCAAGGATGGCGCCGGCGGCGCTGGACGTGCCGCAACAGATGGGACTGTTTGCGCCCACCCACGCGGCCCTGGATGCACTGGCCGCCATCGACCCGGACGAGCTCACCCCGCGCCAGGCGCTGGAGGCACTGTACCGGTTGGCGGCGCTGCAGCAGGGCGTGGCGCCCACCAGGCACCGCCCATGAGGCCTCAGCATCATCGCCGGCAATGCCTCTGCGCGGATGAGGCCGTCCTTCCCCGGCGCCGGTTGGAGTGCGTCCATGGGCCTGCAACATCACACCGGTCATTCAACTCCCGCAGACGCGGGCCGACACACAATCCGTCCGCACACTCCCGCACATGCAGCAATCGGTGATGGCATGCGCATTCCGCTGATGCCCGACAACGACCGCCACAAGGCGCTGCGCCTGCAGCGCCAACCGATAGGGTTGGTGTCGTATCTGATGTTCTTCGTGCCGCTCGCCCATGCCGTCCAGCAGGGTTGGCTGCTGACCGGTTTCGGCGGGCTGGCCGCGATCCTGGTGGCGGCGGCCGCCTTCGGCGTTCGGACGTCGTGGGTCGAAGTGAAATCCGGGGCACTTTTGGTCGCTTTGGCGACGAGGAATTCCTGGTGATCCTGCCGTATGCCTCATGCAAAGGCGCCCAGGCCAACGGGTGCGATTGCGCGGAGTGCGCCGATCCATGAGAACCGGACGCGCTGGCAAGCTGGCGTGCCTGCTTGCCCTTCCCATCCTGGTCGCAGGCTGCGTGACGACCCCCGCACCCGCACCGCCGGTGCAGGTCGCATCCCTGCCCGCACCCGCGACGGCTTTCACCGTCCAGGCCGTGCAGCTCGACACCTGGAACGCCCTGGGCCAGTTGCTCGTGAACACGGCAGGCGTCACCTACCGCGCACGCGCACAGATGATGGGCCTGTACGACGTCGACTATCGCGGCGAGCGCATCCTGGTGATCGCGCGTGCTTTCGTGCTGGATGCACACACGCCGGACTCGACGACCGAAGTCCGGGTCGCCACGGTCGATGGCAAGACCGACGCTAGCCCGGCCGCGACCGACCTGCTGGCGCAGTTGCAGGCTCGCTTGCCCGCCGAACTGCAGCGCATCGCATCCCTGCCCGCGCCGAAGCCGGCCAGAAAGCGCAAGCACAAGCACCGTTGAACGACGCAGCCGACAGCTTCGGCTGCGTCCGATTCCCGCGTCAGAGCCACGGCCGACGACGTTCCCGCCTGCGGCGTGACGCCGCGCCCCGGCTTCGCGTACATTCATCTCCCGGCCACGCGCGGCCGGAATCCTCCAGACACCCCGGAATCACGCGATGACCGAACCTGGCAGCCTGCCCACCGCCCAGGAGCAGAACCGACTGGCGTTCTTGCGTTACCTGCCTCGCCGCATCGCCGATTTCGAACGTCGCATCCTGCGTTACCGTTTCGCCGGCTGGGATCCCAAGGGCATGGTCGTGCTCGCCGGCGATGCCCAGCGCCTGGCGGACGCCAGCGCCAACTACGCGCTGGAAGACACCCGCCGCTGCCTGCATGAGCTGGGGCAGATCGTCTCCGGCCACGCCGCGTCCCTGCGCTCGCCGGACCCGAAACAAGCCGAGCGGATGTTCGCCCTGCTCGGGGCGGCGACCCGGTCGGTACAAGGAGCAGCGACCCAGGCCGTGAGCGCAGCTGCCGCCCCGGCGCGGAGCGCCCCGCCATCGACCACGGATGCCGCAACGACCGGGGATGATGGTTGCCTGCGCGCCGCCACGCCCGCGCAGGCCGTTCCGGATGCCGCACCCGCATCGAACGAAGCGCCTGACGAAGCACCTGAGGCCACCTCCGATCCATCGAGTCCGGCCGCTGAAACCCGCGTCGAGCAGGCGACAGCGCCGGTTGCCCATGCGATGCCGGAGGCCGGTCGGGACGATGGCATCAGCGCAGCACCGCCTGCCGCGGAAGATCTGCCACCACGCGAAGCCGCCAGCGCGGCAGCGGCAGTGAGCGAGGCGACGCAGGTCGCAGCGGCCGATGCGCCAGCGGTCAGCGAAACGGTGACGCTGGCCGAAGACATCCCTTCGCTCGAAGAAGCCATCGCGATCGCCGACGACGTTGCCGCGCAGGTACTCGATCAGCACACGGACGCAGGCCTGCCCACGTCGCGCGCGGAAGCCACTGCGAGTCCGCCAGCGGACGCCGACGCGCATGCAACCGACGCGAACGCAATTGAACCGGCGCCCGAACCCGAACCTTCGCCGGCCCCTTCCGGACCGGAAACCCCGGATCAATCCGCAAACGTGCCCACGCAGCTTGCCATCGAGGACGCCGAGTGGACCGATCCGGCCGGCAGCACCGGCATGCGCCGCATCTTCCACATCCACGACGGCAACGGCTTTGCCGACGAGCTGGCCAAGCGCCTTGAAGCCGATGGCCACGCCGTCGAGTCGGTGACCGACATCGATGAGCTGTCCGACCTGCTGACCTGCATGACCCCGCACACGTTGTTGGTGGATGCCTCGCACGTCGGCCGGCTGGCGATCGTCGGCGCGCTGCGTCGCGACGCCCAGCAGCGCGCGCAGCCGCCACGGCACATCCGCATGGTGGTGATGGCCGAACACGACGATCTGGACGTCCGCCGCGCCGCGCACCGCGCTGGCGCCGACCTGTTGCTGTTCCCGCCGTTCGCGATCGACGCCGTAGCGCAACGGCTGGAAGCACTGCATGCGCACGCCGATGCCGAGCCGGTGCGGGTGCTGATCGTCGATGACCAGCGCGCCGACGCGCTGTTCGCGCAGGCCGTGCTCGAGCACGCCGGCATCTGCGCGCGAGTGGAACACGACGCCATGCGGGTCACCGATGCGCTGTCACGCGAGCGCGCCGACCTGATCCTGATGGATCTCCACATGCCCTTCGCCAATGGCGTGGAGCTGACCATGCTGCTGCGCGACGACCCGCAGTTCGCGCGCATCCCGATCGTGTTTCTGTCCGGCGAATCCGATCCGGACTCGCGGCTGGAGGCGATCAACGCCGGCGGCGACGACTTCCTGTTCAAGCCGATTCGGCCACGCAACCTCGTCGAAGCGGTGACCGAACGCGTGCGCAGGCTGCACGCCGTGGAGACCTGAGCCTCGGCTGCGAGCGAAACACAAGTTCCAGCGCATGGCGAGGCGGCATTTCCCGACCCTGGCCTGACACATGTCGCATCCGCCGACAGGCCCATGGTTTCGAAGCGGTGGTTCGACACGGATCGGCTCGAACTGCGTTCTCGACCGATCCTGCTCACCACGAACGGATGTTTGTGTGTGCCGCTCGTGTGTGCCACCCAAGACACGCCTGCGCGCGTCCGATGGTGTCACCCCACCCTTGGTTCCCTCCCACCCTTCCGCCGTGAAGGCGCCAAATCACATTGAACCGCCCGTTCGTGGTGAGCCAGCCTGCCCTGAGCCTGTCGAAGGGAACCACGCCCCACCACCCGTTCGTGGTGAGCCAGCCTGCCCTGAGCCTGTCGAAGGGAACCACGCCCCGCCACCCATTCGTGGTGAGCCAGCCTGCCCTGAGCCTGTCGAAGGGAACCACACCCCACAATTCCGTTCGTGGTGAGCCAGCCTGCCCTGAGCCTGTCGAAGGGACCCACACCCCGCCCACCCGCCGGCTGCAACCCCGCCGAATCCACCACGCAATCAAACGCCATCCAACCCCATCTCACCCGCAACCCGCACCGTCCGCAACCGGATGCGCCAGCGCAAAATCCAGCGCCGCGCACACTGCCGTCGCCTGCGCCATGTCGCATTGCGGTGCGGTGGCCCGGGGGCTGTCCGGATACACCTCGGTGGTGGTCCGATACCGCGCCCCGGTCACGCCCGCACACAACCCGAGCTCACGCAGTGGATAGCGAATCACCCCGGGCGCCACCACCGGCGTGCCGATGATCTTGCCTTCGCCATCGGCCGGGGCGATGTGGGTCACCTGCTCCACCGCGGCGATGATCGCGGCCTGGAATGCAGGACACGGCTGCACGGTGTCGTCCACGAGGTAGAAACCGTCCGGCACGATGCCAGGCTCGAACGGCACGCCATCGCGTGCGGCCAGCGCCGGCCGGAACTCGGATTCGTCGCTGTCGGTGGTCTCGTGCAGGTCGATGTGGACCAGCACGCGCTCCCGCCACGGCGCCACCCACGCCATCAGCGCTGCCGACTCGGCGCAGGGGCTGGCGTCGAGGAAGGAACGATTGGGATCGAGCGCGAACGCGTTCCAGCGCTGGATCCGCTCGTAGGCCCAGGGACTCACGCATGGAACGACCATCACGTCGATCCGCCCGGCGAATGCCGCGGCATGCCGTTCCAGGAAGAGCAGCGCGCCATGCACGCCGCTGGTCTCGTAGCCATGTACGCCGCCAGTGACCAGCGCCAGCGGCCGTCGCGGATCCGGGTCGCGGCTGGCCACCGCCAGCAGCGGAAACGTGCCGTCCTGCCCGCAGTCGAGGGTGCCGTATTCGTGCACGTCCAGCCGCGCGCGCAGTGCGTCGATCCGCGCCAGCACGTCGGCATGGCGGCGTTGGCGCCTGGTACCGGCGCGCCAGCGGATCTTCTCCGCCTCGCCCCAGGGCGTGCCTGGATTTTCTGTCGGATAGCCGTGCGTGGAAGGCATCGTCGTCCTTGCCGGTGGCTCGTCATCACATGTTGCGTCGGTACTCGCCGCCCACGTCGTACAGGGCGTGGCTGATCTGCCCCAGGCTGTGGGTCTTGACCGCTTCCATCAGCGCCTCGAACACGTTGCGGCGATCGCGCGCGGTCTTCTGCAGCCAGGCCAGGCCGTGGCCATCGTGGACGTCGGGCTCGACCACCTCGTCGGCATTGGCGGTGTGGCCGTGCTCGGTCTCGCCGGCCGGCGCCAGCACGTTGCGCAGCCCTTGCCAGCCATGCACGTTGGCGATTTGCTGCGCCTTCTCCTCCGGCGTGGAGCGGATCAGTTCGATCTGCGTGGCGACCTCGCCGCCGTGCTCCTTCGGCAGGAAGGTGTTGACGCCCACCAGCGGCAGCGAACCGTCGTGCTTCTTGTGCTCGTAGTACAGCGACTCCTCCTGGATCTTGCCACGCTGGTACATGGTATCCATCGCGCCGAGCACGCCGCCGCGCTCGGAGATCGCCTCGAACTCGCGGTACACCGCTTCCTCGACCAGATCGGTGAGGTGTTCGACCGCGAAGCTGCCCTGCCACGGGTTCTCGCAGAAGTTCAGCCCGAGCTCCTTGTTGATGATCATCTGGATCGCCACCGCGCGGCGCACCGATTCCTCGGTCGGGGTGGTGATCGCCTCGTCGTAGGCGTTGGTGTGCAGCGAGTTGCAGTTGTCGAACAGCGCGTACAGCGCCTGCAGGGTGGTGCGGATGTCGTTGAACTGGATCTCCTGGGCGTGCAGCGAGCGGCCCGAGGTCTGGATGTGGTACTTCATCATCTGGCTGCGCTCGTTGGCGCCATAACGCTCGCGCATGGCACGCGCCCAGATCCGCCGCGCCACCCGGCCGATGACGGTGTATTCCGGGTCCATGCCGTTGCTGAAGAAGAAGCTCAGGTTGGGCGCGA
>CAZXGS010000014.1:0-53100 GCA_964640525.1 uncultured Gammaproteobacteria bacterium | reverse complement strand
GAGGAACTCGCGATCCGCGTCCAGGTGCTCCAGCGCCTGGTCGAGGCTGTGGCAGACCTTGGGGATGTTCTTCTCTTCCTCCGGCGGCAGGTCGTAGAGGTCCTTGTCCATCGGCGCGCCCGGGTCGATCTGGTTGCGGATGCCGTCCAGGCCGGCCATCAGCAGGGCGGCGAAGGTCAGGTAACCGGAGTTCACCGGGTCCGGGAAGCGGACCTCGATCCGCCGTGCCTTCGGGTTGGCCACGAACGGAATCCGGCAGCTCGCCGAGCGGTTGCGCGCCGAGTAGGCCAGCATCACCGGGGCCTCGAAGCCGGGCACCAGACGCTTGTAGGAATTGGTCGAGGAGTTGGCGAAGGCATTGATCGCGCGGGCGTGCTTGAAGATGCCGCCGATGTACCACAGCGCCAGCTGCGACAGGCCGCCGTAGCCATCGCCGGTGAACAGGTTGACGCCGGCCTTGGCCAGCGACTGGTGGACGTGCATGCCGCTGCCGTTGTCGCCGACGATGGGCTTGGGCATGAAGGTCGCCGTCTTGCCGTTGCGGAAGGCGACGTTCTTGATGATGTACTTCATCGTCAGCAGCTCGTCGGCCTTTTTCACCAGCGAGTTGAACTTGGTGCCGATCTCGCATTGGCCGGCGTTGGCCACTTCGTGGTGGTGGACTTCCACTTCGATCCCGGCGGCGGTCAGCGCCTTGCACATCTCGGCGCGGATGTCGTGCAGGGAGTCGGTCGGGGCGACCGGGAAGTAGCCGCCCTTCAGGCCCGGACGGTAGCCGCTGTTGCCACCCTCGTATTCCTTCTTCGAATTCCAGTGCGCCTCGTCGGACTCGATCTCGTAGAAGGTGTGACCCATCTCGTTGGACCAGCGCACCGAATCGAAGATGAAGAACTCCGGCTCCGGGCCGAAGAACGCCTGGTCGGCCACACCGCTGGCCTTGACGTAGGCCTCGGCGCGCTTGGCCAGCGAGCGCGGGCAGCGCGAGTAGGCCTGCATGGTGACCGGGTCGAGCACGTCGCAGACCAGGATCAGGGTCGGGTCGGCGACGAACGGATCGAGCACCGCCGAGTCGGCGTCCGGCAGCAGCACCATGTCGGATTCGTTGATGCCGCGCCAGCCGGAGATCGAGGAGCCGTCGAACATGCGGCCGTCCTCGAACAGGCCCGGCTCGACGATGCTGACCGGGAAGGTGACGTGGTGCTGCACGCCGCGCATGTCGGCAAAGCGCAGGTCCACCCATTCGATGGCGTGGTCCTTAATCAGTTTCTGGATGTTCTCGTACGACACGCGGGAGCTCCGGTTGGGGTGAAAGGCGCAATTCGTTCTGCAAGCACCATGCCAACCGACCGAATTTCCGCAACGCGTCGCGGATCGGCCCACCACGAAACCGCCGAATCCTTGCCAAACTGGCGATGTTTTGCCATGTTTTCATCAACTTGCATCACTTCCAAAGCGTCGTCACGACATGCCTTCCGGTCGCGTGCGCGGACTGCGCGCGGATGCCGGCACGCACCTGCATGATGCGTGTCGCTCCGCAAATTGCACCGTTTTGGTGCATCTCAAGGCCACCACGCACCAGCTCCGGCGCTGAGGTTTCCTTGACGGTTTGCGCATACACTGGCCGGCGTTTTTGCCCCGGGACCGCCCATGCACGACCTGCTCAACGTCATCGTCCTCGGCATCATCGAGGGCATCACCGAGTTCCTGCCGATCTCCTCCACCGGCCACCTGCTGATCGCCGAGAAGCTCGGCCTTGGCGCACGCTCGGATCTGTTCAACGTCGGCATCCAGGCCGGCGCAATCCTGGCGGTGACCCTGATCTACTGGAAACGAATCTGGCAGTTGCTCACCCAATGGCGCGACCCGGCCCAGCGCGACTACCTGCTCAAGCTGGCGGTGGCCTTCGCGATCACCGCGGTGCTCGGACTGGTCGCGGTCAAGCTCGGCTTCAAGCTGCCCGAGGAAGTCCGGCCGATCGCCTGGGCGCTGCTGATCGGCGGGGTGTGGATGCTCGCCGCCGAACAACTGGCGGCGCGCCAGCCCGACCGCAGCGCGGTGACCTGGCCAGTCGCGTTGGCGGTGGGCATCACCCAGATGATCGCCGGCATCTTCCCTGGCACCTCGCGTTCGGCGGCGACGATCTTTTCGGCCATGTTGTTCGGCACCAGCAACCGCGCCGCGGCGACCGAATTCGCCTTCCTCGTCGGCATCCCGACCATGTACGCGGCGACCGGCTACGAGCTGCTCAAGACCGTCAAGGCCGGCGGCCTGCACGAGGACTGGACGGCGCTCGTGGTGGGTTTCGTGGTCTCGCTGGTGGTCGCCTTCATCGCGGTCAAGTGGCTGCTCGGCTACATCCGCAGCCACCGCTTCACCCCGTTCGCGATCTACCGGATGGCGCTGGGCATCGCCCTGTTGCTGTGGATGCCCGGCGCCTGATCCGACGCCGTGAAAAAACCGCTTGACCTTGCCCCAAGGGAAAGCTCCAGCCTGATCGCGATGTCGAACCCATCTGCCCATCGCAAGGCCTGGCTGCGCATTGGCCAGCTCGCGCAGCGCAGTGGCGTCAGCGCCAAGGCGTTGCGGCTGTACGAGCAACGCGGCCTGCTGCGCCCGAGCGCGCATTCACCGTCCGGCTACCGGTTGTACGGCACCGATGCGTTGCAACGGCTGATGCAGATCGTGCTGCTCAAGCGCAGCGGCTTCGCGCTGGCGGAGATCGGCGTGCTGCTGCGCCGCGACCCGCAGGCCGCGACGCGGTTGCTCGGCGAGCGCATCGCCGTGCTCGAGCGCGACCTGCAGGCACGCTCGCGTTCGCTGCAGGCGCTGCGCGAGGTCGCGCGGCGGGCGGGTTCGACATCGACCCCCGACCAACTGCTGGAGAACATCATCATGAGCAACGCCCTGGATCTGCATTTCACCCCCGCCGAACGCGATGGCTTCCGCAAGCGCGCGGAAAAACTCGGTGCAGACGGCCTCGAACAGGCACAACGGCAGTGGCCCGAATTGATCGCCCTGGTGCGAGCGGCGATGGACGCCGGCACCTCCGCCACCGACCCGGCCGTGGTCGAACTCGGCCGCCGTTGGCACGCGCTGGTCAGCGCTGCCACCGGCAACGATGCCGCGATCAACCGCAAGTTGAGCCAGGCTTGGGTCGCCAATCCCGAGGCGATGGCCGCGCAAGGCATGGACATGGCCATGTTCGGCTATGTCGGTGCGGCGATGGCGGCCGCCGGGCTGAGCCTGCAGCGCTGAACGCGCACTCCGGCTTCCCTCTCGTTCGCGATCCAGCGATCGGGATTCGCATCGTCTCGTCATGCCGGCGAAAAAGATCAGGATGGATCCCGGCTTTCGCCGGGATGACGTGTCAGGACGATGGATCGCGAATGGGCGTCAGCGCCGCAGCAGGTACGGGATCGCCATCAGCACGTAATGTCCTGGCTGCGATCACGGGTGCCTTCCCGCCTCAGCGCCGCAACAGGTACGGGATCGCCATCAGCACGTAATGTCGTGGTTGCGATCACGGGTGCCTTCCCGCCTCAGCGCCGCAGCAGGTACGGGATCGCCATCAGCGCCACGCCGAAGGCGAACATCGTCCACGCGCTTTCGACGAAATACGGATAGACCATCAGCGCGATGCCGCAGACCAGCGGCACTGCGCGGGCCTGCTTCTTGCCGTACAGGAAATAACCGAGTCCTGCCGAGCTGAACACCAGGCCCAGCAGCAACCAGGCCGCCATGCTCACGCACCGCCGCTCGGGTGCAACGAATACGTGCCGACGGTCTGCGCCTGCGCCAGTAAGTGACCGCCGAGCGCGCGCAGCGCATCGTCCGCGGTGAAGCGTGCCGGCACCTCCAGCCGCGCCACGTCCAGCGCGTACAGGCGAAAGACGTAGTGATGCAGGCGCAGGTCGTTGCCCGGAGGGTAGGGACCATCGTAGCCGCGCCAGTCGCCGCCCATCGTCGCATCACCGGCGAACCACCGGGTGTAGTCGTTCAGGCCATGGCGGGCGGGAAACGGGCCTTGCGGATCGCGCTTGCCGCCGCGCGTCACCCCATTCGACCACGTGCCCTCGGCGATCTGCCGCACCTGCGCGGGGATGTCGGCCATCAGCCAGTGGGTGAACTCGCAGCGCGGCTGCGCGACCGGGATCTCCACGCCAGGCTTGCCGACCATCTCCGCCACCGTGGGCACGTCCGGATCCACACACCACAGCAGGAAAGATCGCGCGCCCTCGGGCACCTCGCTCCAGCACAGGTGGGGGTTGCGATTGCCGCCGAAGCCCTCCGGCGTACCCATCGCGAACGCGGGCGGGATCGGCTGGCCATCGGCGAAGCTGTCGCTGTGCAATTTCATGTCGGCTCCACGGAAAGATCAGGCTGTTCGCGGTCATCCGGTTCGGGGGGTGGATCACCGGTGGCGCGGCGGGCTTCGCGCATCTGCCGCGGCCCGACCACGCAGTCGCGGCCGCGGCGCTTGGCAAAGTACATCGCCTGGTCGGCGCGACGCAGCAGCGCGGAAAGGTCGTCACCCGATTGCATGACCGCCACGCCCACCGACACCCGCAGCGGGACGGCCTGCTGGCGAACCCGGAACTGCGCCGCGGCGACCGCGGCGCGCAGGCGCTCGGCGGTCGCCTGGGCATGCTCCTCGTCCACCCCCGGCAGCAGGGCGATGAATTCCTCGCCGCCGAAGCGACCGAAGCGGTCATGTTCGGTCAGCACCCCGCGCGCGGCGTCCACCAGCGTGCACAGGGCAAGGTCACCGGCATCGTGGCCGTGACGGTCGTTGATGACCTTGAAGTGATCGGCATCCACCAGCAGCATCGCCAGCGCGTCGCCGCGGCGCTCGGCAGCGGCCACCGCGCGCTCGCCAGCCTCCATCAAGGCGCGGCGATTGCCGATCCCGGTCAATGGATCCAGCAGCGCCTGCCGGCGCAGTGCCTGGTTCAGGCGTTCGTTGCACATCGACACGAAGCCCAAGGTCGCCAGCAGTGGCGCGAAGGCGGCGATGCCGAACACCACCACCTGCATCGGGGTGGCCGCATACGCGGTGGTCAGGGTCTGTGTGCGCAGGCCCTCGTAGGCTGCACGCAGCAGCAGGATCACGGTGGGCAAGCCGAACGCGGCCGCAGTCAGCCACGCGCTGCGCGAGAGCGGCCTGGCGGCGCGCGCCAGGACCCACACGCAGGACCCGAGTTGCCAGGCGATCACCAGCGAGGCGCACACGGTGCGTTCACGGATGCCGGGGCGCCACAGTCCGAACACGATCTCCACCAGCGCGATCGCCAGCACCGGCGCATACACCGCCGCACCGCTGCGCCAGCCGACGAAGCGGCGCAGGGCGTGTTGCTGGTAGGCCCAGGAAAGGCTCAACAGGGCGTTGGCGACCACGATCGCGATGAACGCCGGCATCTGGCCGCGCAGGCCGTAGAGCACCCACGCCGGACACGCCACCGCCATCGCCATGATCCACATGCCCAGGCCAGGCCGCAGCGAGGCCGGGTAGTCGGCCAGCACGAAGCGCAGGCTCAAGGCGAGCATCAGCGACATGACCGCTGCGATGCTGATCGCGCTTTGGATGTCCAGGGTCACGGCAGAGGCCACCCGCAGGCGGAATCGAGGACGACATTCCGCCGCAGCAGTGTGCGCCGCGCGCCCGGGTGACGGCAACGGATCAACGCCGCGCGCCTTTCCACGCGACCCGGTAGATCGCACCCTGCAGGTCGTCGGCGACCAGCAGGGCGCCGTCGGGTGCCACCGTCACCGCGGCCGGGCGGCCCAGCGTGGTTTGGCCATCCAGAAAGCCGGTCAGGAACGGCGTGACCCGCAGCACCTTGTCGCCGTCGATCTCCACCCGCACGACCCGGTAGCCGACTTTGCCGGAACGGTTCCAGGAACCGTGCTCGGCGATGAAGGCGTTGCCGTGGTAGGTGCGCGGGAATTGCCTGCCGGTGTAGAAGGTGATCCCGAGCGCGGCCACGTGCGCGCCCAACCTGGCAGCCGGCGGGGTGTAATCCGCGCAGCGGTGACCGACGCCGAACTGCGGGTCGGGGATGCTGCCGGCATGGCAGTAGGGAAAGCCGAAGTGCTGGTGCGCGGCGGTGATGACGTTGAGCTCGTCGTCGGGCACGTCGTCCCCGAGCAGGTCGCGGCCGTTGTCGGTGAACCACAGGTGGCCGGTGCGCGGGTTCCAGGCGAAGCCGACGGTGTTGCGGATGCCAAGCGCCACGTCCTCGCGGCCGCTGCCGTCGGCAGCCATGCGCATCAACTTGGCGTAGCCGGGGCGGTCGCAGACGTTGCAGGGTGCACCGATCGGAACATACAGCTTGCCGTCCGCGCCGAAGGCGAGGTAGCGCCAGCCGTGGTGGGTTTCCGAGGGCAGGCCGGAGATCGCAATGACGGGCTTGGGCGGGTTATCCAGGTGCGACTCGATGGCATCCAGGCGCAGGATGCGATCGACCGCACTCACGTACAGCGCGCCGGCCCGGAACGCCACGCCTGCCGGCATCTGCAGGTTGCTGGCCAGCGTGCGCACCGCCTTCGCGCGGGTGCCGCCGGCGTCGGGAATCACCGCGTACACCTTGCCCGCCGACCTGGAGCCCACGAACAAGGTGCCGTGCGTGCCCCAGGCCATCTCGCGGGCGTTGGGCACGCCTTCGGCGTAGAGGCTGACCTCGGAGCCCGGGGGCGCCTGCAGGTCGGCCGCGAGCTTGGCGGCATCGGGCCTGGCCAGCGCCGGCGTCGCCAGCGCCAGCAGACAAAACCACCACCCCGCGCGGCGCCGCATCGCAACCTCCCGCCGGCCGATTCATGCCGAGCGGGCGCTCGGTCAGCCGGTCAGGCGGCAGGATACCCCAGGCGTTCGGCGAGCGGATCGAGCACCGCGAACGCCTCCGGCCACAGCGCGCGGTAGGCACGCCAGCGACCGCCGGGCAGCCACGCCGGCGCACCGTCGGCGCCGAACCGCCGGTAGCCCAGGGCGAGCGGGTCGGGCGCGGTGGGCAGTGCGGCGAACGCAGCCACCTCCGCCATCGTCGTGGCCGCGTCGGTCAAGGCGCGATCCATGTCCACCACCTGTACCGGCAGACCGAGCACGTCACGACTGAACAACAGGTGTTCGAGCTGGCCAGCCAGCCACTGTGCGCAGCGCAGCGGGTCGTCGAAATTCGGACCGGCCGGGGCGCCGAATGCCGCCCAGTTCAGCAGCAGGTCGCGTGGATCGCGCATCGGCGCCAGCAGGCGGATTCGCGGCAGGGCATGGCGCAATGTCGGCACCGGCCGCGCATCCCAGCGCGCCTGCCAGTCGATGATCCCCGCATTGCCGCCACGCAAGGCGCCATCCACGGCCTGCGCGTACTCGGCGGCAAGTTCTGCGGCCAGCGCGGGCAGTGCGGCCGGATCCAGCGCACGGGCGAGGAAGGCTTCGGTCAGGGCGATATCCCGCGGCGCCAGCAGGCGCTGGATGAGCAGCAGCGGACGGCCGGGCGCATGCAGCATCGCGCCGGCAAGGCGCTCCACGCCGCTGCCGGGCGGGCCCCACAGCAACACCACGCTGTCGTCGGGCGTGGTGGGCGCGGGCGGTGCCGGCAGCGCCCGCAGCGCCGCTTCGGGCAACGCAACCGGCGGCGGGGAGAACCCCATGCCGGCCGCGGCCTGCAACCAGTCGGTGGCAGCGTCCTCGCAACGCTCGAGGCTGTCGAGCAACTGTCCACGCACTTGCATCATCGGCTTGCCGCCCAGCCGTGGCAGCAGATGCACCAGCGCGGTCAGCCGTGCGTAGGCCGCATCCGGGTCGCGGCGCCACTCGCACATCGCCTTGCCGAACAGGGCGTCGGCCTGGGTCGGCACCTTGGCCAGCACGGCGTCGTAGCTGGCCTCGGCCTCGGCGACACGGCCGAGCAATTGATCGTGGCGCGCCTGGTTGAGTGCGGCCACGGCGCTGCCCGGCACGGCCTGACGCCAACGCGCGAGAACGTCGCCGCGGTCGTCGGCATCGTCGCAAACGGTCATGCGCGCACCCCAGGCCGGCTCGAACTCCGGCATGGCCGCCACCACCTCGTCCCACACCACCCGCGCCAGGGCGCGATCGCCGATCGCGTTGAGGGCGCGCTCGATCCCGGCCAGCACTTCCGGATGGCCGGGCGCGCGCGCCAGCACGTGGCGATAGGTGTCCAGCGCGCCGCGCATGTCGCCGCCGTGCACCTTCAGTTCGGCGGCCACCATGGCCACGCCGGGGTCGTGCGGATGCACGGCCTGCCATTGCGCCAATTCGATGGCGGCATCCTCGGCGCGCCCCTGGGCGAGCAGGGCCTGCACCAACTGGCGCCGCGACTCGATCGCCAACGGATCCAGGTCGCGGGCATTGCGCAGCACCTGTTCGGCGAAGGCCGGGTGGCCCTGGCGAAGGTAGGCCATGCCGAGCAGGGTCTGGATCGCGGCGTCGCCTGGGCGTGCCTGCGCCGCGCGCCGCAGGCGGTCGATGGCAGCCTGCACGTCGCCCTGCGCCAGCGCGATCTGGCCGGAGATCGCCACCACCTGCGGGTGCTCCGGGTCGACCCGCTCGGCGAGCGCGAACTGCCGCTGCGCCTCGGCCAGGTCGTTGCCTGCCAACGCGAGCTGGATGCGCAGAACGTAGGCGCCGAGCAGGTTGGGATCCAGCGCCAGGGCATGCGCACTGGCGCGATCGACCGCTGCCATGTCCTGTTCGGCCCAGCCCAGCAGGGCGCGGCTGAGGTGGTAGTTCGATTCGTCCGGCGCCAGTTCGATGGCGCGCTCGAAACTCGCCCGCGCGCCGCCGGCATCGCCTTGTTCGCGCAAGGCCATGCCCAGCAGGTGGTGCGCGTCGGCGCTGTCGGGTGCCGCGGCCACTTCGGCACGCGCGAGCACCACCGCGTCGGGGGTCTTGGCGCGCAGCGCCTGGATCACGTCTTGCAGCATGTGCAGCTTCCGTCAGGCGTGGGAAACGCCCATTGTAGCCTGCGCCCGCGTGTGCGTCGGGGCTGCGCGCTCCGCTGCCGACGCACCCAGCCCCGCCAGCAGGCGGTCGCGGATCCAGCGTTCGGCGTAGCCGCCCATGCCGGCGTTTTCGATGAAGCCGCAATGCCCGCCGTACGCGGCGATTTCCAGATGCGCATGGGCCGGCAATTGCAGGTGTCGGAAGCCAGTCAGCGGGATCACCGGATCATCCGCCGCCGCCAGGATGCTGACCGGAACCTGCAACTCGGCCAGTCGCGATCCGGCGATGCAGTAGCCGTCGAGGTAGTGCGCCAGCGACGCGAAACCTGTGTAGCGGGAGACCATCCACGCGGTGAGCCCGCGCATGTCCTGGCGCAAGGCCGCATCGTCGAAGTCGTGGCGCTGCGGAAACAGTGCACGCTTGCGCCGCAGCGAGGCGCGCCACTTGTGCATGAAATAGGCGTGATACAAGGGCAGGCCCGTCTCCAGCGCCGTCAGCACGGCAGCCGGATCGAGCGCCGGGCATACTGCCGTCGCATGCACCAGATCGATCCCCGCCGCCGGCGCGCGCAGCGCCAGCCGCAGGGCGAAATTGCCGCCCAGCGAAAATCCGGCCGCCAGCAACGGAACGGCAGGAAATTGTCGGGCCACCTCGCGCGCAGCACCGACGACCTCGTCCAACCGGCAGGAATGGAACGGCTCGACATTCAGATGATGGGTTCGGCCGTGATCGCGGAAATTGAGCCGGAACACGTCCATTCCCGCCGCCAACAACGCTGCGCTCGCATGCAGCATGTAGCCGGAATCGGCGCTGCCTTCCCAGCCGTGCAGCAGCAGCACCAGCGCCCGCGGCGTGCGCGCCAGACCGGTATGGAAACCCTGCAGGCGAACCCCGCTGCCGACCTCCAGCAAGTGTTCGGTCGTGCGGGCACCCAGCCGGGCCAGTGCCCGTGCCCCGCCGCGCTGGCGGGCCGGGCTGGAGGACAGCAGCGATTGGACGTGGGCGCCCCGCAGCCACCACGGCGGATTGAAGGGGCCCTCGGCATTCATTGCGCCAGCACCTGCACGATCTGCTCGCGGGCTTTCTCGGCCATCCCGCGGCGACCACCGGCCACCGGCGCGATCGGTTCCAGGAAATGCACCTGTGCCTCGTGGCCGCGCGCGCCAAGCAGGCGCAGGAAGTTGTGCAGGAAGGATTCGCCACGGGCGAAGGCGACCGTGGTCTGCGCCTTGCCGCGCTCGCCGTAGCACAACGCCACCGGCTGCACCGGGACCTGGGCATCCACCGCCACCTGCAGGATCCGCGCATGGAACACCCGCACGGCCTGGCCATCGCCGGTGCCACCTTCCGGAAACACGCCCACCGGCTGTTCATCGCGCAGGCGTTCCACCACCTGTTCCATCACCCCGCGCAGCGAATTTTCGTTGCCGCGACGGTGATAGATGGTCGCGGCGCGGCTGGCCAGCCAACCCACCAGCGGCCAGGCTGAGATTTCCGCCTTGGCCACGAAACCCACCGCGTGCTGGCTGTGCAGCAGGCTGATGTCGATCCAGCTTACGTGGTTGGCCACGAACAGCGCCGCGCCCGGCAACGGCGTGCCGAACCGGCGTGGGCGCAGGCCGAAGATCCGCACCAGACCGCCCTGCCAGAGCCGGATCGCGCGCTGGCGCGCATTTCCGCCGACGCCCGCGGGCCGGCGCGCCGGCAGCGCGATCACCACCAGCACGATCGGCAGCACCAGCAGCAGATGGACGATCAGCAGCGGCGTGCGCCACAGGTAACGCATTGGCCGCCAGCCGTCGCGGACCGGCAGGGTGGGGTCAGGGGTCGGCATCGTCCCGATTGTGCGGCCGGCGTCTGGAGTACGCACTCAGTCGCCTCCGGCGCCGCGCAAGCGCGCCGCCTGGGGCGATGCCGGCACCGATCAGGTGGTCCGGAAGAGGCTCGGCCGCCAGCCGCTGCCCACGTAGCTGGTCTTGCTCTTGTAGCCGCTGGAGCCGCCGTAACCCTCGCCGTAGTCGCGGGTGCGCCAGCGGTGCATGCGGTCATGCAGTTCCTCACGACGCTCGTCCAGCCATTGCGCACGGCCGACCGTGGACGGATCCAGCCCGCGTCGCTCGGCCTCGTCGTGACGAAATGCGCAGAATTCCTCGTAGGCGGCCAGCTCCGGCGCCAGTTCGCGCGAACAGATCTCGATCATGATCGCGTCGTCGAGGAAGCCGATTACCGGCGTCGTATCGGCGATGAAGTCGTTGGGATCGACGAAATACGACAGCGCCGCCAGCACGCGCTGCGCGTCGGCGTCCTGCATCGCCCAGCCTTCGTCGCGGACCATCGCGATCATGCGGTCGAGCGTTTCCAGGCGCTGGGAGACGAAGGCCGGCACGTTGCCCTTGCCGGCGTCGGCGATCAGTTTGCTGGCCGCCGCCGTCGCCGCCTCGACCGAGGCCTTGTCGGTGGCTGCGGCCGCCGGCTTGGCCGCCTGCATCAGGCGAGCGATGTCCTCGTCGTTCAGATCGATGGTCAGCGAAATCGGCATGGCGGCGGCCCGGATAAAGGAACCCGCAGCCTAGGCCCAGACGTTGCTGCGGTCAACGTCCGCCACGGCTCACGCGCCGCCGGAAAAACCCAGTTGCCGCCACGCCTCGAACACCGTCACCGCAACCGCATTGGACAGGTTCAGGCTGCGGTTGTGCGGGCGCATCGGCAAGCGCAGGCGCTGCGCCTCGGGAATCGCCGCGAACACCGTTTCGGGCAGGCCGCGGGTTTCCGGGCCGAACAGGAACGCATCCCCGTCCCGGTAGCGCGGCTGGTCGTGGCGCACGCTGCCGCGGGTGGACAGCGCGAACACCCGTGCATCGGACAACCTGGCCAGGCACGCCGGCAGGTCGGAATGCACCTGCAGCGCGGCGAACTCGTGGTAGTCCAGCCCGGCTCGGCGCAAGCGCGCATCCTCGAGCGCGAAGCCAAGCGGCTGGATCAGATGCAACTGCGCGCCGGTGTTGGCGCACAGGCGGATGATGTTGCCGGTGTTGGGCGGAATCTCCGGCTGGTACAGGATCACGTGCATCGCGGCTGTCACCAGGGCACGGCGGCGCCAGTGTGGTCGAGGAAACGGCCGTTGTCTTCCGGCGTCAGGCGCTCGATCACGCCCAGCACGCCGGCAACCGACGTGCTCACCGCCAGCGGCGCCTGCGCACCGCCCATGGCGGTGCGTACCCAGCCCGGCGCAAACGCGACCACGATCGTGCCCTGCCCCGCCATCGCCCGCGCCAACAGGGTGCTGGCCATGTTCAGCGCCGCTTTGCTGATCGCGTAGCTGGGGGTGAGGAAGGCATGGGTGAGCGCGTTGGAACCCACCCGCGAGGAGATGTTGGCGACCACCGGGCGGACGCCCTTGGCCAGCAGCGGTGCAAGCGACTGGGCCAGCAGGAACGGACCGAAGGCGTTGGTGCGCACGCAGTCCAGCAGTGCCTGCGCCTGGACCTCGCCGAAGCGCTCGCCGCGTACGTTCACGCCGGCGTTGTTGAGCAACAGGTCGAGTCCGTCCAGCGCACCCGTGGCGTCCCGTGCCAGCGCGGCGAGCGCCGCCGGATCGGTCATTTCTACCGCGTGCACGCTCACCCGCCCCGGGTGCGCGCTGGCCAGCGCCTGCAGGTCGCCGGCTTGCTCCGGGGTGCGGCAGGCCGCCAGCACGCGCTCACCACGCGTCGCCAGTTGGCGCACGAACTCCAGTCCGATCCCGCGATTGGCTCCGGTGACGAGGACGCGGCGCATGGCAGTCTCCGACAGGGGTCGGTCCAGTGTAGGCCGGACGCCGGCCCGATGCGTCGGATGCACGCCGGGCGGGCGACCCCGACCGCCTGCTAGAATCGCCGATCGGCGCGCGCCCGTTGCGCTGCTGCCGCCTTCATCTGCCCCGAGGAACCCTGCATGTCCACACTCGCTCGCCGTGCCCGGCGCAACCTGCTCGCCGTCGGCCTGTCCGCCGCCCTCGCCGCGCCCGCCTTTGCCGGCAACGTGGACATCGCCTACTCGGAATTCACCCTGCCCAACGGCCTGCGGGTGATCGTCCACGAGGACCACAAGGCGCCGATCGTGGCGGTCAACCTGTGGTACCACGTCGGCTCCAAGGACGAGCTGCCGGGCAAGACCGGCTTCGCCCACCTGTACGAGCACCTGATGTTCCAGGCTTCCGAAAACCACAAGGGCGAATACTTCGACCCGTTCGAGAAGGCCGGCGCCACCGACCAGAACGGCACCACCAACTCCGACCGCACCAACTTCTTCGAGAACGTGCCGACCACCGCGCTGGACATGGCGCTGTGGATGGAGTCCGACCGCATGGGCCACCTGCTCGGCGGGATCGACCAGGCCGCGCTCGACGAGCAGCGCGGGGTGGTCGAGAACGAGAAGCGGCAGGGCGAGAATCAGCCCTACGGTTTGGTCAATGACGTGATGAGCGCGGCGATGTACCCGGTCGCCCATCCTTATCACCACACCACGATCGGTTCCAAGGCCGATCTCGACGCCGCCTCGCTGGCCGACGTCAAGGGCTGGTTCCGGCAGTGGTACGGGCCAAACAACTGCGTGCTGGTGCTGGCCGGCGACATCGACGAGGCCACCGCCAAGGCCAAGGTCATGCGTTATTTCGGCGACATCCCGGCCTCGCCGACGATCCCGAAGACCCAGCCGTGGATCGCGCCGCTGGCCAAGCCGATCCACGCGACCATGCTCGACCACGTCGCCCAGTCGCGGATCTTCCGGGTCTGGAACGTGCCCGGCTTCGGCACCGACGATCTCGCCCGTCTGCAACTGTTCGCGCAGGTGCTGGGCGGCAGCAGTTCCTCGCGCCTTGACACCCGCCTGGTCCACCACGACCAGCTCGCCGACCACGTCAGCGCCAGCGTCAACGGCTCGGAGCTGGGCGGCCAGTTCTTTGTCTCCGTCGCGATCAAGAAAGGGGTGGATCCGGCCAAGGTCGATGCGATCCTCGACGAGGAAGTCGCGCGCCTGCTCAAGGACGGCCCCACCACCGCCGAACTAGAGCGCGCGCGCACGGTGTACAAGGCTGCGTTCATCCGCGGCATCGAGCGTATCGGCGGGTTCGGCGGCAAGGCCGACGTGCTGGCACAGTGCGCGGTGTTCACCGGCGATCCGGGCTGCTTCCGTCAGCGCCAGCAGGCGCTGGCCAGCGCCACCCAGGCGCAGGTCGTCGCCAGCGCGAACCACTGGCTGGGCCCGAACTTCTACGAGTTGCGGGTCGATCCGGTCGCAGCCGGAACCGCACCGCCGACGCCGAAGGACGATTCGACCAAGGACGACGCGTTCGCCACCCGCGATCGGCCGCTGCCGGCGATCGACCCGAAGTTCACCACCGTCACCTCCGACGTGGATCGCAGCAAGGGCGTACCGGCGGTGACCGCGTTCCCGGCGCTGACGTTCCCGACCCTGCAACGGGCCACCTTGTCGAACGGGATCAAGGTCGTGCTCGCCGAACGCCACGCGATCCCGGTGGTGCAGATGAGCATGAAGTTTCGCGGCGGTTTCGCCTCCGATCCGGCCGGCAAGCACGGCCTGGCGAGCTTCGTCACCGCCATGCACGACGAGGGCGCCGGCCGCCACGACGCGCTGGCGATGGGCGATGCCAAGGAGGACCTGGGCGCACAGATCGACGCCAGCGCAGACCTCGACGGCAGCTCGTTCGACCTCAATGCGCTCGATGCCAAGCTCGACCCGTCGCTGGACCTGTTCGCCGACGTGGTGCGCCGCCCGCGCTTCGACCCGCGCGATCTCGACCGCGTGCGCAAGACCCGGATCGCCGACATCGCCCGCGAGAAGACCCAGCCGACCGGCCTGGCCATGCGCCTGTTGCCGCCGCTGATGTATCCGGCCGGCCATCCGTATGCGATTCCGGTCAGCGGCACCGGCACCGAGGCCGCGGTCGCCGGCATGACTCGCGCCGACCTGCTGGCTTGGGACCAGCGCTGGCTGCGCCCGGACAACGCCACCGTGATCGTGGTCGGCGACACCACCCTGGCCGCGATCGTGCCGAAGCTGGAACAGCGCTTCGGCGACTGGAAAGCCCCGGCCACGCCGCTGGCGTCCACCGCCGTCCCGAAGGCGGCATTGCCGAGCCAGCCTCGGGTGTTCCTGGTCGATCGGCCCGGGTCGGTGCAGGCCACGATCATCGCCGGGCAGCCGGTGCGCTCGGCGATCGGGCTGGACCTGTGGAACTTCGAGCTCGCCAACGACATCCTCGGCGGTCAGTTTTCGGCGCGCCTGAACATGGACCTGCGCGAGGCCAAGCACTGGGCCTACGGTTCCTACAGCTTTTCCAACGGCGCGATCGGCCAGCAGCCGTGGTTCGCCTACGCCCCGGTGCAGATCGACAAGACCGCGCAGGCGCTGGCGCAGATGCACCGGGACATCGTCGATTTCGTCACCGCCAAGGCTCCCGCCACCGAAGCCGAACTGGCCCGGGTCAAGGCCAACGAAACCCGCAGCCTGCCGGGTAGCTTCGAGACCGGAGCCGGCGTGCTCGCCCAGATCAGCGGCATGATCGCCTACCAGCGCCCCGACGATTACGTGCAGCGCAAGCCGGCGATCATCGACGCCGTCAGCCTCGCCGACGCCCAGGCGGCCGCCAGCCAGATCAAGCCCTCCGCACTGACCTGGGTGGTGGTGGGCGATCTGAAGACGATCGAAGCGCCGGTGCGTGCGCTCAATCTCGGCCAGGTGTCGATCATCGACGCCGACGGCAAGCCGGTGCCGACGCCGCCGAAGAAGTGACGCATCGGGCGAACGCCAGCCGCGCGAGCCGGGCTGGCGTTCGGCGGAAAGCAGAAGGGCAGGCGACCGCGTTTGCGCCTGCCCACGACCCTCGGCTACAATGCCCGGCTCGCTCCCGAGTCGGACATGCCGACCCCTGCGATCCCGGCAGCACGATGCCGGCCGCGGGCGAAGGGCGAGGCAACATCCTGTATCGTGCGCGTCCTTTCGACGCCGGGCCGATGCTTCCCGGGCTACGGGGAGCCCAATGACCGCAACCCAGAGGTGAACCAATGGCACGCACCTGCCAAGTCACGGGCAAGCGAACGACGACCGGCAACAACGTCTCGCACGCCAACAACCATACCCGCCGCCGTTTCCTGCCCAACCTGCACGAGCGCCGCTTCTGGGTCGCCAGCGAAAACCGCTGGATCAAGCTGCGCGTTTCCGCGCACGCCCTGCGCACGATCGACAAGAACGGCATCGACTCGGTGCTGGCCGAGCTGCGCGCCCGCGGCGAGAAGGTCTAAGGAGAACGATCATGGCATCCAAGCGCGACAAGATCCGCCTCGTCTCGACCGCCGGCACCGGTCATTTCTACACCACCGACAAGAACAAGAAGACCACGCCGAACAAGATGGAGATCAGCAAATACGATCCCGTCGTTCGCAAGCACGTCCCGTACAAGGAAGCGAAGATCAAATGAGCCCTGGCTCGCGAACTGCGTTGAAGCGCAGTTCGCAGGGCTCATTTGGGTGACGTAGCGGCAAAGGCGTTCGCGCAACGCGCGAACGCCTTTGCCGCTACGTCATCCCCGCGAACGCGGGGATCCAGTGCCGTGGCCTTCCTTTGGCCTTCCTGGACAGCCCGCGCAAGAGAACTGCTCCGCTTCCGGACATCAGTCCTTCGCACCAACGCGACCACCTTCAAAACCACGTCGCCCCCCCCGAACGGGTGCTTCCGACCGGACAGCCAACGCATCCGCCACGTCGCCAACGCGTCCAGCCGCGAACCCCCAACGCCCAAGCTGTCAGATCTTCCGTCGTCGCAGACCTCGCGCGGACGACCCCCGCGATCCTCTGCCCCGCGCGCTAGACGACCGTTCGCCAAACCGCCCGCGGTCGAACTATTTCGACGCCGAGGGCGCATCCTGCGTGGCCGCCGCCGGCGCGCCCGATGGCGTGTTCCCGCCTTCGCCTGGCGTCGCACCTGCAGCCATTTTCGCGCGCCATTGCTCGGCCTGACGATCATGGCCACGCCCCGGCTCGATCCGGTTCCATTGCTCGTACAGCGCGACCAGTTCGCGATCGACCGCCACGACCTTGTCGCCCGCGGCGGCATGCGCGCGAACGATGGCATCGGCCTGGGTCAACTCGCTCCGGGCGTCGGCAAACTCGTGCAGTTGGGCGTGGGCTTTGCCGAGAGCCGCGAGGTAGAAGGCCAGTTTCGGTGGATCGAATTCGGCCAGCACCTTGCGTGCGCTGCCCAGGGAACCCTCCAGCAGCATCTTCGCCTCGGCGGCACGGCCTTCATCAACCAGCAACCGACCGTAGAGCCCGATCGCATCGAGGGTCTCGGGTGCGTCCTCGCCGATGATGCGCCGGCGCTTTTCCATCGCGGCCTTCAACAGCGGTTCGGCCTCGGCAAATCGCCCTTGATCTTGCAGCACACCGCCCAGCGCCACCATCGAAGCCAAGGTGTCCGGGTGGTTGTCTCCCAGCGTGTGTCGCCGCCGGTCGAGCACGCGGCGGAATAGCGCTTCGGCCTCCCGCGCCTTGCCAGCCCGGGCCAGCGAGACGCCCCAGTTGTTTTCGGCGGTGAGCGTGTCGCGATCGTCCTCGCCGTTGGCACGGCGCAAGCCGTCCGCGGCCGCGCGGAGGAAGGGTTCGGCCTGCGCAGGTCGCCCCTGCTCCAGCAGCAGGCCACCCAGATCGCCATCGGTGACGAGGGTGTCGGGGGCACCGGCGCCGACGGTACGCACTTGCCGCGCCAACACGTCGCGGAGGATCACCTCGGCTTGGTCGTACTTGCCCTGGTCGCGCAGGAACTGGGCGAGATAGGAACGAGCCTGGAGGGTATCGGCATGGTCCGGACCAAACAGCCGCAAGTCGCCGGCCACGGCGATCCGGGCATGCGGCTCGGCTCGATCGGGATGACCCTGCCAATCCAGCAACTGCCCCATCGACACCTCCGATTCCAGCGTGCTTTTCGCCCCGCTGCCGAGGATCTTGCGGCGCGCCTCCAGTGCCGCCCGCTGCAGCGGCATCGCCTCGTCGTACAGGCCGACCTGCGCGTAACGGTTGGCAAGTGCCTGCCGCAGCGTGGCGGCTACCGCTGGATCATCGCGGAACTGGCTGTCGATGGCGGTCGCCGCCGGCTTGAGCAGGACCGTGTCGATGAGGTGGAGCGCCGCGTCGGTGGCGTTGATGCGTTGCCATTGCGCGATGAAGTCCACTACCCGTCGCGAGCGCTCGGGTTCAGCCACGCCGGCCGCCGCCAGCGCGGCCGCATAGCGTGCCTGGATGTCTTTCGTCAGCGCCTTGCCGGCCTTGTCGGGGTCGAGCTGGTCGAGCATCGCCCCTTGGTAATGGGACACTTTTTCCAGTTGCTCCGCCCGCCGCTGCGCCAGGATTTCCTGCTGCCGCGCCACGTGCGCCTGCCAACCCGCCACTACGACGCCCACGACCAGCGCCAACACCACCGCCACGGCGGCCGCGACCGGGACCTTGTTGCGACGCACGAATTTGCCGATCCGATACGCCCGCCCCGGCGGCGCAGCCAGCACCGGTTCGCCGTCGAGGTAACGCTGCACGTCGGCCGCCAACGCGCTGGCCGTGTCGTAGCGCCGGGAGCGATCCTTCTCGATCGCCTTCATCACGATCCAATCGAGCTCTCCGCGCACCGCGCCCGCGAGCGAACGTGCCTGGGTGACGTGGTATCCCGCGGTTCCCGAGGTCGTCGTGGCCATCTTGGCCAGCCGCACGCTCGGCGGCGGCGGCTCGCTCTCGCAGATCAGCCGCTGGGTGTCGACCAGCGATGCCGCCATCAGCCGGGTGCGCTCGACCGGTGTCGAGCCGGTCAGCAGTTCGTACAGGATCACGCCCAGCGCGTAGACGTCGGTACGGGTGTCGATGTCGGTCTCGCCGCGCGCCTGCTCCGGGCTCATGTACAGCGGCGTGCCGATCACCTGGTCGATGCGGGTGGCGTGGCTGCGGTCGGTCAGCTCGCCGCTGACCGCCTTGGCGATGCCGAAGTCGATGACGCGCGCGAAGTGCTCGCCCTCGTGGCTGCTGACCAGCACGTTGCCGGGCTTGAGGTCGCGGTGGATGATGCCCTTGGTGTGGGCGTGCTGGACCGCGGTGCAGACCTGCGCGAACAGCTTCAGGCGTTGCAAGACCGCCAGCGCGCGCTGGTCGCAGTAGTGGGTGATCGGCTCGCCCTCGACCAGTTCCATCACGAAGTACGGCCGCCCGCTGGCGGTGGCGCCGGCATCGAGCACGCGAGCGATGTGCGGGTGCTCCATCAGCGCCAGCGCCTGGCGTTCCAGATCGAAACGCGCGATTACCTCGCGGGTGTCCATGCCCAGCTTGAGGATCTTCAACGCGACGTGGCGCTTGACCGGCTCGGTCTGCGCGGCCTCCCAGACATCGCCGAAGCCGCCTTCGCCGAGTCGGCGGGTCAGCGTGTAGTTGCCGATGCACGTGCCCGGCGCCTCGTTGCGGGTGCCGTCCCAGCGATCATCCTGGCGGAGGGTGTCGTCGCTCATGCGCACGCTGCTCCGGTTCGCGCGCCCCACGTGGCGGGGACGTTCCACCGCATCCTACGATGCCTCTCGCCGTCGAGGGATGGTCGGCGCATGCATCATCGTGCTGGCGCGGGCTGCGCGGCCGTGCCGAGTTCATGCAAGCGCGCCTGCCACTGCTGCGCCTTGGCGGCATGGCCCATGCCAGGCTCGGCTTTGTCCCAGGCCGTGTACAGCGCCACCAGTGCCTGCGTACAGCCGCGCAGATCGTCGACGTGGGTGATGTTGTGGGTGGTCAGGAAGATGGCGTGGGCTTCGAGCAGGTTCGCCTCGGCTGCTGCGTAATCGCCAATGCCGGTGCGCGCCAGTCCGAGTTGCCACAGGTAGGTGCCGCGCAGGAAGGCGCGGCTGTCGATGAAACGGCGGCGGACGCCAAACTCGATCGGCAGCAACAGGGCGACGGCTTGCGCATGACGCGCTTGTTTTTCGATCGTCATCGCGGTCAGCAACGTCGCCACCAGGGTCACCGGATGGTCTGCGCCCAGCGCGCGTCGGGAACGCGCCATCGCGTCGCGCAGGAGGACCTGCGCCTGGTCGAGGTGGCCCTGACGCTGCAGCAGGTAGGCGTAGTTGCACTGCATCAGCAAGGATGCTTCGTTGTCTGCGCCCAGCGCCCGTTGCATGCCTTGCGCGGCCTCGCGCAGCAAGGGCTCGGCCTCGGCGAGTTGGTGCGAATACATCAACGTCAGGCCGAGGTTGTGCGCCTGCATGAGGGTCGCCGGCGCATCGTCGCCGAGCACCCGGCGCTTGGTTGCCAGCGCCTGTCGAAACATCGCAACGGCCTGATCGATGCGGCCGTCGTCGGCGTAAACCGACCCGGTCACCGACAATGCCTGCAGGGTCAGGGGATCGTCCTGGCCGCGCGTGCGCCGCGCGCGCTGCAACGCTTCGACGGCATACGGCACCCCGGCGGCGGCGCGGCCTTTCTGGTCGAGCAAGGTGGCGAGGTTGAGCATCGAGGCGATGGTCAGCGGGTCGTCGGCGCCCAGCACGCGGCGTCGCGTGTCCAGCGCGTCGCGCTGCAAGGGTTCGGCGGCGGCGTACAGACCCATGCCGGTGTAACGCAGGGCCAGGGTCTGGCGCAGGTAGGCGGCGACCAGCGGCTGGCCCTTGAACTGGCGGTCGATCGCCGCCACCGCGGGCTTGAGGAGGGTGGCGTCGATCATCTCGCGCGCCACATCGGTGGAGTTGATGTCCTGCAGGATGCCATCGAGCGCGGCAAGCGCATGTTCGCGCGCATCGGCCGGCAGCTTGCGTGCGCTCAGCGCCGCCGCGTAATGGGCGCGAAGGTCGTCGGCGAGCCGTTGCCCGGCGCTGGCCGGATCGACGCTGCCGAGCATGTTCGCCTCGAAATCGGCGACCTGTTGCAGATCCCTTGCCCGCGCCTTCGCCACCTGCTCTTGCTGTTGCGCGAACCTGGTCTGCGCGTGCGCGATCCGCGCCTGCCACGCGAAACCGGCGATGCCGGCGAGCAGGCTCAGCGCGACCAATGCGCCCGCCACCACCATCACCTTGTTGCGGCGCACGAACTTGGCGCTGCGATAACCCAGCGACGGCGGCACCGCGGCCACCGCGTCGCCGGCGAGGTAGCGGCGCAGGTCGTCGGCGAATTCCGCCACGCTCTGGTAGCGACGTGCCGGCTCCTTCTCCAGCGCCTTCATCACGATCCAGTCCAGATCGCCGCGGATCGTGCGCGCCAGCTTGCGTGGATCGGAGACCCGGAACGTCGTGCTGCCGGTCAATGTGGTGGCATGGCTCAGCACCCGCGCGCTGGGCCGCGGCGGCTCGGTTTCGCAGATCAGTTTCTGGCTCTCGGCAAGCGACCCTGACGCCAATTTCTCGCGCTCCACCGGGGTGGTGCCGGTGAGCAGCTCGTACACGATCACGCCCAGCGAATAGATGTCGGTGCGGATGTCGATGTCCAGGCTGCCGATCGCCTGTTCGGGGCTCATGTACAGCGGCGTGCCGACGACCTGGTGGACGCGGGTGGCCAGGGTGCGTTCGCGGCCCTCGCCGCCGGTGGCCTTGGCGATCCCGAAGTCGATCACCTTGGCGAACGGCCGGCCGTCGTGTTCGCTCACCAGCACGTTGCTGGGCTTGAGATCACGGTGGATCACGCCCTTGGTGTGGGCGTGCTGCACCGCCGCGCACACCTGCATGAACAGGTCCAGGATGGCGTCCACCGGCAGCTTGTGCGCCGCGCAGTAGTCGCTGATCGGCACGCCATCGACGAACTCCATCGCGAAGTAGGGGCGGCCGGTCGCGGTCGCGCCGGCGTCGATCACATGCGCGATGTGCGGGTGCTCCATCGCCGCCAGCGTCTGCCGCTCCATCGCGAAGCGCGCGATCACCTCGCGCGTGTCCATGCCCAGCTTGACGATCTTCAGCGCCACGCGGCGCTTGACCGGCTCGCTCTGTTCGGCCTCCCAGACATCGCCGAAACCGCCCTCGCCGACCAGCCGCACCAGCGTGAACGCGCCGATGACCGAGCCTGCCGCTTCGCTGCGCGCGCCTTCCCAGCGGTCGTCCTGGATTTGGGTCTCGTCGGTCATCCAGGACATCTTGCCATCGTCATGACGGCTGCGCGGTCGCCACCGTCCGACGGCTGGCAGGTCCGGCGACCCGCGCCCGCTTCACCTTTTCGGATCGGCCGGCGCACGCGCGCTGCCGACCGCGGCCGATCCCGCGGCGCCGATCTTCGCCAGTTCCGCCCGCCAGCGTTCGGCCTTGGCGATGTAGCCCTTGCCGGGCTCGGCCTTGTCCCAGGCAACGTACAGATCCACCAGCGCCCCGGTGCAATCGCGCAGATCGTGCGGCTCCTGGGCGACGTGCGGTTGCGCGAGTGTTGCCTGCGCGGCCAGCAAGTCCGGCTCGGCCTGCGCAAAGCGGCCCTGGGCGGCGCGGGCGTGGCCCAGGTGCCAGCGGCGCATGCCGTTCCAGAACGCATTGCCACCGACAAGGGCCTTGTCCGCCGCCGGCCCGATGCTGGCCAGCAAGGTCTCGGCTTGCGCAAACTTGCCTTCGCGATCGAGCACTCCGCCGAGGATGACGCTGGCCAGCAAGGTGGTCGGATAGGTCTCGCCATAGGTGCGGCGCGCGCGCGCCAGCACCTCGCTGATCTCGCGCTCGGCATCCGCGTAATGGCCACGCGCCACAGCCAGCAAGGCCAGGTTGCCCATCGCATAAAGGGTGAAGTCGGCGTTCGGGCCGGACACCCGTTCCTGCGCCGCGGCGGCTTGCCGCAGATAGGGTTCGGCTTGGTCGTACTTGCCCTGCGTGCGCAGCAGCGAACCCAGATTCTGCAGGGCCAGCAGGGTGGCCGGATCGTCCTCGCCCAGGACCTTTCGCCGCCCTTCCAGAACCCGCCGGTAATAGGGTTCGGCGAGGTCGAATCGCCCCTGGTCGGCATACACGAGAGCCAGATTGCCGAGGATGACCAGAGTGTTCTTGTCGTATTCCCCGCCGCGGCGCAGCGCGGTTTTCAAGGCCGCCTGATAGTACGGCGCGGCCTTGGCGAATTCACCCTTCCGGTACAGCAGGCTGCCAACCCCGAACTCCAAAGCGGCGGTCTGCGGGTCGGCCTCTCCGAGCAGCTTGCGCCGGGTGGCCAAGGCGGCCATTTCCAACGGCAACGCGGCATCGTACAGGCCCATGTCGTCGTAACGCTTGGCCAGCACGACGCGCATCTGCGCGGCGAGCAGCGGTTGCTTGCCGAAGCGCGCATCGATCGCGGCCACCGCGGGTTGCAGCACGCTCTGCTCGATCACCTCGCGCGCCGCATCGGTGGTGTTGACGGCTTGCCAGTCCTGATCGAAGCGCTGCTCGCGCTGCTCGATCTGCGCCGCGTCCAGGCCGGCCCGGCGCAACGACTGGGCGAATCTCGCGCGCACATCGGCGCGCATCCGCGCGCCGGCCCTGGCCGGGTCGATCTGCTCGAAGATCGCCGCATCGAACGCGGTCACCTGGGCCAGTTCGCCGGCACGCTGGCTGGCGATCCGCGCCTGCCAGGCGAACGCCACGATGCCCACCACCAGCACCGCCAGCACCAGCGCCGCGGCGAGTACCGGGACCTTGTGGCGACGCACGAACTTGCCGCTGCGGTAGCGCCACGACGGCGGCACCGCCGATACCGCTTCGCCATCCAGATAGCGGCGCAGGTCGTCGGCCAGTTCGGCCGCGCTCTGGTAACGCCGCGCCGGCTCCTTCTCCAGCGCCTTCATCACGATCCAGTCCAGATCGCCACGGATCGTGCGTGCCAGCTTGCGCGGATCGGCCGGGCGGAAGGTGGCGCTGCCGGTCAGCGTGGTGGCGTTGGCCAGCACCCGCGCGCTCGGCCGCGGCGGATCGGTGTCGCAGATCAGCCGCTGGGTGTCGGCGATCGACACCGAAGCGAGCTTCTCGCGCTCGACCGGGGTGGTGCCGGTCAACAGCTCGTACAGGATCACGCCGAGGGAATAGATGTCGGTGCGAACGTCGATGTCGAGGCTGCCGATCGCTTGCTCGGGGCTCATGTACAGCGGTGTGCCGACCACTTGATGGATGCGGGTGGCCAGGGTCTGCTCGCGGTTCTCGCCGCTGGTCGCCTTGGCGATGCCGAAGTCGATGACCTTGGCGAACGCCTCGCCGTCGTGGGTGCCCACCAGCACGTTGCCGGGCTTGAGGTCGCGATGGATCACGCCCTTGGTGTGGGCGTGGCCGACCGCCGCGCAGACCTGGCCGAACAGGCCCAGCACCGCGTCCACCGGCAGCTTGCGCGAGGCGCAGTACTCGCTGATCGGCTGGCCGTCGACGTACTCCATGACGAAGTACGGACGGCCGCTGGACGTGGCACCGGCGTCGATCACCGTGGCGATGTGCGGGTGCTCCATCCGCGCCAACGCCTGGCGCTCCAGGTCGAAGCGCGCGATCACCTCGCGGGTGTCCATGCCGAGCTTGACGATCTTCAACGCCACCCGGCGTTTGACCGGCTCGGACTGCTCGGCCTCCCAGACATCGCCGAAGCCGCCCTCGCCGATCAGCCGCAGCAGGGTGTACGCGCCGATCACCACGCCCGCACTTTCGCTGCGAGCGCCTTGCCAGTGGTCGTGCTGGAGCGTGGTTTCGTCGCTCATGCGCGCGTCATGCCGTTCGCGGGGCGGTGCAGGATCATCCCGGCATCCTACCCCGGCCGCGTTCGGCGCTGCCTGCGCGGGCAATCAGGGTTTGGCCGGCGACGCCGGCGTCGCGTCATCGGCAACCCGCCTGGTACGCCAGATCTGCGCCTGTTCGGCGTGGCCCTTGCCCGGCTCGGCCTTGTCCCAGGCCGTATACAGATCGACCAGCCCCTTGCGCGCGCCCTCCACGTCGTCCGGCTCGTCCGGCGCGTGCGGCACCGCGAGCAGGCGCTCGCCTTCGAGTAGATCGGCCTCGGCTTGTTCGAACGCCCCGCGCGCGGCGCGCGCCTGGCCCAGGTGCGAGAGCAGGCTGCCGTACCAGTAGGCGTTGTCCTGCCGCCAGGCTGCGCGCACCTCGGTGCGGATCGGCGCGAGGACGCGTTCGGCTTGCGCGAACTGGCCCTGGCGTGCCAGCACGCCGCCGAGCACCACTTGCGCGAGCAGGGTGGTCGGATGATGCTCGCCGCGCGTCTTGCGGGCGCGGGCGACCACCTGGCGCAGGTCCTGCACCGCTTGCGTGCCCTTGCCCTGCGCCTCGTGCAGCAGGGCCAGATTGCCCTGCGCATACAGCACGTTGTCCGGGTCGGGCTCGCTGGCACTTGCGAAGCCTTTCGCCGCCGCCACCAGCAAATGTTCGGCCTCCGGATAGCGCTTTTGTTCGCGCAAGAAGGCGCCGTACTGCATCATCGCCAGATAGGTATCCGGATGCGCGTCGCCGAGCAGTTTGCGACGGCCGTCTAGCACCTGGCGGTACAGGGCTTCGGCCTTGGCGTTCTTGCCCTGTGCGGCGTACACCACGACCAGATTGCCGAGGACGGTCAACTCGCCTTCGTCGACCACGCCACCGTTGAGCTTGCGCGCCGTTTTCAAGGCCGCGAGGTAATACGGCTCGGCCGCATCCGAGCGGCCGCTCTGCGCCAGTAGCGTGCCCATCGAATACTCATAGTTGGCCACCTCGGCGCTGTCCTCGGCGGAGATCTTGCGCTGCTGGTCGAGGGCGATGCGGATCTGGGCGATCGCCTCGTCGTACAAGCCCATCGACTGGTAGCGGCTGGCCAGCGACAGCCGCAGCGGCCCGGCGATCTCCGGCTGGCTGCCGAAGCGCTCGTCGATCGCCGCCGCCACCGGTTTGAGCACGTTCTGCCCGATCACGCCGCGCGCCGCATCGGTGGCATTGATGCGCTTCCAGTCGGCGTCGAAACGGACCAGCCGCTGTTCGCGCTCGGCTTGCGCCATGCCCGACGCGCGCAGCGAGGCGTCCAGGCGCGTGCGCACGTCGGCGCTCAAGCCGTCGCCGGCCACCGCGGGGTCGATGTTTGTGAACAAGGTGGCATCGAAATCGACCACCTGGGCGAGCTGGTCGGCACGCCGGGCGGCTTCCTTCCATTGCCATGCGAACGCCACCAACCCGACCAGCAGGCTCAGCGTGACCAACGATGCGGCCACGACCACGACGCGATTGCGGCGCACGAACTTGCGTGTGCGGTAGCCCAGCGACGGCGGCACCGCCGTCACCGCTTCGCCGGCCAGGTAGCGGCGCAGGTCCTCGGCCAGTTCGGCCGCGCTCTGGTAACGCCGCGCCGGCTCCTTCTCCAGCGCCTTCATCACGATCCAGTCCAGATCGCCACGGATCGTGCGTGCCAGCTTGCGCGGATCGGCCGGGCGGAAGGTGGCGCTGCCGGTCAGCGTGGTGGCGTTGGCCAGCACCCGCGCGCTCGGCCGCGGCGGATCGGTGTCGCAGATCAGCCGCTGGGTGTCGGCGATCGACACCGAAGCGAGCTTCTCGCGCTCGACCGGGGTGGTGCCGGTCAACAGCTCGTACAGGATCACGCCGAGGGAATAGATGTCGGTGCGAACGTCGATGTCCAGGCTGCCGATCGCCTGCTCGGGGCTCATGTACAGCGGCGTGCCCATCACCTGATGGATCTGGGTCGCGTGGGTGCGCTCGCCATCGTCGCCGGCGGTGGCCTTGGCGATGCCGAAGTCGATCACCTTGGCGAACGGCTCGCCGTCGTGGGTCCCCACCAGCACGTTGCCGGGTTTGAGGTCGCGGTGGATCACGCCCTTGGTGTGGGCATGCCCGACCGCCGCGCAGACCTGGCCGAACAACCGCAGCAGCGCGTCCACCGGCAGCTTGCGGTTGGCGGCGTATTCGCTGATCGGCTGCCCCTCGACGTACTCCATCACGAAATACGGGCGGCCGCTGGCGGTGGCGCCGGCGTCGATCACGGTGGCGATGTGCGGGTGCTCCATCCGCGCCAGCGCCTGCCGCTCCAGCTCGAAGCGCGCGATCACCTCGCGGGTGTCCATGCCGAGCTTGACGATCTTCAGCGCCACCCGGCGCTTGACCGGCTCGGATTGCTCGGCCTCGTACACATCGCCGAAGCCACCCTCGCCGATCAGCCGCACCAACGTGTAGGCGCCGATCCGCGTGCCCGAACCCTCGGCGGGCGCGCCCGGCCCGGAGGGTACGTGGACGTGCAGGGTCTGGTCGGTCATGCCGCGCTCCGAACGTGCGGCGGCCGGCTGGCGCAACCGTCCGCCGTGGGTGCCTTGGGTCCGCGCATGTCTCGGAGCCTGTGAAAAATTCGAACGCCGTCACGAGGGCGCCGGCGGGCGTCTCTGGCAAGGAGCGTTGCGTGAAAACAAGGGAGTTTGGTGAACCAAATGACCGCAGTTTTCGCGCAGCGGGCCGCCGCCAGAGGCGTTCGGCGGCGTCCGCAGCAGGTGGGCGATTTTTTCACAGGCTCTCAGCTCCTGCGCTCGCGCACCAGCACCTCGACCACCGACGGGTCGGCCAGAGTCGAGGTGTCGCCGAGTTGATCGGGCAGGTTCTCGGCGATCTTGCGCAGGATCCGCCGCATGATCTTGCCCGAGCGGGTCTTGGGCAGGCCCGGCGCCCACTGGATGTGGTCGGGGGTGGCGATCGGGCCGATGATCGTGCGCACTTCGGCCACCAGTTGCTTGTGCAGCGCCTCGCTGGGTTCGATGCCGGCGTTGAGGGTGACGTAGGCGTAGATGCCCTGGCCCTTGATGTCGTGCGGGAAGCCGACCACCGCCGCCTCGGCGACGTGGAGGTGGCCGACCAGCGCGCTCTCGACCTCGGCGGTGCCGATCCGGTGGCCGCTGACGTTGATCACGTCGTCCACCCGCCCGGTGATCCAGTAATACCCGTCGGCGTCGCGGCGGCAGCCGTCGCCGGTGAAGTAGCTGCCCGGATAGGTCTTGAAGTAGGTGTCGATGAAGCGCTGCGGATCGCCGTACACGCTGCGCATCTGCCCCGGCCAGGAATCCAGCAGCACCAGGTTGCCCTCGCATTCGCCTTCCAGAATCGTGCCTTCGGCATTCACGATCGCCGGACGCACGCCGAAGAACGGCAGCGTGGCCGAGCCGGGCTTCTGCGGGATCGCCGCCGGCAACGGCGAAATCAGGATGCCGCCGGTCTCGGTCTGCCACCAGGTATCCACCACCGGGCAGCGACCATCGCCGATCACTTCGAAATACCAGCGCCAGGCTTCCGGATTGATCGGCTCGCCGACGCTGCCGAGCAGGCGCAGCGATGCGCGCGAAGTGGATTTCACCGGACCGTCGCCCTCGCGCATCAGCGCGCGGATCGCGGTCGGCGCGGTGTACAGGATGCTCACGTGGTGGCGATCCACCACCTGCCAGAAGCGCGAATGATCCGGGTAGTTGGGCACGCCCTCGAACATCAGCGAGGTCGCGCCATTGGCCAGCGGGCCGTACACGATGTAGCTGTGGCCGGTGACCCAGCCCACGTCGGCGGTGCACCAGTAGACATCGTCTTCGCGCAGGTCGAACACGCAGCGGTGGGTGTGGGCGCAGAACAGCAGGTAGCCGCCAGTGGTGTGCAGCACGCCCTTGGGCTGGCCGGTGGAACCGGAGGTGTAGAGGATGAACAGCGGATCTTCGGCGCCCATGCACTCGGGCTCGCAGGCGTCCGGCTGGCCATCGACCACCGCATCGAACCAGCGATCGCGCGGCATCTGCATCGGCACTGCGCCGCCGGTGTGGCGCACCACCAGCACGGTCTCCACCGAGGTGGTGCCGGGCCGGTGCAGCGCCGCATCGACGTTGGCCTTGAGCGCCACCGTCTTGCCGCCGCGGCGGCCCTCGTCGGCGGTGATCACCAGCTTGGCGCCGCTGTCGGCGATCCGGCTGGCCAGCGAATCCGGCGAGAAGCCGCCGAACACCACGGTGTGGATGGCGCCGATGCGGGCGCAGGCGAGCATCGCTACCGCCGCCTCGGGGATCATCGGCAGATAGATCGCGACGCGGTCGCCGCGATGCACCCCGAGGTTGCGCAGCGCATTGGCGAGCTGGCACACCCGCGCGTGCAACTGGCGGTAGCTGATGTGCTGCGGCAGTGTGGCCGGGTCGTCCGCCTCCCACAGCAGCGCGGTCTTGTCGCCGCGGGTGGCCAGGTGGCGGTCGAGGCAATTGACGCTGACGTTGAGCTCGCCGTCGGCGAACCAGCGGATGTGCAGGTCGGCCGCGTCGAAGCTCACCTCGCGGATGCGGGTGGGGAAGCAATACCAGTCCAGCCCGCGGGCCACGTCCGCCCAGTAGCCGTCCGGATCGGCGATGGAGCGCGCGTAGTCGCGTTGGTAGTCCGCCGGCTGGATCGCGGCGCGGGCGACGAAGTCGGCAGAAGCAGGATGGATCACGTCGGTCATGGCACGGCTCCGCGGGGCGAGACCCCGATTCTAGAACCGTTGCGCGGCGCCGATGGGCAAAGCGTCGGCGCCGCGGCTCATTTTTTCGCCCGCGGGGGGTGCCGGCGCGATCGGCAGCCGCTCGGCGACCGTGGTCACACGGCTGGACGGCTTGGCTGGTGTCGCAGGCCTCGCGCTGAGCGGGTGGCCCTTGCTTCGGCAGACCCGACACGCGGCCCAGCGGGCACGGCCCACGCTGAATCTTGCAGCGACCTTGCGAGAAACGATGGGCGACACGTTCGCTCCTCTGCCAACGCCTGCCGCGGAAACGGGGTTGGGAAGCAGATTCGTGGCGAGCCAGCCATCCTGTTCGCGTGGGCAGTGGGGTCGCGTCTTGTATTGACACAATACCCTCGCTCGTCGCCCGCAAGCCTCGTCGCGACGTCGCCCATTGCGGATGCCTGAAAACCGAAGTCAGGACGAGCCCCGATGCCTGCGCCACCGAAATGACCAAACGATGCATCGACGGCTCCTCATCCCTGTGGACTGGCTTGCGCCAAGCGTTCGCGCTGGCGGTGTCAGTCTGGCTCGTGCGCGCCGCCGCGCGTCAAGCGATGTGAGCGAGCACCTCAACGCGGCGGCAGCGCCAACTCGCGGGCGTCGAGGTAGCCGTCGTGGTTGCGATCCTGACGGGCAAACCCGGCTTCCAGCGATTGCACGTAGGACGCGCGCGCCACCGGTTTGCTGCCCGCCGGCAGTTCGGAGCCGGCCAGCACGCCGTCGTGGTCGGCATCCAGCGCATTGAAGGTCCGCACCATCCAGGCGACGTATTCCGCCCGCGAAACGCGGCCGTCGTGGTCGGTGTCCATGCGCAGCAGGTAGGCGCGCGGAGACGGCGGCAGGTCCCAGGCCGCGGCGATGCCGGCGCTGCAGGCCAGGATCAAGGCCAGAGCCATCGCCCCGCCGGAGCGTCGGCGCCGCTGCGCGCGATCCATGATCGTCATCGCCGATGGGGTGCCGATTCGCGGCGGCGCGGCGCCGTTTGCGTCGCCGCGTCCGCCGCGATCGTCAGTCGGTCGGCCGCGGTCGTGGCGCGGCTGGCGCGGCCGTACATCAGTTCGGCCACCGCCGGCGGCGCGAAGTAGTCACCCGGCTGCACGGCCTGCGCGTAACAGAAAACGTCGTGCGTGCCCGGGGGCAGGCGCTGCGCATACAGGCGCACGATATTCGCGCCGGTCTGGCGGCTGTCGAACCACCACGAGCCCGAATCGGCCTGATGCTTGAGGTTGGCGCCGCCCACGCTGCTCAGGTTGATGTCGCCGGTCACCAGGCCGCCGGGCACGGTGTCGGTGATGGCCACGAAATACCGGAATGCCGGTACGTCCACGGTCAGCTGGACGCGCACCCAGGCGCCGGCGCGGATCGGTTGCTCGCCCGGATCGACGAAACGGCCGCCGCGCAAGACCTGATAGCGGCGCGTCAGGTGCATGCCGACGGCCTGCGCCGGCGCCGTGGCCAGATCGATCCGATAGCGCAGGCGGGCGGTGTAGTTCAAGGTGGCGCTGGCCGTCGACCGGCTTTGCAAGCGCAGGTCCGGCGTGGGCTGACCCGCCGGCAGCGACGTCGTCCACTGCGCCTGGGCTTGCCCGGCGGCGAGCGTGAAGCGATGGTCGAGCGCACCCAACGATGCCGCCACCTCTGCGCTCTGGCGATCCGGCGGGGAGCGGCTGGAGACGGCCTGCAGGGCGAGCAGGCATTGCGCGGTGGCCTGGGTGTCGAGGCTGGCGACGCCGCCGGCGTACAGGTCCTGCACCCCGCGCAGCAAACTGGCGCGTGCCGGTTCGCCGTCGGGGTCGTGGTCGAGTTCGTACAGGGCGGCGACCACCGCGCATTGATCGCGCAGATCCGAGCCCATCGCCCAGGAAAAATCGCGCGGGTCGTGGATGACGCGGCGCAGACCATGCGCGGTGCCGGCTGCGCGCAGGCGCACGATGCCCTCGTGCAAGCGTGCGGCTGCGTCCGGCTTGCGCGCCAAGGCCCGCAACAACTGGCTGCGGCCGTACCAGCTCAGTTGCGGCCAGGCGTTCCACAGCGCGGTCAGGGCCGCGTCGTCGAGCCGCTTGGGATCGTCCAGCGCGCCGGCCGCTTCGGCCGCTTCTTCGCGCTTTTTGCGCGTCGCGCGGTCGTCGGGCTTGAGCGTGGCGGCGGCCTTGAGGGTGTCGGCGACGGCGGTGCGCAGCGCGTCCACGGTCTTCGCCGGGGCGGGATGGCCGAGTTAAGCCAGTACGTCGAACGTGCGCAGGGTGTAGGCGGACAGCGCCGGTGAACCCGGTGCCCGCCAGTCGCCATACGCGCCGAGGAAGTAATGGAACTGCCCGTCCTCGTCCTGGAACATCGGCGCCACGCGCAGGGCGTCGCGCAGCTCGTCGGCGGCCTTGGGCCACTGGGCGGCGTCTTTGTGTGCGGCGATCGCCAGCGCCGCGCCGAGCGCGCGGCTGAGGGTCTGCTCCCAGCAGCGCATCGGGTAATCGCGCAGGTCGCGGAGCCAGCCGTCCTGCCAGCCGTCGAGGCCGCGATCGACTTGCACGTCCAGCATGGCGGCGTGCGCGCCGGCGGGCGGTGGCGGCAACGGCAGATCGACCGCGCTGGCGTCCAGCCAGCCGGCCTGGGTCTGCTGCGCATCGCCGTCGCGGGCCAGCACCGGCACGGCGCTCGCCAGGCCGTCGGCCGCACCCGGCCGCGTCGCCGTGGCCTGCACCGCGATGGCGCCGCTGCGCGTGGGCGCCAGCGCGATGGCTTGCGATACTTCGGCGTTGCCGGCCACGCCGCTGCGCCGTTCGCGCCGTTGCGCCACGCCCGCACCCTGCGCGCTCACGCGCAATGCCAGGGTCGTCGCGGTGGCGCCGTGGTTGCGCGCCGACACGCTGGCGCTGGCCTGATCGCCGACGAACAAACGCGAGGGCAGGCCGGCGCGCAGTTCCACGGGCAAGGCGGTCTCCACGGTCGTCTGGGTCAGCGCGAAGCCATCCTGCGGATCGCTGGTCCACACCAGCACGCGCCAGCGGGTGAGGTTGTCCGGCAGATGCACGCGCAGGTCGCGGTGCTCGCCGGCGGCCAGGGTCAGGTCGGGATTCCAGTACGCCGAATCCAGGAAGCGCTCGCGCAGGCGGCCTTGCGCCGCGCCGGGGTCGGTGTGCGGCCCGCGCTTGAGCACGGCCGCGGTCGGTTCCCGACTGAACGTGTCCACCGCCCGCTTGATGCGGCTGCCGATGACTTCCACGCGGCCCATCTCTTTGGCCGTCGATCCGGAACGGGTCACGCGAAGCGCGGCGAGCCGGCGCGCTTCCGCTTCACGCGCCTTGGCGGCGACATCCATCGCCTTGCGCCAGCCCGACAGCGGCAGGTGGTCGAACGGAGTGGGCAGGCTGCGCATGCCTTCCAAGGCGTACCAGTCGGCGCTGTACCAGTGCGCGAGCGCGCCCAGCCAGTCGTCCTGCTGCGGATCGGCCTGCGCGGCGATGTCCAGCACTTGTTGGTAGACCGAATCATCCACCACCGCGATGGTGGCGTGGCGCGGGCCGGCGGCGGGGTTGGCCAGGTGCAGCAGCAGATCCTGGCCGGGGCGCAGGCGCGCCTGCGCGGGCTTGACGGTGATGGCATCGTGGCGCTGCGCGGGAATGGCCAGATCGATGCTGGCTTCCAGCGGGCGCGCGCCGAAGCCGCCGTCGGCGTCGCGAATCAGCGCCTGCAAGGTCGCCCCGGGTGTCCAGTCGGCACGCACCGGCACCATGATCGTGGTCTTTTCCGCGGATACCGTTTGCACCCAATGCGCGAGAACGTGCCCGGATTGCAGGGTGAACAGCACGCGGGCGTGCGCGTGCGGTTGGGTCAGCTGCACGCGCGCGGCGCTGGCGCCATCGGAGGGCGACAGCAGGGTGAAGCTGGCGGTCGGGCTGTGTTTGTCCGCCGGCTGCGGCGCGTGGCCACCGATCCAGCGCGTCAGCTCGGTCGGCGCGGCACCGTCGGCGCTGGCGGTGAAGCGATACAGGCCCGGCGCGGGGGCGCGGAAGGCGCAAGGAGCCGGCGCCGTGGCGCGCAGATCGCACGCACCGACCGGCTTGGGTTCGGTTTCGGGCCGGCCCTGCGCGTCGGCGATGGCCGCGATCTGCACATGCACACGCTGCCCGGGCAGCGAATGCCCGTCGGCGCCGAGCACCACGGCCGCCAGCCCCGCGTCGGCGTCGATCGGCAGCCACCAGCCGGCGGTTTTCAGGCCGACGTAGCGCGGATACTGCGCGTAAGGCACGGGCACCGTCCCGCTGGACGCCCAGGCTTGGTGGGGCACGTTGACGCTGGCGCTGAACTCGAGCAGGCCGAAGGCGATCGGGTGCGGCGTGTCTTCGCTGGATTGCACGATGGACGGCAAGTGGAGGGCGAGGTGGGCGCGGCCCTGGCCGTCGGTGGTCGTCGGCAAGGCCACGCCGCGCAACGGCTCGGCGAACGGGCGCGGATCCTCACCCGCATAGGGCGCCATGAACGTGTACGCCGCAAAAGCCGGGTAGGTATCCTCGATGCGCCGCGGGGTCAGCAGTCCTTCGATTTGCAGATGCACGTTGGCCGCCACACCGCCGGAGTAGTAGCCGGCCTGCACATCCAGCGCCAGCGCCTGTCCGGCCAGCACCGCCGGATGGTCGGCGTGCATCTGCGCCCACAGCGGCTGGGCGTCGAAGCGGGCGACCTGGAAGCAGGCGCCGGATCCTTCGTCTACCGGATCGGCCGCTTTGGGTTGCGCGGTGGTGATGCAGTATTCGCCGTCCGGCAGCAGCGCCGGCAGGGTCGTCTGGCCGCTGGCCGAGGCCAGCGCATCGAGCGTAGCCGGCCAGCTCGCCAGTTGCTTGCCCTGGTCGGGCATCTCCAGCACGGCATGGGTCCGGAGCTGTGCCGGTGGCCGCAACCGATTGCCCTGGCGCTGGCGCAACCAGAAGCGGTAATGCACGGTTTCGCCGGGGCGGTACAGCGGGCGATCGGTGACGCCGAAGGCGCGCAACTCCCCATCGGGCCAGCGCGATGAGTGAAACGTGTTCGACTCACCGATTCCATGTTGCTGGTGGGCGAACAGCGTGTCCGGCCCGCCCCATCGGCTCCAGCCGGTCACCGGCACCACCGTGCGCTGGCCCGCATCCGTGGCGCGCACCAGCAGGGCGGCGGCGTCGCCGGTGTCGGGTTGGTCGGCGACGGCAGCGAGCACGGCCACGCCATCGGCATCGGTGCTGGCGTGGGAGAGTACGGTTGCCTTGCCGCTGGCGGTCACGCGCAGCAGTTCCACCTGCGCCTGCGCCAGCCCGCGGCCGCCGTCCCAGGCGCTGACCCAGACCAGCCGCTGGCCGTTTTCGGTCGCCCCCACGATGACCGCGAACGGCGCGAAGGCGAGTGCGTAGCGGGCGCCTTGCGACACCGGTCCGGGTTCGCCGGCAAGCAGCAGGCCGCCGTGCTCGCGGATTGCCGCCGGCACAGTCGGCACGGCGACCGCCGTCGCCGCGTTGCGGGCGCCGCGCGCCTGCAGGCGCGCGACCTGCGTGGTCACGTCCGCGCCGATCGCCAACTGCTGCAAGTCCGGGTCGCCGTCGATGTTGGTCGCCCGCAGATCCGGTTGGGTCGTCGATCCGGGCGGCAGGATCGACAGGGCCGGCTTGACCGTGAAGGCGGGCGGAAAGTCGCCCGTGCGCAGGGAAATCGTCATCGCTCCGGCGAGCGTGGCGCCGTCCGCGGCCGCCCAATCATCCGGCAGACGCAGGGTCAGCGAACGGTCCGCAACGCTGGCGCGCAGGCACACGTCGGCATCCGGCGCGACTCGCGCGGGGTCGTGATCGTAGTGGTAGTGGTTGCAGTCGGACGCATCGCGCAGGCTCAGGCCTGCAGGCAGGATGGCGCGCAGCTTCGTCAACGCCGGCGCGGACAGAGGGCGCGAAAAACGCAGGACAATGTCTGCATCCGGTGGGCACTGCGCGCGCACGCGGCGGGTGCCGTCGGCGTCGAACGAGACGTTGCTGCAGTCCACCCCGCGCAGGCGGAATGGCTCGCCGAGGCGGGCGGTCAGCAGATCCTTGTCCTGATCGCCGGGCAGCGGGCCGTCACTGGCGACCAATCCCGGGTGGACGTGCACGCGCAACACGCCGCTGCGACTCGCCGGATCGCGCAGGTGCAGCGCGAACGCGTGATCGCTTGCGGAGATGTACGCCTCCTGCAACTCGGCTTGGGTCGGCGCGGCCAGTTCGAAAGCGATCGGGCGACCGTCCAGACTCACGTCGAGCACGTTCGCCGCCGCGGCCGCGGTGACGTCGGAAAGCGCCTGGATGAGGACCACGGGATGGCCGGCGTTCCATCGCCCGATGCGCGCATCCAGCTGTGGGCGGGAGGTCTCCACCGCCATCTGCGTGGGCGCCAGTTCGACACCCGCCTGCGACCACAGGCCGTGGCCGATGGCGATCCGGTATGTGCTGGCAGGCCGGAAGGGGTGCCGGTTCAAGCCGCTGCCACGGCAGTCCAGGGTCGTGTCGTCCTGCCAGAGCCACTGGCAGGTCACCCCCGGCGTGATCGTCAACGCATCCACCGCGCCGTGGCCGTTCCAGGTCAGCATCGGCTGGTCGAATTCCAGGGTCAGCGACCATTCCGACGCATAGGCCTTGACGATCCGCGGCGCCGGCGCGGCGGTGCTGGCCGCGGCGGGTGAGGCCACCGCGGGCGCGGCGACTGCGGGCGCGGCGATGGCGGAGGCGACGGCGGTGAGGCAGGCGAGCGTGATCAGCGCACCGGCGGCGTGGGTGGCGTTGCGCATGGAGTCCCCGTTCCCGCAGGTTCGCGGGAGGGTCATGACGCACGACGCAGGCGGCGGCTGTCAAGCCGCACGAAGCAGCTGCGCAGCCAGATCATCGGCCAAGTCCCGCCCACCGCATCCACCTTGGCGGCACGCAGTCGTCCCGCCGCCGGAGTGGCGCGTGGCGTCAGCGCTTCGGGTCGGCCGGAGAAGCGGCTGCCGGTGGCGCCGGTTTCGCCTCGACCCGCTGCAATTCGCCGACCGACACGGTGCCGTGCGCGTCCGGATTCCATGCCCTGGCCTGCGCACCCCAGTATTGCGCCGGCTTCCAGTAACGATCGGCGTAGTAATCGTTGCCGTCGCTGCCCACGGCGCTCCAGCCAAACCCATCGCCCTTGTGGACCTCCAGCGTGCCGACGAAGCCGGTGTGGCTTCCGGTGGCCTGTTTGCGGCCACGGCTCAGCCAGACTTCCACCCGGCGTTTGGCGACAGCGTCGCCGTACTGCGCATACAGGGCTTTGCCGATGTCCAGCGCGCGTGCCTGTTCGTCGGCACTCATCGACTGCCAGTAGCGCTCGCGCGTGGCCAGCAGCCACGGGTAGCCGCGCTCGGCGGCAAGGTCGGCCCAGGCATACGCGGTGGCGCGGTCCTTCGCGGTGCCCACGCCATCCCAGTACATGCTCGCCAGCATCATCTGCGAGGGCTTGTCGGCAAAGCGCGCGCCGCGCATGAACGCCTGCAACGCAAAGGCATAGTCATGGCGCGCATAGGCCACGATCCCGTCATGCCTGCCGGCAAGATCAGGGTGGTAGAACAGGAAATCCTGCGATGCCGCGGGCGCCGGATGTGCCGGTGCCGGCGGCGGCTCCAGCGCCATCGACGCCGCAGGCAGCAACAGCCCCAGCAACACGAACCCCGTGATCTTCCTCGTCATTTCCAAATCCCTCACGATTCACGTTTTACGACGGCGGTCGCGTCAGCTCATGTGCATCCAGAAAGCCGTCATGGTTGCGATCCTGCCTGGCGAACCTTGCCTCCAGCACTTTCACCCGCTCGCCACGGCTGACCGGGCGCGCGCCGGGCGGCAGCTCATCGCCGTCCAGCACGCCGTCGTGGTTGGCATCGAGCAGGTCGAAGTTGCGCATCATCCAGACCACGTACTCGTCGCGCGAGATGCGACCGTCGTGATCGAGGTCCATGCGCTGCAGGTAGGCGCGTGGCGAGTTCGGCAGGTCCGCGGCGTGGGCAACCGCCAACGGCGCGGCCGCCAACATCGCCGCAATCGCGACCGGCAACGCCCGCGCCGACGTGGCGCGTCGCGCGAGGATGCCCCAGCTTCGCACGGACGGAATCGCGGCCGCGTCGCTCAGTGGCGCGCCAGCGCGTAGCCCTTCATCCGCGCCGAGAACTCCTGCAGCGCGGCGATGCCGCTCGCCTCGGCCTCCGCGCACCAGCCCTGCAGGCGTTGCAGCGAAGCGGCGGCATCGGTGGAACGCTCCTCCAGCACCGCTGCGAGACGGGCACGGAACTCGACCAGGGTAGCCAGTTGCGGACGGCGGGCGACGAATGCCTGCAGGCGCGTGCGTGCGGCCGCGTCCAGCCAGCGTCCGCCATCGGCCAGCGCGTTGCGAAGCTTGCGCGGCAGCTTCAGCTGTTCGTCGTCGGTGGTGCGATCGGCACGCAGGGCCGGACGCATGACGTGGCTCCAGTAATCGGTCATCGCCTGGAAGCGATGCGCGAGCAGGGCCTTGAGTGTCTCCGCATCGGGCAGGGCGATGTTCGGGCGGATGTCCAGGCTCGGCGCGACGCGCAGCACCTTGGCCAAGCGCAGCGCCTGCAACGCACGGATGGCCAGCCAGCCGATGTCGAACTCCCAGCGACGCACCGAGAACTTGGCCGAACTGGGGAAGGCATGGTGGTTGTTGTGCAGTTCCTCGCCGCCGATCCAGACACCCCACGGCGTGAGGTTGGTGGAAGTGTCGGAGGTCTGCACGTTGCGATAACCCCACCAGTGGCCCAAGCCATTGACCACGCCAGCGGCCCAGAACGGAATCCACAGCATCTGCAACGCCCAGATCGCCACCCCGAGGACGCCGAACAGGGCCACGTCGATCAACAGCATCAGCACCGGGCCGAGGGTGGCATGCGGGGTGTACAGGTGACGCTCGATCCAGTCGTCCGGGCAACCCTTGCCGTACTTGTCGATCGACGGCCGGTCGGCGCGGGCGGCGCGGTACAACTCCACGCCCTTCCACATCACCGTGTTGATGCCGACGATGCGCGGGCTGTGCGGATCGTCCTCGGTCTCGCATTTGGCGTGGTGCTTGCGATGGATCGCCGCCCATTCGCGGGTGATCATCGAGGTGGTCAGCCACGACCAGAAGCGGAAGAAGTGCGCCAGCAGCGGATGAAAATCCACCGCCCGATGGGCCTGGCTGCGGTGCAGATACAAGGTGACCGCGAAGATGGTCAGTTGGGTCACCACCAGCACGTACACGGTGATGCCGATCCAGCCAAACTGGCTCAGGCCGCCGGTCAGCCAGGCGTAGAGTGCGGGGTTCATGGCAGGCTCCAGGCCGACCTTGCGCAGGGTCTGTCATGATGGGGCCTTGCGGGCGGGCTTTCCAGTGCCATGGCTGTCTTCCACGGCGGTTTCGTGCCACGGTGGCGCTGACCTTCTCGAATCCGATCGCCAACACGGCATGCCCGAGCTGCCTGAAGTCGAAACCACCCGCCGCGGCGTGGCCCCGTACCTGGTCGGCCAACGCGTGCGTGCGGCCGTCCTGCGCCGGCCCGACCTGCGCTGGCCGATCGCGCCGGAAATCGCCGTCGAATTGCCGGGCCAGGCCATCGAAGCCGTCAATCGTCGCGCCAAGTACCTGTTGATCCAGGTCGGCACCGGCAGTGCGCTGCTGCATCTGGGCATGTCCGGCAGCCTGCGCGTGCTGCCGCAAGACACCCCGCCTGGTCGGCACGACCACGTGGATCTGCGCCTGGACTCCGGCCGGGTGCTGCGCTTCCACGATCCGCGCCGGTTCGGCTGCCTGCTTTGGCAACCGGCGGGAACCTTGCATCCGCTGCTTGCCGACCTCGGACCCGAGCCGCTGGACGACGCCTTCGATGGCGCCTGCCTGTGGCGCGCCAGTCGCGGCCGGCGGGCACCGGTGAAGACCTTCCTGATGGATCAGTCGGTGGTGGTGGGGGTAGGCAACATCTACGCCGCCGAGGCCCTGTTCCGCGCCGGCATCGCGCCCGTGCGGCCCGCCGGCAAGGTCAGCCGCGAGCGTTACGCGGCCTTGGCGAGGGCGGTCAAGCTCACCCTCGCGCAGGCGATCGCGCGCGGCGGGACGACGTTGCGCGATTTCAGCGCGCCCGACGGTGGCGCCGGTTACTTCGCGCAGGAATTGGCGGTGTACGGCCGTGCCGGCCTGCACTGCCATGCCTGCGGATCGGTTCTGCGGTCGGCAACGCTGGGCCAGCGCGCCAGCGTGTGGTGTCCACGTTGTCAGCGCTGACCCGCGCCGGGGGCAGGACCGCCACGGCGGATCCGGGGAGCAGCGGCCATTCCTTCGGTATAGTTGCGGCCAGGAGAGTACCCATGTCCGCCGATCCCGACATCACCATCCTTCTGGCCGCGGCGCGCGGCGGCGATCGGACGGCGCTGGACCAGGTGCTGGCCACGCTGTACCGCGAACTGCACGCGATGGCGCGCAGACAACTGCATGGCCAGCGCGGTGCCACGCTGGATACCACGGCGCTGGTCCACGAGTCGTACTTCAAGCTGATCCGCAGCCAGCATGCGCAGTTCGCCGATCGCGCACACTTCTTCGCCTACGCCGCCACCGCGATGCGCAGCGTGATCGTGGACTACGCCCGCCAGCGCCTGAGCCAGAAGCGCGGCGGCGACCAGCAGCGGGTGACCGACCTGCCCGAGGACATCACCGCCGGAATCGAGCTGGGCGAGGAGATGCTGCATCTGGACGCGGCGCTGCAGAAGCTGGCCGCCGCCGACAAGCGGCTGGCGCAGGTGGTGGAGATGCGCTACTTCGCGGGCCTGTCCGAGGTGCAGATCGGCGAGCTGCTGGGCTGCTCGGAGCGCACCGTGCGGCGCGAATGGCAGAAGGCGCGGCTGTTCCTGCTGGGCGAAATGCAGGCCGGCTGAACATGCGGCCCGAGCTGTGGACTCGCGTCGCGCCGCTGCTCGATGAACTGTTCGAGATGGACGAAGACGCGCAGGCCTCCCGCCTGGCGCAGCTTGATGTCGACCAGCCCGACGTGGCCGTCGAACTGCGCCGGTTGCTGGCCCTGGAACAATCCGCCGACCCGGCCTTCCTCGACACCCCGGTGGCACAGGTCGCCGCGCGCGCGCCCGTTGCCGGTGCGCGGGTGGGGCCGTATCGCCTGCAGTACCTGCTCGGCGAGGGCGGCATGGGGCAGGTCTGGCTGGCCCGCCGCGATGATGGCCTGTTCGAACGCCAGGTGGCGCTCAAGCTGCTGCATCCGGGGCTGGCGGGCACCGGCCTGCGCACGCGTTTCGACCGCGAACGCCAGATCCTGGCCAGCCTCGGCCACGAACACGTCGCGCGCATGCTCGACGCCGGGGTTGCCGCCGACGGCCAGCCTTACCTGGCGCTGGAGTACGTCGAGGGCCAGTCGATCACCGCCTACGTCGCCCAGCACCGGTTGACGGTGGTGCAGAAGCTGCAGTTGTTCCTGCAGGTGTGCGGTGCGGTCAGCCACGCCCACGCCAGCCTGGTCGTGCATCGCGACCTCAAGCCCTCCAACATCATGGTCACGCCCGCCGGGCAGGTGCGCCTGCTGGATTTCGGGATCGCCAAGCTGCTCGACGCGCCGGATCGCGAGATCGCCAGTGACGGCGCCAGCACCGGCACCGGCGCCCGCGCATTCACCCTGCACTACGCCGCGCCCGAGCAGATCGCCGGGGATGCGGTGACCACCGCCACCGACGTGTATTCGCTGGGCGTGGTGTTGTTCGAACTGCTGACCGGGCGCAAGCCCTACCGCATCCGTCGCGACACTGATGCCGAATGGGAAGAGGCGATCGTCGCCGCCGAGCCTACCCCGCCCTCGGTGGCCGCGCGCGAGCGCACCGACCTGGTCACCCGTGCCGAGCGGCGGCTAGCCCGGGTGCTGAGCGGCGATCTCGACAACATCGTGCTCAAGGCGTTGCACAAGCGACCCGAGGAGCGCTACCCGTCGGTCGAGGCGATGGCAGCGGACATCAAACGCCATCTCGACGGCCGTCCGGTCGAGGCCCATTCGCGCAGTTATGCCTATCGCCTGCACAAGTACCTGCGTCGCAACGCGGTGTCCATCGGCGCGGTGGCACTGGTGGTGGCGGTGCTCAGCGCCGGCCTGTACGCCATGTGGCTGCAGCAGCGCCAGGCGCGCCTGGAGGCGCAGCGCGCACAGGCCATGCACGATTTCGTGGTCAGCCTGTTCGAGCAGGCGCAACGCGAATCCGGCCCGGACCGCACGGTGGACATCCAGCGCCTGCTGGATGCCGGCGTGCGCCGAACGCAGGCCGAATTCGTCCATCAGCCCACCACCCGGGTCGAACTGCTGGCGCTGATCGCGCGCATCCATCTCCGGCTGGGCGACTACGCGGCGGCCATCGCGGTGCTCAACCAGCAAAAGGGCGCCCTCGTCACGGCGCCGCCGCCGGTGCAGATCGAATCCCTGCACCTGCGTGGCGAGGCACTGCGGATGCTCGGCCATCCCGAGCAGTGCCGCGATCTGTTGGCCGGCCACGAGGATCAGCTCGACGAACGCGGGGATGCCGCCAAACGCGATGCCGCCGATTACGAATCGGTGCTTGGCCGCTGCGAGCGCGCACTGCAGGATCGTGTGGCGGCGCGCAAACACTTCCAGAAAGCACTGGCGCTGCGCGAGGCGACCGAGGACAGCGGCTCGGAGCCGGCCGAGAGCCTGGTGGACCTGGCCGGCCTGGAGGCCGATGCCGGCAACACCAAGGTCGCGCTGGCCGGCATGCTCGACGCGCTGGCGCGGTTGCGCGCGCGCCACAACGACAACGGGCCGTTGGCGGCCTCGGTGTGGCTGAACCTGGGCACGCTGTACCGCGAAAGCGGCAACGAGGCCGCCGCGGAGAAGGCGTACCTGACTTCGCAGCGGCTGGCGAACGCGCTGTACGGTCCGGACCATCCGGCCACCATCGACGCCGGGCGCGGGCTGGCGGCGATCTACGTCGATCAGGGCAAGCTCGACCTCGCCGAGTCCCTGTTCAGGCAGGCCAGAGCCGAGCTGATCCGCCTGTTCGGACCGAATCATCCTGACCTGGGCTCGATGGAAAACTCGCTGGGCGTGATCGCCGCCGAACGCGGCGACTACACGGCGGCCCAAGGGCACCTGCAGCGCGCGGTCGAACTGTGGAAGAACTCCCCGCGCCTGCAGGGCGGCGTGTTCAACCTGGCGATGATCCTGCACGATGCCGGCCGCCAGGCCGATGCCGAGCAGCAGGCGCGGCGCGCACTGGCGCTGCGCGAGAAACAATTTGGACCGCAGCACGGCCTGGTCGGTGTCAGCCTGCGCCAGATCGGCCAGATCGAGCTGGCGCAGGGTCGGCTGGACGCCGCGCAGCGCGATCTGTTGCACGCGCAGGCGATCCTGAATGCCAGTTTCGGCCCCGGCCGCACCGCCACCGGCGATGTGCAACTGGCGATCGCACACCTGCGGCTGGTACAACAGCGGCGCGCGGATGCGCAGCATCTGATTGCAGACATCCTGCAGCGCTTCCAGCCCATCGATGCCGAACACCGGCGGCTGCGCTGGCAGGCGCGCACGCTGGCAGCGCAGATGCAGTGCATGCAACCGGCGCTGCGCAGCAAGGGTTGGGCGGCATTGAACGAGATTCAGGCGGAAGTCGCCGCGGAGATGCCGGTGGGCGTGCTCGCCCGGCACGTCGCGGACGCCGTGCAGTCGTGCAAAGGCTGAGCGGCGACATCGCCCGCCTGTGTCGCCATCGACCCGCGATCCGGCGCCGGCCCGGGAATATGCGTCCCGGGCCGGCGCGCGATCCTTACTCGAAGTGCGAGCCGGATTTCGGCGGCGCGGCGCCATTCGCCGGGGCAGCGTCGGATGATTTCACCTGACGCAGCGGCCCGACCACGACGGTACCTTGGTGCGGCTTGTTCCAGGCGGCATCCACGGCCGCGAAATACATCTGCGGGTGCCAGTATTTGGGCGCGTAGTAGGCGTCCCCGGCCACGGAGGAGCCGATGAGATCCTGCGGCGAGATCACGGCGCCGTTGATATCGCCCGCCCTGTTCTTGTTCTTCGGCGAGGCCACCGACAGGAAACTGATGTACCCGAGGCGGCTGCCGGTGGCCTGATCCAGGCCACGGCGCAGTTGCGCGGCCATCCTTGGCTTGGCCACGTCGTCGCCGTATTCGGCGTACACCGCTTGACCGTCGGCAATCGCGCGCGCCTGTTCGGCGGCATCAAGTTGTTGCCAGTAACTCTCGCGGATCGCCAGCAGGGCGCGGTAACCGCGTTCGGCCGCAAGATCGCTGAAGGCGTACGCCATGGCCCGATCCTGCGCGACACCCTGACCTTTCCAGTACATTTCGGCGAGCATGGCTTGCGAGCCCTTGTCGGCAAATCGCGACGCCCTGCGAAACAAGCCCAAGGCGACCTTGTAGTCACCTCGACCGTAGGCCTCCATCGCCTCCTTCCGACTCGCCATGTCCGGGTGGTAGAACAGGAAGCCGTTGGTTTGCTGCGGGTGATCCAGCGGCCCGGCAAATGCGGTCGGCAAGGCCAAACCGCCGATCATCAGCAGCGGCAACACGAGCGTGCGTGCGTTCATGGGTCTCTCCTTGCGGCAGCGGATGGGATGACGCGGCTCCACGCTAGCGGAATTCAAGCACCAATGGAATACCAGCAAGCACATTCATCATATGCTGGAGTTTCATTGCGTCGGCAAATATCAGCAAGACATTGGTCGCTCAGGCAAGCGGTCTCGAATCAGTCCCCTCTGCGCCGGACAGGGCGACCGGAAGGCGGCTACACTGACAAGTTGATCCGGTCTTCCTGAACATGCCCGGCCTGAACCCCGAACAACGTGCCGCCGTCATCCACTGCTCCGGCCCGCTGCTGGTGCTGGCCGGCGCCGGCAGCGGCAAGACCCGGGTGATCACCGAAAAGATCGCTTTCCTGGTCCGCGAGCGCGGGGTGTCGGCGCAGCACATCGCCGCCATCACCTTCACCAACAAGGCCGCGCGCGAGATGCGCGAACGCGTCGTCAGGCTGTTGCCCGGAAGCGCCGGCGAGGGGCTGACGGTGTGCACGTTCCACGCGCTCGGCTTGCGGTTCCTGCACGCCGAGCACGCGCGTGCGGGGCTGCGGCGTGGGTTCTCGGTGTTCGATGCCGACGATGGGCTGGCGCAGATCCGCGACCTCGCCGGCGCCGACGCACGCCCCGACGCGGTGGACGCGCTGCGCCAACTGATCTCGCGCGCCAAGAACGACGGCCTGTCGCCGGAGCAGGCACAGCAGGCCGCGGCCAGCCCGCGCGAGCGCGAGGCGGCGGCGATGTACGCGCGCTACCAGCAGCGGCTGGCGGCCTTCAACGCGGTCGATTTCGACGACCTGATCCGGTTGCCGCTGCAGTTGCTGGAAGCCGACCCGGAGCTGGCCGCCGGCTGGCAGGAGCGCATCCGTCACCTGTTGGTGGACGAATGCCAGGACACCAACGCCGCCCAGTATCGCCTGCTGAAGATCCTCACCGGCCGCCGCGGCAATCTCACCTGTGTGGGCGACGACGACCAGAGCATCTACGCCTGGCGTGGCGCCAACCCGGAAAACCTCGACGCGCTTGGGCGCGACTTCCCGAACCTGACGGTGGTCAAGCTCGAACAGAACTATCGCTGTTCGGCACGCATCCTGCGCGCGGCCAATGCGGTCATCGCGCACAACCCGCATGCGCACCCGAAGAAACTGTGGAGTCGCCACGACGAGGGTGCGCCGATCCGCGTCTGGACCTGCAAGGACGCCGCCGCCGAGGCCGACCGCGTGGCCGCCGAGATCGACTTCCTGCGCAGCTCGCGGCAACTCGATCCGGCGCAGTTCGCGGTGCTGTTTCGCGGCAATTTCCAGTCGCGCGCGCTGGAGAAGGCGCTGCAGATGCTGCGCATCCCCTACCACCTGACCGGGGGCACCGCCTTCCTCGACCGTGGCGAAGTCAAGGACCTGCTGGCCTGGCTGCGGGTGCTGGCCAACCCGGAGGACGATGCCGCCTTCCTGCGCGCGATCGGCGCGCCCAAGCGCGAGGTCGGCGCCGGCACCCTGGCCAAGCTCGCCGGGCTGGCGCAGCATGCCGGGATGCCCTTGGCGCGCGCGGCGATGCAGACCGGCCTGCTCAAGCAATTGCCGGCACGCGGCGCGGCCGGGCTGGCCGAATTCAACGCGATCCTCGCGCAACTGCACGCGCAGGCCGAACGCCTGCCACCGCCGGCGCTGTGTCGCGCGGTGGCCGAGCGCAGCGGCCTGCTGGCGGCGTTGCGCACGCAGAGCAAGGGCGAGGCCGAGTTCGAACGCCGCAAGAACCACCTGGAGGAGCTGGCAGACTGGTTCGATGCCGCTGGCGGCAACGGTTCGCTGGCCGCGCAGTTGTCCCTGCTCTCCCACGCCGATCGCCGCGAGCCCGGCCACGCGGTGCGCTTGATGAGCCTGCACGCGGCCAAGGGGCTGGAGTTCGACCACGTGTTCATCGTCGGCTGCGAGGATGGCACGCTGCCGCACGACGCCAGCCTCGACGAGGGTCGGATCGAGGAGGAACGGCGCCTGTTCTACGTTGGCATCACCCGCGCCAGGGCCGCGCTGTACCTGTCCTGGAGTCGGGAAACACGGCGCTGGGGTGGTGTCGAATCACGCCGCCCCAGCCGTTTCCTGGACGAATTGCCCATCGCCGACCTGCACCGCGACGGCGACGACCCGGAACGGGAGGCCAGCGCAAGCCGCGAGCGCACCCGCGCCCGCTTCGACGCCATCGCCGCACTTCTCGGGGACTGACGCGTCCGCGTCGCGTCCTTGCGGCGGCAGGCACAGCTTCCCTGCGCCCCGGCCAGCCGGTATCCTGAGCGGCCCTTTGCGGCGTCCGCCGCGTTCGATGGAGTCGCCATGAACCGCCTGAAGTTGCTGTCCGTTGCCGCGTTGAGCGCACTCGTGCTGTCGGCCTGCTCGGGCGACAAGAACCTTGCCGCCAAGGACCCGGTGACCGCGGCCAAGAACCTGTCGGTCGCCTTGCGCGACAACGACTTCAACCGCCTTGCCCACATCATGGTGCCGCCGGCGGACTACGACAAGCTGGAAGCCCAATACAAGGAAAAGCAGAGCAAGGAAGCGGCGCCGACAGACGCGGAGAAAAAGAATTTCGCCGACACGCTGGCCAAGTTCACCGCCGCGGATGCCGAGGCCAAGTTGTTTTCCGATATCCAGCCCAAGCTGGCGCAGATGGGCCCGCAGATCCCCATGGGCGTGGCGATGATGAGCGGCATGGCCGGCAACGCGATCGAGCAGAACCCGAAGTTCAGCCCGGACGCAAAGGAACAGGCCAAAGCCGTGCTGACCGCGGTGACCAAGTGGGCGACCACCGCGCCGCTGGCCGACGAGGCCAAGGCCAAGCAGGCCATCGGGATCGTCGTGGCCACCGCGCGCGACCTCAAGCTGACCACCCTGGACGATGCCCGCAAGCTCACCTACACCCAGACCCTGGACAAGGCCGGCATCGCCTTCGGCGGCCTGAAGAAGACGCTGGCCGTGTACGGTTTCGACATCGACCAGTCGCTGTCCAGCGTGACCGTGGAGAAGAAGTCCGGGGACGCCGACAAGGCGGTGGTGACCGTCAAGTACACCATTCTCGGCGCCCCGGTGTCCGCCAACATCGACATGGTCCAGCGCGATGGGCGTTGGTACAGCGCCGACGTGCTGAAGTCCGTCGAGGACAAGCTGGCCAACCCGACCGCCAACTGACGCGACGCCCGCCGTCGATCTTTCAGGTACGCTCGGACAGCGCATGCGTGCGCTGCCCGATGCTAGACCGATGACGGAATCCTCCAACGCCGTCGCACCCGTTCCGCGTCACGTTCCGTGGTGGGCGCGAGTGCTGGCTTGGATCCTGGATCCGTGGATCCGGCTGCGTATCGAGACGGCCAATGGCTTGCCCGGGCTGGCACCGGATGGCGCCTGCTGTTTCGTGCTCGAACGCTACGGCCTGTCCAATGCGCTGGTGCTCGAACGCGCCTGCCGCGAAGCGGGCCTGCCTTCCCCGCTGACGCCGAGCACCGGTGCCAGGCTGGGGCGCGCGCGCGCCTTCATCGCCCTGTCGCGCCGGCGCGGCCCGTGGTTCTTCCGGCCGCGCACGCGCAGCCACTCCGAAGGCCTGGCGAAACTGCTCGAGCGCCAGCGCGAGCAACCCGACACCGACATCCAACTGATTCCGGTGTCGATCTTCATCGGCCGCGCCCCGGATCGGCAGTCCGGCTGGTTCTCGGTGCTGTTCTCCGAAAACTGGGTGCTGGTCGGTCGTTTTCGCCGCATCCTGTCGATCCTGCTCAACGGCCGGCATACCTTCGTCCGGTTCGCGCAGCCGGTCTCGCTGCGCGCGGCAATCGCCGAACAACTGCCGCCCGAGCGCGCCGTGCGCAAACTGGCGCGGGTCCTGCGGGTGCACTTCGCGCGCATCCGCGCGGCGGTGATCGGGCCGGACCTGTCGCACCGGCGCCTGCTGGTGGACAAGGTGCTGGCCACCGACGCCGTTCGCCAGGCGATTGCCGACCAGGCACGCCGCGACAACAAGTCCGGCGCCGATGCCTGGCGCAAGGCGCACGCGATGGCGTGGGAAATCGCCGCCGATTACTCGCACCCGGTGGTGCGCTCGCTGTCGTTCGTGCTCACGCCGTTCTGGAACCGCGTGTATGACGGCGTCCAGGTCCATCACCTGGACCGGCTCAAGGACATCGCGCCGGGCCACGAAGTCATCTACGTGCCCTCGCACCGCAGCCACATCGACTACCTGCTGCTGTCCTACCTGCTGTACGCGCACGGGATCGTGCCACCGCACATCGTCGCTGGCGTCAACCTGAACATGCCGGTGATCGGCAGCATCCTGCGCAAGGGCGGGGCGTTCTTCATCCGCCGCTCGATCCGCGGCAGCGCGCTGTATTCGGCGGTGCTGGGCGAATACGTGGCCCTGCTGGTGGGCGAGGGCTTCTCGCTGGAGTACTTCGTCGAGGGCGGGCGCTCACGCACCGGCCGCCTGCTGCAGCCGCAGGCGGGCATGGTGGCGATGACCCTGCGCGCCTACCTGCGCGAACCGCGGCGACCGATCGTGTACCAGCCGGTGTACCTGGGCTACGAAAAGCTGATGGAGGGCCGCAGCTACCTCGACGAGCTGTCCGGCCGACCCAAGCAGAAAGAGACGTTGTGGGCGCTGGCACGCGGCGCGTGGGCGGCGTTGCGCGAGAACCACGGCCAGGTCGCGGTGAGCTTCGGCGAGCCGATCCGGCTGGACGATGTGCTTGCCGCGCACGCGCCGGACTGGCGGCAGCGGACGCTGGCCGGCGACGAGCGCCCCAAGTGGCTGCGCGATGCGGTGGACGACCTGGCCGGGCGAATCCTCGTGAACGTCAATCGCTGCGCCGACGTGAACCCGGTCAACCTGCTGGCCCTGACCGTGCTGTCCAGCCCGCGTCACGCCATGGCCGAGGCCGACCTGCTGGAGCTGCTGGCGCTGTACAAGCGCCTGCTGACCACCATCCCGTACTCGGACCGCATCACCGTGACCCACATGGAACCGGGCCAGGTCGTGGAATACGGCCAGGCGATGGGCATCCTGCAACGCACCGCCCATCCGCTCGGCGACGTGCTGTGGATGGACGAACAGACCGCGGTCCTGCAGACCTACTACCGCAACAACGTGCTGCACCTGTTCACCGCGGCAGCGTGGGTGGCGTGCTGCTTCCAGACCAACCGACGCGTGCCGCGCGAGCGCGTCCTGCAGGCCGGCCGCATGCTCTACCCCTTCCTGCAGGCGGAGCTGTTCCTGCCGTGGACGGACACCGAATACGCGCAGCGGGTGGACGCCACCATCGACCTGTTCATCGCCGAGGGCTTGCTCACCTTCGATGCGGGCAGCGGTTACCTCGGCCGCGGCCCCGGGCAGACCGACGAGGTGTTCCGCCTGCGCACCATCGCGCACAGCCTGCAGCAGGCGTTCGAGCGCTACTTCATCGCGGTGGCGGTGCTGGTCAAGAACGGTGCCGGCACGCTGTCGGTCGGCGAGTTGGAGAACCTGTGCCAGATGACTGCCCAGCGCTTGTCCCTGCTGTATGCCGACACCGCGCCGGAGTTCTTCGACAAGTCGCTGTTCCGCGGTTTCATCCACAAGCTGCGCGAGTCGGGCGTGGTCAAGACCGACGCCAACGGCAAGCTCGGCTTCGACGAACGCCTGGAGGGCTGGGCCAGGGACGCCAGACTGATCCTCGGGCGTGAGTTGCGCCACACGATCCTGAAGATCACCCCGGAGTCGGCGCGGGCGGCGGCCGAAGGGGCCTGAAGCAGTTCCGGCTCCGAAAACGCCGCGCGCCGGATCCGCGGTGACGGATCCGGCGCGGGTTGGATTCGCGCGCCAACGTGGTCGGCTACTCTACCGTCAGCGAGACGTCGTCCAGATGCCAGGTGGTCAACGCCGAAGCATCGTTCGAGGCATAGAACCGGATCAGGACCGTCTGCCCGGCGAATCCACTCATGTCCAGCGCCCTGTAGACGTAGCCGGTGCTGGCATCGCGATTCCAGTAGGTCGCCAGTGTCCGCAGGATCACGTTGCCGCTGGAATTGAGCACCAGCACCTTGAGCGAATCCTTGGCGGTATCGCCCACCTCCGCGGTCGTGGTCTGCATGTAAAAGCGCAGCGAGGCAAGGGTCTTGCCTGCCGGGATGGTAACCGTCTGCTGGATCCGTTGGTTCGATTGGGTCTGGCTGCCAAGCACGGCGAATTTGCTGCCCTTGTGCGCCGAGGAGGGATTGTTGACGACCACCGAACCGGGAATGCTGGTCCACGGGGAAATTGACGCTGCTTCGAAACCGGTGTTCCCCAACAACTGGGTCGCCAGCCCGGCAGCACCGGTGACCGCGCTGTTGATTTTCATGCTGCCGCGCCCGCTGGCGAAGTCATACCCAGGGCCGGCGGTAAAGCCCGTCCCGCCGTTGTTGTTGTTGCCCGAGGTGACGTCATGGAACGTGCTGGCCGGCAGAGCGTAGATCACCGGCGCGGCGAAACCGGTGCTCGGATGGGCATGCAGCACCCGCGCCCACAGTCCCGCGAACAGCGGCGCCGCCAGGCTGGTACCGCCGTATTGTGCGGTGGAACCGTTGACGTAGATGATCGAGCCGGTGTTCGGATCAGCATCGAAGGCCACGTCGGCCACGGCGCGAGTGGTACCACTGATCGAAAATGCCGCTTGCCATGCCGGCATCGGCTCGTAGGTGCTTGGACTGCCGCCGGATCCGGACCACACGGTTTCCTTTTGCCAGGCTCCGGAACTGGTGACGTTGAGCCGCGTTCCTGCCACCGCGACCACCCACGGCGAGTTCGCCGGCCAACTCGGGGTCACGCCGCCATTGCCGCACTCGTCGGCACCCGAATCGCCGGTGGAGATCGAAAACGTCTGACCTTGCGCGGCCGCAGTCAAAAACAGCGCATCGGCGATCGCCGCGGAGCCGTCTCCGCCCTGGGCCACCGGCATCGCGTATTGCTCGCACTCGCCGAGCGAGACGTTGATGATCTTGACCGCGTTCTTGGTGACCACGGTATCGAAGTTCGCGGTGAGGTCGCTGTTGTACATGTGCGGCATGTTGTAAAACACCAGCTTGCTCACCCCGCCGGACATGCCGACGATGTTCTGGCTGTCCAGATCCCATTCCCCCACGCCTGAGGTGTCCGAACTGGTGCCGCCGGTATTCACGGTCTGGGTGGTCACCGTCGGCAGGCCGCGCCGGCTGGTGAAGGTGTTGAGGTCGGTGCGCACCTGGGCAAGGTTGCCTTCGGTGATGATGCCGACCGGAATGTTGGTCGCCGCTGCGGCACTGCCGACCGCGTAGATCGAGGGGAAATCGGTCGGATTGTGGCCGGAGATCACCTGGGTGTGCGCGCTGCCGGGATTCAGGCGCTTGGCATGGCTGCGCGGCACATGCACCGTCTGCAGGCCGAGCACGCCGGCGACCGTTCCGGCCAGAACCGCCGGGATGCGCACGGCATCGGTGTTGGCGAAGGCGATGCGGCCGTCGTGCGTGCGTACCCGCGCGAACGTCGTCATGAACGCGTCGCTGGCGTTCGCAGCGGTGCCGTCGGCGGTCACCAGCATGCGGCTGGGCGAGATGGTGACGTTGCGGAAGCCACGCGCGACGAGATAGTCCGCCACCGCCTGCGCCTGCGCCGGGGTCGGGGTGTGTTTGGCCATGACCTGTTCGCGGCCAAGCAGGTGTGGCGCCATGCCGGCCTGTACCGCCTCATGGGCTTGGCGAACGACGGCTTCCAGGCCAGCGCGATCGCGCAGCTTGAGGCCGATGACGACACGGATGGGTGTGCTGATCGGCAGGGCACCCAGGACGCCATCGCCGTGCGCGAGGCGGGTCGGCGCCGCGACGGCGACCGGGCCGCCAGGCGCAGCAGCCGCGTTGGTGGTGGCCAAGGCGGCGAGCACGGCCAAGGCGAGCGTGGAATGGACGGCCAGCCTGGACAAGCTGGATCGGGTGATGGTCATGATTTTGGCTCCTGTGTCTCGTGACATTACGGGGAACGCAGGATCGGCCGCGCTGCGGACGTCCGGCGGATCCTCGTTTGCGGGCGCACGCATGCAGACCCGCACAAGACGCGCCGATTCAGGCATCCAGATCCGGAATCAGCCGACTCTCCAGCTTGGCGATCGCGTCCTTGATCAACAACTTGCGCTTCTTCAGGCGGCGCAGCTGCACCTCGTCCATCGCCAGGTCGGCCGACAGGCGCCCGATCGCCGTGTCCAGGTCGCGGTGCTCGATCTTCAAATCCTGAAGCCGGGCGACGAGCTCCGACGGGTCCTGGGTCTGCATGCCGGGGCGGCTCCGCGCGTGGTTCGGGGGCCAGCTTACACCGGAGCCGACCGGCGTCACGCGCTAGACTATCGGGCTTTCTCCGCCTTCCCGCCATGGACGCCTCGCTGCTGACGCCACTCGCCGATCCCTCGCCCATGCCTGCGCCGGGGAGAGACGCGCGTGCGCGCCACGAACATGCGCGGCTGGCCAAGCGCCTGCGCCACCAGGTCGGCCGCGCGATCGCCGATTACGGGATGATCGAGGACGGCGACAAGGTCATGGTCTGCCTGTCCGGCGGCAAGGACAGCTACACCCTGCTGGACATCCTGCTGCAGTTGCAGGCGCGTGCCCCGGTGCGCTTCGAACTCGTCGCGGTGAACCTGGACCAGAAGCAGCCGGACTTCCCCGCACACATCCTGCCGGACTATCTGCAACGCCTCGGCGTGGCCTTCACGATCCTGGAACAGGACACCTATGCGGTGGTCAAGCGGGTCATCCCCGAGGGCGGCACCCTGTGCTCGCTGTGCTCGCGGCTGCGGCGCGGCGCGCTGTATGCGCACGCGCAGCGCGAGGGTTTCACCAAGATCGCGCTCGGCCACCATCGCGACGACCTGGTGGCGACCTTCTTCCTCAACCTGTTCCACCACGCGAAAATCGCCAGCATGGCGCCCAAGCTGCGCAGCGACGACGGCAAGCACGTCATCATCCGCCCGCTGGCGCGGGTGGCCGAGCACGACATCGCCGCCTACGCGCAGGCGAAAGGGTTCCCGATCATCCCCTGCAACCTGTGCGGCTCGCAGGAGAACCTGCAGCGCAAGCAG
>CAZXGS010000013.1:0-59036 GCA_964640525.1 uncultured Gammaproteobacteria bacterium | reverse complement strand
GCCTGCCGACGGCGACGACAGTCCCTCACCCCCACCCCTCTCCCGGCGGGAGAGGGGCTTGCAAGCGACAAGCTTCCGGACGGCGACCCTCCCAAGCGTCGCAGGCCTTGATCGTCCCTTCCCCCTCCGGGGAAAGGTGCCCGCAGGGCGGATGAGGGAAAGCCCTCGTCTGCCAGCGACGCTTGCCAACGGCGACGACAGTCCCTCACCTCCACCCCACTCCCGGCGCGAGAGGGGCTTGCAAGCGCCAGGCCGTGACGGCTCGCGATCACGGTTGCTCGTCCGTGACCGGATCAGCGGATCCGGCGCGATCGGCACGCCCCGCCAAGCGGTCGAACGCCAGGTAGATCACCGGCGTGGTGAACAGCGTCAGCACCTGGCTGACGATCATGCCGCCGACGATGGTGATGCCCAGCGGATGCCGCAGCTCCGAGCCCACACCGGTGCCGAGCATCAGCGGCAAGGCCCCGAACAGCGCCGCCAGGGTGGTCATCAGGATCGGCCGGAAGCGCAGCAGGCAGGCCTTGCGGATCGCCTCGCGCGGCGTCAGGCCCTCGTGGCGCTGCGCGTCGAGCGCGAAGTCCACCATCATGATCGCGTTCTTCTTGACGATGCCGATCAGCAGGATGATGCCGATGATGCCGACGATGCCAAGGTCGTCGCCGGCCAGCAGCAGCGCCAGCAATGCGCCCACCCCGGCCGAGGGCAGGGTGGACAGGATGGTGATCGGGTGCACGTAGCTCTCGTAGAGCACGCCCAGCACGATGTACATGGTGGCGATCGCCGCCAGCACCAGCAGCACGGTGTTGGTCAGCGAGTCCTGGAACGCCGCCGCCGCACCCTGGAAGGCGGTGTCGATGCTGGCCGGCATGCCCAGCTCGCCTTCGGCGCGGCGGATCGCTGCAACCGCCTGCCCCAGCGAGGCGCCAGGCGCGAGATTGAACGAAACCGTGGTCGCCGGAAACTGGCCCAGGTGCCCGATCTGCAATGGCGTGGGTTGCTCGCGGATCGTGGCCACGGCGCTCAGCGGCACCTGGCCGGCTGCCACCGCGGCCTGGCTTGAACCCGTGGTGACGCCGGGGGTCGCGCCCTGCGGCGTACCGCCACCGGCTTGCGTCCCGCCCGGCGAGCTCACCGACCCGGACGGCGTCTGCGCCACCTGGTTGGCATTGCTCAGCCCGGGCACGTACAGGTGCGCCAGCGCCTGCGGGCCCTGCGCGAAGCGCGGCTGCACTTCCAGCACCACCCGGTACTGGTTGGCCTCGGTGAAGATGGTCGAAACCAGTCGCTGACCGAAAGCGTCGTAGAGCACGTTGTCGATCGCCGCCACGGTGATGCCAAGGCGCCCGGCGGTGTCGCGGTCGATGTCCAGGTAGGCCGCTAGGCCTTGGGATTGCAGGTCGGAGGCGACGTCGGCCAGTTGCGGCAACTGGCGCAACTTCGCAACCAGCTTGGGCGTCCACGCATCGAGGTCGGCCAGGCTGGGCGAGCCGAGGGTGAACTGGTACTGGGTGCGGCTGACCCGATCCTCGATGGTCAGGTCCTGCACCGGCTGCAGCCACAGGGTGATGCCCGGCAGGCGCGCCGCCGTGGCCTGCAAGCGCCGCATCACCGTGGCCACGTCCTCGCGGGTGCCGTGCGGCTTGAGGTTGATCAGCATCCGCCCGCTGTTGAGGCTGGCGTTGGCGCCGTCCACGCCGATGAACGAGGACAGGCTGGCCACCGCCGGATCCTTCAGGATCAACGCGCCCAGCGCGTTCTGCCGTTGCGCCATGGCGGCGAACGAAATCGACTGCGGCGCCTCGGAAATCCCCTGGATCACGCCGGTGTCCTGGACCGGGAAGAAGCCCTTGGGGATGACCACGTACAGCACCACGGTCAGCACCAGGGTGGCGATCGCCACCACCAGGGTCGCGCCCTGGCGGTCGAGCACCCAGTCCAGCATCCGGCCGTAGCGCACGATCACGCGGTCGATCAGGGCATGGCTGGCACGCGCGAAGCGGCTTTCGTCCTCGAGGCGGACATGCCGCAGGATGCGCGCGCACAGCATCGGCACCAGGGTCAGCGAGACCACCGCCGAGATCACGATCGTCACCGCCAGGGTGATCGCGAACTCGCGGAACAGCCGGCCCACCACGTCGCCCATGAACAGCAGCGGGATCAGCACCGCCAGCAGCGAGATGGTCAGCGAGATGATGGTGAAGCCGATCTGCCGCGAACCTTTCAGCGCCGCCTGCCGCGGCGGCTCGCCGGCCTCGATGTAGCGGGCGATGTTCTCGATCATCACGATCGCATCGTCCACCACGAAGCCGGTGGAGATGGTCAGCGCCATCATGGTCAGGTTGTTGAGCGAGAACCCTGCCAGGTACATCACCGCGAACGTGCCCACGATTGACAGCGGCACCGAGAAGCTGGGGATGATGGTCGCCGGCAGGTTGCGCAGGAACAGGAAGATCACCAGCACCACCAGCGCGATCGCCAGCAGCAGCTCGAACTGCACGTCGTGCACCGAGGCCCGCACCGTCACCGTGCGGTCGGTCAGCATCGCCACGTCCACCGCCGCCGGCAGCGAGGCGGTCAGGCTCGGCAGCAATTGCTTGACCCGATCGACCACGTCGATCACGTTGGCGCCGGGCTGGCGCTGGATGTTGACGATCACCGCCGGGGTCGTGTCCTTCCACGCCGCCAGGTTGGCGTTCTCGACGCCATCGATCACCTGCGCCACGTCCGTCAGCCGCACCGGCGCCCCGTTGCGCCAGGCGATGATGATGTCGCGGTACTCCGCGGCGGACTTGAGCTGGTCGTTGGCGTCGATGGTGTAGCTGCGCACCGGGCCGTCGAAGCTTCCCTTGGCGCCGTTGACGTTGGCGCTGCCGATGGCGTTGCGCAGGTCTTCCATGCTCATGCCGTAGGCGGCCAGCGCGCGCGGATTGGCCTGCACGCGCACCGCCGGCCGCTGCCCGCCGGACAGGGTGACCAGGCCAACGCCGTCGATCTGCGAGATCTTCTGCGCCAGCCGGGTGTCGGCCAGGTCCTCGACCTGCGGCAGCGGCATGGTTTTCGACGTCAGCGCCAGGGTCAGGATCGGCGCATCGGCGGGATTGACCTTGCTGTAGATCGGTGGCTGCGGCAGGTCGGCGGGCAGGAAACTGCCGGCCGCGTTGATCGCCGCCTGCACCTCCTGCTCGGCCACGTCCAGCGGCAGTTGCAGGCCGAACTGCAAGGTCACCACCGAAGCCCCGGCCGAACTGGTCGAGGACATCTGGTTCAGGCCCGGCAACTGCCCGAATTGGCGCTCCAGCGGAGCGGTCACCGACGAGGTCATGACGTCGGGGCTGGCGCCGGGATAGAGCGTGGTGATCTGGATCGTCGGGTAATCCACCTCCGGCAGCGCCGACAGCGGCAGGAAGCGGTAGGCGAGGATGCCCACCAGCAGGATCGCCGCCATCAGCAGCGAGGTCGCCACCGGGCGCAGGATGAACGGGCGCGAGGGATTCATGCAAAAAACCATCCGTCGCGCCGCGACACCGACCATGGCCGGATTCCACTGCCGTCGTCCCGGCGCAAGCCGGGATCCATCTTGCCGTTTCGTCCACCCGCACCAAACCCGAATGGGTCCCGGCTTGCGCCGGGATGACGGCACGCTGATCGGTACCACTGCGGCTTCCCGGAAGAAGCATGCCGGTCACCCCCCGCCGCGATCGCTGCGACGCCAGCGAACCAAGCCGGGCCCACCCTATCCACCGGCGCCCCTTTCGCCCGATGAGGACGACGCTGCCTCCGATCCCGTTGCGCCATGATCGCGCCGCCCCGATCCCCAGCCGCCCTGGCCGTGCCCACCACGGCGCCGACCATGCCACCGGCCACCATCGGAAGCCGGACTCGGCAACGTTTCGCTCAAGGTCGAAGCCACCCCACCGCCCTTGAGCGTGGGCACGGTCACCGGACTGCCGTCACGCAAGCGATCGCTGCCGTCGGTGACCACCCGCTCGCCGGGGTTCAGGCCGGTCAGGATCTGGACCCGATCATCCTCGTTCACCCCGGTGGTGACGGTCCGCACCGACACGGTGTCATCGCTTCCAATCACGTACACGAACAAGCCTGAAGCCCCGCGCTGCAGGGCCGAGGCGGGGATCAGCGTGGCGTCGTGGAGGGTATCGAGCATCAGCTTGACGTTGACGAACTGGTTGGGGAACAGCACCTCGTCGTCGTTGCCGAAGCGCGCCTTCACCCTGACCGTGCCGGTGCTTGGGTCGATCTGGTTGTCCATGCTGGCCAGCGCGCCCGTGGCCAGACGGGCCTTGCCATTGCGATCCCAGGCTTCCACGGTTGGCGGCGCACCCTGGCGCAGCCTGGCCCGCAGCGCCGGCAGGCGATCCTCGGGCACGGTGAACAACACGTCCATCGGCTGCATCTGGGTGATCACCGCGATCGTGCTGCCGTTGCCGACGTTGTTGCCCGGATCGACCTGGCGCAGGCCCACGCGACCGTCCATCGGCGCGACGATCCGGGTGTAGCCGAGGTTGACCCCGGCCACCTCCAGCGCACCCTGGTCGGCCTCCACCGCACCCTGGAGCTGGCGTACCAGCGCCGCCTGCGTATCCAGTTGCTGCCTGGCGATGGAACTTTGCCTGACCAGCGACTGGTAACGCGCCAGGTCGAGCCGCGCATTGGCCAACTGCGCCTGGTCGCGCGCGAGGTTGCCCTGCGCCTGCTGCTGCTGCGCCTGGTAGGTGCGCGCATCGATCTGCGCCAGCACCTGCCCGCGGGTCACGTGCTGGCCCTCCGCGAACGCCACCGCCTGCAACTGCCCGGCAACCTGCGCACCCACCGTCACCGTGCGCAGCGGCGTCACCGTGCCCAGCGCATCGACGACGAGATGGATGTCACCACGGGCGGCCACCGCCGCACCCACCGGCGTGGCCAGTCGGCTGCCGGGGCCGGGGCCACCATGGCCGCGGAAGCCGCCGAAACGTCCGGCCTGCTGCGTGGCCGCCGTGTCGCTCGCCAGGCGCTGCCCGGCCCAGCCGAGCGCAGCGGCGACAGCCAGGATCACCACCACGATCAGCCAGCGACGGCGTGGGGGCTCGGGGAGCTTGCGTGGGGAATCGCTCATCGTTTCCTGTGGCATCGCCATGGTTGGCTGGAAGGGGAGCCGGTCGCCCGACACGCGAAAGGCCGACGCGGCGACGACCAGCATCGAACCTGCCGCCAGTGCGTCGTCCTCGGCAGCAGCGCAAAGTTCGAGGCTGGCGCGAGTTGACCACATTGCCATGGCCATGCCCATCCGCGTGTGCATTTCGTCATGCGATGGTCGCCACGGCAATGATCACGTCACGACCCGATACTTCAGGCACCTGTCTCCACCCGCACGCCGCGGCCGTTGTAGGATCGCGGGAGCAAGCCACCGCTTGCGCAAAGGGGTGCCAGGCCGCATGCACGGGACCACAACGCTGCAATCGCGCGTGCAACGCCTTGAAGCGGCCCAGGCCATGCTGTTGCAGGTCGGGCGCCTGTCGTGCACGACCAGCGACCTCGACGCCTTCCTGCGCGCCACCCACGACGCCCTCTCGGGCATCCTCTACGCGGCCAACTTCTACGTCGCCCTGCACGATGTGCAGGACAGCAGCGTGCGCTTCGTGTACTTCGTGGACGAGGTCGATCCGCCGGAGGACCCGCAGCAACGCTATCCCCTGCGCGGCGCAGACGATTCGGCGACGGCATGGGTGATCCTCAAGGGCGAGGCGCTGGTGCTTACCGGCGCCGACTTCACCGATCCACGCTGGCAGGCGCAGCACGCGCGCTGGCAGACCGGCACCCCCGCGGCACACTGGATCGGCATGCCGCTGCGCACCCAGGCCGACCGCGTGCTGGGTGCGCTGGTGATCCAGAGCTACCGCAGCGACCATCTCTACAGCGACGAGGACATCGCGCTGTTCGGGCAGATCGCCGACCACATCTCGATCATGGTCGAGCGCGTCAGCGCAACCCAGCGCCTGGAACAGGCGATCGCCGAGCGCACCCGCCAACTCGAACACGAGATCGCCGATCGCCGCAAGGCCGAGGAACTGCAGCGCGGCCTGTACGACATCGCCGCGCTGTCGGCCACCGGCGCCAGTCTCGATGAGGTGTATCGCGAAGTCCACGAAGTCACTGCACGGCTGATGTACGCGCGCAACTTCTTCATCATGCTGCACCACGAGGACACCCAGGAATTCAGTTTTCCCTACCAGGTGGACGCGTACGAGGTTGCCGGTCCTCCCGACCAGCGTTTCCCGATCTGGCGCGGCCTGACCTCATATGTGGTGCGCACGCGCCAGCCGCAACGGGTGGATCCGCAGCGGCGCGCCGAACTGGTGTGCGCCGGGGAGATCCACGAGGCGCGCGGCCACCTCGGCATCGCCAGTTGGCTGGGTGCGCCGTTGATCGTCGCCGAGCGCGTGTACGGCGTGATCGTGGTGCAAAGCTACGATCCGACGATCGTCCACACGCAGGCCGACCTGGACTTGCTGGCCTACATGGCCTCGCACGTCGCCAGCGCGCTGTCGCGGCGCGAGGCGGACATGCGCCTGCGCGAGGCGGCCGAGCAGATCCGCCGCCGCAACGAGGTGCTCACGCAGACCCTGGAACAACTGCGCAGCACCCAGGACGAACTGGTGCGGCAGGAAAAAATGGCCTCGCTTGGCGGGCTGGTCGCCGGCATCGCGCACGAGATCAACACCCCGCTGGGCATCTGCGTCACCGCGACTTCGCACGTGGAGGAGGAGCTGCGCACCTGGCGCCACTGGCACGACCAGGGCACGTTCGACGCCGGCCGCGTCGAGCAGATGCTCGAGGAACTGGACGTGACCATGCACGTGCTGGACAACAACATCCGCCGCGGTGCGGAGCTGGTGCGCTCGTTCAAGCAGATCGCGGTGGACCAGTCCTCCGGCCAGCGGCGCAATTTCGACCTCGCCGAGTACCTCGACGAGATCGTGCTTTCGCTCAAGCCCAAACTCAAGCGCGCGCCGTGCGTGGTACAGGTCGAATGCGAGCCTGGCATCGCCATGAACACCTTCCCCGGCGCGCTTTCGCAGGTGATCACCAACCTGGTGATGAACGCCCTGCTGCACGCCTTCGACGGCCGCAGCGACGGCCATGTGGCGATCATCGGCCGCAGCGACGGCGAGGACGTGGTGCTCACCGTGTCCGACGACGGCGCGGGCATGGACAGCGCCGACCTCAAGCGCTACTTCGACCCCTTCTTCACCACCCGCCGCGGCAGCGGGGGCACCGGACTGGGCGCCAACATCGTGTTCAACCAGGTCACCAACGTGCTCGGCGGCAGCATCAGCGCCGCCAGTGCGCCCGGCGCCGGCCTGCACGTGTCGATGCGCCTGCCACGCACGCGAGGCGAGCCGGATGCGCCAGGCTGAGCGTGCGGGCCGGCGAGCCGCATTCCGTCCCACGATCGTCAAGGAATCACAAGCATGAAAGTCCTGTTCGCTTCCGACGGCAGCGCCTGCTCCCAGCGCGCGGCCGACTACCTGGGCAAGACGCTGCGGACGCAGGTTCCGGACCTGCAGGTCACCCTCTACTTCGTGGGCGAACCGATGATGGCCCGCGTGCAGCGGGCGCTCGGCAAGGACGAGGTCGCGCGGATCCGGCGCAAGGACGCCGACCACTTCCTGCGCGGGATCCGCCAACGCCTCAAACGCGCCGGCATCGCCTTCGAAGAGGCCAGCGACCAGGGCGACCCGGCGGCATGCATCAGCGCGCGCGCCGTCGATGGCGGCTTTGACGTCGTGGTCATGGGCTCGCACGGCCGCGGCACCCTGGGCAAGCTGTTGCTCGGCTCGGTGTGCTCGAAGGTCCTCGCGCAGTGCCGGGTGCCGGTGCTGGTCGTTCCTTGAGCCGCGCCACCGGATCGGATCGGGCATGCCTCGGCGGGCCTGGCCGATGGGTCGCGGGAAAACGAGGCATTACACTGGCCGCGGTTGGCGGTTCGCCGGGAGCACGCAGTGACGCAAGCATCGACGCAGGACATCCAGATCGGCAAGGGCGAGCACGAGATCGTGCTGTTGCCGCACCTGGGCAACCGGCACGGATTGGTGGCCGGCGCGACCGGAACCGGCAAGACGGTGTCGCTGCTGCTGCTGGCCGAGGGCTTTTCCCGTCTTGGCGTGCCGGTGTTCATGGCCGACGTGAAGGGTGACGTCGCCGGCCTGGCGATGGCCGGCACCCCCAGCGATGCGCTCGCCAAGCGCAACCTCGGCACCGGGGTGACCGACTGGGCGGCCGCGGCAAGCCCGGTGGTGTTCTGGGACATCTTCGGCGCCGCCGGGCACCCGGTGCGCACCACGGTCAGCGAGATGGGCCCGACCCTGCTGGCGCGCATCCTGGACCTCAACGACACCCAGCAAGGCGTGCTGGAGATCGTGTTCCGCATGGCCGACGACAACGGACTGCTGTTGCTGGACCTTGCCGACCTGCGCGCCCTGCTCAGCGAATGCGCGGACCAGCGCAAGGAGATCTCGGCCAAATACGGCCTGGTCAGCGCGGCATCGATCGGCGCCATCCAGCGCGCCCTGCTGCAGGTCGAACAACAAGGCGGCGAGCACTTCTTCGGCGAGCCCGCGCTCGACCTGGGCGACTTCCTGCGCCAGGACATGAGCGGGCGCGGCATCGTCAACGTGCTTGCCGCGGACAAGCTGGTACTGCAGCCCAAGCTGTATTCGACCTTCCTGTTGTGGATGCTCTCGGAGCTGTTCGAAAAACTGCCGGAAGTCGGCGACCTGCCGCAGCCCAAACTGGTGTTCATCTTCGACGAGGCGCACCTGCTGTTCGACGACGCGCCGCCGGCGCTGCGCCAGCGCGTGGAACAAGTGGTGCGCCTGATCCGCTCCAAGGGCGTTGGCGTGTATTTCTGCTCGCAGTACCCGGACGACGTACCCGACGACATCCTCGGTCAGCTCGGCAACCGCCTGCAGTTCGCCCTGCGCGCATTCACCCCGCGCGACCAGAAGGCCGTGCGCAGCGCCGCGCAGACGTTCGTGGCGAACCCGAAACTGGACACCGCACAGACCATCTCGCAACTGGGCGTGGGCGAGGCCTTGGCCTCGATGCTGGACGCCCGCGGCATCCCGCTACCGGTCGAGCGCACCCTGATCTGCGCCCCGCGCTGCCGCATGGGCGCGATCGACGACGCCGAGCGTGCGACCATCCGCGCGCGCAGCCCGGTCGGCGGCAAGTACGACACCCCGATCAATCGCGAATCCGCGGCTGAACTGCTGGCGCAGCGCCACGCGACACCGGATGCGACCGCCGCGGCGCCCTCGGCAGCGACCGCGACCGGCAATGCCCATGCGCAACCCACGGCGAACGGCGGCGGCTTTGGCCAGACGGTCAAGGACTGGATGTTCGGCACCAACCGCCGCCAGGGCATCGTCGAGTCCATGGCCAAGCAGACCGCGCGCACCATCGGCAGCCAGGTCGGCAGGCAGATCCTGCGCGGGGTGCTCGGCGGGATCCTCGGATCCTCGCGGCGCTGAGGGGGTCTGCGCGGACGGTGGACGCGCGGCTCGCCAAACGTATTGCGGACAGCATCCGAATCGCGGCCTTGCCTGGGTGGTGGGTGGTGTCGGAATCTGACAATCGACCAGTGAATCAAACGTTGCCTTTGAAATCAACATCACGGGATTCAAACCTGATGCCATGTGAGGTGGCAAGGTGGCTGGTCACGGGCTGAAGATTTCCAGCGTCGGATAGTAGGTGCGATACCGCTTCGCGTCCCGCGTCAGCAGCGCCATTCCCTCGATGGCGGCATGCGCGCCGATGTAGAAATCCGGCAGCGGCGAAGGACGTGCGCCCTTGGCACGGCGGTACTGCAGGAAGGCCTTGCCGGCGAGGAACCCGGCTTCCCACGGCAGCTCCAGCCGGGTGAAGGCGCCGGGTGGCAGTGCATGGTCCAGATCTTCGATGCGTGCGAAACCGACCGAGACCTCGGCGTAGACGATGGGATTGATGCACAGCTCGGCCTTGGCGGCGCAGGCGTCGAGCTGCGCGGCCGACCAATCGAACCACTGCGGATCATCTGTCAGCACGTCCAGCAGGACGTTGGCGTCCACCAGCACCCTGCTCACGGTACGCGCCTCATGCGCCGCGAGTGAACTGCATGATTTCGTCGGTACTCAGGCGCACAGTGGCGCGGCCACGCAGGCGGGCGGCCAGGCTGCCGCGGCGCGCCTTGGGCGGCCGGGCGATGGTCGTTTCCGCCTCTTGCAGGGCCGCTTCACGCACGAAGGCAGCCACCGGCACACCTTTCAGCGCGGCGGCGCGGCGCAGGCGGTTCTTGTCCTCCACGCTCAGGCGCAGGTCCAGACGGTCGGCAGTTGCGGTCATGGCGAGCCTCCAGGTACGGTAAGCGTACCGTACATTGGTGGCGACCGCCGATGCAATGGCTTGCTGGGCAAGCAGTCCCGGCACCAGCACGCGTACGCCAGCAGCCGCCGGGAACGCCCTTCCCGCGGCGACGGCTTGCGGATGCCGGCCACCGGGTTGTGGACCAGCCCGAGCCGCCACACGCGGATGGCGATGTTGAACAAGTGGCTCAACCGGGCCAGCTCCAGCCACACGGTGTCGGGGCTGGGCGGGTTCGGCTTGCCGGGGCGGCGATGCACGCGCTGGCCGGGCGTGGCAAGGTGATCTTCGCGAGAGCGCTCCACCAAGTCGGACGCGATCGCCGCGAGCGCGTACGCGCCGAAGAACTCGCGCAGTCGCTCGGCGCGCCGCGCCTCCGACCACTGCGTGCTGGGCTTCTTGGTCGGCAGGACTTCGGACAGGTAGGGGTCGAGCGCATCGGCGAGGCGCATGCACTCCGAGCGCGAGCGATCGATGCACATGCCGCGCACCATTTCATCCTCGGCGCGCCGCGCCCAGTCCTCGGCGTCACGCCTGGTGCGGAAGGTCTTGGCACTGGTCGGCCAACCCCTGTTGCGGACGACCGCGTTTCGGGTGCCTGAGGGTGTCTTGCGGATGGGCGCCACCGGTTGCTGCGCCTCGGCGGTGTACCGAAACTGTCCCGACGGCGCGTCCCGAATCCCGAGACATCGCGCAAGTGATTGTCATGATTGGTGGGTCGTGTCGGAATCGAACCGACGACCAGCGGATTAAAAGTCCGATGCTCTACCGACTGAGCTAACGACCCATCTTCAATCAAACATCGCTGTCGCGCATCGCGCGACGATCACTCCCCCTCTCCCGCCGGGAGAGGGCAAGGGGTGAGGGCAGACACTCGCCGACCCGCATCCCGGCCTTTCCCGACGCATCGCGCGAGGATCACTCCTGCCCCGCGTCCTTCCCGATCTCGCTCCCGAAGGACGCGAGGCTGGCAGGGGGAGGCGCATTCTAGCCGATACGGCTAACCACGGTAGCGCGTAGGATCGGCGACGCCGGCCTGGCGAAAGCCTTCGGCGCGCAACAGGCACGCGTCGCAGTGGCCGCAGGCGCGGCCTTCGGCGTCTGCCTGGTAGCAGCTCACGGTCGCGGCGAAGTCCACGCCCAGGCGCATGCCCTCGCGCACGATCTGCGCCTTGGACATGGCCAGCAGCGGTGCATGGACGCGAAACCCACTGCCATCCACGCCCGCGCGGGTGGCAAGGTTGGCCAGGACCTGGAAGCCGTCGATGAAGGCCGGACGACAGTCCGGGTAGCCGGAGTAATCCACCGCGTTGACGCCGCAAAAGATGTCGCCGGCACCGAGCACTTCGGCCCAGCCCAGCGCAATTGCCAGCATGATGGTGTTGCGCGCCGGAACATAGGTTGCCGGGATGGCCTGGCCGATCACGTGCCCGTCGGCATCGGTAGGCACGGCAATCTCGTCGGTCAGGGCCGAGCCGCCGATGCTGCGCAGGTCCACGGTCACGACCTTGTGCTCGCGTGCGCCCAGCGCCCGGGCGTTGCGCGCAGCCGCGTCCAGTTCGGACAGGTGGCGCTGTCCGTAGGCCACGCTCAACGCATGCGCGGCAAAACCCTGCTCGCGCGCCAGGGCGAGCACCACCGCGGAGTCCATGCCGCCGGAAACGAGGACGACGGCGCGGGTCATGGCGTGACCGTGAAGGGTGGCAGAGGAAACGTGACGTCTGGCCCGGGATGCGTGTTGCGTGAAGGCCCGTGCACCGCGCCGCACGGCGTCGGCTCCATGCGGCCACCTTGCGTCCGGCGATGCCGCGCGGCAGGCGCAAGGCGTGCCTGCATGCGCGGCAATGCGCCTGCAGGCGGTTGCAGGAAGCTCCGGCAGGCGGCGCCGCGCACGATGCACGAGGTCGCTTTCATCGGCCCTGCTCCTCGCCCCAGAGGATCTTGTGCAACTGCAACTGGAAGCGCGCCGGCACGCGGTCGGCCAGCATCCACTCGGCCAGCTCGCGCGGCCTGAGCTGGGCGTGGCTCGGGGAGAACAACACTTCGCAGCGCGCATCCAGCGCGTTGTCGCGCAGCATCGCCACCGCCCAGTCGTAGTCGGCGCGGTCGCAGATGACGAACTTGAGCTGATCCCGCGCCGTGAGCAGGTCGAGGTTCTCCAGCCGGTTGCGCGCGCATTCGCCCGAGCCGGGGGTCTTCAGGTCCACCACCCGCGCCACCCGCGGATCCACCGCCGCGATGTCCAGCGCGCCCGAGGTCTCCAGCGATACCTCGTAACCGGCCTCGCACAGGCGGTGCAACAGGTCGATGCAGCGCTTTTGCGCCAGCGGTTCGCCGCCGGTCACGCAAACGTGGCGGGCGCCGTATCCGGCCACCTCGGCGAGGATGGCCTGGATCGTCCGCCACTGCCCGCCCTGGAAGGCATAGGCGGTGTCGCAGTAGCCACAGCGCAGCGGGCAACCGGTCAGGCGCACGAACACCGTCGGCCAGCCGACGCTGCGCGCTTCGCCCTGCAGGGAATGGAAGATCTCGGTGATGCGCAGGCGGCCTGGCGGCGCCGCGGCGTGCACATCGTCGCCAGCCGCGGCCGCGGCATCGCGATGCGGCGCGCCGGAACCCTGGCCACGGCGCCGTGTCGCGCCCGCCATCGCCTCAGCCACCCGATTCCAGGACCATCGCGCGCAGTCGCCGCTGGGCCTGGTTGGCCTCCTCGCTGGTCGGATACTGGCTGATCACCTGGTTGAGCGTCGCCTTGGCGGCGTCGCGCTGGTGCAAGCCGTCCTGGCAGTACCCGACCTTGAGCAGGGCCCCGGCCGCCTTGGCCGAATCCGGGTATTTGTCCACGACCTTGCGGAACGCGTCCAGCGCGTACTGGTAGTTCTGCGTGACGTAGAACGACTCGCCCATCCAGTAATACGCATTGGGCACCAGCGTGCTGTCCGGGTACTGCTGCACGAAAGCGCCAAACTGGCTGGCCGAATCGGCGTAATGCTCGCCGCGCATGGCGTCGAATGCGGCCTTGTAGGCCGCCTCGGCGCCGGCGGCCGACGCCGGCGCGGCGGCTGCGGGCGCGGGCGCGTTCGCCGTCGCCGCGGCAGGCGGTGGACTGCGCACCGGCACCGGCACCGGCTGCTGGGCGGGCTTTGCCGAGGCAGCCGGCGCATGCCCCTCCAGGCGGGCCAGGCGCGAATCCAGGTCGATGTACTGCGCCTTGGCGCGATCGGCGGCCTGCTGGTTGTCGTTGCGCATCTGCTCGACCTGCGAGCGCAGATCCTTCACGTCCGCTTCGAGCTGGGCGATGCGATTGAGCAGGTCGATGCCCTGCTGGCCCTGCGCCTGGTCGCGGGCTTCCAGCGCCGCGACGCGGTCGGCCAGGCTCTGGCGCTGCTGCGCCTGCGCGCCGGTGGCGAGAATCGCCGCCACCGCGCAGGCCAGCGCCAGCATCACGGGTTGCCGGCGCATCGGGCTCACTTCGCCGTGTAGACGATTTCGACGCGGCGGTTCTTGGACCAGCAGTCCTCGTTGGACTCGGTGCACACCGGGCGCTCCTCGCCGTAGCTGACCACCTCCATCTGCCCTGCCGAGCCGCCGACCGCGCGAATCGCGGCCATCACCGCATCGCCGCGGCGCTCGCCCAGGCCGAGGTTGTACTGGCGGCTGCCGCGCTCGTCGGTATTGCCCTCCAGGCGCATGTGCGACTCCGGGCGATCCATCAGGTATTTGGCGTGGCAGGCAACGATCGCCTGGAACTCGGGCTTGATGGCGTCTTTGTCGAAATCGAAGTACACCACCCGCTGCCGCAGGCAGGAATCGGTCTCCAGATCCGCCGGGGTGTACCTGCCGCCGTTGGACGGGCCGATCGGCTGGGTCGAAGCCGACGGCGGACCCTGCATCCCGTTCTCGGCCGGGCCTTCCTTCACGTTCTTCTTGCTGCACGCGGCCAACGCGATGCAGGTCGCGGCGACGATCACAACGGTCCTGGTGATTCTCATGGCTTCATCCTTTTCGGCGTTTCGGGGGGAGGAGTTGCGGGTGGGGAGGGAGGCTTCAGCGCGAGCGGAACGGGCCCCAGGCCGGTTCGCGCACGTCGCCGTCGGCCAGCACCAGGCGCTGCCGGACGCGGCCGTCGACCGAGACCGCGTACAGCACGCCGCGGCCGTTTTCCTTGGCGGCATACAGCACCATGCTGGCATTGGGCGCAAAGCTGGGGGATTCATCGAGGTTGCCGGGCGACAACTGCGTCCAGCGACCGCCGCCATTGCTGCGGTCGAGCAGCGCGATCCGGTACACGCTGGAATTGCCCTGCGCCATGGCGATCTTCTTGCCATCGAAGGAGACGGTGGCATGCGCGTTGTATGCGCCCTGGAAGCTCACCCGCGTCGGCTCGCCGCCGTTGGCGCTGACCTGGTAGATCTGCGGCTTGCCGCCGCGGTCGGAAGTGAACAGCAGGGTGTTGCCGTCGGGCATCCATGTCGCTTCGGTGTTGATGCTGTAATGATTGGTGATCTGGGTGAGCTGGCGCGAGGCCAGGTCCATCACGTAGATCTCCGGGTGGCCCGACTTGGACAGGGTCATCGCCAGCTTGCGGCCGTCGGGCGAGAACGCCGGGGCGTCGTTGATGCCCTTGTACGCGGCGATCACCTCGCGCGCGCCGGTGCCGATGGTCTGCAGGTAGATGGTCGAGTTGCCGCGCTCGAAGCTCACGTAGGCCAGCTTGTGGCCGTCCGGGCTCCACGCCGGGGACATCAGCGACTCGCGCGAATTGACCACGCTCTGCGGGTTGTAGCCGTCGGCATCGGCGACCATCAACGAGAACTTCATGTTGCTGCCGGTGCCCACCGCGGTCACGTAGGCGATCCGGGTATCGAAGGCGCCGCGCACGCCGAGGATCTTCTGGTACACCTGATCGGCGATCTCGTGCGCGACCCGGCGCATCTCGCCGGGGCGGCCGGTCATGGACTGCCCGAGGATGCGTTGCTGCCTGGCCACGTCGAACAACTCGTATTCGACCTTGTAGCCGCCATCGCCGCTGTCCAGCACCCGTCCGACCAGCACGTAGTCCTGCTTGAGCAGGCGCCACGTCGGGTACTTCATGTCCGCTTCGGACTGCGGGTGCTCGATGATGTTCTGCACCGGCAAGGTGCGGAACTGGCCCGAGCGTGCCAAGTCGGCACGCACCACGTCCGCGACCACCGTATCGGGCTTGGCGCTGCTGCCCTGGTACTCCATCGGCACCACCGCGATCGGCAGGGCGGCGTCGTTGCCGCTCACCAGGCCCACATCCAGGCCCTGCGCGAACGCCGGCGTGAACGCGGCCAGCATGAGGGCGGTCAAGGCGAACAAACAGCGGCTGAGGAATCGTGTCATCGCGTGCATTTCTCCGTCGGGTAACAGAAGTCCAGCTCCCATTGACGCATGAACACCGACTCGAAGCCCGCGTAAGGCAAAGGCGTCTTGAGCATGGCGCGCTTGACCGACTCCCGGCCGGCCGCGTCGAACGGGCAGTTGAGGAAGTTTACGTCGATCACCTCGCCGCCGGGGATCTGGGTGAAACGGATCCGGCAGTGCACTTGCTCGGGCATGTCGGTATGGATCCAGTTGGCATTGGCCTGGTCGATGATGGCCTGCTGGTACTTGCCGAGCAAACCGCCGTTGCCGGCCCCGCCCGCCGGCGCCGGCCGCGGCATCGCCACCGCCGGCGCGGTGTTGCGCGCCAGCGACTTGCGCATGTCCTGATCCTGCTTGAGTCTTTCCGCTGCCAGCTTGGCCTGGCGCTCCGCCTCGGCGCGCTGCGCGCGCAGCACGGCCAACTGCTTGGCCTTCTCGGCGGCCAGCGCCTGGCGTTGGCGACTCTCGGCTTCCATCTGCTGCTGCTTGCGGTCCAGATCGATCTGCGCCTGCCGACGGCGTTCCTCCTGTTCCCTGACTGCGCGCTCGGCAGCCAGCTGCGCATCCCGGCGAATCTCGTCCTGGTTGACCGTGTCCGGCTTGGGCAACTGAGTCTGGGACTTCATCTGCAGCGGGTTGGGCTGCTCGATCGAAGGCGGCGGCGGCGGTGGCGGCGGCGCGGGCTTGGGCGGCGTGCGCGGATGATGCTGCGCATGCTCGACCGGGCCCGTGCGCGAGGCGCTGACCAAGGTGGCTTCGATCGCCAGACCCTGCCCCATGGCTTGACGCACCTCAGGTCGCAGCACCAACCCGAAATACAGCACCGCAGCGATCAGCAGGTGGATCCCCAGCGACCCGGCAACCGCGCGCAGCTTGGCGGACGTCGTGGGCATGCGCTCAGCGCCGCCCCGCCTCGGCGGCATCGCCGCGCGCAGGCTGGCTCATCAGCGAGACCTTGGCGATGCCGGCCGTCTGCAGCAGGCTCATCACGTCCATGACCTTCTGGTACTGAAGGGTTCGGTCGGCCGCCAGCACCACCGGCGCCTCGGCGTTGTTGTCGTGGATGGCGCGGATGACCTGACCCAGCTCATCGGCCGAGCCCACCGGTTTGGGCTTGCCGTCGCCTACCTGGTAGCTGAACGCGCCCTTCGCATCGACCATCACCAGCACCGCTTCCTTCTTGGCCTCCAGCGCATGCGCCCGCGACTTCGGCAGGTTCACGTCCACGCCCAGGTTGAGCAGCGGCGCGGTGACCATGAAGATGATCAGCAACACCAGCATCACGTCGATGTACGGCACGACGTTGATCTCGGCCTTGAGCTTGCGGCGTTTGCGCATCGGGGGACTGAGGACAGAAGACAGAGGACAGAAGTTGGTCAGTTTTCGGTGGTCAGTGGCGGGTTGGCGGGGAATGGTTGCTGGTCGATGCGGTGATACTGGATCGATGGCCGGAGGACGTTGCGTCGCCGCGGAACGCCGGGTCTCGACAGACGTGGACTGACGACTGAAAACTGAACACCATTCTGTCCTCTGTCTGCTGTCCTCAGTCTTCCACCTGCGCGTGGCGCTGCAGGATCGAGGAAAACTCCTCGGCGAAAGCCTCGTAGCGCACGTTCAGGCGTTCGACCTTGGTGGCGATGCGGTTGTAGGCCCACACCGCCGGGATGGCGGCGAACAGACCCATCGCGGTGGCCACCAGCGCCTCCGAGATACCCGGGGCAACGGTGGCGATGGTCGCTTCCTTCATGCTGGCCAGGCCCTGGAAGGAAATCATGATCCCCCATACCGTCCCGAACAGGCCGACGTAGGGGCTGATCGAGCCGACGTTGGCCAGGAACTCCAGGTTGTGTTCGAGCGCATCGACCTCGCGCGCCAGTTGCGCGCGCATGCCGCGCTGCGCGCCTTCGAGCTGGATGCGCGCGTCCATGCCCTTGCGCTGGCGCAGGCGCGAGAACTCGCGGAAACCGGATTCGAAGATCGCCTCCACGCCACTGGTGATCCGATTGCGCTCGGTGGCGTCGCGGTACATCTGGGTCAGGTCCACGCCGGACCAGAACTTCTCCTCGAACGCATCGGCCGACTTCGCCGCCGCACGCAGCACGCTCTGCTTGAGGAAGATGATCACCCACGAGGCGATCGAGGCCAGCAGCAGCAGGCCCATGACGAACTTCACCGGCAGGCTGGCATCGGCGACCAGCTTCCACAGATCGAGTGCGTTGGCACCCGCGGCGACCGCGGCCGGCGCGGCGGCCGAGGCTGCCGGTGCCAGATCCACCGGGGAGGCCTGGATGGCCGCGAACAGCTCGATCAACACGCTCATGCACACGCTCCATCCTGGATCAATTTTGCCAGCAACGCCGCCGGAATGGCTTGCGGTCGAAAATCCGCGCTCGCCACACAAGCCACCTTCACCTGCGCCTCGACGAGCGCCGTCGTCCCGCGCCGCACCATCTGCCGCAGCAACAGGCTGGCGCCGCGTGCCTGCACCAAATCGACGGCGACGGCCAGCTCCTCGTCCAACCGCGCCGGCCGCAGGAACTCGATCTGCATCGCCCGCACCACGAACACCACGCCGTCGCGCTCGCGCAGCGCATCTTGCACAATCCCGCGTGAACGCAGCCATTCCGTCCGCGCACGCTCCATGAAGCGCAAGTAGCTGGCGTGATACACCACACCGCCGGCATCGGTATCTTCCCAGTAAACCCTTGTCGGCCAGATGAACGGCGGTTCAGGCCGATGCCCGCCGCCATCCGGTGGCACGCCGGTGCCGCTCATTCGGCGCCCTTGGCCGCGTCGAACAACCCAGGTGCCTGCCCCTGTGGCGGCGTCAGCCCGAACAATCGCCAGGTCCTGCTGCTGACCATGCGCCCGCGCGCGGTGCGCAGCAGCCAACCCTGCTGGATCAGGTAGGGTTCGATCACGTCCTCCAGCGTGCCGCGCTCCTCGCTCAGCGCTGCCGCCAACGACTCCACGCCCACAGGGCCACCGTCGAAACTGTCCATGATGGTGCGCAACAGGCGGCGGTCGAGTGCATCGAAACCCTCGCCATCGACCTTGAGCATGGCCATCGCTGCATCGGCGACCTCGCGGGTGATGACGCCGTCGGCGCGCACCTGCGCGTAATCGCGGGCGCGCCGCAACAGCCGGTTGGCGATCCGTGGGGTGCCGCGCGAGCGCTTGGCGATCTCCGCCGCGCCGTCCGCGTCGCAGGCGATGCCGAGGATCCTGGCCGAGCGGCGCACGATCAGGGTCAATTCCTCCGGCGAATAGAACTCCAGCCGCTGGACGATGCCGAAGCGATCGCGCAGCGGGCCGGTCAGCAGGCCGGCGCGGGTGGTGGCACCGATCAGCGTGAAAGGCGGCAGGTCGAGCTTGATCGAACGTGCTGCCGGGCCCTCGCCAATCATCAGGTCGATGTGGCCGTCCTCCATCGCCGGGTACAACACCTCTTCCACCGCCGGCGACAAGCGGTGGATCTCGTCGATGAACAACACATCATGCGGCTGCAGGTTGGTCAGCAGCGCGGCCAGGTCACCGGCGCGCTCGATCACCGGGCCGGAGGTGGTGCGCAGGCTGACGCCCAACTCGTTGGCGATGACGTGGCTCAGGGTGGTCTTGCCCAGCCCCGGCGGACCGAAGATCAACACATGATCGAGCGCCTCGCCGCGCCGTTTGGCCGCCTCGATGGCGACCCCCAGTTGCTCTCGGACCGGCTGCTGGCCGAGATAGTCATCGAGCCGCCGCGGGCGGATGCTGGCCTCGAGCGCGGCTTCGTCGCGGCTTTCGGCGGGGTCGAGGAGGCGGGATTCGGTCATGCGAGGGGCGAGGGGCGAGGGGCGAGGGGCGAGGGATTAGCAGTCAGTTGGCAGCCAGCACGCGCGCACCTGTGCGCATCGCCCGGGCCGACCCTTATTGGCAGCAATGCCCCATGACGTCATTGTAAGCAACGCCCACCGCGCCTGGCGCTTTTCGCGTCCCCGTCCCGAGTCCCGCGATCTCATCCCTCATCCCTCATCCCTCATCCCTCATCCCTCATCCCTCATCCCTCATCCCTGCATCGTCAAATCTCGATCTGCGCTCCCAGTTCCACGATCCGGTTGCGGGGAATGCGGAAGAAGTCGGTCAGCGGGCTGGCGTTGCGCGCCATGAAGGCGAACAACTTGTCCCGCCAGGTGGCCATGCCTGGCAGGCTGGATGCCACCACGCGCTCCTGGCTGAGAAAGTACGTGGTGTCCATCGGATCCATGCCCAGTCCCTGCCAGCGGCACTCGGTGAGCGCACGCGGGATGTGCGGCTGTTCGGCGAAACCGTAGCGCAGCCACATGCGGTAGAAGCCGTGGCCCAGCGGCTCCAGAGCCAGGCGCTGCTCCGGATCGACGCGCGGCGCCTCCGCGGTCTGCACGGTGAGGATCACGTTGATCTCGTGCAGCACCTTGTTGTGCTTGAGGTTGTGCAGCATCGCGTTGGGCACGCCCTCGCGCGCGGCGGTCAGGAACACGGCCGTGCCCTGGACACGCACCGGCGGGTTTTCGGCCAGCGAGTCGATGAACAAGCGCAGGCTCAGCCCGCCGCTCTCCAGTTTGGCGATCAGCAGTTCACGCCCGCGCCGCCAGGTGGTCATCACCACGAACACCATCGCCCCGATCGCCAGCGGGAACCAACCGCCGTGGACGATCTTGAGCGCGTTGGCTGCGAAGAAGGACAAATCCACCGCGACCAGCACGATGCCCGCGAAAACCACCACCGGGCGCCGCCAATGCCACAGGCGCCGCGCCACGATCAGCGCCAGGATGCTGGTGATGGTCATGGTGCCGGTGACCGCGATGCCGTAGGCGGAAGCAAGATTGGCCGAGGTCTCGAAGCCCAGCACCGACGCCAGCACCGCCAACAGCAGGCCCCAGTTCACCAGCGGCATGTAGATCTGCCCGGAACGCTCGTCGGAGGTATGCACCACCGGGCTGCGCGCGAACAGGCCGAGCTGGATCGCCTCGCGGGTCATCGAGTACGCACCGGAGATCACCGCCTGCGAGGCGATCACCGTGGCCGCGGTCGCCAGCACGATCGTCGGCGCCAGCGCCCAGTGTGGCAGCAGCAGGTAGAACGGGTTGGAGGCAGCGGCCGGATCGCGCAGCAGCAGCGCACCCTGTCCGAAATAGTTCAGCATCAGCGCCGGCCACACCAGCCCGAACCATGCCAGCCGGATCGGGCGCTTGCCGAAGTGTCCCATGTCCGCGTACAGCGCCTCGCCGCCGGTGACCGAGAGCACCACCGCGCCCAGCGCCACGAAGCCGAGGAAGCGGTTGACCTCGAAGAAGCGCACCGCGTACACCGGATCGAGCGCCCACAGGATTGCCGGGTGGGCGATGACGTGGCCTGCGCCGAAGACGGCGATCGCGAGGAACCACACCAGCATCACCGGCCCGAACACCGACCCCATCCGTTCGCTGCCCAGCCGTTGCACCGAAAAAAGGCCGATCAGCACGCCCAGCGTGAGCGGCAACACCCATTCGCCCATTTCCGGCGCCAGGACCTGCAGTCCCTCCACCGCCGACAGCACCGAGACCGCCGGCGTGATCACGCTGTCGCCATAGAACATCCCGGCGCCAAACACCCCCAGCGCCAGCACCAGCCACTTCATTCCCGAGTCCGGCTTGAGCCCGCGATGGGCCAGCGTCATCAGCGACAGGATGCCGCCCTCGCCCTTGTTGTCGGCGCGCAGGATGAACACGACGTACTTGAACGAAACCACGAACGCCAGCGACCAGAACACCAGCGAGACGATGCCGTACACGTTTTCCGGCGTGGGCGCGATGCCGTGGTGGCCGGCGAACGCGGCCTGCATCGCATATAACGGGCTGGTGCCGATGTCGCCGTAAACCACGCCTATGGCCGCCAGCGCCAGTGCCGCCAGGCGGCTGGAGCCATGTGCCGGAACTGCCTCTGCCACGCCCCACCTCGCCACGACGACCGCGATCCTTCAGCCCGCAGGCGGTCGAAGCCGCGCATTTTCCACGCCAGCAGCAAGCGCGCCAGTGCCAGGATCACGAATCGACGCCCGCACACGTGAAGGATTTTTCATGCCAACCGACGCAGGCCGTGTCGAATGGCGAGGTGCGATGACCCCTGGCCCGTGCGGACCCCGATCAGATCTCCACCTTGGTGCCCAGCTCGACCAAGCGGTTGCCGGGGATGCGGAAGAAGTCGGTGGCCGAGGTCGCGTTGCGCGCCATGAACGCGAACAGCTGGTCGCGCCAGATCGGCATGCCGACCTTGGACGCGGCGACCAGGGTCTCGCGGCTGGAGAAGAACGTCGTGTCCATCATGTCGAATTCCTGCCCGCACACCCCGTGCACGAGCGCGGCCGGCACGTCCGGTTCCTCGGCGAAGCCGAAGCTGAGGACGATCCGCTGGAACCCGTTGCCGAGTTCAGTCACCGCACAACACTCCTCGGACTCGGCGTAGGCCATGTCGAGCGTCTTCACGCTCAGCAGCACGTTGCGCTCGTGCAGCACCTTGTTGTGCTTGAGGTTGTGCAGCAGCGCATGCGGCACGCGGTCGTCATGCGGGGTGAGGAATACCGCGGTGCCCTGGACCCGATGCGGCGGGTGGGCGGCCAGCGACGTCAGAAACACTTGCAGGTCGAGCTGCTGCGGGGCAAGACTTTCTGCCACCAACTGGCGTCCACGCCGCCAAGTCCGCATTGCCGTGAAAGCACACAGACCCAACGCTACGGGAACCCACGCACCATCGAGGAACTTGACCGCGTTGGCGCCCAGGAACGACAGGTCCACCAGCAGCAGGCCGCACGCCACCGGCACCACCCAGCGCCGACTGTCACCCCAGGTGTTCCACGCCACCACGATCAGCAACAGGGTGTCGATCAACATCGTGCCGGCCACCGACACACCGTAGGCCGCCGCCAACCGGGTCGAGGATTCGAACACCAGCACCAGCAGGACGACCAGCACCAGCAGCATGCGATTCACCGCCGGGACGTAGATCTGGCCTTCGGCGCTGGCCGAGGTGTGCTTGATGGTCAGCCGCGGGATGTAGCCGAGCAGCATCGCCTGCCGCGCCACCGAGAACGCACCGGAGATCACCGACTGCGAGGCGATGACCGCCGCCGCGGTGGCCAGCAGGATCATCGGATACAGCGCCCACCCCGGCACGGTCATGTAGAACGGATTCGCCGCCGCCTCCGGGTGGGCGTGCAGCACCGCGCCCTGACCGAAGTAATTCAGCACGAGTGCGGGCAGGACGACGCGAAACCATGCGGCCCGGATCGGCGGCCGGCCGAAATGACCCATGTCCGCGTACAACGCCTCGCCGCCGGTAATGGCCAGCACCACTGCACCAAGAATGAAGAACGAGCCGGCGCCATGATTCATGAAGAAGCGTACGCCATGCCACGGATTGAGCGCCGCCAGCACGTGTGGCTCCTGGATGACACGCCACAGACCGACGAGCCCGATCGCCACGAACCAAACCAGCATCACCGGCCCGAAAATCCGGCCGATCTTCGCGGTGCCGTGGCTCTGGAACACGAACAGGCCGAACAGCACCACCAGGCTCACCGGCACCACCACGTGCGACAAGGCGGGCGCGGCGACTTCCAGGCCTTCGACTGCGCCGAGTACGGTCACGGCCGGGGTGATGACGCTATCGCCGAAAAACAGGGAGGCACCGAAGATTCCGAAAATGCCCACCGCATACCGCAATTTGCGCGACTGGCCAAGCGCGCGCTGCGCCAGCGCCATCAGGGCCATGATGCCGCCCTCACCCTTGTTGTCGGCGCGCATGATGATCATCACGTACTTCACCGTGACCACCAGGATCAGCGACCACAGGATCAGCGACAGCACCCCCAACACCGTCGCCTCGTTGGGGTGCAGATGGTAGTGCGGAAGGAACATCTCGTGCAGCGAGTAAAGCGGACTGGTGCCGATGTCGCCGAACACCACGCCCAGCGCGCCCATCGCCAGCGTGCGCAGGCTGCCGTGAGGCTGGTGCGCGGTGGCGCCATGCGGTGTGGCGGTGGTGACGGGTTCGGTCATGGCGAGGTTCTGCTGGCGCTTCAGGCCTTGAGCGCCGACTTGAGCGCCTTGCGGATGATCGCCTCGGCGTCGTCGCCTTCGGCCTGCACCTTCTCGGCCATCTTCAGCGCCTCGGCGGGCTTGTAGCCCAGTTGCTGCAGGGCGGCGATGGCCTCGCCCAGCGGATCGGTCGGCGCAGCGCCCTTGCTGGCCAGCGCCGAACCACCGCCGAATGTGCCGGCGCGATCACGCAATTCCAGCACGATGCGCTCGGCGGTCTTCTTGCCGATGCCGGGGATGCGGGTCAATGCGGTGACGTCGGAGGTCTGCACGAGGCGCGCGAAATCGCCCACGCTGGCACCGGACAGGATCGCCAGCGCGATCTTCGCGCCGATCCCGCCGACCTTCTGCACGTCACGGAACAGGCGACGCTCGGCCTCGGTGAGGAAGCCGTACAGCGACACCGAATCTTCCTTTTGCGCATAGTGGGTGAACAGCGCCACCTCACGGCCGACGTCGGGCAGATCGTAGAACGTGCTCATCGGCGCTTCCAGCTCGTAGCCCACGCCATGCACGTCCACCACCAGCCACGGCGGCTGCTTGTGGAGCACGGTTCCCTTCAGGCGACCGATCATGCGCGGTCTCCGCACAGGGGCGAGGGGCGAGGGACCAGGGATGAGTGCAGACGGTTCGCGATCATTTCCGCCCCCATGCCGCGCGCGTACTCACGCCCAGCCGCCGTGCGGTCGCGTTCACGTGGGCGTGGGTGATCGCCACCGCGAGCGCGTCGGCGGCATCGGCCTGCAGCTTGCCCTGCAGGCCGAGCATGATGCCGACCATGTGCTGGATCTGTGCCTTGTCGGCGCCGCCGGTCCCCACCACGGCAAGCTTGATCTCCTTGGCGGCGTACTCGTGGATCGGCAAGTCGCGCAGCACCGCCGCGGACATCGCCGCCCCGCGTGCCTGGCCGAGCTTGAGCGCAGAGTCGGGATTGCGCGCCATGAACACCTTCTCGATCGCCACTTCCTGCGGCCCGAAGCGGTCGATGATCTCGCCCAAGCCATCGAGCAGGCGCTTGAGCCGTTGCGGAAACTCGCCCTCGCCGAGCAGCATCAGCGGCGCATGGTGGACGTGGCAGACGCTGCCGTCGGCATGGGCGTCGATGATCCCGACGCCGGTGCGCTGCGAGCCGGGGTCGATGCCGAGAATGCGCGTCATCGCCAAGCTCAGTCGCCGATGTCGGCGTTCGAATACACGCTCTGTACGTCGTCCATGTCCTCCAGCCACGCCAGCAGCTTGCCGACCTGCAGCCCGGGTTCGCCGGTCACGGCGACGGCATTCTCGGCACGGAAGGTGGTCTCGGCGACATCGGGCTTCAGGCCCGCCGCCTCGATCGCCGCCTTCACCGCCTGATACGACTCGAACGCGGTCAACACCTCGATCACGCCGTTGTCGTGCGCGATCACGTCGTCGGCGCCGGCCTCGATCGCCGCCTCGGTGATCTTCTCCTCGTCGCCGCTGGCGAATTGCAACACGCCGCAGCGCTTGAACAGGAAAGCCACCGAACCGTCGGTGCCGAGGTTGCCGCCGAATTTGGTGAAGGCATGGCGCACGTCGGACACCGTGCGTACCTTGTTGTCGGTCAGGCAGTCCACGATCACCGCCACCCCGCCCGGCGCGTAGCCCTCGTAGCGGATCTCCTCGTAGTTCACGCCTTCCAGGCCGCCACTGGCCTTCTTGATCGCCCGCTCGATGGTGTCCTTGGGCATGTTCGCGCCCAGCGCCTTGTCGATCGCCGCGCGCAGACGCGGATTGCCGGACGCATCGGCGCCGGCACGGGCGGCGACACTGATCTCGCGGATGATCTTGGTGAAGATCTTGCCGCGCCGCGCATCCTCGGCATTCTTGCGGCCTTCGATGGATGGACCCCGACCCATGAAACTCCCCGTACCCTGGACAAGCGGCAGATTTTACTACGGCAACCCGGCACGATCGCTCACGCCGCGAACTTGCCCTCGCGCAGGAACGCGGAAACGTGACGGGCGGCAACGTCCGAAAACATCAATCCGGCGTGCGCCGCGGCGATCACGCGATGGTCGGCAAGGCCAGGCAACCGCGTTTCGGCAACCGCCACCGTGCCGTCGTGCGGGAACGACAGCCGTCCCAGCAACAGGCCGGCACCGAACGGCAACCGCCCGGCGATGGCACCCAACTGTTGCGGGCCGTCCCAGCGTTCCAACCCGCGATCCAGGGTTTCGGCGCTGCGCCCGAGCAGCGCCGCGCCGCCTGGCAAGCGTTGCAGCGACCGCGAGGACGCGCTGCCGCACAACGGTGAGCCCAGGCAGACGATGCGCCCGTCGGTGAGTGCAGGGTCGCGCTGCACGGCAAGCGCCGCCAGCACGCCGCCAAGGCTGTGGCCGACCAGATGGGCGCGTCCACCGTGCGCTGCCACTGCAGCGCGCAGGCGGGCAGCCACCGCTTCGATGCCCTCCCTCGCGCTGGAATAGTCGAACAAGCTGGTCGAAAAGCCTTGCCCACGCAGTTGTCGATCCAGATACCCCATGGCGGCCGAGCGCAGCCACAGGCCATGCAACAGGATCACCGCATCGCTCACGCCGCAGCGTCCCGGCCGGCGTTGCCCGGATCGGCAACCGCGTTCGCCGGAACAGCCGATCGATCCGAACCTCGAACACGGCGGATCAGCCACGCCACGGCCGTCACCGCCATCAACATCTGTTCCGGTCGATACGGGATGGAGTAGCGCGGCTCGGCCTGCAACACGACGTGGACCGCCGTCAGATAGATCAGCAGCAGCGCAAGCATGGCCTCGGCAAAGGGCACGCTGCGCGGTCGGCGCAACGCGCGCCATGCCAGCACCAGCACCGCACCGAGGGCCAGCGCAAAAAAGGCCGGATTGGTGGCGGCGAAGCCCTGTTTCATCCAGCGCAGGACCGTGATCGTGCTGAACGGCGAGGATGGCGTGGCGAGGAAATAGATATCCCCCCAGCCCACCCGGATGCTCCAGTCCCAGAGCAGGAACGGCTTTTGCAGCGCATACCAGCGCAGATATCGTGTCGGTTGCCGTCGCATCCGCTCCATGACCATGGCAAACCCGGCTTCTGGGTGCGCGATGACGGTACGTTCTTCGTCCTGTTCACTGCGGACGACGGCGGCGGCGACCGGGTTGGAGTGACTGGCGCCGAAGGCATCCAGGAACTCCGGCCACGAGCCCTGGACGAAATTCTGCGCCGCCCGGACGCCGCTGCCACCCAGATGTCCGGACACGACGTTGCGTACCGCCCACCCTGCTGGCGCAAGAGCAAAACATGCCACCATGACCACCGCCAGCCTGCCCTGCTTGCGCAGCAGGAGTCCGCCGGCGGCCAGCAGCGGGAACAGCGCGATCAGCGGATTCACCAGCCAGGCCGCCGCGAACGCCGCGCCCGTGCACACCGCCAGCAAGACGCTCCGGCGTTCCTGCAGCAGGAGCAGGAGCCAGATCGACAGGGCGATGCAGAAGCCGAACAAGGTTTCACTCAGCAGGACGCCGGCAAACGAGATCAGGTGCGGCCACAGCGCGACCAGCAGGCCGCAGGCCAGCGCGGCACCCCGCCCAAGCCAGAATCGAGCGATCAGGACGGTCAGCAAGGCGGTCAGCGCGCCCAACACCGATTGCATGACAAAGGTGTAGCTGACCCAAGTCGGATCCACGGGAACCAGCGCCATGCGGCCACCGGCCGCCGGGATCAGTTCCAGTTCGGCATGGCCGGAAGCGCGCATGGCAGCGGCAAGCGCAAGCGGGTAGCCAGGGCCGCGATACGCGTCGGGGAGAACCGGGCCGCCGTTGGGCAGCGTGGAGGAAAATGTGCCGTCATGGACGAGATTCCATGCATACAGCACGTACTGGTTCGAATCGCCTGCAATGGGAAGCTCGACCTTCGCGCCGAAGGCATAAAGCAGGCGCAACGCCAGCGCAAGCACCACGATGCCCGCCGCGATCGCGGCAAATTTCCGCCGCGCCATGCCACCGTCCTTTCCGGCGACGGCGCGCTGGGGGCTGTCGACAACGGAGGCATCGCTTGTCGCATCGATCATGCTTGCCCCTGCGTGATGCACTGGAGTCATTTGCGGATTTCATCCCGGCCGCGCGGCTGCATCACGGTGCGGCCGAAGATACCGCATGCCTCGCCGCCACGTCATTCCATGCCGCCCGCGCACGCGCGAGCGGCAGTCGGCCGCGCGCTGGCAACCAGGAAGATCGACGTGCCGAAGGGGAAACGCACGTATCGAAGCCACCATGCTTCGCTGGCGAATATCTTTCCAAGCAGCGTGTTGACGACCCGTCCAGGCATGCCGGCGTCGCTGCGGGCGCTTGCGCCACGCATCGCCGACGCCAGGCGCGCGGCTGCAATCAGCGGAAACAGGATGGTGTTGAAGTAGCCCGCACGCTCGACCTGCAGGCCTGCTGCCCGGGCCCGCGCCAGCAAGGTCGCAAGACGGTAGCGCCGCTTGTGATGGTGGAAGCGATCGTGGGCGGAGAACAACCATGGATAGGCCGGAACGGTGACCAGCAGGCGCCCGCCATCACGCAGGCATGAGCCCAGGGAACACAGGGCCTGCTCGTCCTGGTCCACGTGTTCGATCACATCCAGCGCCACCACCAGGTCGAATCGGTGCGAATCGTGGAACGGATGATCGGCTGGCAGACGGCCTTGCTCGCATTCAACCCCGAAAGCCTGCCGGCAATCGGCAACGGTCTGCGCATCCATGTCGAATGCCGCCAGCCGCCCATACCGTGTCAACAGGCCGAAATTGCCGCCCGGCCCGCAACCGGCCTCGAGGATGGCGGCGTCGGTCGGCAACCGCAGGCCGTCGATGATCGACCCCAGGATCTTCCTGCGTGCCACGAACCACCAGTGCGTGGCCTGCAGCGCACCCATTTGCCGATAGGCTCCACGCTCCATGGCAGGTCAGGACGCGGTTCCGAACGACCACGAGGAGTGGCCGATGAAGTTGATGCCCGCCGAGAACAGCGCACCGATCGCAAGCACCCACGATCCAGGCCAGGGGGTGTGATGCGAAAGCCACGCCACGCATGCCGTCCCGAGCATCACCGTGGCAAGACTGACGATCACGAAGCGCGCCGCCGAAGATGTCGTCACGGTGGCCCGGAACGTGAAGACCGAATGGCCGAGGTAGGACAGGATCACCGCGAACGTGAAGCCGGCTGCATTCGCCAGCGGTGGCGAGCCGACCAGCAGCTTCAGCGTTGCCAGCGCAACGGCAAAATGCACCCCGGTGGCCAGCATGCCCACCAGCGCAAAGCGTGCCATACGCCAGATCGCCGCAATGCTGGAAGGTCGTGCAGCAGTGATGAAAGAATGCATGGGCAGGAATTGCGGTCAGTCGGACAGCCGCGAGGGCGGGCCATTCGTCGGCTGTGCGTCGCGCCGGTACATGTATTCATGGTCACGCTGGCGACCGACGATGAACTCGTAGTCGGCGACCCTGGCAAAGCCGCGCCGCGCATAGAAGCGCTGCGCGCCGTGGTTTCCCGACCACACGCTGATCCAGATCCGGCGCGGGCCATCCCGATCCAGCCAGTCCAGCGCGAGCTGGCACAACTGCCCGCCCAGACCGCCATTCTGCGCTTGCGGGAGCAGGTAGAGCCGCTTGAGTTCGCCATCCCCGGCGACCACGTCGGCGTGCGGAAGGCTGCACGGGCCGGCCAGCGCATGGCCCACGATCACGCCATCGATGCTGGCCAGCCATGCCGCGCATTGCGGGTCGGACAGCACGCGTGCGCACGCCTCCAGGCTGTAGTGCGTGCGCACGAAATGCGCCAGGTCCTCGGGCGGATACAGGTGGCCGAAGGTCTGCGCAAACGTATCCGTGGCGATGCGCGAGAGGGCAAATGCATCGTCCAGGCCGGCGCGACGGATGCTGCCGGCGCAGCTTGCGGCGCGCACCGCCCGCGACGCCTCGCCGTCCGCGGAACCTGGCGCGCGCAAGCTCACCTCGCCCCGTCGTCCCTTGCGCGCACCGCCACGTGCACCTCGGCCAGTTGCGCTTCCGGGATCGGCGAGGGCGCGCCGGTCATCAGGCACTGCGCGGTGGTGGTCTTGGGGAAGGCGATCACGTCGCGGATCGATTCGGTGCCGGCCATCAGCGCAGCGATGCGGTCGATGCCGAAGGCGATGCCGCCGTGCGGCGGTGCGCCGTAGCGCAGGGCTTCTAGCAGGAAGCCGAACTTCAATTGCGCCTCCTCGCGGCCGATGCCCAGCAGATCGAAAACCTGCGACTGCATCGCACTGCGATGAATGCGGATCGAGCCACCGCCGATCTCGTTGCCGTTGAGCACCATGTCGTAGCCGCGCGAAACCGCATTGGCGGCGTTGGCGCGCAGGTCGGCCTCGTCGTCCACCGCCGGGGCGGTGAACGGATGGTGCAAGGCCATGTAGCGTTGCTGCTCGGCATCCCATTCGAACATCGGGAAGTCGGTGACCCACAGCGGTTTCCAGCCCTTTTCCAGCAGCCCCAGGTCCTTGCCGACCTTCAGGCGCACCGCGCCCATGAACTCGCTGCAGGTCTTGTCGGGGCCGGCGCCGAACAGCAACAGGTCGCCCGGCTGCGCCGCGGTCGCCGACAGGATCGCGGCCACGGTGGCCGCGTCGAGGAACTTGGCGATCGGCGAATTGACCGCGCCGTCCGCATCGCATTTCATCCACGCCAGGCCCTTGGCCCCAAACTTGCCGGCGTGCGCGGCCAGCTCGTCGAGCTGCTTGCGCGACAGGCCGGCACCGCCGGGCACGCGCAGCGCAGCGACGCGGCCGTCGGCCACCCCCGCCCAGTCGGTGAACACTTTGAATCCGCAGCCCTCGACGAGCCCGGCGACATCGACCAATTCAAGCTCCAGGCGCAGGTCGGGCTTGTCCGAGCCGAAGCGGCGCATTGCCTCGGCGTAGGTCAGGCGCGGGAACGGATCGGCCAGATCCACCCCCATCACCTCGCGGAAGACCTCGCGGATCATCGCCTCCACGCAGTCCTGCACATCCCGCTCCGACACCCATGCGAACTCCATGTCGAGCTGGGTGAATTCGAGCTGGCGGTCGGCGCGCAGCGCCTCGTCGCGGAAGCAGCGGGCGATCTGGTAATAGCGGTCGAAGCCGGCCATCATCAGCAGTTGCTTGAACAACTGCGGCGACTGCGGCAGCGCGTAGAACTCGCCTTCGTGCATCCGCGCCGGCACCAGGAAATCGCGCGCGCCCTCGGGCGTGGCCTTGGTCAGGATCGGCGTCTCGATGTCCTGGAAGCCGCGCGCGTCCAGCCAGCGCCGCAGCGCCTGCACCAGCGCGATGCGGGTGCGCATCATCCGCTGCATTTCGGGGCGGCGCAGGTCGAGGTAGCGATATTTCAGGCGGATGTCCTCGCCGGGATTCTCGTGGGCGTGGAACGGCAGCGGCTCGGCACGGTTGAGCACCTGGATGTGCGTGGCCACCACTTCGACCTGGCCGGTCCTGATCTTCGCGTTCACCGCTTGCCGGCGACGCACGGTGCCGGTGATGCGCAGGCAGTCCTCGTAGTGGACGTGCGCTGCGGCCTCGATGACGGCAGCGTTGCCCGCGGCGCTCGATGGCTCGGCGACGACCTGCACGATGCCCTCGTGGTCGCGCAGGTCGATGAAGCACAGGCCGCCGAGGTTGCGGGCGACGTCGGCCCAGCCGCACAAGGTGACGGACTGGCCGAGCAGGGCCTCATCGACGAGGCCGCAGAAATGGGTACGCATGACGACTCCGGAAGTGCCCGCAGGCACGCAACGCAGGGCGCCGTGCGCAGGGCCCGGCGAGGTTGGCGCATTTTAGCGGCTGGGCGCGAGGCTTGCCTGCCGCGCGCACCTTGCGCGACCGCCGACCGCCGCGGCGGCCCGGACGCTCAACCCGCCGCCGGCGGCGGGGCAGGCTTGGACTCGGCCTTGGATGGGGCTGGCGTGGCGGCGCCCGACGCGGCCGCACCGGAATCGCCGGACGCGGGCTTGGCTCCGCCGTCCGCAGCGGTCGGCTTGCCTTCGGCTTTCTCCGCCGCTGGCGCACCCTCGCCCTTGTCGGCGAGATTGCGCTTCTTGTCGCCGTCCTTCTTGAAGTCGGTCTCGTACCAGCCGCTGCCAGACAGGCGGAATGCGGGCGCGCTGACTTGCCGGCGCAACGCGTGCGCACTGCATTCCGGGCAAGTGGTCGGATCAGGGTCGGAAAGCCTTTGCAGGCGATCGAAACGATGGCCGCAGGCGTGGCATTCGAATCCGTAGATGGGCATGGTGGGTTCGCTACGCGATGGGCAACCGGTGGCGGCGAGGTGGGGTCGCCGGTGGCAATTTTCAAGGCCGGGCAAAGCCGGTGGTCAATCCTGCGCTTCGTAGATTTCCAGCAGGTCCTGTTCGGCGCAGGCCAGATCTTCGCGCAGCTTGGCCTGGCGGCGACCGAGTTCGGCCACCCGCTCGGTTCCGGCGGCATACAGCGACGGGTCCGCATGGGCGGCGTCGATCACCGCCAGTTCGCGCTCCAGCTCGGCCACGCGGTCTTCGGCGCGGGCGATGGCGCGGGCATCGACCTTCAGCGTCGGCTTGACCGCCTTGACCGGTCGGGCTTCCGGCTTCGCCGCGCCGGCCACCGCCTTCGACTCCGAACTGCGCGCTCGCAGCCACGCCGCGTAGGCGTCCAGGTCGCCGTCGAACGCCGCCACGTGGCCGTCGGCGACCCGCCAGAAACTGTCGCAGACCAGACCGATCAGGTGGCGGTCGTGGCTGACCAGCACGATCGCGCCATCGAAGTCCGACAGCGCCTCGGCCAGGGCCTCGCGCATGTCCAGGTCGAGGTGGTTGGTCGGTTCGTCCAGCAGCAGCACGTTGGGCTTGCGCCAGGCGATCAGCGCCAGCGCCAGCCGGGCGCGCTCGCCGCCGGAGAACGTGTCCACCGATTCGAAGGCGCGGTTGCCGGGGAAGTTCCAGCGACCGAGGAAATCACGGAAATCCTGGGTTGCACCGTTGGGCGCGATCTCGCGCAGGTGATCGACCAGGCTGGCGCCCGGGATCAGGGACTCGACCGTGTGCTGGGCGAAGTAGCCAAGCTGCAGATCGGGGTGTGCATTGCGCTCGCCGGCCAGCAGCGGCAGCTCGCCGACCAGCGTTTTCACCAGCGTGGACTTGCCGGCGCCGTTGGGTCCGAGCAGGCCGATGCGGTCGCCGGCTTCCAGACCGAAGCCGACGTTCTCCAGGATGCGCGCGTGCTGCTGGCGAGCCACTGGCTCGCGCCCGTCCGCATGCCCCGCGCCGGGCGCGGGGCCGGAGGGCTCTCCACCAGCACCGAACTCCGCTCGCATGACGTAACCCGCATCGCCATGATTCAACCGGATCAGCGACGTGGGCAGCTTCGATGGCGGTGCGAAGGTGATCCGCAGCTCGCGTTCGGCGCGCACCGCCTCGGTGCCGGCCAGCTTGGCCAGGCGCTTGACCCGCGATTGCGCCTGCTTGGCCTTGCTGGCCTTGGCCTTGAAGCGGTCGATGAATTTCTGCAGGTGCTCGCGCTCGGCCTGCTCTTTCTCGAAGGCGATCTGCTGCTGCCGCAATTGCTCGGCGCGCTGGCGCTCGAAGCTGGTGTAGTCGCCCACGTACAACTTTGCGCGCGCCTCGTGCAGGTGCATGGTGTGGGTGCACACGCCGTCGAGGAATTCGCGGTCGTGCGAGATCAGCAGCAAGGTGCCCTGGTAACGCAGCAGCCACTGCTCCAGCCACAGCACCGCGTCGAGGTCGAGGTGGTTGGTTGGCTCGTCCAGCAGCAGCAGGTCGGAGGGCATCATCAACGCCCGCGCCAGGTTCAGGCGCACCCGCCAGCCGCCGGAAAACTCCGACACTGCGCGGCGGTGGGTTTCGGCGGCGAAGCCAAGCCCGTGCAGCAGTTTGCCGGCACGCGCCTCGGCGTCGTAGCCTCCCAGCTCGTCCAGCCGGTGATGGGCTTCGGCGACCGCCTCCCAGTCCTCGCGTTCCATGGCCGCCGCTTCGGCGCGAATCGCGGCAGCGACCTCGACGTCGCCACCGAGCACGAAGTCGATCGCCGCATCCGGCAGCGAGGGCGTCTCCTGCGCGACGCTGGCGATGCGTGCCTTGCCGGACAGCTCGATTCCGCCGGCGTCGGCCTCGATCTCGCGCTGCACCGCGGCGAACAGACTGGACTTGCCGGCGCCGTTGCGGCCGACCACGCCGACCCGCCAGCCGGCGTGCAGGGCCAGGTCGACGCCGGACAGCAACAGGCGCTGTCCGCGCCGCAGCGCGAAGTTGCGGAAGGAAATCATGGGTCGCGCATTCTAGCAGCGCGAGCGCAGGCACGTCCGGCGGACGCCAGGCGGAGCGCGAGCCCGGCTCCCGGGGTGACCGCACGCGGCTACCCCGCAACGCCCTCCCGCCGCTGCGCTCGGCCCCGTCGTTCAGGTCCGCAGCGGGGAGTAACGACCCAGCGCTTCGGCGATCTCGGCGCCATCGGTCACGGTCATCTGGCGCAGGCGGCCGATGTTGTCGGTCTCCACCCGCACCCCGAGGCGATGACGCAACAGCACGGTCTCGTTGGCCGGCGGCGGCTCCGCACCGGCATCGGCACGCGCCGGCGGGGTGTGTCCAGGGCGCAGGCGCAAGTGCGCTACGCGGGTATCGGCGTCGTAGGTGTTGTTGTCCAGCTCGACGGTGGCGAACTGCCGGGTGAGGTCGCGGCGTCCCAATTGCTCGCACACGATCTGCAGTTCGGAGATGAAGTTGGGCAGGATCTCGACGAGTCTCACGGCAGCACCGGGGCGTTGGCGACGGGAAGGCGGCACGAGTCTAACCCGCACTGCGCCAACCTCGGGCTCCGTCCGTCGGCCGCCTGGGCACGTTGCACCGGACGGATGGCCTGCCAACGTGCTTCAGCTGGCGATGTACTGCTGCAGGTGGGCGATCTCTTCCTGCTGGATCTCCAGCATCGCCTTGACCAGGTCGCCGATCGAGACCACGCCGACCACCTGCCCGTCCTCGACCACCGCCAGGTGGCGGAATCGCCGCTGGGTCATCAACTGCATGCAGCTCTGCACGGTTTCATCCGGACCGACCGTGACCACCGGGCTGGTCATGATCTCGGCGATGGGCGTGGTGGCCGAGGCGCGACCCTTCAGCACCACCTTGCGGGTGTAATCGCGCTCGGAAAGGATGCCCAGCAGGGTGCGGCCACGCATGACCAGCACCGAGCCGGTCTCGTGCCTTGCCATCAGCGCAATCGCGTCGAGCACGGTTTTTTCCGGTTCGATCGAGACCACGCCCGCGGGCTTGCCGCTCAACAGATGGCGAACCAGTTTCATGGCGTACCTCCGGGGGCGTTCTTGCCCGCTTGCAGTGCCGGCTCGATCATAGCGCGCCGCTCCGGTTCCGGCAGCATGGCCGCGCCGGGAATCGCCTGAGCCGGTGATGGTTCCGCAGCCGATGGCGGTTGCCAGGCATCGACCAGGTACAGTGGCCTCCCTTTGACCTCCATGTACAACCGTCCCAGGTACTCGCCGATCACGCCCAGCGCCACGAGTTGCATCCCGCCGAGGAAGACGATGAGCACAGCCAGGCTGGGGTAGCCACGCACCGGATCGCCCCACAGCGCGGTCTTGGCGATGATGTAGGCAGCAAACGCCATCGCGACCGCGGCGGTCGCCAGCCCCAGGTAGGTCGCCACCCGCAGCGGTGCGGTCGAGAAGCTGGTGATGCCGTCGAGGGCGAAATTCCACAGTTTCCAGAAGCCGAACTGGCTGCGCCCGGCCAAGCGCGGCTGGCGATGGTAGGGCACGGCGATCTGGCGGAAACCGACCCAGGCGAACAGACCCTTCATGAACCGGCTGCGCTCGCGCAGCTGCGCCAGGCCATCGAGCGAGCGCCGCGACAACAGGCGGAAATCGCCGGTGTCGCGCGGGATCGGGGTACGCGAGAGTCGCCCCATCACCCGATAAAAGGCATGCGCGGTGAAGCGCTTGAGCCAGCCCTCACCCTCGCGCTCCATGCGCTGGCCATGGACGTCGTCGTAGCCCTCGCGCCAGTGCCGGACGAACTCGGGGATCAACTCCGGCGGATCCTGACCATCGGCATCCAGCACCAGCGCCGCGCCGGCGCTCACCTTGTCCAGGCCCGCGGTCAGCGCCGCTTCCTTGCCGAAGTTGCGCGACAGCCGCAGCAGCGCCACCCGCGGATCGTCGCGGGCGATCGCGCACAGCACATCCCATGTCGCATCGCGGCTGCCGTCGTCGATATAGATCACCCGCGATGCCAGGTCCAGCCCATCCAGCACCGTCCGCAGGCGCGGGTGCAGCAGCGGCAACGTGGCCTGCTCGTTGCAGGCGGCGATGACGACGGTGAGCATTTCGTGGCAGGGCATGCGCGGATGGTAGCCGGCAACGGACGCGGCGTGGGTCTCAGAGCCTGTGAAAAATTCGAACGCCGTCGCGAGGGCGCCGCCGGGCGTCTCTGGCGGCGGCGTCCGCAGCAGGTGGACGATTTTTTCACAGGCTCTCAGCGCCGCCCCGGCGCCAGCGCGGCCGGACCACCGAGTTGGCCGACCTGGCGCGCGATCCACGCCGCCCGCCGCTGCACATACCGACTCGGCTGCACCGCCGACCAATGCCGCGGGTTCGGCAGCACCGCCGCAAGGCGCGCGCACTGCGCGGCGGTAAGGCGGTCGGCGCGGGTGTGAAACAACTCCTGCGCCGCGGCATCGGCGCCGTACACGCCATCGCCGAACTCGGCCACGTTGACATACATTTCCAGGATCCGCTGCTTGGACCACAGGTGCTCGATCAACACCGTGTACCACGCCTCCAGCCCCTTGCGCAGGTAGTTGCGGCCTCCCCACAGGAACAGGTTCTTGGCCACCTGCTGGCTGATCGTGCTGCCCCCGCGCACGCGGCCACCGGCCTCGTTGTGATCCAGCGCCTTGTCGATGGCCGCAAAGTCGAAACCGTGGTGACGGTAGAACTTCTGGTCCTCGGACGCGATCACCGAAACCGGCAGCCAGCGCGAAACCTGGCCCAGCGGGCGCCATCGGTAGTGGATCCTGAACCCGGCATCCCCTTGCTGCCAGGCCTCCAGCCGGCGCTCGAGCATGAACGCACTGGTCGGCGGGTCGATCCAGCGCAGGCACAGCACCTGCAGGACGCTGGCCAGCAGCAGTGCCAGGGGCAGCCACAACAGCAGCACGCGCCACCAGCGCCGCCTCGGCCGTGCCGGTTTGGCGTTCACGCCGCGCACGGCCGCAGCGCGCGAACCGGCGCAGGCTTGATCCGGCCTTCCGACAAACCCATTGTGTGCGTGGAGTGCATGGCCGGCGCGAGGATACCGCCGGTTCCCTGCCGCGCAAGCCCGCCCCCAATCGACTCCACACCATGGCCACCGACGATTCCCGCATCCCTGCCGCATCCGACGACCTCCTGCTGCGCTTCATCCTGGAAGCCTCCGGCGTGCGTGGCGTGCTGGTGCGGCTGAATGCCACCTGGCAGGCGGTGCTCGCGCGCCACGCCTATCCGCCGGCGGTTGCGGCCTGCCTGGGCGAAACCCTGGCCGCGACCGCGCTGATGACCGGCCACGCCAAGATCGACGGCCGCCTGAGCGTGCAATTGCGCGGCACCGGCGCATTGCGCTCGCTGTTCGCCGAATGCACGCGCGACGGCACTCTGCGCGGACTGGCCAGTTACACCGAACCCCTGCCCGAGCCGTTGGGCCCGCGTGCGTTCGGCGAATCCTCGATCCTGGCCATCACCATCGAGTCGCTGGCCGCGGCGGGCCGCGAGGCGATGCGTTACCAGGGCCTGGTCGGGCTGGACGCGGACACCATGGCGGCGGCCTTCGAGGGCTATTTCGACCAATCCGAACAGTTGCCCACGCGCATGCTGCTGGCCACCGACGCCGACCGGGCGGTCGGGTTGATGCTGCAGAAGCTGCCCGGCCCGATCGACGACCCGGACGGCTGGCCGCGCGCCACCGCCTGCCTGAAGACCCTCGCCAACGCCGAATTGCTGGCCACCCCGCCGCACGACCTGCTGTTCCGCCTGTTCCACGAGGACGCGGTGGCGATCCGTGACCGCCGCGGACTGCAGTTCGGCTGCTCGTGCTCGCGCGAGCGGGTCGCGGCCATGCTGCACGGCCTGGGCCGTGAGGAAGCCATGGCAGCGGCCGACCACCAGCCTGGCGGAGCCGAGGTGAGCTGCCAATTCTGCGGCCGCAGCTACCGGCTGGCGCGCGAGGAAGTCGCCGCCCTGTTCGCACGCCCGGCGTCCGTATCCGGCCCGGAAACCTTGCAGTGACGCGGGTCGAACGACTTGTTAAACGATCGTAAATGTGCTACATTCGCTGCCATCTCCGGGAACCTTTCCGGGGCTGCGGCGTCCAAGCCGCACCTCCTGAACCTGCGCAGGTAGAAACGGCCCGTGTCGATGCGTCTCGCCCTTGCCCTGATCCTCGCCGCCACGGCGATGTCGGCGCATGCGCAGACGGCGACCACGCGCGCGACGGCCGCGCCGGGCAGCAACCCGTTCGGGGTGATGACGACCAAGGGTACCGAGGTGCTGCCGGTGTGGAACAACCACAGCGGCAAGGTCGAGGCCCTGCTGCTGCTGCAGCCGGCGCCGGGCCTCGACGGTTCGGCGCTGTTCGGTGCCGGGGCGCGGGTCAACACCGGCCACGGCATCCTGCAGGGCAACGTCAATTTCGAGAAGGGCAACGGGCTGGCCTTGCTGTGCAACAGTTCGACCGGCCTGGTGACCTTGGGTTCGTTGGCCGGGCGCTGCCTGGTGACCTCGCTCGACGCCCCCGGCAATCCCGGCAACCCGTTCCAGTCTGCACTGATGCCGTCCAGCTCGGCGGTGCGCGCCGAGGCGCGCTTCACCCGGCCGCAAAGCCTGTTCGAGCTCAGCGTCGGCAAGTCCGACTTCAACACCACCCCCAATGACTGGCTGTCACCCAACTCCGGGTTGCTGCCGGGGCTGGGCATCCTCAGTGGCCACATCAGCTCGCAGGACGTGACCGCGCGTGGCCGGGTCAACATCGGCGACGACGGGTGGGTGTCGATCGGCGGCACGCTGGCGCACGCGCAACTGATCCCCGCCGCCGGCCAGTCCAGCGCCGACGTGCAGCACTGGAACACCACCAGTCTGGGCGTGGCGGTCGGTCGCGGCCGGATCAGCGGTGAGGTGATCGGCCGCGTGGTCGACCTGCCCGGCCAGGGCAACACGCTGGGCTCGCTGGGCATCGGTTTTTCGTGGCAGACGCCCTGGAACGGCAAGCTGAGCTTCGGCGCGGAAAAAGCCACCGGCGCCGGCCCGCTGGCCCCGGCCAGCAAGACCGGCCAGACCGACGAGGGCACGGTGCCCTACGTCCGCTACCACCAGGATCTTTGAATCCCCGCGCTGCAATCGGCTGATCGCAGGCGCATGACGCCCCACGGCGTTTCGCTCACTCCTGCAACAGCAGCGGGTCGAACAGCTTCAGCTTCCACGGCCGTTGCCCCAGCGCCAGGCTGACGCCGACGCGCTGCGCGACCGGCAATCCGGCGTCCTGCGCCATCAGCGCATCGAACTCGCCGGCGACCTCCTCCAGCTTGCGCTGCAGGATCGTCGCCGAGGCCGGCGTGCACATGCCGCTGAGCAGCAGCAAGGTCTCGTCCTCGCCCACGAACTCGCGGCCGAAGAAATCCGGCAGCAGGCGCATGCGCAGGAAATGCTCCATCGGCCCACCGCGCCGCCAGCGGAAATTGCGCGCGGTGCGCACGCGGTACTTGTTTCCTGCCAACAGTTCGATCAGGCCCATGCGATCCAGCCGCGCCATCAGCAAGGTGTACTCGGGCAGGCTGAAACGGAACGTGCCCAGCACCTCGTCCTGGGTCCAGCGGTTGAGCGCAAGGAATGTCGCCAGCAACAGTTTCGGCTCGCTCACCAGCGCCTGCTCGGAGGCGGCGTCCAACTCGGCCAGCACCGGCCTGGCGTGATGGGTCTCGGCGGCCAGTTCACCAAGACCAATCCCCAGCACGTCGCAGATCTGTTCCAGGCGCTGCAGGCTCAATGCCTTGCGCGAAAACATCCGCTTGACCGCCGCTTCCGACAAGGCGATGCGCTTGGCCAGCGCGGCGTAGGTGATGCCCTGCGCCTTGAGCAGGCGCTTGAGCGCGACGATCAATTCATGGCGCAGGGGCATGGTAGCGATTCCATCTACTTCGGGTCGAAGCATTTGCCGCGAAGTCTAGATTGCTTGTCCTGCGATCTCCAGCACAAACAATGCCCGCGTCGAGGCGCGCCAAGTCCATCCGTTCCAACCATCACGGAGCAAGCGAAGATGATCCGTTCCAATCTGGCGATCCTGGTGATGCTGGCAGCCGCGGCATCGATGCCCGCGAAGGCCGAATCCGTGGCGCCCAGCCGCGTATCCGAACTGTCGACGCAGCCTTCGGAAGCCAGTGCCGCGGTGGTGATCGAGGTGCTTCCAGCCGGCGCGCACCTGGTGGTCACCGCCCTGCGGCCGCTGGGAGACTTGGTCGAGATCAGCGCCCAGGCCGCCGGACATGCCTCGATCACCGGCCTGCGGGTCAGTGCGGTGACGGCGCGCAAGGCGGGGCTTGCGGTCGGCGACACGCTCGCGGTCAGCGCCGTCAGCGCCGGCTGGATGATCAGCTCGGCCGGCGAGGCGATCGCCTTCGTGCCCGACCGCCTCGCCCACACGCTGACCCACAGCCGGGGGTTGTGAGATGCGCCAACGCAAACCGGCGATGATGCGTCGACGCGGCAACCCGTTGCATGGACTGCTCCTGGCCGCCGCGGTGGCACTGGCGGCAACCTGTACGAGCGCCGCGCATGCGGGAACGGCGTGCACCAACCAGCCGATCACCCCGGCCAATCTGGCCGCCGCCGCCGCCACTGCCGAGCGCACCTACGCGGCCCTGGAACAGGCCGATGCACCGGTGGCGCTGGTCGCCCGCCACGGCCAGGATCTGTCGAAATACGGATTGTTCTACAGCCACGTCGGCTTCGCCGTGCGCGACCGCCCCGAAGGCCGCTGGAGCGTCGTGCACTTGCTCAACGCCTGCGGCACCGACCACGGCGGCGTGTTCGCGCAGGGCCTGGTGAACTTCTATGCCGACGACCTGGTCGATCAGGACACGCGCATCATCTGGCTCAAGCCCGCACTGGCGCAGCGCGTGCTGGCGATCCTCGACGGCCCGGGCGCCAAGGCGGTGTTCGATCCCCACTACAGCGTGATCGCGCGCTACGACAGCCACCACTGGCAGAACTCCACCGCGTGGGCGCTGGACGTTCTGGCTGCCGCGCAACTGCCGGCCAATGCCGCGGTCGACCGCAACCATGCCCAGGCCGAGGAAGCCGCGCTCGGCTTCCAGCCCGACACCATCCATATCCCCTACGCAAAGCGCGTGCTCGGCGGCCTGTTCTCGGTCAACGCGGTGTTTGTCGACCACCCGGTTTCTGCGCGCCTTGCCGGACAGTACAAGGTCGTCACCGTGCACGCGATCCTGCAATGGATCGATGCCATCGGTGCCAGCGAGCACGTGCGCGAGTGGCGCGGGGGAATCGAACAACCGATCCCGGGGCCGACCTGAAGCCGATCGCAAGCGTCATCGCCGGACGCCGGCAGGATGCCGCCTCAGGGTATCAGCGTGCGCATCGAATGCGCGACGTAGGCCTCGTATTCCTCCAGGTGCAGCCGTGGGCGGTGCAGTTGCACGGCCATCTGGATGAAGCCGACGTACGCGGCATAGGTCAGGCGTGCACGGTGCACGGCCTCGACGGCGTCCATGCCCGCTTCCCGGTATGCGGCCGCCAGGTAATCCTGGCGCTTTTGCGAAACGCGCTCCATCACCGGCTGTACCACCGGATGATCCAGTCCCTGCAGCAGGGCGGTATAGACGATGTGCTCACGGGCCTCGCGCGAGACCAGCAGGAACAGCGCGCGCAGGCGTTCGCGTGGATCGGCGATGGCATCGAGCCGGTCGAACACCCGCTCCTGTTCGGAAGTCTCCCAGCGTTCCAGCACCGCCGCGAGCAGGGCATCGCGGGTCTTGAAGTGCCAGTAGAAACTGCCTTTGGTGACCTTGAGCCGGCGCGCCAGCGGTTCCACCGCGACCGCCGCCAGGCCCTGCTCGCACAGCATTTCGAACGCGGCGTGCATCCAGTCTTCCGCGTTCAGGCGCGCGGGACGTTCGATCCTGCGGGGTAGGGAGGTCATCCATGCAGTGTATCCGCACGCCCGGGCGCGATACAGCGCGTCGGCGCGAGATTGGGACGCAGTGCAGGGTTTGAGCGTTGGCCGCACACCACAGGTGCGCGAGGTGGCTTGGCTCCGGCCACGACGCCTGCCTGCCGCGCGCCCCAACGCCAGCCCGAGCATTTGCTCTACGATAACGACCACACCATGACCCCGGGCATCGTGTACCGGTTGGCTCCGGTTCCAGTCGCAAGGTGGCGGCCAACCCGCACTGCGCCGATGCCCGTCCGCTCCCACCCGCTGGACGGAGACCTGCATGGGCATCGCCGCGCCTTTCCTGATCCTGGCACTGGTCGGCCTGGTGGCCGCCTTCCACCGCCTGCGCATGTTCGTGTACGTTGCGCTGACCGCGCTCGCGCTCGTGGCCGGCCACTACCTCGGCGCCAACACCACCGCGAGCCTCGTCGCCGGCGCTCTGTTCGCCGCCATCACGCTCCCGCTGCTGATCGCACCGCTGCGCCGGCGCTGGGTCACCCGTCCACTGCTGGCGTTCTACACCCGCCTGCTGCCGCCGCTGTCGGACACCGAGCGCACCGCACTGGAAGCCGGCACGGTCGGCTTCGAGGGCCAGTTGTTCTCCGGCAAGCCGGACTGGAAGCAGTTGCTGAACCAGCCCGCGCCGCGCCTGACCGCCGAGGAACAGGCTTTCCTGGACGGCCCCTGCGAGGAACTGTGCCGGCTGGTCTGCGAGTGGGAAACCATCCACGTGCGCGCCGACCTCAGTCCGGCCGCGTGGGAGTTCATCAAGCGCCACCGGTTCTTCGGCATGATCATCCCCAAGGCCTACGGCGGCCTGGGTTTTTCTGCCTACGCCCACCACCGCGTGATCGAGAAGCTGGCCTCGATTTCCTCGACCCTGGCCTCCACCGTCGGCGTGCCCAACTCGCTCGGACCGGGCGAGTTGCTGATGCACTACGGCACCGCCGAGCAGAAGGAGCATTACCTGCCGCGCCTCGCCGACGGCCGCGAGATCCCCTGCTTCGGCCTGACCGGGCCATTCGCCGGTTCGGACGCGACCTCCATTCCCGACTACGGCATCGTGTGCATGCACGAGTGGAACGGTGCCCACGTGGTCGGCATCCGCCTGACCTTCGACAAGCGCTACATAACCCTGGCGCCGGTGGCGACCCTGATCGGGCTGGCATTCCGCATGTACGACCCGGATGGCCTGCTCGGTGATCGCAAGGACCTGGGCATCAGCCTGGCGTTGATCCCGCGCGACACCCCGGGCGTGGAGGTCGGCCGCCGTCACTTCCCGCTCAATGCCGCGTTCATGAACGGCCCGGTTCGCGGCAAGGACGTGTGGGTGCCGCTGTCGGCGCTGATCGGCGGCGAGGAGTTCGCCGGCAAGGGATGGCAGATGCTGGTCGAGGTGCTCTCGATCGGACGCTCGATCACCCTGCCCTCGACGGCCAGCGGCTTCGCCAAGCTGGCCGCGGTGGTCACCGGTGCCTACGCGCGCATCCGCAAGCAATTCGGCCTGTCGATCGGGCGCTTCGAGGGCGTCGAGGAAGCGCTGGCGCGGATGGCCGGCAAGGCCTACGCGGTCAGCGCGCTCGCGCAGGCGACCGCGGCTGCGGTCGCGCGCGGGGAGAACCCGGCGGTGCCCTCGACCATCGCCAAGTACCACTGCACCACGGTCGGCCGCGAGGTGATCCAGGACGCGATGGACATCCACGGCGGCAAGGGCATCATCCTCGGGCCGCGCAACTACCTTGGCCGTGCCTGGCAGCAGGCGCCGATCTCGATCACAGTCGAGGGCGCCAACATCATGACGCGCAGCCTGATGATCTTCGGCCAGGGCGCGATCCTGTGCCATCCCTGGGTGATGAAGGAGATGAAGGCCGCGGCGATGACCGATCCGGAACCGCGCCTGCGTGCCTTCGACGACGCGCTGCGCGGTCACGTCGGATTCGCCGTTTCCAACGCGGTGCGTGCGCTCTGGTTCGGCTTGACCGCGGCGCGGATCGGCCGTGCACCCGGCGATGCCTATACGCGCCGCTATTTCCGCAAGCTCGACCGTTACTGCGCAACGCTGGCGCTGATGGCCGACACCGCGATGCTGCTGCTCGGTGGCAAGCTCAAGTTCAAGGAGAAGCTGTCGGCACGGCTGGGCGACGTGCTCAGCCAGCTCTACATCGCCAGCGCGATGCTCAAGCGCTTCCACGACCAGGGCGCGCCGGAAGCCGACCGCCCGCTGCTGGCCTGGGCTTTCCACGATGCCGTGCACCGGATCGAAGTCGCGCTCTCGGGCGCGCTGCGCAACTTCCCGATCCGCCCGGTCGGCTGGATGTTGTGGCTGCTGGTCTTCCCCTGGGGCAGGCGCGCGCAGGAACCTTCCGATCGCCTCGGTCGCCGCGCGGCGGTCCTGCTGATGGCGCCAGGCCAAGCCCGCGACCGTCTCGCCGCCGGGCTGTTCCTGAGCCCGACGCCGAACAATCCCGCCGGCCGCATCGACAGCTACCTGGACAAGGTGGTGGCGGCCGAACCGATCGAGCGCAAATTCTGGAAGGCGCTCAAGAACAGCCCGGACAAGCCGCTGGAGTTTGCCGACCAGCTCGCGCTGGGCGTACGGCAGGGCTGGGTCAGCGCCGCCGAAGGCGCGCAGCTCGAAGAGCTGCGCGCGATGACGACCGATGCGATCACGGTGGACGACTTCGATCCGTCCGAGCTGGTCGCGGCCAGCGCGAAGCGGGCGCCGTCCAGGCACGTCGAGCTCGTCTGAGCAAGCTCGCCGCAACTGCGTCCACTCAGGCAACATCGCGCGCATCGGCGCGCGCTTCCTGCTCCAGCTCCGGCGCACGGCTTGCGCTCCAGCCCAGCCAGCCGCAGGCGGCCGCGGCAAGCGTGGAGATCAGGGCAAAACCCACCGCCCCGAACCCCAACGCAGTCATGCCCTTCATGCCCAGCGAAACCACCACGTCGCCGAACCGCCAGCCGGCGGTTTCGATGGTGTTCTTGGCCTTGTAACGCGCCTCGCGCCCGGCGCGCGCATACAGCGCGTCCGCGCCAGGCTTGCCGACGCCGTAGCTGCTGCCGCGGGTGACCACCAGCATCGGGATCACCATCGGCGCGCCGATCAGCATGGTCTCGACCAGCACCGCGACCTTGATCAGGGCATCGGCCACCAGCGCGCCGACGGCACCGAAGTCGCGCAGCAGCCGCCGCGCCACCACCATCTGCAACGCCAGTTGCAGGGTGTTGGTCATCAGGTCGATGTGCGCGTAGATGGTCTTGCGTGCCTCGCTGTCGGTGGCGCTGGCGGCGACCACGTCTGCGGTCAGGGCGTAAGCCAGGGTGCCGATGGCATCGCCCAGCAACATCAGCGCCACCATCTTGCGCAGGAACGGGGAGGCGAACACCTGCGCGATGCCGGCGAACGCGCCACCGCCGATGACCCGACCCGCCGCCAGTTCGGCACGCCGCGCCGGGCTGGGATGGTCGTGCGCCCATGCCGACAAGCGCCACGTGCAGGCCATCGCCACCAACAGCAGCGCGATCGAAGCCAGCAGCAGGCCGACGATCGGCAGCACCGAGGCCAGCAGCGGGCCGAAAATCGCGCCCAGGGTGCCGCCCACCGAGATCGCCGGAAACAACCGCCGCGCCTGCAGGCCGTCGAACAGATCGGCCATGAAGCTCCAGAACACCGACACCACGAACAGATTGAACACGCTCAGCCAGATGTAGAACACGATGCCCAGCATCCGCGCATCCACCTTGCCGCCGGCGGCGAATGCCGGCACGAAGGCGATCAGGCAGGCGATGAAGAATCCGTAGGTGGCCGGAATGAACCTCTCGCGCGGCCAGCGCGCCACCATCGCGCCGAACACCGGCGTCAGCAGCAGGGTGACGATGAAGGTGCCGGTCCAGAACTGCCACAGGTTGGTCGAGCCGACCGCCGCGCTGAACTGGTCGCGCACCGGCCGCAACAGGTAGTACGAGGCCAGGATGCAGAAGAACTGGAGAAACGCCAGCGCCAGCGCGCGACGCTCGTCCGGGCGCGCACCGGAGACGATCTCCCACAGCGAGGCCGCTTCCGGTGGCGCATTCGGATCGCTCATGCGGGGCGGAACCTGGCGGGCCTGGCCACAGCATAGCCGACACACCTGGCCTCACAAGCCGACGCCATCCGTGCGCATTGGTATGTTTGCTCTACCGCCTGCACCTAGCCTCGACCCGTCCCCACAGCGGAACGTGCCGTGTCCGTGAGCCTGGAGTTCGACTACGTGATCGTCGGAGCCGGCTCTGCCGGCTGCGTGCTGGCCCACCGTCTGAGCGCCGATCCAGCGGTGAAGGTGCTGCTGTTGGAGGCCGGTCCGCGCGACTGGCATCCGTTCATCCACATGCCCGCGGGGCTGGCCAAGCTGGTCGGCCAGAAAGGCGTGAACTGGGACTACACCACCGAACCGGTGGCGCAGATGGACGGGCGCCGGTTCTGGTGGCCGCGTGGCAAGGTGCTCGGCGGCTCCAGCTCGATCAATGCGATGTGCTACATCCGCGGCAATCCGCTGGATTACGACGAGTGGGCCGCACTGGGCGCGACCGGCTGGGACTGGGACGCCACCCTGCCCTACTTCCGCCGCGCGGAAGGCAACCAGCGCGGGGCCGACGACCTGCACGGCGGCGACGGCCCGCTCACGGTTTCCGACCACCGCTACGTCAACGAACTCTCGCATGTGTTCGTGGATGCGGCAGTGCAGGCCGGCTTCGAGCGCAACGCGGATTTCAACGGCGTGGCACAGGACGGCTTCGGTCTGTACCAGGTTACCCAGGTCGGCGGCGCCCGCTGCTCGACCGCGGTCGCTTACCTCCATCCGGCCAGGCAGCGCGCCAACCTGAGCGTGCACACCGGCGCGCTGGCGCAGCAGGTGGAGTTCGACGGCGAGCGCGCGATCGGCGTGCGTTACCTGCACCACGGTCGCCAGGCCACGGTGCGGGCACGGCGGGAAGTGCTGTTGTGCGGCGGGGCGATCAACTCGCCGCAGTTGCTGATGCTGTCCGGCCTGGGCAACGCCGACCACCTTCGCCAGCACGGCATCGCGGTGCGCGTCGACCTGCCCGGCGTGGGCGCCAACCTGCAGGACCATCTGGACGTGTGCACCCTGCAGCACGCCACCCAGCGCGTCACCTACGATCGCCTGAGCGATGCCAAGGTCGCGTTCGACTACTTCCTGCGTGGCCATGTCGGCCCGGGCACCAGCAACATCGCCGAGGCCGGTGGCTTCGTGCGCTCGGCGCTGGCCCCGGACACCCGCTGCGACGTGCAGTTCCATTTCGTGCCGGCGATGCTCGACGACCACGGTCGGCACCGGATCCCCGGCGACGGCTACACGATGCACGCGTGTTTCCTGCGTCCGCACAGCCGCGGCCGTATCCTGCTGGCCTCGGCCAATCCTTCTGACAAGGTGCGGATCGAGCCAGGCTACCTGACCGATGCGCAGGGTTTCGACCAGAAGATGATGCTCGAATGCGCCAAGCTCTCGCGCACCATCTTCGCCCAGACGGCGTTCGATCCCTATCGCGGCGCGCCGATCTTCCCCGCGCGCAACGATGCCTCCGACGCGGAACTGCTGGCGTTCATCCGTGCCAAGGCCGAGACGGTCTATCACCCGGTCGGCAGTTGCCGCATGGGCGCCGCCGAGGATGCCGACGCGGTGCTCGATCCGCAGTTGCGGGTGCGTGGCGTGCAGGGCCTGCGGGTGATCGACGCCTCGGTGATGCCGCGCCTGATCGGCGGCAACACCAACGCGCCGACCATCATGATCGCCGAGCGTGCCGCCGACCTGATCGCCGGCAAGCTCGCCCCTTCGCGCCAGGCGTCGGCAGCGCGACAGGTCCCGGCGGCCGCGGTCGCAACGCCCTGAACGGGTGACCCCGCGCGCACGGCGGCGCGCAGGGAAGCACCTCCAGCGAAGACACCACGCTGATGCCTGCCACGCGGGCGCGCTGCGCCTGTTCTTGCGTGCGGACGCCGCACGCAACCATGGCCGACTACGGCACGCCGGCCTCGCGCCTGGCCTCGGGCAGCGTGTGCCGACCCGCGATCCTGGCGACGTTCCTCGCCACGGTGGCGGAACGGCGTCAGGCGTTCAGGCAAGCATCGCCTTCATCGTCTCGCGCTTTTCCGGCTGGGCGATCTCCAGCAACGCGGCGGCGGCGAAACCGCCGGCGAGCAGGCTGGCCGGGAACACCTCGCGCCGGTTGTTGTAGCTCGCCACCGCAGCGTTGTAGGCCTGGCGCGCCAACGCGATCTGTGTCTCGGTCGAGGCCAACTCCTCGGACAACCGCAGCATGGTCGGGTTGGCCTGCAGATCCGGGTAGGACTCGGCCACCGTCATCAGCCGTCCGAGCGCGCCCCCGAGTTGGCCCTCGGCCGCACCCAACTGCGCCATCGCCTGCACGTCGCCGGGGGTGGCCCGGGCCGCGGCCAGCCCGGACATCGCCGCATCGCGTGCGCAGACCACCGCGTCCAGGGTCTCGCGCTCGTGCGTCATGCAACCCCTGGCGGTCTCGATCAGGCTCGGGATCAGGTCATGGCGTCGCTGCAATTGCACGTCGATCTGCGCAAAGGCGTTCCTGCAGCCGTTGCGCCCGGCAAGGAAGGCGTGGTGGGTCGAAAGGCCCCACATCACCCCCGCACCGGCGAGCACCAGCAGGAAAATCAGCAGCACCGCCAGGGCCGTGACCATGCAGTTGATCTCCAGGGGGTTGGAGGGCCGTGCGACGCCGGCAAGGCTGCAGGCGCGTAACGGGATTTCAAGCTTTCGCGGGCTAGAATGCCATCGCCCCCGCTGCTTGACACCCATGCCCACGATCCCGCTCCGCACCCTCCTGCGCGTCGGCCTGTGCGCGCTCGCCTGCCTTGCCTTGAGCCCATTCCAGGCGTTCGCCGCGACGGTCGCGCCGCCGCTGGGCTCGGGCCAGCCTGCGGTCGTCCCGGTCTCGCCCTCGGGTCCTGCGCGCTCGATCGCGGCCGAGTCGGCGTTCATGCCCGAGGTGCGGCAGATCGACACCCTGGCGCAGCAGATCGTCGATCGTGCCCACGTCCCGGGCATGGCCGTGGCGATCGTGCAGGACGGCAAGGTGCTGCTGATGAAGGGCTACGGGGTTACCGAGGCCGGCGGCCACGATCCGGTCACCACCGACACCGCCTTCCGCCTGGCCTCACTGTCCAAGGCTTTCGCCGGCACCCTGGCCGGCCTGCTGGTGGAGGACGGTGAGCTGGGCTGGGACTGGAGGGTGGTCGATCACCTGCCCGCGTTCGCCCTGCCCAGCCCGCAGTTCACCCATGACCTGAGCGTGCGCGACATCCTCAGCCAGCGCGCCGGCCTGACCCGCAACACCTACGACCGCGACCTGGAAGCCGACGTCCCGTTCGAGACGCTGGTGGCCAAGCTCGCCGATGCGCCAATGGCCTGCGCGCCTGGCGAGTGCTACGCCTACCAGAACATCTCCTTCAGCCTGATCGGCGACCTGGTGTTCGCGGTCACCGGCGACTTCTATACCCATCAGGTCGAAAAGCGCATTTTCCATCCATTGGGGATGTACGACTCCAGCTACGGCCGCGACGGCCTGGAGTCCAGCCCGAGCTGGGCGCGCCCGCACGTGCACGGCGCCGGCGGCTGGGTGCCGGTGCGTCCGCGCGAGGCGTACTACCGCATCCCGCCGGCAGCCGGCGTCAACACCTCGATCCATGACATGACCCAATGGCTGCTGGCGCAGATGGGGCATCGCCCGGACGTGCTGTCGCCCTCGCTGCTGGCCGACATCCATACCCCGCTGGTGGAGACGCCAGACCAGTTGCACGGCTCGCCGTGGCGGCGCGAGCGCCTGACCGATGCGCGCTATGCCACCGGCTGGCGGGTGTTCACCTACGCCGGCCACAGGCTCGTCTTCCACGGCGGAGCAGTGCAGGGCTATCGCACCATGATCGGCTTCCTGCCCGACAAGGACATTGGCCTGGTGGTGCTGTGGAACTGCGAGAGCGCGGTGCCCAGCGGGATGATGCCGATGGTCATGGACCGCGCGCTGGGCTTGCCGGAGCGCGACTGGGTGGAAATCGACAAGGTCGGCAGCGCGGCGGCCGCCGCTCCGGTGCACGCCCATCGCGGCCATGCGCGCGGCGGCTACAAGCCAGGCGTGCGCTCGACCGGCTACACCCGCGCCGCCCATCGTGGCACCGCCAAGCCGGCAGCGAAGAAGGCGCGCAAGAAAGGCGGCAGGTGATCGGCACGCGCCAGGCGCAGCCGGTCGTCGCCACACCGACGACCGCGCACTCCAACGCTCAGGACAAGTGCAGCAGCGGTCGCAGCGCGCCGAACAGGTAACCCTGGCAGAAGTCCACTCCGATCGCCTGCATCTGCTCGAACGCCTCACGCGTCTCGATGCGTTCGGCGATGGTCTGCAGCCCCATCACCCTGGCGATCCTGTGGATCGACTCCACCACCGCCCGATCGACCGGGTCGGTGGCCGCGTCATGCGCGAACTCGCCGTCGATCTTGACGAAATCCACGCCCAGACGCTTGAGGTAGGCGAACGAGGCCAGGCCGCAGCCGAAATCGTCCAGCGCGAAACGGCAGCCGTGGCGTTTCATGCGCGCAATGAACTCACCGGCCTCGGCCAGGTTGGCGATCGCCTCGCCGGCGGTGATCTCGAAGCACAGGCAGGCGCCTGACGGCAGCGCGCGCGCCTGCTCCTCGGCGAAATCGCGAAACTGGCGATCGCCAAGCGAGGAACCGGACAGGTTGATCGTCACCAACTCGGGCATCGGCCTTCCCGTGCCGGAACGCCAGTGCAACCACTCGCTCACCTGCGCGGTGACCCAGCGATCGATGCGTCCCATCAGGCCGTAGCGACGTGCGGCCGGAAGGAACTCGCCCGGCGAGACCAGCTTGCCGCTGGCATCGGGAAGGCAGATCAGCACTTCCAGGTGGCGTCCGCTGGCGACACCGCTCGCCGTCGGCACGATGTCCTGGAACATCAACTGGAAATCGCCGACCTCCAATGCCGTCTCCAGGCGCGGCACCCAGCGCATCAGCCCATGCCGCTGGGTGACCTGGGCATCGGAGGGCTCGTACAGGTGGACGCGATTGCGTCCGGCTTCCTTGGCCACCTGGCAGGCGGCTTCCGCTGCGACCTGGATTTCGTCGATGGCATGCGCGTGGGCGGGGACCGCTGCGACCCCGGCCGAACAGCTCACCGCAAAATGCCGATCGCCCCACCCGAAGCGCAAGCGCTCGACCGCGCCGACGATCTGCTGCGCGACCTGCATGGCGCGCCCGGCCCCGGCCTGCAGCAACAACACGCCGAAGGCATCGTCACCCAGCCGCGCGAGCACGTCGTCCTCGCCGATGGTCTGGCGGACGCTGGCCGCAACCTCCTTGAGCAGGACGTCGCCGGCCGCGTGGCCACAGGTTTCGTTGACCAGCTTGAACTGGTCCAGATCGACCAGGCACACCGCGTGCGGCCCACCACCGGCCTGCACGTCGCCCAACAGGCGACGGAAGCGGCGTGCAAACTCCTCGCGGCTGTAGGCGCCGGTCAAGGGATCGTAGCTCGCCCTGCGGGTCAGCTCGCGCACCAGATCGGCGGTCTGCGCCAGGTCGCGCACGGTGAGGATCACCCCGGATGGCGCGCCCTTGGCGTCCACCAGCACGGTCACCGCCAACTGGATCTCGCGCAGCGCGCCCTCGCGCGTGCGCAAGGTCGTGGACGTGTCGGCCGAACTGTGGAACCACGCCGAAAGCGCCGCCGCATCGGCGCCCAGCGGCGGTTCGCGGGTGCCGATCAGCGGCAGCACGTGGGCCACGTGCGAGCCGATCGCCAACCCGCGCGGCCAGCCGGTCATGCGCTCGGCGGCGGGGTTCACGTAATCGACGACGCCGGCGGCATCCAGGCTGATCACGCCCTCGCCGACGGCGCCCAGTGCAACCTGCGACCAATTGGATTGTGCGGCATCGATCGACGGCATCGGCAACCCCCGATTGCATGGTACAACCGGAACGGCGGCTGGCGCGCATCGCCTCGACCGTTCCCGCGCAAGGCCATGGGAAAGGCGCCAGCATGCAGCCTGGCACGATGCCGGCCGCTTGCCATGGCAGCTCCGACGCGTTGGCGCCGTCCTGGACGCCCGTCGAAACCGGAGCGCAAGGAATCGATCACCTGATGATGGTCATCGTGTTTCGAAGGCGCGACCCTGGCGCGCGTCACCTGGCGCATGGTTCGCCCAAAGCATGGGCAAGGGCGGCCAGCGAAAGACCAGCACGAACGGCGGATACGGGAATCCGCGAAAGCCGGGACTCGGCATTGAAAAAACTCTCTCCCCGCCTGGGCGGTACAGGGAGAGAGTGATGGTGTTGCCTTGTCGCTGATTACGACAGTCGGGGCTGTCTCACATCGTCGAAGCAGGGGAAGCCGCCGGCATGGCCGGGGCGACGGGAGCCTTCTTCGCGGCCTTCTTCGCGGCCTTTTTCGCGGGCTTCTTCGCAGCCTTCTTCGCAACCTTCTTGGCGGCCGGCTTCTTGGCAGCTTTCTTGACGACTTTCTTCGCAGCCTTCTTCGCGACCTTCTTGACGACCTTCTTGGCGGCCTTCTTCGCGACCTTCTTCACGGCCTTCTTGGCGGCCGGCTTCTTGGCAGCCTTCTTCGCGGCGGGCTTCTTCGCAGCAGCTTTCTTGGTAGCCATTTTGAACTCCTCGTTGTGGTTGGACCTGTGGGTGTTGCCCAGTTTCAACACGACGGCGCGGAGACCCGCTCCGTTGCCGACCGCCGCCACGCGCAGGGCGATGACGGACGGATGGGTTGCGCGCGCCACGACGACGCGCAGGGTTCTTCTCGCGAAAACGCCCGCATCGACAGCGACGATGCGGGCGCGGGATGACGGCTTTCGGGGCGAAGAGGTGATTTTTTTGTGGGGGATGACTGCCCTTGGCCCACCGGGATGATGCTGTCGGTGGTTACCTTGTTCGTGCGTGTCGGCGGCAGTTCGTTCGCTATCACTCTCTTCCGCAGTTCGTGTCTGCTGCGCGAAACCTAATCACGCTTTGTGCAAGAGTCAACAGCTTTGCGAAAAATTTTTTCGCATTCGTTCAAGCAACGCGAACGCAGCGTCGAACGCGAACGCCGCAAGCGTGTCTTCCGGTCACCGCGTCGATGCGCGCGCGCACTGCACGAACAAGCAACGGCGCGGTTCCTGTGCATTCTGGCGCGCGTCTTCGAGCGCCGCTCGCGCGCGATCGCGCAACGCTGCCGGCGCAGCCACGCAGCATGCGAGGCGAAAAAATTTTTTCGTCGACGACGCACGCGCGCAGCGGATTTCGCGTCGCACAAGCCAAACTGCGCGAAACTTTTCGCGCACGACGAAGCATGCAGGCGCGCGATCGCGCGCGGCGCGACGAAAAATTTCAGGCGATCGCGGCGGCCAGCGCGGCGGCGAAGCGATCCAGGTCGGCTTCGTTCTTGGTCTCGGTGACGCACACCAGTAGCGCATCGCCCAGCGCGGCGTACTCCTCGCCCAGCGCGTAGCCGGCCAGGATGTGCTGGCCGGCGAGCTTCTCGATCACCTCATGCGCAGGCTTGGGCAGCACGAACGCCTGCTCGTGGAAGTGCGCAGCTTCGGGAAACAACGCGTGCACGCCGGGGATGCGCAGCAGGCGCTGCGCCAGTGCGCGCGTGCTGGCCACGCTGGTCGCGGCGACGCGGCGCAGTCCTTCCGGGCCCAGGATCGCCATGTGGATGGTCGCGGCGGTGACCAGCAGGCCCTGGTTGGTGCAGATGTTGGAGGTGGCCTTGGCGCGACGGATGTGCTGCTCGCGCGCCTGCAGTGTCAGTGCGTAGCCGGTGCGGCCGTCGAGGTCGGTGGTGCGCCCGACGATGCGACCGGGCATGTTGCGCACCAGGTCCTTCTTGCAGCACAGGAAACCGAAGTACGGTCCGCCCGAGGACAGCGGCACGCCCAGCGGCTGGCCTTCGCCGCAGACGATGTCGGCGCCGCGCTGGCTGCCCCAGGCGCCCGGCGCCTCGAGCACCGCCAGCGCCAGCGGATTGACCACGCCGATGACCAGCGCGCCGCGCGCATGCGCCCAGTCGGTCAGCGCATCTACTTCTTCCAGCACGCCGAAGAAGTTCGGCTGCGGCACGACCAGCGCGGAGAACTCGCCTTCGACCTTGTCCAGGTCGGCGGTCTCCAGTCGGCCCTGCGGACAATCGATCTCGACCACCTCGATGCCCTGATAGGCGACGATGGTGCGCAGCGTCTTGCGATACGCCGGATGCACCGACGTCGGCACCAGCACGCGCTGGGCACCCTTCTTGCGGCAGCGCTCGGCCATCAGCACCGCCTCGGCCAGCGCGGTGGCGCCGTCGTACAGCGAGGCATTGCTGACATCCATCCCGGTCAGCCGGGACATCATGGTCTGGTACTCGTAGATCAGTTGCAGCGTGCCCTGGCTGGCCTCGGCCTGGTAGGGCGTGTAGGCGGAGTAGAACTCGCCGCGACCGACGATCTGCCAAACCGCCGCCGGGATGTGGTGCTCGTAGGCGCCGGCGCCGGCGAAGTTGAGCTCGATGGCGTCCTGCGCCGCACGCTCGCGCATCAGCCGCGACACGTCCATCTCCGACAACCCGGACGGCACCCCGTGCAGGGCGTGGACCTTCAACTCCTCGGGAATCTCGTCGAACAGATCCTCGATGCGCTCCACGCCGATCGCGGCGAGCATGGCGGAGACGTCGGCTTGGGTGTGGGGGATGAAGGGCATGGGGTGAACGCTCAGGGAAGAGGGGCGAGGGACGAGTAGTGAGAGTACGCGGTCGAAGCGATGGACTAGTCTAAGGGTCTGTGGATCCACAGCGAACCGTGCCCGACCGGACGATCATTGCGTCCGACACCGCACCCTCGCTACTCACCCCTCGCTACTCGCCCCTCATTCCTCGCCCCTCAGTGCTCCTCGCCCTCGATCATCGCCGCGTAGTCGTCCGGGCCGAGCATCTCGTCCAGTTCGGCGGCATCCTCGGGCTCCACGACGAAGATCCAGCCCTCGCCGTAGGCGTCCTCATTGATGGTCTCGGGCTTGTCCGGCAGCGCCTCGTTGACCGCGACCACCTTGCCCGTCAGCGGGCTGTACACGTCGGAAGCGGCCTTGACCGACTCCACCACCGCGCAGGCATGGCCCTGTTTGACGCTGTCGCCGACGCCGGGCAACTCGACATAGACGATGTCGCCCAGCAGCCCCTGCGCGTGCTCGGAGATGCCGACGGTGACCCGGCCGCTGTCCTCCACGCGCGCCCATTCGTGGGACTTGAGGAATTTCAGGTCGCCGGGAATCTCGTTCATGTCAGCTCCGTGGATGGCGCGGGCACCGCCGCGCGAATGCGGCCATTGTAGCGACCGGGCCGCCGGGTTTCAGCAGGACACAGGACTGGGATTGATGTCAGGTGAACTGCAAGGGATGGCCGTCGCGATCGAAGGCGGCGAAGCTGGCGATCTTGCCCTCGTTGATGGCGTTGACCATGAAGCGCAGCGGCTGGGCGGCCTCGTCGGCGTTGGGCGCGATGCCGCCGCGGCCTTCCAGGCCGCCGACGAACACCACGTCCCAATGTTTGCCGGTGGCCTCGGATTCGGCGACCAGTGACGCGAAGGAGGCAATATCCGCCGGCAGCTTGTCCACGCACAGGCTCGGCTGCAGGTAACCACCCTGCCCGCTCGCAAAGCGTTCGCGCTGGGCGGGGGTGGCATGGTGGTCGATCTGGCGTTGTGCGAACACGAACAGCAGCCGCTGCGGCTGCGGCTGCCGGACGGCAGCACGCAACAAGTCGTGGAAATCGGTCAGCGCGGTGTCGGTGGTCATGACGGTCAGGTGCGCTTGGCGTGGTCGCCCGGCTGGTAATGGCCGGGTTCGGATTGGAACGGGATCGCCAGCCGGTTCCAGCCGTTGATGGCGATGATGGCCAGCGACAGATCCACCAATTCGGCATCGTTGAACTGGTTGCGCGCCTGCGCGTACAGCGCATCGGACACGGTGTTGCCGGCGATTCGGGTCAGCGCCTCGGTCCAGGCCAGTGCGGCGCGCTCGCGGTCGCTGTAGAACGGCGCCTCGCGCCAGGCATCGAGCAGGTACAGGCGTTGCTCGCTCTCGCCGGCCGCGCGCGCATCCTTGCTGTGCATGTCCAGGCAATACGCGCAGCCATTGATCTGCGAGGCGCGCATCTTGACCAGCTCCAGCAGCGAATGCTCCAGCCCGCAGCCGTCCACGTGCGCCTGCAGGCCGCGCATGGCGCTGAAGCCGGCCGGGGAGGCGCGGTAATAATCGATGCGTTGACTCATGGCGTGCTCCTGATCCGGAAACAGACTCGTGCGGCCGCGCAGCGAGCCGTACCGTGCGCGCGGTCAATACCTCAGTGGAACGGCAACGGGCGCTCGGCTTCGGCGCCCGGGTGCATGAAGAAATCGTGCAGGTACTTCTCGCCCTCGTCGTCGAGGATGGTGACCACCGTTTTCAGCTCCGGGTATTGCTCGCGGATTCGGCGCGCAGCCAGCAGGTGGGCGCCCGAGCTGGGCCCGCAGAACAGTCCGCGGGTACGCGCCAGGGTGCGCATCTGCGCCACCGCATCGGCGCTGGCCACCGCGGTCTCGCCGCTGACCAGGCCGCGGTGGCGGGCGAAGATGCCCGGCACGAAACCGTCGGAAATACCCTCGATCTGGTGCAGCGCGACCTCGCCGCACAGGATCGTGCGCGACTCGGACGGCTCCATCGCGAACAGCCGCACGTTCGGGTTGACCTTGCGGAATGCCTGCCCGACCCCGATCAGGGTGCCGCCGGTGCCCACACCGTGCACGAACGCATCCGGAACCCGACCTTGCAATTGGGCGAGGATCTCCGGGCCGAGCCACTCGCGATTTTCCTCCACGTTCCATTCCGACTCGAACTGGCCGGGGAAGAAGAACCCGGGCTGGCGGCCCAGTTCGCGCGCCCGTTCCAGCGCGGCATTGACGTGGAAGCTGCCGCAGAACAGCACCTCGGCGCCGAACGCGCGCGAGATCGCCACCCGCTCGCTGGACAGGCCTTCGGGCATCACCACCAGCATGCGGTAGCCCTTGACCGCGGCGACCATCGCGAAAGCGTTGCCGGTGTTGCCGCTGGTGGCCTCGACGATGGTGTCGCCGGGCTTGAGCTTGCCGGACGCCTCGGCGCGCTCGACGATGTGCTTGGCGATGCGCGCCTTGATCGAGCCGGACGGATTGAGAAACTCGCACTTGGCGAAGATGCCGTCGATTTCCAGCAACGGGGTGTCGCCGATGGCATCGAGGATGTTGGCGGACACGCCGGGGTAACGGACGGACATCGCAGGCGTCCCGGGTCAGCGCAGCAGATGGGGCAGCTTGTCGGGGACGCCGTCCCACTGCTTCGCGTCCGGCAATTCGTCGATCTTGCGCGCCAGCACCGGCCAGCCCTTGACCAGTTCGGCGTTGAGCTCCAGGAAGTGTTCCATCCCCGCCGGCACGTCCTGCTCGGGGAAGATCGCCATCGCCGGACATTCGGCCACGCACAGCGTGCAGTCGATGCACTCCTCCGGATCGATGGCCAGGAAGTTGGGCCCGGCGTGGAAGCAGTCCACCGGGCACACTTCCACGCAATCGGTGTACTTGCACAGGATGCAGTTGTCGGTGACGACGTGGGTCATGTGCGTAGGCGCTGGCGGTAGCGGGCGATGCGCCCATTATCATGCGCCAAGGCGGCGCGCGCATCCCTGACCCGGGTCAAGCGGCGGTATCGACGCCGTGGAGGCATCGGCATGACGGCATTTTTCACCATCGGCCATTCCACCCACACGCTGCCCGAATTCGCCGCGCTGCTGGGCGAATCCGGCATCGACCTGCTGGCGGACGTGCGCAGCGTGCCGCGTTCGCGCGCCAACCCGCAGTTCAATGCCGACACCCTGCCGGCGGCGCTGGCCGCTTACGCCATCGGCTACGAGCGCATCGCGGCACTGGGCGGCCTGCGCAGCCATCGCAAGGACGCCCCGCCCTCGCCGAACGGCTGGTGGGAGAACGCCAGCTTCCGCAACTATGCCGACTACGCGCTGGGCGCAGCATTCCACGAAGGCCTGCGCGCGCTGCAGGCCCTCGGCACCCGTCACCGCTGCGCGATCATGTGTGCGGAAGTGCTGTGGTGGCGCTGCCACCGGCGGATCATCGCCGATTACCTGCTGGTGGCCGGCGAGCAGGTGTTCCACATCATAGGCAACGGCAAGATCGAACCGGCGACGCTGACGCCGGCCGCCGTGCGGCAGGCGGATGGGAGCTTGACCTATCCACCGAACGCCTGATCGCGATTCGTGACCGCCCGGCCGCGATGCGCTTGCCGCGCATCGCAACGCCCCCGCTTCCGTCGCATCCCGAAAATCCGCTCGTCGCCCCGGCGCAGGCCGGGGCGCAGCGACTTTGCTTCACCCCACCATCACGCAGACGCGAATCCTCACGCCCCCGCCACCAGACTCTTGCCATCCCGCACGAACGGGAACTTCACCACCCGCACCGGCACTTCCTTGCCGCGGATGTCCACCCGAACATGCCCCGGCGCGCCAGCGGGCACGCGCGCGAACGCGATCGCCTTGCCCAGCGTCGGCGCGAACGTGCCCGAGAGAATTTCGCCCTCGCCGTTGTCGGTCAGCACCTTCTGGCCATGGCGCAGCACGCCCTTGTCGTCCATCACCAAGCCGATCATCTGCCGTGTCACCCCAGCGGCCTGCTGCTTTTCCAGCGCGGCACGGCCGATGAAATCGCGGCCCGCGTCCAGCGTCACCGTCCACGCCAGCCCAGCCTCCCAAGGCGAGACGGTTTCATCCATGTCCTGCCCGTACAGGTTCATCCCGGCCTCCAGCCGCAGGGTGTCGCGCGCGCCCAG
>CAZXGS010000012.1:29842-60422 GCA_964640525.1 uncultured Gammaproteobacteria bacterium | reverse complement strand
AACGCGCGCACCTTCACCGTGTTCGACCTGCTGGCGCGCACGCTCAAGCGCCGCTATCCGAACGTGGTGTACGCGCGCAACATCACCGACATCGACGACAAGATCAACGCCGCCGCGCAGGAGCAGGGCGTGCCGATCGCCGCGATCACCGCGCGCTTCGATGCGGCCTTCCAGGACGACATGCGCCGCCTTGGCCTGCTTGCCCCGGACGTGGTGCCGCATGCCACCGCCCACATCGACCAGATCATCGCCATGTGCGAACGCCTGATCGCCGGCGGCCACGCCTACGCCGCGCAGGGTCACGTGCTGTTCCAGGTCGCCAGCTTCCCCGACTACGGCAAGCTCTCGCGCCGCGATCCCGACGAGATGCTGGCCGGTGCACGCATCGACGTTGCCCCCTACAAGCGCGAGCCTGGCGATTTCGTGTTGTGGAAGCCGTCCGACGACACCCTGCCGGGCTGGGACTCGCCCTGGAGCCGCGGCCGTCCTGGCTGGCACATCGAATGCTCGGCGATGGCCGCCACCCACCTCGGCGACAGCATCGACCTGCACGGCGGCGGCATGGACCTGCAGTTCCCGCACCATGAGAACGAGATTGCGCAGAGCCAGTGCGCACATGGCGGGCAGGTCTTCGCCCGCCACTGGATGCACAGCGGCATGCTCAATCTGGACGGGGCGAAGATGTCCAAATCGCTGGGCAACACCTTCCGCGTGCACGACCTGCTCGCGCAGGTTCCCGCCGAGGCGCTGCGCTATGCCCTGCTCTCCGGCCACTACCGCCAGCCGCTGGACTGGAGTCAGGTGCTGATCGAGCAATCGATCCGCACGCTGGATCGCTTGTACGGCACCTTGCGCGAGCTGGCCGATGTCGATGCGGGCGATGCGCCGATACCGCAGGAGATCGAGGATGCGCTGGACGACGACCTCGACACCCCGCGTGTGCTCGCGCTGATCGCCGGGATCGCCGCGGCGGCGCGCAAGGCGGTCGATCCGGGCGAGCGCGCGCGCCACAAGGCGGCCCTGCTGGGAGCCGGGCGTGCGCTGAACGTGCTGCAGCAGGTACCGGAGGCGTGGTTCCAGGGCGGGCGAGCGATCACGCCTGGGGGCCTCACCGACGATTCGGGCGTTGGCGAAGATGCGGATGCAGTCGAGCTTTCCGAGCCCCGGATCCAGCAACTGATCGAGGAGCGACAAGGCGCGAAGCGGGCCCGCGATTTCGCGCGTGCCGACGCCATCCGCAGCCAACTCGCGGCACAAGGCATCGTGCTGGAGGACACCCCGCAGGGCGTGCGCTGGTCGCGCAAGCGCATGTGATCCGGTCCGCTGTTTCCAACGGGTCAGCGCGCGCGGATGGGTCGATGCGGGGTCCCTTCCGTCCGGCTTGAGATGAACCAGCCCCGGGATACAGTCATGGGTCGGCGCACGAGGATGACAGCACGCCGGTGCGTTTATTCCTCTTTCCAGACAGCCCCGCCACAGCCGCTTGTGGTGAGCCTGTCGAACCACGCCGTTCGCGCGCAGAGGCAGTCAAACATGCTCGTCGAATCGTGACCCTGCTCGCTGCCCCGACGCCGTGGGGTTGGCGGGTGAAAAGCGTGGTTCGACAGGCTCACCACGAACGGTGAGAGGTGGAAGTCCGGCTTGCATGGAGGCGCACGAGGATGACAGCCTGCTGGCGCGTGCTTCCCGCTTGTCTGGACAACGTCGCCACAGCCGTTCGTGGTGAGCCTGTCGAACCACGCCGTTCCAGACAACCCCGCCACAACCGTTCGTGGTGAGCCTGTCGAACCACGCCGTTCGCGGGGAGCCGCAGCCACGCGTGGTCGTCGAATCGTGCCCCCGCTTGCCGCCCCGATGCCGTGGGACTTGGCGGCTGAAACGCGTGGTTCGACAGGCTCACCACGAACGGTGGAAAATGGCAGTCTGATTTTCATGCCCGGCCCAGCACAGCTCACCACGGACGCTGAACAGGGTGACTCGAAATTCGTTCTCGACCGCCCCTTTCCCCGATCCGCCCCCTGGTTTCCGCGTGCGCGGGCCTGACGCGCAGGCCTGCGTCGCGTAAAGGAACATCTGAACAAGCGGATTCCGTTCGTGGTGAGCCTGTCGAACCATGAACGGAATCAACGATTTGCCGTAGCAAACCGGTAGGGCTTTCGGCTTGTTCAGACTTTCTTGAATGACGAACACGCACCCCCATCCATCACCCATGTCCGAAGCCCACGCCCCGCTCGAACCCACCGCCGCGCAAGCCCAGGCTGCCATCGCCGAGGAGTTCGGCTTCTTCGCCGACTGGGCCGAGCGCTACCAGTACCTGATCGACCTCGGGCACAAGCTGGCCGATTTTCCCGATGCCCTGAAGACCGCCGAGCATCGCCTCCACGGGTGCCAGTCGATGGTGTGGATCGTGGCCGACGGCGATGCGCAGCGCCTGAACTTCCGTGCCGCCAGCGACTCGGCGATCGTTTCCGGGCTGGTGTTCCTGGCCCTGCGCGTCTATTCCGGGCGCAGCGCGGCGGAAATCCTGGCCACCACGCCCGATTACATCGCCGCGATCGGCCTCTCCAAGCATCTCTCGCCCACGCGCAGCAACGGGTTGGCGGCGCTGCTGGAGTTCATCCGCGCGCGCGCCGAGGCGGCCAACGCCGACTGAGCTCCCGCCAGATCACCCCTCCGCGTCGGGTGCCTGTCGCGGGATGCGGATGATCACGTTGGTGCCCGCGCCGGGTTCGCTTGCGCAGGCAATGCGGCCGGACAGGCGTTGGGTGACCAGGTTGTAGGCGATGTGCATGCCGAGCCCCAGGCTGCCCTGGCCGCGACGGGTGGTGAAGAACGGATCGAAGATGCGCAGGCGAACCTCGCGGGTCATGCCGGCGCCGTCGTCGCGGTAGTCGATGGTCGCGTCCGTGCCGGCCTGGCTGGCGTGGATCGCGATGCGCAGCGGCTTGCCGCCCACCACCGCGTGCTCGAAGGAATTGGCCAGCAGTGCGGTCAGCGCCTGCTGCAGCGCATCGCCGTAGGTGTGCAGTTCGATCCCCGGCGCGCAGTCCACGGCGATGACGTGCTCGCCCTTGGCCTTGCCGGTCGCAAATGGCAGCACGGCGTTGCCGATCAGCTCGTCCAGCAGCAGGCGTCGCGCCGGCTCCGTGGACTGCTTGACCGCGACCTGCTTGAAGCTGCGCACCAGCTTGTCGGCACGCAGCAGGCTGCGCTGCACGAGTTCCCCGCACTCACGCATCAGCGCTGCGCGCTCGCCTATGGCCGCCGCGTCGAGGCGGCCTGCAGCCAGGTCCTGGTCGAGCGCGTCGAGTTCTTCCAGCAGGTGCGATGCGCCGGTGATGCCCACGCCAAGCGGGGTGTTGATCTCGTGCGAGACTCCGGCGACCAGCGAGCCCAACGAGGCCATCTTCTCCGACTCCACCAGTTGCGCGCGGGTCTCGTCCAGGCGCTGGATGGTCTGGCTCAATTCGGCGTTGGCCTGGGTCAGTTCGGCGGTACGGCGCGCGACCCGATGTTCGAGCTGCTCGTTGAGCACGCGCAGTTCGTCCTCGATCTTTTTCATCGCGGTCACGTCGTGCATGGTGCCGGCCATGCGTAGTGCGCGTCCCTCGCTGCTGCGCTCGACCACCGTGCCGTGCGAGTGCAGCCAGCGCCAGCCCCCGTCCTCGGCCTCCAGGCGGAACCAGATCTCCAGCTTGGCACTCAGTCCCTTGACCTGGGCGACCATGCTGTCGCGGATCATCTGCGCGTGTTCGGGCGAAACCGAGGCCATCAGCACCGCGAACGGCAGTCGCTCGCCATGGGCGTTGAGCTTGAGCCCGGGCAGCATGTGGCTGCGGTGGACGACACCGGCGACCAGGTCGATGTCCCACAGTTCGGCACCGCTGCCCCAGAACATCGTGTGCAGGCGCTGCTCGTCTTCCTTCTGTGCGGTGATGTCGCGGTTGGTGCCGATGACTCGGCTCGGGATGCCCTGGTCGTCAGGATCGACCGCGCAGCCGTGCGCGTCCATCCACCGCCAGGCGCCGTCGGGGCTGCGCGAACGGTACACCGCGTGGAACTCGCGCATCCGGCCTGCGCGCATGTCGAGGAAGATCTTGCGGATCGCCGGCAGGTCGTCGGGGTGGCACAGGCGGGCGAATACTTCCGTCGCCGGCTCGCGGGAGTAGGCCGGATCGCTCGACGGAAAGATCTCGTTCTCGCAATTGCGGCGGTTGCGCGCGAAATCCAGTTCCCAAAGCTCCTCGCCGGCGGCCTTGAGCGACAGCCGCAGGCGGTCGGCGTTGTGCTGCATGCGGGTGATGTCGCGTGCCGAGCCGACGATCAACGACGGCCTCCCGTTCTCGTCGAACGCGGCCACGCGCCCGCGCAGTTGCAGCCAGACCCAGCCGCCGTCCTTGCTCTGCCGGCGGAAGGTGACCTCCTCGTAGGCACGGCGCCCTTCGCGCAGCGCGTCGAGCGCATCCCTGAACGCCTGCCGATGATCCGGGTGAACGGTGGCCAGGAAGTCGGCGACGCTGACGTGGCCCTGCGCCACCTCAAGCCGCGGATTGAATCCGTTGTCGGTCGCGGTGAGTACCCCGGACGCCGGGTGGATCGCGTCGGCAGGGCGCGCCTGCTGCGAGAAGCTGCCGGCAATCTCGTGCTCGAAGGCGATCCGGTCCTCGGCGATCGCGTATTCCCAGATCTCGTCGTCGCTGGCCAGCACCGCCAGGCGCAGGCGCCGTTCGCGTTCGGACACTTCGGCCAGGCGCCGCTCCAGCTCCTGCTCGCCGGGGCGATCCGTGGCCGGTGGTGCGGCAGCGTCCTCGCCCACGTCGCGGTCGTCGATCACGGGCAAGTCCCGGCGGGCGAGGTTCTGCACGCGACGTGCCGCGCGGCGGCGGCGAACACCGTCCCGGCCAGCATCGGCAACCCGACGATCGCGTTCATCGGACTCCTGCAGCTCCCCACGGGAGCATCATGCCCTTTTGCCGACACGGTGGCGAGCCGGTGTCCGGAATGGCGGCTCTTGACGTTGCCGGTTGCGGTGCCGGCCACGCCTTGCGGCTGGGCCCGCGCGCTGGACAGAAGCGGCCTCTGGCATCGACACGCAATGCACCGTCGATCCCTGGCGCGACGAAGGCCGTTGCCAGAAGTGCGTCAGGCTGCCTCGGCATCCGGCGATGCGCGCCTGCACAGGTCGGCCAGCGCGGCGACCCATTGCGGACGATCGTTCAAGCAGGGAACCAGCACCAACTCGTCGCCGCCGGCTGCGCGGAACGCCTCGCGCCCGCGAATGCCGATTTCTTCCAGGGTTTCGATGCAGTCGGCAACGAAAGCCGGACACATGACCAGCAGGCGCTTGACCCCTTGGGCCGCAAGCTTCTGGATCGACGCGTCGGTGAAGGGTTCGATCCACTTGGCACGTCCAAGCCGCGACTGGAACGCCAGCGACCAGCGATCGGCGGGGAGGTTCAGCGCACGCGCCAAGTGCTGGCTGGTGCGCACGCATTGCGCGCGATAACACGACGCCAGCACGTGCGCGTCGGCGCGCTGGCAACAATCGTCACTGCGCAAGCAATGCCGTCCGGTCGGATCGGCCTTGCGGACATGCCGTTCGGGGAGTCCGTGATAACTCAACAGCAGGTGATCGCAGCCTTGCGCCAGGGTCGCCCGCACGCTGTCGGCCAGTGCTGCGACGTACGCAGGATCGTCGAAGAAGGGCGGCACGATCGCGAGCGCCAGGTCGAGCCGGTGCCGCGCGATGACGCGCCGTGCTTCCTCGACCGCCGTGGTCACCGTGCTGGCCGCGAATTGCGGGTACAGCGGCGCCAGGGTCGCGGATCTCACGCCGCGTTGCGCCAGCGCCAGCAGGACGCGTTCGATCGAGGGCTCGCCGTAGCGCATGGCCAGTTCGACTGGGCCTTCCCAGCGTTCGGCCAGTTTCGCCTGCAGGCGCTTGCCAATCACGAGGAGCGGGGAGCCTTCTTGCCACCAGATCGAGCGATAGGCCTTGGCCGATGCGGCCGGGCGCTTGTGCAGCAGCATTGACACGAGCAGGCGGCGCAACGGCCATGGCACGTCGATGACGTGTCGATCCATCAGGAATTGATCGAGGTAGGCGCGAACATCGGCGGTGTCGGTTGAAGGCGTCGAGCCAAGATTCACCAGCACCAAAGCAGGATCGGCCATGAATTTTGTGCTCTCGAGGAATGGGTATGCCTGTGGCGCAGCGTACTTGCTTGGGCCACCTGCAGCGGCCGAACCGGATGGCCTGACCGATCAATTGAACCACCCGGGTGCCCGTTCGACCGACCCGCGGAACTGTGAGGGGCGTGCCCCGTCGTCGCTGGCAGGCCTGTCCTGCACGCCGGCCGGCCAGGCCAAGGATCGGCGGCCTGCAGGGCGCGCAGGGCGTTGCCTCAATGCGCCGTCGCGAACGCCTCGCGGGTGAGATTCTCCGGCGCGCCGGTGGTGCAATGCACGTCATCCTCGATGCGTACCCCGCCAAAGCCGCGCAGGTGCTCCACGGCAGCCCAGTCCACCGCCGCGGCGTGCGGGCCGGATTTGAGCTTGGCCAGCAGCAGGTCGATGAAATACAGCCCGGGTTCGATGGTCACCACCATGCCTGCTTCCAGCGTCCGGGTCATGCGCAGGTAGGGATGGCCCGCGGGCCTGTCGATCGTGTCGCCGGCATCGGAGGCCATGAAACCGCCGACGTCGTGGACCTGCAGGCCGATCGGGTGGCCCAGGCCGTGGGGGAAGAACGCGGAACTGACGCCGGTTTCCAGCATCGACTGCGGATCCATGTCCACGACCTTCAATTCTCGCAGTACCCCGGCCAGGCGCTGGTGCGCCTGCACGTGCAGCGCGCGGTAATCCTGCCCGGGCCGGACCTGCGCGGCCAGCGCCTGCTGCTCGCGGTCGAGCGCGGCAACCAGCGCGCCGAAGCGCTCGTCGCCGTCATGCCAGGTGCGGGTGATGTCGGCGGCGTATCCGGCATGCTCCGCGCCGGCGTCGATCAGCAGCGAGCGCGACGCTTCGGGTGCGTGTGCCTGCTGGTATTGATAGTGCAAGGTGGCGCCGTGCTCGTTGAGGCCGACGATGTTGCCGTAGGGCAGGTCGAGATCGGAGTGGCCGCTGGCGGCAAGGTAGGCGCGATGGATCGCAAGCTCCGAGCCGCCCGCGTGAAACGCCTCCCGTGCGGCGCGGTGCCCGGCCACGGCATGCCGCTGGGCGACCTTCATCATCGCGATCTCGTATGGCGTCTTGAAGGCGCGGTGGTAGTGAAGAAAATCCAGCAAGGGCTGCGGGTTGTTCGGCACGCAGCCGGGCAGGGCGGCGTCGGCCTCGCCGAGAATGGCGATCCTGCCCTCGCGCGGGAAGTACTGTACGGCGTGGCCGGCCTGGTGCACCACGCGCACGTCGAGCACCTGTGTCCAGTAGCCGCTGGGCGCGGCCGGCGGCAGGTGCCAGTAATCGTCGGGCTGCACGTACACCAGCACCGGTGCATGGCCCGGCGTGTAGGCGATCCAGCAATCCGGGTGGTGGGTCAGCGGCGCCCAGGCCTTGAACTGCGGATTGACCTTGAACGGGTAGGGCATGTCGTCCAGGAAGCGCATCTTCTCCACCCCCGCGGCGATCAGTACGTGATCGTGGCCGCTGCGTTCAAGCGCGCGGTCCATGCGCGAACACAAGGTGGCGATGTGGTGCTGGTAGGCGGTGGTGGGCATGGTTTTTCAGAGGACAGAAGACAGAGGACAGAGGACAGATGCGGTGCGGCGCAATGCGGCGGCGAGGCGGGCGCGCGGACGGCCCGCGGCATTCACGACTTCGTCAACGCGCCGTCTTGTCCGCCTCCACCCACTCACGCAGTCGCGTGGCGTCGGCGGTGGCGATGTCGATGAAGCGGAAGCCGATCCACGACTGCCCGGGAGTCGAGGCCGGTTCGGCCCACAGGTGGTGGGCGCCGATGTCGAAGGTCTGGCGATGGCCTTCGCCGTCGATCAGCGTGAAGCGGAATTGATAGAGGGCATCGTCCACCAGCGACTGGCCGGCCTGGATCAGCATGCCGGTTTCCGACAGGTTGCCCAAGCGCCCGATCATCGCTTCGGTCATGGTGTCCTGGACCTCGACGAACTGGTCGAGGTTGCGGCGCGGCTTGCGGCGGTGCTCGTTCATGCCTTCGCGCCCGCCTCGTGGGTGGCATCTTCGGGCCGGTGCAGAAGGCCCTTGACCCGCGACAGGGCGCGATCGAGCAGGGACTCGCGCTTGGGCTCGACGATACGCACCTGGTTGCGCGCCATCGCGCGCGCCAGGGTGTCGAGGGTGAAGTCGCCCACCTTCTGGCCGCGATGGTTGATGAACAGGCAGTGCCCGCTGATCGGGCTGAACCACGACAACCGCCGGCGCACGCAGTCGCCCTGCTGGTTGGTGACGAATTCGAACCACGCGCCGAACGGCAACTCGCGGACCCGCTCCAGGCAGCGCTCCTCGTGCGCGGTCAACGGTGGCAGGTCGCCGTCTTCGGGCTTGCCCACCGTATGCTCGCCCAGGCGCGCGCGGTGCTTGAGCGTCATCGCCAGTTCGGTACGGCTGACCGTTTCCTCGGTTGCGTCCTCCACCGCGCTCAGGTGCAGGCCGATCGCCGCGGCCTCGTCGGCGTGGTAGCCGACCTGCATCAGCGAGCGCTCCACATGCTCGCTCAACTGCGCCTTCTGCTCGGCGTCGGGCTGCTCGACCGCCTCGCCGGTGGCCGCCGCAGAGGCGGAGGCCGCGATCTGGTTGGCGACCTCGATCTGATGCCGCCACTCGTCGGAATCCTCGCCGTGGCGCAACGCGGTCAGCGCCAGCACATCGGTCCAGGCCTGGTTGAGCAGGGACCGGGTGAACTTGGGCACCGGGTGCGCGTGGGTGATTTCTTCCATGATGCGGCCGGCGTGGGCCTGCGCGACCGCCAGTTTCTCACGGCCTTGCGCGGCCTCGACATGGCGGCGCTCGGCCAGTTCGGCGCGCCGCATGACCGCCTGGGTCTGGCTGGAGAGATCGCCGAGCAGCGCATTGAACACGCCGATGTCGCCATCGAATTCCTGGCTGATGCGCTCGACCAGCCGCTGCACGTTGCCGATCAGTTCGCGGTCGGCGGCATCCTCGCCGGCCCAGTAGGCGCCGGTTTCGGCCACCGCGTCGAGCACCTGGCGGGCCGGGTGTTCCTGCTGGCTGAAAAAGGCCTTGTCCGACAGCGCCACGCGCAGCAGCGGCACCTGCAGGCGGCTGAGCAGGTGGGCCGCGGTGCTGTTCGGGCGCACGTCCTTCATGATCTCGTCGAACAGCAGGCCGACCAGGTCGATGGTGTCGGTGTCCTCGCCGGCCAGCGTGGGCGCAGTCTCGTTGCCGGTGATCTGGCGCAGTTGCGCAAGCAGGTCTTGCTTGATGTGGGTGATGTTCGGCGGGCGCATCTGGCCATTGACCATCACCGTGGCCGCCGGTTGCCGCTGCAGCACGCCGAGTACCGATTGCACGTCGGTGGCCGAGACCGTGCCGCGTCCGCCCGCCGGTGCCGCGGCGGGCGCGCCGCGCGCGGTGTGGAGCAACTCGCGCAAGTTGGTGTAGATCGCATCTTCGGCGCGCCGCTGCGGCACCGCGGTCGCCGGGCCGATCGCCTCGCCGGGCCAGCCGGTGAAGGCGGCGATGCGCGGCGTTCCTCCGGGTTCGGCGGCCACGTGCGCCGGTGTGGTCGAGCGCCTGTCGCTGGCCCGCGTTCGCGGCGGCGGCGGCGGAGGCGCTTCCTCGGCGCGCGCCGCACCCTTGTGGCGTGCCGGCACGTACACCAGGTGCGGCAGCACGCCCTGGTGGACGAGGTAGGCGTTGACCAATTCGATCAGGGCGACGTAGTCGGTCAGGACGAAGCGGTCGAACTGCCGGAACAGCAGTTGCCGGTGCTCGGTGGGCAGTTCGAAACAGCGGCTGGCGCGGCGCAGGTGGCGACACAACGTGGCCGGACCGATCGGCAGCGATTCCAAATCCAATGCCGGGCGTCCTGCAATCACCCCGAAGCGCTGGCAGAGCAGGAACAGCGGCAGGCTGGCCTTCATCTCCGCGCGGGCGGCGATCTCGTGCAGCAGCGTGGTCTCGTCCATGTCGGCCTCGGCGACCAGGGCAAGGTCGTCGAAACCGATGGAATCGATTGAGGTCTTTTCCTGCGCGGGCGGATCGCGCACCAGCGCCAGGCTGGATTCGATCTGCGCGATGAAGCGCGGCATCAGGTCGAAGCGGCCGTGCTTGACCGTGCCCAGCGCGTCCAGACAGCGCAGTTGCGCGTCGTTGCTGCGCGCCTGCTCGGCAAACTTGAACAATTGCTGTTCCAGCCCGTCGAGGGTGGCGGTCAGGCCGCGGTCGATCTCGCCGGTGATCAGTTCGAAGATGCCTTCCAGCAACGTGCGAACCCGGCGCGGCAACACCCGCGACGACAGGGTCGCCTGGACCTTGGCCGAGTTGGAGGGCTGGGAACCGGTGCTGGCCGCCACGTCGTTCACCCCGAGGGACGCTGGCGATGATATGCCAGCCGGGTGTGCGCGACCAGCGGCTGCCGTGGTTCGTTTCGACCGCGGCAGCCGCTGCAGTTCAATCCGTGGCGTGCCGGGTCAGCACCAGCACGGCGGTGCGGCCCGGTGTCAGGTAGCCGGCGGCCAGTTCGTAGGTGTGGTCGAGCAGGTTGTCCAGCCGCAGTTGCAGCCGCCAGCCGGGCGCGAAGCGCCAGCCCAGCGCGAGGTCGAAACTTGCGTAACCCCCCAGCCGGCCGCCGTAGTCCTGCCGATCCGAAGCGGCCAGCGCATCGGCAGCAACTTCCCAGCCGTTGCCGAAATCGTGCTGCACGTCGGCGCTGATCTTGCGGTGCGGGCGGCGCAGCAGGGGCGCGTCGGTGTCGGCGTTGCGGGCGTCCTGCAGGGTGATCGCGCTGCCGGCGCTCCAGCTTCCGCGTCGGTAGCGGTAGGCCAGCTCCACGCCATCCAGTTGCGCACGGGCGACGTTGACCGCGGCGAAGTTCGGGCCGTCGAAGGCAATCAGATCGCGCACGCCGGTACGCCAGGCAGACAGCGTGAAGGCGTGTCCCGGCGCGGGATCGAACGTCACGCCGGCCTCCAGGCTCTGCGAGCGCTCCGGCTGCAGCAGCGGGTTGCCGGCGTAGAAGCCGGCGAAGCCGGGCGAATACAGTTCGTCGAAGCTGGGCGCGCGGAAGCCTTGCCCCCACGACGCGCGAATGCGCCACGCCGGATCGATTTGCCAGCCCCAGGCGACGGTGCCGGTGGTGGCGCCGCCGAACTGGCTGTTGCGGTCGTGGCGCAGCGCAAGTTCGACGTGCTGGGCACCGAAATGACCGTCATAGCCGGCGAACGCGGCGGCGTTGCTGGTGGCGCGGGCGTAGTCGATGCCGTCGGGGTTGACGCTGAAGGCGTTCCAGGTGGTGCCGCGCTCGCGCTGCCAGTTGCCGCCGAAGCTCAGCGAACTGCCGCTGCCCAGGCCCAGCGTGTTCACCCAGTCCACGCTGGTTCTTCGGCTGGCGACGCGGGAGCCGTAGATCGGGGTGTCGATGTCGTTGCTGGCGCCACCGACGGTCAGCGCTTGCGTCCAGCGCGAGGTGATCGCGCCGGACAGGCTGGCGCCGCCGGAGGTGTTGCGTGCGAACGAGCGTGAAGGATCAAGACCGCTGGTCGGGCCGCCGTCGAACATCGCATCGCCGTCGGTGTGCAGCGCGGTGACCGCCAGGGTCTGGCTACCGAGCGGGATGCTGCCGCGCACGCTGGCGTTGCGGTTGCGGTAGCCGTCGTCGTCCGGATTGCCGAACGGGTTGTACCGATCGGTTGCCGAAACACCGCGCTGGCGATCCACCCCGAAGGTCGCGCCAAGATAGCTGCCATCGTCGTTGCCGGCGCCGAACGCCACGCCACCGCCGCGCTGGGCGTGGCTGCCGGCATCGGCGTGGAGGGTCAGGCCCTGCGGCTTGCGGGTGAACACCTGGATCACCCCGCCGATCGCATCGGCACCCCAGTACGCCGCGCGCGGCCCGCGCACGATCTCGATGCGCTCGATCTGGTCCAGTGGCAGGTTGGCGAAATCGAACAGGCCATTGCTGGCCGCCGCCACGCGGATGCCGTCGATCAGCACGAGGGTCTGGTTGGGATTGGCGCCGCGCAGGAACACCATGCTGGTCTGCCCGGCGCCGCCGGTGCGGGCGACGTCCACCCCGGGCTGCAGCGCGAGCAGCGAGATGACGTCCACCGCAGGGGACTGCTCAATGTCGTCGCGGGTGATGAGAGTGACCGCGGTCAGCGCATCGTCCACCGACTGTGCATGGCGGGTGCCGGTGACGACGACCCCGTCGAGCGTGGTGGGCGATTGCGCCGCGGCGAATGCAGGCGCGAGCAACGAAACGAGCGCGGTCGCGATGATGCGGCGACGCGGAAACGACGAAACGAACCGGATGGACATGCAGGACTCCGTGGCGCAACCCCGTGGGTGACGCGAACGGAAGGCAGCAGACGACGACGCGCGCGAGGATGCGAACTTCGCCCACGTCGCCCTCCGCAACGCGCCGGTGATGTCTCGAGCCGGTCTCCGGGCTGACCAGGGATGCCTTGGGCATCGACTCCCCGCCTTCCCGCTTGCGCAGTGGCGTGATGGGGAGCTTGACTGGCTTACCGTTGCGGGGGCAGCGCCGGATTCGAACCGGCTTCCCGAGCACTCGTGACCGCGTCAGTTTACAGAAGACAGAGGGCAGAAGGGTGCTCCGTGAACAGTGGACAGTTGCCGAGCATCGAGCAACCCGGCGCGGGTGGCCTGGCGGGACGCCACCGACCACCGACCACGGAACATGGACTACTGACCACCCCTCTGTCCTCTGTTTTCTGTCCTCTGTCCTCTGCCTTCCGGCAAAAACAACCCGATCACGTCGTTGGTGAAGCGCTGGCCGAGGTCGGTCGGATGGACGTGGGCGGCGTCACAGGTGAGCCAGCCGCGTTCGCGTGCCGTTGCCAATTGCGGGTCGATCGTGGCGCGCGGCAGTCCGGTGCGGGCCTCGAACAGCGACAGCGCGAAGCCCTCCGGAAGCCGCAGGGCGTTGAGCATGAAGTCGAACGGGCGGCGCTCGGCATCCAGCCATTCCTCGCCGTCGATTCGCGCCGCGGTGGTCGCGGCCTGCATGTAGGCGGTGGGCTGCTTGAGTTTCCAGCGGCGCAGGATGCCGCCACCGGGATGGCGCGGTGCCGCGGCGTCCGTCGCCTGCGCCACGGGATCATCCGGCGGCGTGAATCCCGGCAGGGTCAGCTTGCCGTGGGCACCGGCGCCGATGCCCAGGTAGTCGCCGAACAACCAGTAATTGCGATTGTGCGCGCATTGCGCCCCGGGCCTGGCCCAGGCGGAGACCTCGTAGTGCTCGAAGCCGGCAAGGGCGAGGCGCTGCTGGCACTGCTCCTGGATGTCCCAGGCCGTGTCCTCGTCGGGGATGCCGGACGGCGGGCGCGCCGCAAACAGGGTGTCCGGCTCCAGCGTGAGCTGGTAGTGGGACAAATGGGTCGGCCCCAGCGCCAGCGCGCGTGCGATGTCGTGTTCGGCCATCGCCAGCGACTGGCCCGGCAAGGCGTACATCAGGTCGATGTTGAAATTGGTGTAGCCGACCTCGGTGGCCATCCGGATCGCGCGCTGCGCCTGCGTGCTGTCGTGGATGCGGCCGAGGCGTCGCAGGCAGCCGTCGTCGAAACTCTGCACGCCGAACGAAAGGCGGTTCACGCCGGCGGCCAGGTAGTGCTCGAAGCGGCCGTGTTCGGCGGTGCCCGGGTTGGTTTCCAGGGTGATTTCCAGCCCCGGCGCGAACCGCAGTCGCGCGCCGGCTTCCTGCAGGAAGCGGTCGATCATCGGTGGCGGGAACAGCGAGGGCGTGCCGCCGCCGAAGAACACGCTGGTGACGGTGCGCCCCCACACCAGCGGCAGGTCCTGTTCCAGGTCGGCGACCAGTGCATCCACATACGCGTCGAACGGCAACTCGCCGTGGCGCTGGTGCGAGTTGAAGTCGCAGTACGGACACTTGCGCACGCACCACGGCAAGTGCACGTACAGCGCCAGCGGCGGCAGGCTGAGCATCGCGGCAAGCTCAGCGATGCGCCGTCGCCAGTCGCGCGCGCAGGGCCGCCAGTGCCTGGCCGCGATGGCTGAGCGCGTTCTTCAGCGCCGGCGCCAGTTCGGCCGAACTGACGACGTGGCCCTCGGGCAGGAACAGCGGGTCGTAGCCGAAGCCGTTGACGCCGCGTGCCGCGTCCAGGATGCGTCCGTTCCAGATGCCTTCGGCGATCAGCGGTTGCGGGTCGGCGGGACCGCACAGCAGCACCAGCACGCAATAGAAGTGGGCGCTGCGCGCGGCGGCCGGAATTCCCTGCAGGCGCTGCAACAGCAGGGCGTTGTTGGCGGCATCGTCGCCGTGGCGGCCGGCGAAACGCGCCGAGCGCAGTCCGGGTTCGCCGCCGAGGGCATCGACGACCAGCCCGGAATCGTCGGCCAACGCGGGCAGGCCGCTGGCCTGCGCGGCGTGGCGCGCCTTGAGAATCGCGTTCTCGACAAAGGTGGTGCCGGTCTCGTCGGCATCGCTCACGCCAAGATCGGCCTGCGCCACCAGTTCGAAACCGGCTGGGGCCAACAGGTCGGACAGCTCGGCGAGCTTGCCGCGATTGGAACTGGCGAGGACGAGGCGGGTCATGCGGACGTCAGGTGCGGGATGGTCGGCTCAGGCATCGACGGCACCATGCCCCGTCGTGACCGCGCGGGCGGGCCACGGGGTTCTTGCGCGTGCCCGAGGCCGATCGGGATGGGCGGTTCGCAGGTGAGTTTCAATGCCGCGATGGCAGGGGTGGAGTGATCGTCGCGCTGTGCCCGACGAGGTCATGTGGCGAGGGCGGCTTGTTGATGCTCCAGCAGCTCGCGCACGCCCTTCTCGCCCAGCGCGAGCAGGGCGTCGAGTTCGTCGCGACGGAAGGCGTGGCCCTCGGCCGTACCCTGCAGTTCGATGAAACCGCCGCCATCGTTCATCACGATGTTCATGTCGGTGTCGCAGGCCGAGTCCTCGGCATAGTCCAGGTCCAGCACCGGCACGCCGCGGTAGATGCCGACCGAGATCGCGGCGACCGCGCCGTGCAACGGATCCTTCGCCAGTTCGCCGCGCTTGCGCAGCACGCGCAGGGCGTCGGCCAGCGCAACCCAGGCGCCGGTGATGGCGGCGGTGCGGGTGCCGCCGTCGGCCTGCAGCACGTCGCAGTCCAGCGTGATGGTGCGCTCGCCGAGCGCGGCGCGGTCGATGCAGGCGCGCAGCGCGCGGCCGATCAGGCGCTGGATCTCCAGTGTGCGTCCGCCCTGCTTGCCGGAGGCCGCCTCGCGGTTCATGCGCGAATGCGTCGAGCGCGGCAGCATGCCGTATTCGGCGGTCACCCAGCCCTCGCCCTTGCCGCGCAGGAAGCCCGGCACGCGGTTTTCGACGCTGGCAGTGCACAGCACGCGGGTGTCGCCGAAGCAGGCCAGCACCGAGCCCTCGGCATGGCGGGTGAAGTGGCGTTGCAATTGCACCGTGCGCAATTGGTCTGGCGCGCGGCCGCTGGGGCGCAGGGTCTGGTTCATCGGCAATCCGGAAGGAAAATCGCCGCAAGCGCGGCGCGAAAGTTTACCATCGGCAGCTTCGCGGCCAGCGCGATGCCGCGCACGCCAGCCACGTCGGCGCGCACGGATCGCGGCGCACGAGGAGTGACCATGACCATCCGCAGCATGACCGCCTTCGCTTCGGCCGAGCGCGCTACCGATTGGGGCACGCTGGGTTGCGACCTGCGCGCGGTCAACCACCGTTTCTTCGATCTGGGCGTGCGCCTGCCGGAGGAGCTGCGCCCGATCGAGTCCAGCCTGCGCGAACGGCTGGCGCAGAAGATCGGTCGCGGCAAGGTCGACCTGTCCATGCGTTGTCGCGCGCCCGAACATGCGTCCGTTGCCCTGCATCCCAACATGGCGTTGATCTCGCGGCTGGCCGAACTGGCGCAGGACATGGACGCGCGCTTTCCCGACATGCACACCGATTTCATCGACCTGATGCGCTTTCCCGGGGTGCTGGAGGAGCCGGCGCGCGACCTGGCCGGCCTGCATGCGCAGGCGCTGGGGCTGGTCGATGCGGTGCTGGCCGAGTTTCTCGCCGCGCGCGAGCGCGAGGGCGCGAAGCTGGCGGCGGTGATGATCGAGCGGCTGGACGCGATCGCCGCACTGGTGGCGCAGGTGCGCGCGTGGATGCCGGACATCCGCGCCGGCCTGCGGCAGAAGCTCGACGCGCGCCTGGCCGACCTCAAGCAGCCGCTGGATCCGGGACGGATGGAGCAGGAACTGGTGCTGTGGCTGCAGAAGATCGATGTCGCCGAGGAACTCGACCGGCTCGACGCGCATCTGGCCGAAGCCCGGCGCGTGCTGGCACTGCCCGAGGCGGTGGGCCGACGCCTGGACTTCCTGATGCAGGAGTTCAACCGCGAGGCCAACACGCTCGGTTCCAAGTCGGTGGACGCGCGCACCTCGCAGGCCAGCGTGGAGATGAAGGTGTTGATCGAGCAGTTGCGCGAGCAGGTGCAGAACCTGGAATAAGGTCGTGGGAGGACAAGCCGTGGGCCAGGGAACCCTGTTCATCGTCGCCGCGCCTTCAGGCGCGGGCAAGTCCAGCCTCGTGCAGGCGCTGCTGGCGCGCGATCCGGCCTTGCGCCTGTCGATCTCGTTCACCTCGCGCGCGCCGCGTCCCGGCGAGATCGACGGCAAGCATTACCACTTCGTCAGCGCCGAAGGCTTCGCGCAGATGGTCGAAGCCGGCGACTTCTATGAACACGCGCTGGTGCACGGCGACTTCAAGGGCACCGCGCGCCAGTCGGTGGAGCCGCAACTGGCGGCAGGCCAGGACGTGCTGCTGGAGATCGACTGGCAGGGCGCGCGCCAGGTGCGCGCCAAGGTACCCGGCGCGGTGACGGTGTTCATTCTGCCGCCCTCGCTGGCTGAACTGGAACGGCGTTTGCGCAAGCGCGGGCAGGACCGCGAGGACGTCATCCTGCGCCGGCTCGCCGCCGCGCGCGGGGAGATGGCGCATCACGTCGAATTCGACTACCTCGTCGTCAACGAGGTGTTCGAGCGCGCAGTGGAGCAGCTTGCCGCGATCTGCACGGCCAGCCGGCTGCGGCGCGAGGCCCAACTCGTCCGTTGTCGCGAACTGATCGACGGCTTGCTGGCCGGGCCGGGCTGAATCGCGCAAAGCCGGCTTGCCGCGGATGGCTCGGCGGGCGAGGCTGGCTTGTGGCATGCTGCCGCCGTTGCCCTTGATTGCCGAGGTGGTTCATGCGCGTGGGTCTTGCAGCGATCGCAGGTCTGGCCCTGCTGGCGGCGAATCCGGCGCTTGCCACCGATTGCGCGCCGCGCCCGTTGCCTGCGGCGGCATCCGCAGGCTTCCTGTCCAGCCCGCCGTTGAGTCCGGATCTGCCCAGCGTCGCGTACGGGTTGGGTGCGCCGACCGGCGTGTTTGCCCAGCCGACCGGGCAGGGCCAGGACGCGGATCGGGTGCTGGCACGCCTGCAGGCGCAGTCCTGCGCGCCGGTGGCGACCGCGGCACCGGCTGCGGCCAGCGGCGATCGCGCCTACGTGCCGCGCACCAAGTGGGACAACACGCCGTATCGATACAGCGCCGGCGGCAACGGCAAGAAATTCACTGCCGCCGACTTCGATGCATGGATGGCCGCCAAGGGCATTCACATCGCCACCGGCAAGCCGCAGGCGGCAGCGCCTGCGACGACGGCGCCTGCGACGAGTGCCGCGCCGGCGTCCGGGGCGGATCCGGGATCGCCGCAACGCTAGCCGGAAAGCGCGGCCGGGCGCCTGCTCGCGAATCGGCGGGTGGGGTTCGTCATCCCGGGGCACATCGGACGCGCTTCGCCGCGGCGCATGCCGATCCTCGTCAGGGCGGGTTGTGCATGAATGGTCACCCGGCGCCGTGGTGCAAGTGCGCCGCCAGGGCAGGAACGGATCCCGGCCTGCGTCGGGATGCCAGCCAAGACAAAAGGGAATCTCGAAAAACCGGCTTTTGCTCGTCATCCCCGCGTAGGCGGGGATCCAGAGTCTTTAGTCTTGCAACGGCTTGAAAGGTACGGAATGACTAGCGCTGCGCGCTGTCGTGAAGCGCTTCCTGCCTGCGCGAGAATGACGGAGCTTGTCGAGGTTCCCAAGTGCCCGTCGCCGGACTGGCGCACCCTCAGTGCTGGTGCCACTCCACGTCCAGCGCCTTGGCCACGCTCACCGCGGTGCGCAGGCCGTCCTCGTGGGAGCCGTTGCGCCAGTAGGCGCCGGAGAACCAGGTGCGGCGCTGGCCGTTGATCTTCACCCGCTGCACCTGCGCATCGATGCTGGCGCGGGTGTAGGTGGGGTGCTGGTAGGTCATGCGCGCGATCACCTTGGTCGCGTCGATCTCGTTGCCGCGGTTCATGCTGACGATGATCGGTTCCGGAGCGTCGAGCTTCTGCACGATGTTCATGCAGAAGCTCAACTGGCAGGCATTGGCCGGCGTGGGCGGGACATACGCATTGCACGCCGCCCACGCGCGCTTGCGGCGCGGCAGCAGGCGCGCGTCGGTATGCAGCACGACTTCGCTTTCCTGGTAAGGCATGGCGCCGAGGATGCGGGACTCGGCCTCGGTGGGATCGGCGAGCAGGCGCAGGGCCTGGTCGCTGTGGCAGGCAAGGACCACCTGGTCGAAGCGCTCCTCGCCCAGCTTGGTGGCGATACGCACGGACTCGTCTTCGCGGATGATCTTCAGCGCCGGGGTGTTGATGCGCTCATCGACCTTCCAGCCCTTGCGCATCTCCTCGATGTAGCGCGCCGAGCCGCCGATCACGCTGCGCCATTGCGGCCGGCCGCTGGTCTGCAGCAGCTTGTGATTGCGCAGGTAGCGGATCAGGTACTTGGCAGGCAGTTCGAACAGTTGCGACGGCGTGGCGTACCACAACGTGCTGAGCATCGGGCCCAGGTAGTTGTCGATGAACATCGGCGAGTAGTTTTGCGTGCGCAGGTACTCGCCCAGCAGCGGGCCCGGGCCCTCGGCCTCCAGGACGTGCGGTGCTTCCTTGTTGAAGCGCTTGATCTCCCCGACCATCTTCAGGAAGCGCTGGTCGAGCAGGTTGCGCGGGCGCGCCATCAGGCCCATGAAGCTGCTGGCGTTGTATTCCAGGTCGGCGCGGCCGTCGTGCACCGCCAGGCCCATCTCGATGGGCTGGGTGGCCACGCCCAATTCGTGCAGCAGGCGCTTGAACAGCGGGTAGTGGTCTTCGTTGAAGGCCGCGAAGCCGGTGTCGACGTGGTACGCGTTGCCGTCCAGGACCACCTTGTGGGTGTGCGCGTGGCCGCCCAGGCGCTCCTCGCGCTCGAACAGGACGACCTGATGGTCTGGATCCTTGGATATCAACCAGGCTGCACCCAACCCGGAAATGCCGCCGCCGACGACCGCGATCCTCATGCCAGATCCCTCATCACGCACCCTCTCCCGATGGCATCGCTGGCACGTGCCCCCCGACACGTGCAGACAAGAACGCGCATTGTAGCAGGCCGGGGAGGCGCGCCGGCGTGCCGTGCCTGGATGGATTTTCGCTCGGCCAGTGCCCCGCAGGGCGACGCATGCGTCCCGGGTCGGCCGGCGCGCGGGTCTGGCATCGCGCCGGCCACTTGGCCATGCTGGATGGATGGCAGATCCTCGATCACTGGACAGGCATGGCGGGCGTGGCGCACCGGCTCGTCACGGGCTGGCGCGCGTGCTGTCCAAGCTGGGGCTGGCCTCGCGCACCGTCGCCGCCGGCTGGATCGCTGCCGGCCGCGTGCGCGTGAATGGCCGCGTGCGCCGCGATCCGGAGTTCCCGGTGCTGCAGGGCGTGGATCGCATCACCGTCGATGACGCCGCTGCCGCCGCCACGGCGCGCGTGTGCCTGATGCTCAACAAGCCGCGCGGGCTGGTGACCACGGCGCGCGACGAGCAGGGCCGCGACACGGTCTATCGCTGCCTCGAAGGCGCCGGGCTGCCGTGGCTGCTGCCGGTCGGTCGGCTGGACAAGGCCAGCGAGGGGTTGTTGTTGTTCTGCAACGATCCCGAATGGGCCGCGCGCATCACCGATCCGCAGTCGGGGCCGGACAAGACCTACCACGTGCAGGTCGATGCCCGGCCCGACGCCGCGTTGCTCGAACGCCTGCGCGCCGGCGTGGCATGCGACGGCGAGCACTTGGCGGCGAAGTCGGCAGGGCTGCTGCGCGAGGGCGCGAAGAACGCCTGGCTGGAAATCGTCCTCGACGAGGGCCGCAACCGCCAGATCCGCCGCCTGCTGGCCGTCCACGGCATCGGCGTGCTGCGCCTGGTGCGCGTGGCGATCGGCCGCTTGCAGCTTGGCGATTTGGCGAAAGGGCAGTGGCGGATGCTGTCGGAGGAGGACGTCGCGGCGCTGGGCCCGGCAAATCCTTTCCGCGCCGCAGGCAGGAACCCGCAGGGTCGATGAAGGCGGACTGTCGCGCGGCGGTGCGTGGTTTCGCCACGCGCGCCCCTCGCCGCGACGCGTGCCGGTGTGGAGGGGCTTCAGGCGTCCGCGATGGTCACGGTGATCGCGTTCGCCTTTCCTTTCCAGGGCGCGCCGAGCGTGGCTTGAAACGCCGGGAACCTCGAAAAACTCCGTCATTCCCGCGAAAGCGGAAGCGCTTCACAACGGCGTAGCCGGTCAATCCAGCGTCTTTCAAGCGATTGAAATTCAACGACTCTGGATCCCCGCCTGCGCGGGGATGACGAACAAAAACCGGTTTTTCGAGGTTCCCCGCCGGTCCAGGGAAGGCGCTCGCGTCCTGGACGGGCCAGCCTCCCTCATGCCGGGGCTCCGGTCGGGCGACAGGCTTCAGGCGTACGCGCCGCAGTCGCGCAGGCGCTGGTAGCGCTTTTCGACCAGCGTGTCGCGGTCGAGCGCAAGCAACGCGTCCAGTTCACGGCTCAGCACGGCCTGCAGGCGCGCCGCCATCGCCTGTGGGTCGCGGTGGGCGCCGCCCAGCGGTTCTTCGATGATGGCATCGATCAGGCCCAGTTCCAGCAGGCGCGGTGCGGTGATGCCCATCGCCTCGGCGGCATCGCGCGCCTTCTCCGGCGATTTCCACAGGATCGAGGCGCAGCCTTCCGGGGTGATCACCGAATAGGTCGAATACTCCAGCATCAGCGTGCGGTCGCCCACGCCGATCGCCAGCGCGCCGCCCGAGCCGCCCTCGCCGGTGACCGTGCACACGATCGGGACCCGCAACTGCGCCATCTCGATCAGGTTGCGCGCAATCGCCTCGGACTGGCCGCGCTCCTCCGCGCCCACGCCGGGATAGGCGCCGGGGGTGTCGATGAAGGTCAGGATCGGCAGGTCGAAGCGCTCGGCCAGTTTCATCAGCCGCAGCGCCTTGCGGTAGCCCTCTGGCCTTGGCATGCCGAAGTTGCGACGGATCTTGGTCTTGGTGTCGCGGCCCTTCTGGTGGCCGATCGCCATCACGCTGCGCCCGCCAATCCGCGCCAGGCCACCGACAATGGCCGCATCGTCGGCAAACGCGCGATCGCCGGCCAGTTCGTGGAATTCCTCGCAGATCAGGTGCAGGTAGTCGAGCGTGTACGGGCGCGCTGGATGCCGGGCGAGTTGCGAGACCTGCCACGAGGTCAGGTTGCGGAAGATCTCGCCGGTGCGCGTGCGCAGCTTCTCCTGCAGGCCCTGGACTTCGTCCTCGATGTCCACGGCCTGACCGTGGCTGGCGCGCCGCAATTCCTGGATCTTGGCTTCCAGGTCGGCGATCGGCTGTTCGAAATCGAGGAAGTTCGGGTTCATGCGCGCAGCAGCGGGCGCCGTGGTCGGCGCGAAGCGCGCAGGATAGCCCGAGCTGGCCGGAAGGGCGAGTCGGAGGGCGTGCCGCGCCGGGCGGCAAGCGCTTCGCCGTCGTCTGCGCATGGCCCGATGCGTCGCAGTTCGCGCTATAACGTTCATCGACCGCCGCGCCTCGCAACGGATCGTCCCATGCCGAAGCTGCCTCCGCTCAACCCGCACGACAAGACTCTGGTGATGCACACCGTCACCTGGGTCAAGACGGTCAATGACGCCAAGCCGGCAGGCGCGCCGGCCAGCTACCCGGGGCAGGCCGACATCGACAGCTCGGCGTTGTTCAAGCGCATTCGCCAGGGCTTGCCGCCGATGCCGTGGGCGCCGCCGACCCGCCACGGCCAGCCGGCTTACGAATTGATCGAGAACGCCCGCGGACGCCACCGCACCGTGTTCGAGGCGCCTGCGGGCGACAACGACGTCGTGCTCGATGGCGCACGCTGGAGGGTGTTGGGTCGGCAGCCCGAGGCCCGCAGTTACCACCTGGCGTTCGGTCGCTGGCCGATCGGCTATCGCCTGCACGGAATCGACGCGCCGCGCTGGCCGGTGCTGCCTGCGGACCTGGACGAGGGTTCGGGCCACGACGTGCTGCGCTTCGCCGATGGCCGCCTGGCGTCGAAGGAGCTGGTGCGGCGCACGCGCGAGGAGATCGTGGTGGAGTGGTGGCTGCAGTGCGTCAGCCCGCTCGACGAGCGCCTCTACCTGCAGGCCGAGCGCCTGCCGCTGGACGACCCGGACCACTATCGGCCGCAGCAGGTGCATCGCCAGCGCGACGGCGTGCCGCAGGTCTTCAGCAGCCGCCTGCGTCAGGGTGCGACGGTGTTCTTCGCGCTGGCCACCGACCCGTGGACGTTCATCACCCGCCATGTCGGCGTGCGCGCCGAGGCCATCGCGGACCTGGAGGCCTGTCTGGCGCAGTTCGACGGCGGTCGCTCGCCGCTGGATTTCCTGCCGCGGACCGGGGCATGGCAGGTGTTCGAGATCGGCGCCGACGGCGAGCCGCAATCGGGTTGGCGCTGCGACCGGCGGGAATGGCTGCTGCCCGTGGTGATTGATGATGCGCTTGCCGCGGATACTGCCCGAGGGTCCGTGGCTGCAGCGCAATGATCGCGCCGCGGCGCGACGGCCGGTCGCTGCGCGCCCGGATGATTTGAAGACTCTCGCAAGACCCCGAGGCAGGCATGGACACACGATCCCGCTTCACCACCCACGTCGTCGCCAACCAGCCGCCGCCGTTGTTTCCCTGCGATGCCTGGACGAGCGACCAGGCCCTGCAGGAGGCGCTGGCGCGCGAAGGCGGGGGCTGGGCACGGGAACAGGTCGCCGCCTACGGAAGGCTTGCCGGCGGGCCGTTGCAGGAGCTGGCCCGGCTGGCCAACGCCAACAAGCCGCAGTTGCGGACCCACGACCGTTACGGCCAGCGCATCGACGAGGTCGAGTTCCACCCGGCCTACCACGAGCTGATGCGCACGGCGATCGAACACGGCGTCAACGGGTTCGCCTGGCGCCACGCCGACCGACCCGGCGCGCATGTGGCCCGCGCGGCGCTGATGTACCTGCACTATCAGGCCGACCAGGGCAGCAGTTGCCCGTTGACCATGACCTGTGCCTGCGTGCCGGCGCTGCGGCACGCGCCGGAGCTTGCCGCGTCATGGCTGCCGCGGATCGTCGCCCCGCACTACGATTCCCGCCACGTTCCGGCCTGGGACAAGCCCGGCAACACCATCGGCATGGGCATGACCGAGAAGCAGGGTGGCTCGGACGTGCGCGCCAACACGACGCGTGCGAACGCCATCGGGGATGGCCTGTACGAACTGGTCGGGCACAAGTGGTTCTTCTCCGCGCCGATGAGCGATGCCTTCCTGGTCACCGCGCAGACCGATGCCGGTCCGACCTGCTTCCTGCTGCCGCGCTTCGCCCCGGACGGTTCGCGCAACGCGCTGCGCCTGCAGCGCCTGAAGGACAAGCTCGGCGACTGGTCCAACGCCAGCAGCGAGGTGGAGTTCGCCGGCGCGCTGGCTTGGCGCGTGGGCGCGGAAGGGCGCGGCATCGCCACCATCCTGGAGATGGTGGGGCTCACGCGCCAGGATTGCCTGCTCGGCTCGGCGGCCTTGATGCGGCAGGCGTTGGTGCAGGCGCTGCACCATGCCAGGCATCGCCGCGCGTTCGGTCGCCTGCTGATCGAGCAACCGTTGATGCGCGTCGTTCTGGCCGACCTCGCGCTGGAGTCCGAGGCGTCCACGGCGCTGGCGTTCCGGGTTGCGCGCGCCATCGATGCCGGACCGCGCGACCCGCAACAGGCCGCGTTCGCGCGCATCGCCACCGCGATCGGCAAGTTCTGGGTCTGTCAGCGCGCCATGGGGTTCACCGCCGAGGCCCAGGAATGTTTCGGCGGCGTGGGCTACGTGGAGGACACCGGCATGCCCAGGCTGTACCGGCAGGCGCCGGTCAACGCGATCTGGGAAGGCAGCGGCAACATCCAGTGCCTGGACGTGCTGCGCGCACTGGCGCGCGAACCCGCGTGCGGCCAGGCGCTGTGGGACGAAATGGAACTCGCGCGCGGTGCCCATGCAGGGCTCGACCGGGCCATGGATGCCCTGCGCGCAGCGCTGCGCGAACCGGAGGAAGCGCTGCAGCTGCGTGCGCGCTGGCTGGTCGAGCAGATGGCCTTGTGCCTGCAGGCCGGCCTGCTCTTCCGCGCCGGACTGGCGACAATGGCGGCCACCTTTTGCGCAGCTCGACTGGCGCGCGAAGGCGGGCTGGCGTACGGCACGCTGCCGACGGATGCGCCGGTGGCGGAGTTGTTGCAGCGGGCATGGATCGACGCGCCCTAGCGGTCGATGCACATGCGCAGGCCACCCACCCATGGGTGGGTTCCGGGTACCCGCGCAGACGCGATCTGCGATGATGGCCTTGGGGATGACACCCGATTCCGTCAGGGACAGGCATGACCGATTCGAACCAGACCACCGCCATCGTGCCGTTCTGGAACCGCCTGCCGGCGATCATGCGGTATCCGGCGCAGGGCGGTGCCATCGCGGCCATCGTCCTGCTCGGCGCGGCGCAGGTGCTGCGCATGCTGCCGTTCGGCTGGATCCTCGCCATGCTGGCGGGGGTGGCGATGTATCGCTACGCCTTCGAGTGCCTGCGGTCCACCGCCGAGGGCTACATGCAGGCGCCGGAAGTCGGGCTTGGCGAGGACCGCAGCCTGGGCTGGAAGTTCGTCTGGCTGATCGTGATCCTGGTCCTGATCATCCTGCTGTCCGCGCGGCTGCTTGGCCCGAATGCCGCGCTGGTGATTGCGCTGGCGATCGCGACCTGCATGCCCGCCGCAACCATGACCCTGGCCATGCAGGAGAGCCTGGTCGAAGCGCTGAACCCGCTCAAGTGGGTCGCGATCATCGGCACCATCGGTTGGCCGTATCTGGCGCTGGTGGGCGTGTGCGTGGCGATCTTCATGAGCGAGGGCTGGGCGCAGCAAGCCGTGGCCCATGTGCTGCCGCGTCCGCTGGCGCTGATCGGGCTGGGCATCATCTCCAATTACGCGGTGGTGGCGCTGTTTCACCTGATGGGCTACGTGCTCTACCAGTTCCACGAGGCGTTCGGGCTTGCGGTGGAGGCGCAACCGCTGGCACGTCCCGGCGCACCACGGGATCCTGACCAGGACAAGCTCGACCAGTCCGCCGCGCTGGTGCGCGATGGCAAGCTGCAGGACGCCATCGACCTGCTCGGTGAGCAGGTTCGCCGCGGCGGCACGCCGGCCTTGCACGCACAGTTCCGCAAGTTGCTGCGGGCGGCCAACAACACATCCGCCCTGCTTGCGCACGGGCGCGATTACGTGGCCGTCCTGATCGACCAGGACGACGCGCGCACGGCGGTGGAGGTCTTGCGCGAATGCCAGGCGCTGGACCCGGCCTTCGCCCCGGAGACCGCGGCGCACACCACCAGGCTGGCGCAGATGGCCGCGCACCTTGGACAGCCGCAGGCGGCGCTGCAACTGCTGTCCGGCTTTGGCGAACGTTTTCCCGCCAGCCAGTACCTCGCCGCCAACGCATTGCTTGGCGCCGAATTGCTGCATGAAAAGCTCGGCCAGGACGAGCAGGCCCGCGACATGCTGCTGGCCTTCAAGGCGATCCGTCCAAGCGATCCGTTGATGCCGGAGATCGACGCCAGGCTCGCGGCCATCCAGCGCATGATCGATGCGACCGCCACCAAGCCGGCGCGGCAAGGCGGGAATCCCGGCCCGGCGTGACGGCAACGCGCGCCGCAGGGGGTGCGCTTGCCGGGACGACGGCGGTCACGGGCGGCAGGTGGGGGACTGGTGAGGGGCGGCGAGGGTCGTGCTCGCCGCACTGCATGGCCGATCACGTCCTCACGGTAGGGAACCTCGAAAAACTCCGTCATTTACCGGCTTCGCCGTTGTGAAGCGCTTCCGCGGTTTTCAACGGCGGATCCGGTCAAGCGGGAAGTGCTTCACAACAGTGCGTAGCGCTGGTCATTTAGTGTCTTCCAAGCTATTGAAATACAAAGACTCTGGATCCCCGCCTGCGCGGGGATGACGAGCAAAAACCGGGTTTTCGTGATTCCCGGTAGTCGTCGCGTGCCGGATGCGGTTTGCAGGCGAACACCCCGGGCGCGCGGGCCAGGCTCGTTTCGGCCTCGCCGCATGCATCATCGGCAAAGGCTCGGCCGATACTTTTCCGGGATGTCCGTACCGGCTTGCGTGTCGCAGCGCCATTGCACCATGCCCTGGCCAGGCGTTGGTGCGAAGATCAGGTGGTCGTCCTGAATCGCCGCGTTGGCCTTGTTTCCGAAGGTCGCGATGATGCGGCCGTCGTCGATCCGCACGCTGCTGACGTAGGTGCCGGTGATGCTGGTCGCCTCGGCCAGACCGGCGTCGGCATTGTTGCGCGGCATCGTGCCGCGGTTGGCGTAGTACTCGGCCACCGCCGTCTTGGCGCCGTGGGACAGGGACGCAGCTTCGGACACCTGCGCATGAATCACGTAGTCATGGTAGGCAGGAATGGCGATCGCCGCCAGGATCGACACCACCGCAACCGCGCCGACACCGCTACCCTGTGCCAGTGCTTCCACGGGCGTCTGCTCGTAGGTCATCTGCAGCGACAGGCGCTGGTCGTCGGCCTGCAAGGCCATGCCCAGTGCGCCCTCCACCGGCAGCTTCAACTTGCTGGCCGAAGGCAGGCCGGCCAGGTCGACCGGCTGGCCGAGCAAGTCGCCTGCCGTCTGCAAGGCGCGCAGGTAGAGGTAATAGACCTCGCGCTGGGCGTCGTGGGTGGTTGCGGCGAAACCGAGCAGGGTGTGGCTGCCGTCCTGCGCCTGGGCTTGCTTGAGCCACTCGCCCAGCGGTACCGAGGGGTGCGAATTGACTCGGTCTGCCAACGCCTGCGGCACCGCGGACAGCACCAGGTAATCGCCGTCGTCGATCCAGTACAAATGGTTGTCGATACGCGCCAGCGCGCGCCGAATGGCTGCGTCGCCGGGAAGCGGACTGGCCGGTGCCGGCAAGCTGGCGAACCATGAAGGTGCCTGCAGTGCATGGACCGTGGCGCCCTCGAGGGTGAGGGTCGAAAGTTTCCAGCCAGGGCGCTTGGACAGTTCGCCGAGTTTGGCGTAGAAGAGTTTGCGGTCACGCACGCGGATTGCGCCGAACCTGCCGCTGGCATCGGAGAACGACAGCCATTGCGGGCCGAACATGCCTCCGAAGGCGATCGGGTCCATGCCGATCAGCCCCTGCAAATTGCCCAGGGCCGTGTCTGCGGCGGCACGCGTGCCCTGGCCGAAGTCACGATCCAGTCCGTCGTGGATGGCATGCAGGTTGGATGCCGAGGGCAGCGACATCAGGATCGCCCAGTTCGGGCGGCCGGCGGTCTTCAAGGCGATGCCGTTCGAGTCGGGTGCGAGGTAACCCAGCAGGCGCGCCTTCGGTGCACGAACCTGCACGCGCAATCGACCGTGGCCATCCACCGTGCCCCAGCCCAGCGAAATCGACTCGGCGTGCTCGGCCGCATCGCGCAGCAGACCATCCTGGGGCAGGTCCTGCATTCGTTGCTCCAGCACGGTGCCCATGCCCTTCAGGCTGGCCCACGCGAACAGGCCCTGGCCGGAGGCATCGATCAGCTTCTCTTCGTCCTGGATCGGACTGGCGTGGGTGGCGCCGGTCCTGGCGATGTCCTGCTGCAGGGTCATGGTCGAGGCGGTGGTGCCAAACGTCAGGAACAGGCGATGGTTGGCGACATCGAAGTGCAGGGCACCCAGTTTTTGCAGCGAGGCATCGCCGTGGGCATCCACCGGCGCCTGCAGCGGCGAGGTCGTGTTGTTGCGGATGCGGTCGATGCGCTGGTTCAGCGCCGCCACGTCGGGCAGGTCCAGCGGCACCGTGGCAAACGCGCGCGAAGCGGGGGTGATGCCGCCACTGTCATCCAGCATCGCCACCTCGATCGGTCCGGATTGGTCTGCCAGCAGCAGTTGCAGCAGCGGCCCGGCCTCGGTGTTGGCGAGGTCCTGGTTGTCCCGGATCGCCTTGCGCAGGCTGGCGATGATCCTGGCGTGCTGGTCGGAGGCCAGCGCCGCATCCAGCGCGCGACCGTCTGGCGCCGACAGCGTGCCCCACGGCGAGGGCACGCGGAGGTAGGCGACGGTATTTGCCGGCAGGCGCTGGTCGAGCCATGCCGGTTGCGAGATCGAGGCATCCGCGCGGGCGATTGCGGCGGCATCCACCGCCGCCGGACGCGGGGCGACGACGGCGTTGTCGGATGGGCGCGAGCAGCCGGCAAGCAGGACGATGGCGGCCGTGGTGCTTGCCAGCAGGAGGTGGGAGCGGGCTTTCATGCAGGGTTCCGTGGGTTTGGAGCGGAGAACGGACCGGGTCCGGACAGGAGGCAAACCGTGAATCATAGCGGCTGGCCGCGGCGGTCGGCATCTGCGATACGTTCGACGCCTGCAAGGCGAGCTATCATGGGCGGCCCGGTGCCCGAAGCGCCGATCCTTTTCCGACGGAGCCCATCCATGTCCACGCTCACCGCCGTCTTTGCGACCGCCAAGGGTCCGATCCACGTCCAGTTGTATCCGGACAAGGCCCCGCTGACGGTGGCCAATTTCGTCAACCTCGCCCGTCGCGGGTTCTACAACGGCTTGACCTTCCATCGCGTGATCCCGGATTTCATGATCCAGGGCGGTTGCCCGGAGGGCAGCGGTCGCGGCGGCCCCGGCTACCGTTTCGAGGACGAGACCGGCAACGGCGTGCGTCACGAGCGCGGCGTGCTGTCGATGGCCAACGCCGGGCCGAATACCAACGGCAGCCAGTTCTTCATCACCCATGTGCCCACCGCTTGGCTGGATGGCAAACACACCGTGTTCGGCAAGGTGGTCGGTGCGGAGGACCAGAAGGTCGTCGATGCCATCAAGGGCGGTGATGCCATCGACAGCGTCACCATCGAAGGCGACGCGGAGGCGGTGCTGGCGAAACATCCGGCACGCGTGGCGGAGTGGGACAAGGTGCTCGACGCGCGTCGCTGAGCGTCCGCAGGACAGGCGTGCGGCTGCGGATGCGGCGCACGCCGCGCAAGGATGCGACCGGCCGTGGCGACGGCCAGGCCATTGCGGCTACTTGAACCGCAACCCGTCCAGCATGCGGTCGATCGACGCCGCGTCGCGGTCGTGGTAGTACTCGGCCGGTGCCTTCCACAGCAGCAGGTCGAGCTTGCCGTCACGTTGCGCGGCGGCGACCTTGCCTTTGTAGATCAGCCCGGCGTTGCTGACCGCAGTGAACTCGAAGCGCAGGCCATCGACCGTGCCGAAGCGCTGCGGCCGCAGGTTCTGGCTGGCGACGTTGACCATGCCCTGGCGGATCATCGCCGCGATCACGACGTCGCGGATCTCGTCGGCGCGCATGCCGCTGTGAAACCACGGCCCGTCGCGGTGCGAGGACCGCTCGCGGCCGAGCATGAACACGTGCTGGCCATCGGCGATGCCGGAGAAGATGCTCAGGCTGTTGAGCGCCATGCCGTCGATGGTCCAGATTTCCTCGTGCTGCAGCGGGTCCTTGATCCGCGCCCAGTTCAGGTCGGTGGTGATCTGCATGTCGTAGACATCCACCACCCCGGCATGCTGCAGCACCCCGCCGGAACTGGCGCAGGCGGCGAGCATGAGCAGTGCGAGGGCGAGCAGCAGTGAACGCATGCGTGCATGGAGAAGCGCGCGGGCGACATCGGCGTGGCGGCGCAGGCCTGCTGCTCTCGGCGTGGCTTCAAGCCGTTGGCGCTGGGCATGTCGCAGGGCGTGCTGGTTTGCGCCAACGGCGTGGTTCGACAGGCTCACCACGAACGGTATTTTCGACAGGCTCATCACGAACGGCGATTTCGACAAGTTCAACACGAACGGCACCCTCCAAGCCGTTCGCCCTGAGCCTGTCGAAGGGCGTGCCCGGATGCGCCAACGGCGTGGTTCGACAGGCTCACCACGAACGGTCTTTTCGACAGGCTCACCACGAACGGTCTTTTCGACAGGCTCATCACGAACGGTCTTTTCGGCAGGTTCAACACGAGCGGCACCCTCCAATCCGTTCGCCCTGAGCCTGTCGAAGGGCGTGCCCGGATGCGCCAACGGCGTGGTTC
>CAZXGS010000012.1:0-29742 GCA_964640525.1 uncultured Gammaproteobacteria bacterium | reverse complement strand
CACGAACGGTCTTTTCGGCAGGTTCAACACGAGCGGCACCCTCCAATCCGTTCGCCCTGAGCCTGTCGAAGGGCGTGCCGATCTCCTCCGGCCGGCTCTCATCGGCAACCGGTCCGCGCTGGCCCAGCGCTGATCCTTGCCTCATGGCCCCTCCATCTGCCTGAGATACTGCTCGATGAACGCCCGGTCGTCGGCCGTCGGATCAAGTTCGAGATACCGACGCAGTGCCTGGGCTGCCGGTGCGCGCTTGCCGTCCTGGCGCAGGCTCAGCCCGACATCGCGCCACGCTGCCGCCGGCACGTCCGGTTGCGTGAGGGCTTGCCGAATCAGGCGCTCGGCCAGCGCCGCGTCGCCCTCGTCGTGACGCTGCCGATATGCCTTCGCGAGGTCGTAGGTCAGCATCCCCGCAAGCTCGGGTCCGGCATCCGCGCGCAGGTCGGTGATGACCTGGATCGAGGTGTCGTAGGTGCGCCGCGCCAGTTCCTCGTCCAGCCAGTGCGCCAGGAACGGGCGTACCGCGGCTTGGTACGCCTGGCGGTCGTCGCGGTAGTCGCCTGCCGGAATCGCCGCGACCGCGGCGCGCACGTCCTCCAGTCGCTCGGCGGTCTTGGGGTGGCTGGCGAACACGGTGAAGTGCGAGGAGGACTTGCTGGCCTTCTCCTCGCGTTCGATGCGCGACCACAGCCGCACGCCGGCCTGCGGGTCGTAGCCTTGCGCCAGCGCGGTGGCCAAGCCGACGCGGTCGGCCTCACGCTCGAACTCGCGCGAGTAGCTGAACAGCCCGGCCATGCCCACGGCCTGTGCCAGTCCGCCCACCAAGCCACCGCCAACGGCGAAACTGGCGAACACCGCCGAGGTGTGCTTGGCGTGTTCCCAGAACTGCAAGCCGTGGCGCAGGCGGTAATGGGTGAATTCGTGCCCCAGCACGATCGCCAGCTCGGCCTCGTCGTGGATGCGCAGCAGCGCGCCGGTGAACACCAGCACCATGCCATTGGGTGCCATCTGCGCGTTGAACTGCGGCACGTCCACGATGTACAGGCGCAGGTCCTTGCAGTACTCCCCGCTGACCTTGCACATCACTGCGTGGACGTAGGCATTGAGCGCGGCGTCGCGGACCCGGATCGGCGATTGCCGGATGTCCTTCTCCGCCTGATCCATGCCGTACCACAGCGCAGCCTCGGTGCTGCCGGCGACCGGCCGAGCTCCGGGTTGCAGCGGTGGCGGCGGCGAGGCGAACGCCGGCGCCAGCCACAGCAGCGCGAGCAGGCCGAACCAGGGTGCGCGCAATGAACGCCGTTGCGTCACAGCGGCAGTCCTTCCAGCATCTGCTCGACCGTCGCCTTGGTGCCCTCGGCATCGCGCAGGTCACCGCTTTGGCGCCGCATCAGGTGGAACCACACCACCTTGCCGGTGTGCAGATCCACCAGTGTCGCCACCCCGACCTGTGCGCCGCCGCCGATGTCCAGGTAACTGCCCATCGCCGCGCCGGCGATCAGCGTCAGCACGCGCAGGGTCTTGCGGCCGCCGCTGGCGTAGCTGTCGCGGATGTAGGTGAACAGCGCGTAGTCGGCGCCGGTGGCCTCGCGCAGCACCGCCACGCCGGGGCCAAGCGACCAGTCCAACATCGGCTTGCCGGTGACCGGGTCCTTCTTTGTCGCCAGCACGCTGTAGGGTTGGGAATACTGCGCGATGCTCAGCGCGACCGCCTCGTTCAGGCGCAGGATCTGGCCAAGATGCGAGGACGGGTCGAGGTCGACCGGAACCACGAAATCCGGCCGGGCCGGTTCGCCGTGCGCTGCCAGCAGTGCGTGGACGGCCTGCGGGAACAGGCGTCGCGCTGCCTCCGACCATTCCTTGCGCGGCTCGCGCAGTCCGCCTGCGGTCATCAGCGACAATTCGATGTCCGGCTCGACGATCACGATGCTGCCTGCCACGTGCAGGGGCTGGCCCTGGGCGTCGGTGGCGGTGCGCACCTGCGCGCCGGCGCTGCCCAGTGCGAGCGTTGCAAGCAGGACGCACAACAGGCAGTTCAAGGCGGCAGGCAGGCGTTTCATGGCGGTGTCCAAGCGGCGTCGCGGGTTGCGCGCACGGCCGGTTCGAGCCCGCGCGCGTGTTACGATGATGGGCGTTTTTCCGTGGTTTTTCACCCGAACTTTCCGAGGTTTGCGATGCTCAAGCTCGCCGCGCGCGTTGGCCGCGCCAAGCCCAGCGCGATCATGGTGGTGGCCGAAAAGGCCAAGCGCCTGAAGGCCGAAGGCCGCGACATCATCAGTTTCTCGATCGGCGTGCCCAATTTCCTTCCGGGCGCGCACGTGTACGAGGCCGCGCGCAAGGCGCTGGATCACGACACCGGCCAGTACGGCTCGAACCGCGGCGCCGATGCGTTGCTGGATGCCTTTCTCAAGCACATGGAGCAGGTCGGCATGACCGGCTACACGCGCAAGAATTGCGCGGTCGGCATCGGTGCCAAGGGCGTGCTTTACAACCTGATGGAAGTGCTGCTGGACGAGGGCGACACCATCGCCTTCCCGACCCCGTACTGGACCAGCTACCTGGACATCGCCGAGATCCTCGGCGCGAAAATCCAGTTGCTGCCGTGTCCGCCAGCGCAGGACTACAAGCTCACCCCGGCCCAGCTCGACGCGGCGCTGGCGAGCAAGCCCAAGGTGTTCCTGTTCAACAACCCGTCCAATCCGACCGGCATGGTCTATACGCGCGAGGAAGTGGCTGCGCTGGCCGATGTGCTGGTTCGTTACCCGGACACCTGGATCATCACCGACGACATCTACAACCGCATGGTGTTCGACGGCGTGGGTTACCACAACTTCGTGATGGTCCGCCCGGAGCTGCGCGAGCGGGTGATCTTCATGGACTCGTGCTCCAAGACCTACGGCATGCCGGGCTGGCGGATCGGCTTCGTGGCCGCGCCGGAAGTGGTGGCCAATGCGGTGGTGACGATGAACTCCAACCACATCACCAACCTTCCGGAAATCACCTCTGCGGCGGCGCTGGCCGCGCTGTCCGGGCCGCAGGACGTGCCGCAGCAGAAGAATCTCGAATTCCAGGATCGCCGCGATCGCGTCATCGCCGCGATGCGCGCCATTCCCGGGGTGGTCTGCCCGACGCCGCAGGGCGCGTTCTACGTGTTCCCGGACATCAGTTGCGCCTTCGGCAAGCGCCACGGCGACACCCTGATCGGCAACGACGTGGACCTGTGCAACGCGCTGCTCGAAACCAAGGGCGTGGCCTGCGTGCCAGGCGTGGCCTTCGGCGAGCCGCGCGCCCTGCGCATCAGCTACACCTGTCCGGCCAACCAGCTCGATGAGGGGCTGCGGCGGGTGCAGGAGTTCTTTGCGGAGTTGACGTAACGCAGCGGCGTCATCTTCGGTTCGCACGCCCAGGATCCGGCGGCCTTGCGTCCGCTGGGGTCGCCGTGGAGGCCCGGCCCGAGGCTCGCCGGGCCAGGGTTCACGCCACGCGCTGTGCGAGCGCTGCCGCAAGGCGCGCCGCGGCGCCGGGGTCGTGGTCGAGGAACACCGACGGTTCCACCAGTTCCAGTTCCAGCACGCATGGGCTGCCGTCGGCGCGCCGGATCAGGTCGATCCGTGCGTAGGGCAGCGGGTAGTCGGTGTCCACCAGTTGCGGCAGGGCGGCGACCAGGCGGTCGGCGAGTTCGCGTTCGTCGGCGCCGGGTGTGCGCGGCTGGATGTGTTCGGTGGCAAACAGGGCGCGCGTCGAATCGGCGTCGGCCTGCAGCAGCGGACCCTTGCGGATGGCGTGGCTGAACTGGCCGTCGAAATACAGCAGGGCGGTCTCGCCGGCGGCGTCCACCGAGCTGAGGTAGGGCTGCAGGATGGCACTGCGCTGGGCGTCCAGCAGCAAGGCCAGGTGCTCGCGCATGGCGTCCAGCGCCTCGCGGCGATGCCTGCGGGCATCGCGCGAGCCGGCGCCGATGGTGGGCTTGATGACGATCTCGGCGGCGTCCGGGTGGACGCCGAGGAACTCGGTCAGGATCGCCTGCGGATCGTCGCCGGGCAGGGCGAAGTCGCTGGGCACGATCGGGATGTCGATCGCCTCCAGTTGCGCCAGGTAGCGCTTGTCGGTGTTCCAGCGCACCACGTCCAGCGGGTTGAGCAGGCGCGTCGTGCGTTCGATGCGCTCGCACCAGTCGATGAACTCGGGGTAGCGGCCGGTGTAGTCCCAGGTCGAGCGCAGCAGCACGAGGTCGTAGCGCGACCAGGACACGGTGGGGTCGTCCCAGGCACGGATGTCGGCTGCCACGCCGGCTGCGTGGAGGGCGTCAAGCAGGGGCTTGAGGTCGTCGTCCAGCGCGTGGGCGGCGATGGCGGTGGCGAGGGCGATGCGTGGCATGCGCGGATTTTCGCATGCCGGGGGCGCTTCCAGTGGCCGCGGCCGGAAGTTCGTGCAACCGCGTCGTGGCATCGCTTGGCCGGCGTGCGCGTCCTGGCGGGTCGGAAGGGCTCGCGCTCAATCGGCGCTGGGCGCTTCCGAGGGCTCGATGCCCTGGGCGCGCAGGATCGCGTCCACGCGCGCACGGACGTGGTCCCGATCGGCAGGCGCTGCGCTGGCGCTGATCGTCTCGGCCTGCGCGGCGAAGGCGGTCCACAACGACTCGTGGTCGGCCGCGTTGAGGATCAGGATCGCCAGGTCGCGTTCGAGCTCGTCCAGCATGCTGTCCAGTTCGGCGCGGGTACGGATCAAGGACGTGGCTCCGGGAGGGCGGGCGACGGCGCAGGATAACCAAAGGCAGGACGGTTTGGCGCGTGTCGCCCCGCATCCCAAACCTCTACGGTGGGAGAGCGGTCTTGGGCGATGGCGTCTGGCTCAGGCGTCGAACAATGCCGCATCCAGCGCCAGCAGCGGCTTGGCTCCCGCGCGGATGGCCGCGGCGTGGGCCAGGGTGCGCGGCAGGATGCGGGCGAAGTAGAACCGCGCGGTCTCGCGCTTGGCCGTCTTCAGCTCTGTGCCGATGTGCGCTCCGGCGTCCGCGGCCGCGACCGCACGGGCCCACCAGTACGCCAGCGCCACATAGCCGGAGTAGAACAGGTAATCCACCGAGGCCGCGCCGACTTCCTCGGCGTTGGCCGCGGCGCGCTTGCCCACCTCCAGGGTCAACGCCTGCCACTCGCTGGCCTTCTCGCGCAGCGGGCCGATGAATTCGGCCAGCCCTGCATCCTCGGCGTGCTCGACGCAGAAGCGCTGGATCAGGTCCAGGAACTGGCGCAGGCCGGCGGCCTGCAACTGCATGATCTTGCGGCCGAGCAGGTCGAGCGCCTGGATGCCGGTGGTGCCCTCGTACATCGTGGTGATGCGGGCGTCGCGGGCGAGTTGTTCCATGCCGTGTTCGGCGATGTAGCCGTGGCCGCCGAAACACTGCATGGCGTGGTAGGTGCACTCCACGCCCCACTCGGTGAGGCAGGCCTTGACGATCGGGGTGAGGAAGCCGAGCAGTTCGTCGGCGCGGGCCTTCTCGTCGGCATCGCCGGTGTGCTCGATGACATCCACCAGGCTGGCGGCGTGGTAGCTGAGCAGGCGGCCGCCCTCGATCAGCGCCTTGCAGGTCAGCAGCATGCGCCGCACGTCGGGGTGGACGATGATCGGGTCGGCCGGCTTGTCGGGGAACTTCGGACCGGACAGGGCGCGCATCTGCAGGCGCTCGCGCGCGTACGCCAGCGCGTTCTGGAAGGCGCGGTCGGACAGGCCCAGGCCCTGGATGCCCACCGCCAGCCGTGCCGTGTTCATCATCGTGAACATGGCCATCAGGCCGCGGTTGGGCTGGCCGATCAGCCAACCTTGGGCGCCGTCGAAATTCATCACGCAGGTCGCCGAGGCGTGGATACCCATCTTGTGCTCGATGCTGCCGCAGCGCACCGCGTTGGGCGCACCCATCACGCCGTCGCGGCCGACCTGCATCTTGGGCACGATGAACAGCGAAATGCCGCGGGTGCCCTCGGGAGCGTCCGGCAGGCGCGCCAGCACGAGGTGGACGATGTTTTCGGTGAAGTCGTGCTCGCCTGCGGTGATGAAGATCTTGGTGCCGGTGATGGCGAAACTGCCGTCGGCGTTGGGCACCGCGCGGGTCTTGAGCAGACCCAGGTCGGTACCGCAGTGCGGCTCGGTCAGGCACATGGTGCCGGTCCAGCGGCCTTCGACGATCGGCTTGAGGAAGGCTTGCCGCTGCCATTCCTCGCCGTGCTGCTTGAGCGCCTCGGTGGCACCGTGGGACAGCAGCGGATAGTTGCCCCAGGCCAGGTTGGCGGCGTCGATCATCTCCTTCAGCGCGACGCCGAAGGACTCGGGCAGCCCCTGCCCGCCGTAGGCCTCCGGCGCCACCAGGCCGATCCAGCCGCCCTCGACGAAACGTTGGTAGGCCTGGCGGAAACCGGGTGGGGTGGTGACCGCGCCGCTGTCCCGGTCATGCCTGCAGCCGTGCGCGTCGCCGACGCCATTGAGCGGGGCCAGCACCTCCTGGGTGAACTTTGCCGCTTCCTCCAGCACCGCATCCAGCAGGTCGCGCTGCGCGCCGGCAAAGCCCAGGCGGGCGTACAGGGCTTCGGCGCCGAGCACGTCGTACAGCGCAAAGCGGATGTCGCGCAGCGGGGCGAGGTAGCGGTTCATGCGGATCTCCTGTGATCGTCGGATGCGCTGGCGGTGCCGGGTTGCGTGCAAGGCGCGCGGCGTGGATCGGGCGCGGGTTCAGCGCCACACGCCGGGCATCCCGGGGACCGGGCTGAGGTTGCCCTCGAAGTGATAGCTGTAATCGCCCTTGGGCTCGCTGGTGAGGATGCGGCCATCCAGGCGATACGCGATGCTCCCGGATCCTGCGCCCGCCACCGCCTGACGCGCCGCTGCCGCCGGGGTCAGGGTGGCGGCCGCCACGTCGGCCGACTCCGGCCCGATGCGCAGGTTCGGTGACGCGCTCACGCGTCCGGCGGGCGTGCCTGCCACGGTGACACTGGCATCGACGCTGGCGAAGGTTGCCGAGACATTGCTGTAGTTCTGCAGCCGCAATTGCAGGTCCCACCTGCCGTCCGGCTGGACGGTGAGCTGCTGCAGGCTGGCGCGTGGCGGGAAGACGTTGCGGACCATGCCGCCGCCGCAGCCGGCAAGCGGCAGGATGGCCAGCATCGGCAGGTAAAGGCGAAGGCGCATCGGGGGCATCCGCGGTCGGGCTTGAGGGCCAAGGATATCAGGCCGATGCGGGTCGAAAGGCCGGTGCCGGGGGTGTGAAAGCGGCCGTGCCGGGCGAGCGTTTTGCAACCTGGGTCACAGCTTGGGCTGCGACGTGGTGCGAGGATTTTTTGCGCAAGCTGTTGCATAGGGGTGCATCGCCGGGCCATGCCGACGGTGCACCCCCGGCCGGTCCCGGCCGTCGCCGGCGTTGTCCAAGGCAGTCCGGCGCGATTTCGGTTGCCGCGCCAGCCAAGCCGATCCTGCCGGGGAATTACCATGCCATCCGCCCGTCATTCCCGCTCCAGCCGCGCGGCGAGCCTGCACCTGCTGTGCGTGTCGATCATGTTCGGCTTCGGCTGCAACATCGCCCTCGGGCAAAGCACCGGCTCCAACGAGGGTGGGTCGGTCCCGCAGCCGGTTCCCGCATTCCCGGCCAGCAACTGGTGGAACACCGACATCAGCAAGGCGCCGGTCGATCCGGCCTCGTCCAGCTACATCGGTTTCATCAACAACGGCGGCACCCGCCGCCTGCACCCGGATTTCGGCGGCAACGCCAGCTATGGCGGTCCGAATGCGACCTACGGCTTTCCCTACGTCGTGGTCGATGGCGTGGCTGGCAGCGGCAAGAGCCCGCCACCGCTGCAGTCCGTCCAGTTCGGTTATTCGGACCAGAGCGACGGCGTGGATCACTCCACCGACACCTCGTTCCCGTTCTACCCGATCCCGCCGCAGGCGACCACGACGCCGCACTGGGTCGAGTGCGGGGATCCGGCCACGGTGGACGATCGCGACGACTGCGACCGCCACCTGCTGGTGATCGACCGCGACCACAAGTACCTCTACGAGCTGTGGAACGTCTGGTACGACGCCGCGCACGCGCAGTGGTACGCCGGTTCGGGTGCGTTCTTCGACATGAACAAGAGCGCGCGCCGGCCCAACGGCTGGACCTCTGCGGATGCCGCCGGCTTGGCGATCTTCCCCGGGCTGGTGCGCTACGACGAGGTGTACAACGCCTACGGAACGCACGTCAGCAAGATCACCCATGCGTTCCGGGTCACGGTGCGTTCGAGCAACGGGTTCGTCTATCCGGCCTCGCATCGCGCCGGCTCGACCAACGGCGCGTTGCCGATGGGCGCACGCTTGCGCTTGAAAGCGAGCGTGAACATCTCCGGCTACCCGGCGCCGATGCGCAAGATCTTCCAGGCCATGAAGACCTACGGCCTGATCGTGGCCGACAACGGCTCGGACCTGTACGTCAGCGGCACCTATGACACCCAGTGGGACAACGATGTCCTCAACCCGGCATTCAACGGGCTCAAGGCCAGCGACTTCCAGGTCATCCAGCTTGGCTGGAGGCCGCCGATCAGCAACCTGACGGTTTCTCCAGACCGGATCGTCGGCGGCGGCGACAGCACCGCGACGGTGAGCCTGCTCAGTGCGGCTCCGGCCGGCGGCGCGGTGGTCACGCTGACGGTGAGCGGTGGGGTGTTGACGGTTCCGGCCAGCGTGACCGTGCCTGCCGGAGCGAAGTCGGTCAAGGTCACCGTGCACTCTGCCGCGGTCACCGCGTCCAAGCGACCGATCCTCAATGCGAGCTGGAATGGCGCGGTCTCGCACGTCGGGTTGACCGTGATTCCGCCGCCGACACTGACCACGCTGACGGTCAATCCCGCCACCATCGCGGCCAACGCCAGCGCCACCGGGACGGTGAAGCTGGACGAGGGCACGGCCGGCGCGGTCAAGGTGGTGCTGTCCAGTTCCAATCCCGCGGTTGCCTCGGTGCCGGCCAATGTCACCGTCCCCTCCAGGGCCAGCCAGGCGAATTTCACGGTGCAGGGCAAGGCGGTCGGCAGCCAGCAGACGACGACCATTTCCGCGACCTATGGCGGAGTCACCCGCAACGTCACGGTGACCGTGCATCCCTGATCGAGACGCGGCATCCCGCGGCATGCGTTTGCCTGCTCAAGGGTTCTGGTCATTCGGCCCGCTGCCGCCCTCGGGCCTGAGCCCGGCGATGATCTCGCCTGGGTCCTGCGCCTGCCTGCTCAAAGATCCTGGTAATTCGGCCCGCTGGCGCCCTCGGGGGTGACCCAGTTGATGTTCTCGTACGGGTCCTTGATGTCGCAGGTCTTGCAGTGGACGCAGTTGGCGGCATTGATCTGCAGGCGGCGACCGTTCGCATCCTCGACCATCTCGTACACCGCGGCCGGACAAAAGCGGGTGCACGGGTTGGCGTATTCGGTGGTGCAGCGGCCGATGCAGATGTCGGTGTCGGCCACGTGAAGGTGGATAGGCTGATCCTCCTCGTGCGAGGTGGCGGCGAAATACACGCCGGCCAGACGGTCACGCGGGGGCAGGGTGCGCTGGACGTAGTCGCGCTTGGGGCTTTCGTGTTGGTCGAGGCGATCCAGCGTGGTCCAGTCGGGCTTGCCCTTGAGCGTCCACGGCGAATGGCCGGCGGTGACGGTCTCCCAGCCGGCGTTGAGCAGGCCGAACCATTTGCCCTTCTTGAAGCCGCCCTTGATGTTGCGCACCTTGCGCAGTTCGTCCATCGCCGGGCTGACGCGCAGTTTGGTGTCGAAGCCGGCCGAATCCAGCGAACCGGCGGCGTGCTCGGCGGCCAGCATGCCGGAGCGGATTGCCTGGTGGACGCCCTTGATCTTGGGAACGTTGAGCAGGCCCGCGGTATCCCCGATCAGCACCGCGCCGGGCATCTCCACCTTCGGCAGCGCCTGCCAGCCGCCGGTCACGATCGCGCGCGCGCCGGCGGACAGGATCGAGCCGCCCTCCAGCATCGGCGCCACGCTGGGATGGTGCTTCCACTGCTGGAACGCCTCCCACGGCTGGAACATCGGGTCGTGGTAGTCCAGCCCGCACACGAAACCCAGCGCGATCCGGTCCTTGTCCAGGTGGTACAGGAAGCTGCCGCCGTAGGTGCGGTTGTCCAGCGGCCAGCCCAGCGTATGCACGATGGTGCCCGCCTGCGCGATGCCCGGCTTGACCTGCCACAACTCCTTGATGCCGATGGAGTAGCTCTGCGGCTGGCTGGCGGCGTCGAGCGAGAAGCGCTTGATGAGCTGCTTGGTCAGGCTGCCGCGCGCGCCCTCGGCGAGCACGGTGAGCTTGGCGTGGATGTCGATGCCCTGGGTGTAGCCGGGTTTGTGGCTGCCATCCTTGGCCACGCCCATGTCGCCGATGCGCACGCCGATCACCTTGCCGGCGTCGTCGATCAGGGTGTCGGCGGCGGCGAAGCCCGGGTAAACGTCCACGCCCAGCGCCTCGGCCTGCGGCGCCAGCCATGCGCACAGCGCGCCGAGGCTGACGATGAAGTTGCCGGCGTTGTGCATCTGCGGCGGGGTCGGCAGCTTGGTGCGTCCGGTTCTGGACAACATCCAGAACTCGTCGTGGCGCGCCGGCACGCAGATCGGCGGCGGATTCTCGCGCCAGCCCGGCAGCAGCGCGTCCAGCGGGCCGGGCTCGATCACCGCCCCGGACAGGATCTGCGCACCGACCGTGGAGGCCTTCTCGATCACGCACACGGTCGTTTCGGGCTTGAGCTGCTTGAGCCGCATCGCAAAGGACAGCCCGGCCGGGCCGGCACCGACCACCACCACGTCGAACTCCATGACCTCGCGCGGGCTGTCGGTCATCGTCATCTCCTGATGCAAGCAGGCAATTATTGAGCCTTGCGGCGCGGGCGGCAATTGCCCCGGCCGTGCGATCATGGGCGCCATCGATGTAGCGATGGAACGTGGCATGCAGGATTCCCGGTTCGACGATCCCGAGGCGTTGCGGTCCGCGCCCTTGCCGTGCGTGCTGCATGCGCTGGCGCTGGGCCGCTGCAGCAGCCAGGCGCTGACCCGTGCCTGCCTGGCGGCGATCGAGCGCGACCGCGGCCTGAACGCCTGGATCTGGGTGGATGCCGATGGCGCGCTCGCGGCGGCCAGGGCCTCGGATGAGCGCCGTGCGCAGGGACGGCCGCTGGGGCGGCTGGATGGCGTGCCGGTGGCGATCAAGGACAACATCGACATCGCCGGCATGCCGACCAGCCTGGGACTGCCCGGTCGCGAGGTCGTCCACGCCCCGCGCGATGCGGCGGTGGTGGACCGGCTGCGCGGCGCCGGCGCGGTGTTGCTGGGCAAGACCAACCTCGATGAAGCCGTATTGGGCACGCTGGGGCGCAATCCGACGTTCGGTGATGTCGGCAACCCGATGCTGGCCGGCCACGCCGCCGGCGGCTCCTCGGCCGGCTCGGCGGCGGCGGTTGCGGCCGGCCACGCGCTGCTCGCGCTGGGCACCGACACCATGGGCTCGGTGCGCATTCCGGCCGCGTTCTGCGGCCTGGTAGGACTCAAGCCCAGCTTCGGGGAAATCGGCACCGCCGGGGTGGCGCCCGCCTTGCGGCGCGCCGACGTGGTGGGGGTGATCGCGCGCAGCGTCGAGGACGCCGCGCTGGTGCTGCCGCTGCTGGCCGGGCGTGATCCCAGTTGTGCCGAGGCTTGGCAGCTCGCGCTGCCGTTCGCGCCGCCGGACTGGGCGCCAGGACAGGTCCGCGCCGGCGTGGTGACCGATCTGGCCGAGCTGGGTGCGGACGCAGCCGCGATCGCCGCCTTCCGCTCGGCGATGGCGCACTGCGCCCCGGCGTTCGGGGAAGTGCAGCCGCTGGCACTGGAGCTGGCACCGTTGCATGTGGCCGCGACGCGTCGCGCGGCGCTGCTGTTGATGGAGGCCGAGCTGCTCGCCGCCCACGGCGACGAGGTCGCGCAGGGTTCCGAGCGGCTACGCGGCATGCTGGCCTTTGCGCGTCGCAAGTCGGCGGTGGACTACGCCCGCGCCGATCGCCTGCTGGACCTGCACGCGGCGCGCGTGCGTGGCCTGTTCGAGCACCACGACGTGCTGTTGTTGCCCACCGTACCCTCGCCACCGCCAACCCTGGGTGCCGAGGAGCCGGCAAACCTGGCCGACTTCACCGCCCTGGCCAGCCTGGCCGGCTGCCCTGCGCTGAGTCTGCCACTGCCTGGCGGGCTTGGCCTGCAACTGGTGGGCGCACCGCGCAGCGACCTGCGGCTGCTGGAGCTGGGCGGCATCCTGCAGGCGCTGATCGACTGCCAGCCGGAGTGAAGGCGGCACGCAGCCGATGGGCTGGAATTGCATCGACCTGCCCGGCGCCGACCTGCGCTGCCACCGGCAATGGTTGCCCGCACCGGCGGCCAATGCCTTGCTGACCGCGCTGCGCGAAGGCATCGCGTGGGAGCGCCACCACATCGTCCTGTTCGGCCGCGACATCCCCGCGCCGCGGCTGTCGTGCTGGATCGGCGATGCCGATGCGGGCTATGCGTACTCGCGCAAGCGTTACCTGCCGCACCCCTGGCCTGACGCCCTGGCGATCCTGCGCGAGCGCCTGCGTTCGGAGCTTGGCGCGGACTTCAACGGCGTGCTCGCCAACCTCTACCGTGATGGCCGCGACGGGATGGGATGGCACGCCGACGACGAAGCCGAAATCGACCAGGCCATGCCGATCGCCTCCCTGAGCCTTGGTGCGACCCGGCGGTTCGTGCTGCGCCGGCGTGATGACCGATCGCAACGGTACGCCATCGACCTGGACCACGGCAGCCTGCTGCTGATGGGCGCGGGCATGCAGCGCCACTGGCAGCACGCGCTGCCCAGGACCGCGCGCCGGCTGGGCGTGCGCGTCAATCTCACTTTTCGCAGGCTGTTGCCGCGCGGTTGATGCGCCCTGGCCGGCCCTCAGCGCCCGCGTGTCCGCGGACGATCCCCCGCACGCGCCTGGTTGCCGCTCTCCAGCGTCCAGCCCACCAGTTCGTGCAGCAGGTTGGCCAGCGCGCCGTCGAACGCGTTGGCCACCGCATGCACGTCGGTCGAGCTGGCGGGCACGCTCTGGCGGAACACCCGCGTGGCGACGACCCGCGAGGATGCGAAGTCGACAAGCCTGGCGCTCACGGTCAGCTCGACCTGCGGTGGGCCGGCAGGCGTGCGGTACACCGCCTGGAAGTCGCGCAGGTCCATCTGCAGGCCGAAGTCGGCGCGCGTGCCGCCGCCGCGGCCAACCACCGCGTGCAGCTTGCCGGAGTCCTCGAAGGCGGCGATCGCGGACTGCTGCACCACCTCGGGCAGGGTGTCGTCCCATGCCACGCCCTTGTACACCTCGATCCGCCCCGGCGTCGGGCTGACCGCCAGACGCGGCGTGTCGAGCATGTCGTTGGCGGACGGCCGGCTGACCGTGAGCTGCCAGTCGGCCTGTGGCCATGCCGGGTCGAGGGCGACGTGGACCTGCGGTTGCAGGATTTCCAGTGGCTCGGCCTTGGGCAGGATCGAACCGCAGGACGCGAGCCCGAACGCACAGGCGATCGCGATCAGGGACGTGGTGGCGAAGCGCGGCATGCTCATTGGGGCTTGAACTCCACGGGTTTGTCGCGACCGAGCAGGAAGCCGGCCGGGTTCTGCTGCACCTTGTCCACCAACCGGTCCACCTGGCGCAATACCTGGCGCATCTGCGCCAGGGTCGGGCCAAGCTGGGCCAGGCCCTGGTTGCTGAAGCTGTCCAGTGCGGCGCGGTTCTTTTTCAGATAGTCGTCGGCGTTCTTCGACAGCGAATCCAGTTGCGTCATGGTGTGGTCGAGGTGATCCATGATCTGCGGCAGCCTGTTGCCGAACTGGCCATTCACGGTGGCCATGGTCTTCTGCGCATCGGCCAGCGTGGCATTCAGGCGATCGACCGCCTCGTGCGCGGACTTGAGCGTCGCGGCCAGGTCCTCGCGATGGCTGGCGAGGGTGTCGGTGAGTGCCTGCAGGTTCTCCAGGACCTTGCCGATGTGCTTGACGTTCTTCTCGTTGAGGATGTCGTTGATGTGATCGAGCACGTTGGAAAGGGTCGCGGCGATGCCCTCGGAGGAATCGAGCAGCTTCTGCAGTGGCGTCTGGCTGGCGTACATCAGCGGGATCGGGCCGGAGGCGTCCGGCGCCAGCAGCGGCGCCTTGGGCGTGCCGCCGGAAAACTGGATGAAGGCCACGCCGGTGGCCAGGCTCTGGATCGCGAGCTGGACCGTGGTGTCGGTCTTGATCGGGGTTTCGGCCTTGACCCGCACGCGCGCGATCACTCGGCGCGGATCCTTGGGGTCCAGGCGCAGGTCGCGCACGTTGCCGACCTCGATGCCGTTGTATTGCGCCACGCCGCCGACCGACAGGCCGGTGACCGACTCGTTCTGGTTGAACTCGATGTCGTAGTCGCGGAAGGTGCCCTGCGAGGCGTACTTGGACGCCCACAGGATGAACAGCAGGATGGCGGCGATCAGCGCCAGCGTGAAGGCGCCGATGAGGACGTGATTGGCCTTGGTTTCCACGTTATTGCTCCTTCGCCACGCCGTGGCCCGGCGTGGGGTGTCGATGGTTTGCCGATGCGTGCATGCGCATCAGGCCTCCGCGCTCGCGCGCTGTGCGGCACGACCTCGCGGGCCGTGGAAGTATTCCTGCACCCAGGGATGCTCGAAGCGCTCCACCTGCCGGAGCGGGGCATTGACCAGCACCCGCTGGTCGGCCAGCACCGCGATGCGGTTGCAGATCGCGTACAGGGTGTCGAGGTCGTGGGTGATCAGGAACACGGTGAAGCCCAGCGATTGTTGCAGGGTGAGGATGAGCTGGTCGAACGCCGCCGCGCCGATCGGATCCAGCCCGGCGGTGGGTTCGTCCAGAAACAGCAGGTCCGGGTCCAGCGCCAGCGCGCGCGCCAGCCCGGCGCGCTTGCGCATGCCGCCGGACAACTGCGCGGGGAGCTTGTCGCCGGCCTCGTCGGGCAGACCGGCGAGGCGGATCTTCAGCCGCACCAGTTCCTCGCGCAGGCCCTCGTCGATGTCCTTGTAATGCTCCTTGAGCGGCACCGCGACGTTCTCGGCCACGGTCAGCGAGGAGAACAGCGCGCCGTCCTGGAACAGCACGCCGCTGTTGAGTTCGATCCTGTGGCGCAAGGCCTCGTCGCTGGTCTGGGCGTCGATGCCGAACACCTTGATCGAGCCGGCGCGCGGCTGGTTGAGGCCGAGGATCGTTCGCATCAGCACTGACTTGCCGGTGCCCGAGCCGCCGACCACACCGAGGATCTCGCCACGGCGCACGTCCAGGTCGAGGTTGCGATGCACGACCTGCTCGCCGAACTGGTTCACCAGCCCGCGCACCACGATCGCCAGGTCGCTGTCCGAGCCGACCTCCGGGCGATTGCCGGGGGTGTCGTCGGCGAAGCGCGTCTGCGGGTGCAGTGGCGCGATCCCGCTGGCGCCCGTCGCCGCGCTCACAGGTTGATCTCCATGAAGAACACCGCCGCGATGGCATCCAGCACGATCACCAGCGAGATGCATTGCACCACCGCCGAGGTGGTGCGCTCACCGACCGACTGCGCGGTGCCCTGGGTCTGGAAGCCTTCCAGGCACCCGATCAGCGAGATGACGGTGGCGAACATCGGCGTCTTGAGGATGCCGACCCAGAAGTGGCGCAGTTCGACCACCTGGTTCAGTTGCGACCAGTACAGGTCCAGCGGGATGCCAAGCGCCAGCCAGCAAACCACCGCACCGCCCACGATGCCCATGCACATGGCCACGAAGGTCAGCAGGGGCAGGGTGAGCAGCAGGGCGACGAAGCGCGGGATCACCAGCAACTCGATCGGATCCAGCCCGAGGGTGCGGATGGCGTCGATCTCCTCGCGGTTCTGCATCGCACCGATCTGCGCGGTGAACGCGCTGGCGGTGCGGCCGGCGAGGATGATCGCGGTGAGCAGCACGCCGAACTCGCGCAAGAAGGCGTAGGACACCAACTGGACCACGTAGATCTGCGCGCCATAGGCCTGCAGCACGTTGGCGCCGAGGAAGGCCAGCACCGCCCCGACCAGGAACGAGAGCAGGATCACCAGTGGCACCGCATCCAGCCCGACGATCTCCATGTGGTGGACGGTGGAGGTCAGGCGGAAGCGTGCGGGGCGGGTGAACACCTTGACGAAGGTCTTCAGGGTCAGGCCCATGAACGCGATCAGGGCGATGATCTCGACGATGCTGTCCTGCACTGAAAAGCCCAGTCGGCCGAGTGCGGCGACCACGCCCAGTTCCTTCTTGCGCGGTGGCGCCGGCTTGGCGCTGACCTCGTCGATGCGCGACATCAACGCCTGCTGCGAGGGCGCGAGCACGAGTGCATCACGATGCAGCAGCAGGCGTTGCAACAGTCGGTTGAGCAGCATCGCACCGGCCGAGTCCATGCGCTGCAGGCCGGTGGCATCGACACGGGTCGCGCCGGCGGCCCTGGCCACCAGATCTTCCAGGATCGGGGCGTGCTCCAGGATCCAGGCGCCACCGGCGCGCAAGGTGCCGGGCTGGTCCTGGGCGATCGCGAGGGTAGGGGTATCGCTTCCTGGCGCTGACTTCATCACCGGTTCCTGAACGGCGCTCGCGTGCAGTGTAGCTGCCAACGGGATGCCCTGCGTGGGTCCGCGGGGCGAGGCTTGCGCGCGCGGACGATCCCCGCCAGTCTGCGCGCATGTCGCAAGCACCTTCCGCTGTTGACGTGCAAACGGCCCCGGAGCGGCCACGGCCAGCCGTCCACGGCACGCCGTTCGTGTCCAGGGTCGGGTTCGTGATCGAACTGGCCAAGCGCCTGCACATCTACGGCACCACGGCGCAGCGGCTGGAGGGTGCGGTGGTGGCGGTGGCGCGGCGGCTGGGCCTGCGCTGCCAGCCGTGGTCGAACCCGACCGGGATGATCCTGTCGTTCTCCGACGCCGGTGCCACCACGCCCTTGAACGATGCCGCCCAGGTGATCCGGCTGGAGCCGGGTGGCGTGGATCTGCGCAAGCTGTGCGCCGCCGATGCGATCGCCGAGGACGTGATGTCCGGGCGCTGCGACCTGGAGGCTGGCGCCGCCGCGCTGCAGGCGCTGGACCGGCCGCTGGGCTGGCGCACGCTGGCACTGGAGACGTTGTGTTACGGCCTGTCGGGTGCATCCGTGGCCGGACTGTTCCGGATCGGCTGGGCGGACATCGTCGCCTCCGGGCTGGTCGGCATGGTCATCGGCCTGGTGCACCTTCTGGGCATCGGCCGCCCGCGTGTGCAGGAGGCCGAGGAGGCCCTGGCGGCATTCGTCGCCACCCTGCTCACCGCGGTGATCGCCACCTTCGTGGTGCCGCTGACCACCAACACCGTGGTGATCGCCGCGATCATCGTGCTGGTGCCGGGCATGACCCTGGCCAACGCGGTATCCGAGCTGTCCAGCCAGCATCTGGTATCGGGCATGGCGCGATTTGGCGGCGCGCTTTCGACCCTGCTCAAGCTTGCCTTCGGCACCCTGGCGGCGATGCAACTGGTACGCGTGCTGGGCTGGCATCCGCACGAGGCGGCCGGGCGTCGCGCCGCACAGTGGGTGGAGTGGGCGGGGCTGGGGGTGTCGGCGTATGCCTTTGCGGTGCTGTTCCGGGCCCACCGTCGCGACTATTTGCTGGTGATCGCATCGGCGGCATTCGGCTACCTGGTCACGCGCTGGGTCGGCTCGCGGCTGGGCAACGATGCCGGGGTGTTCTTCGGCAGCATGGCGGTGGCGGCGGCGAGCAATGCCTACGCCCGCTGGGCGCATCGGCCGGGCGCGCTGGTGCGGGTGCCGGGGATCGTCCTGCTGGTGCCCGGCAGCGTGAGTTTCCGCAGCCTGACCTTCGTGCTGGAGCGCGACGTGATGCTCGGTCTGAACACCGCGGTGGCGGTGTTGAGCGTGCTGGTGGCGCTGGTTGCCGGCGTGCTGTTCGGCAACCTGCTGGTGCCCACGCGGCGCAATCTGTGAATCCTCCGCGGTGTCTGCCGGGGGTCTGGGTCGCGCCGTTGCCGATCCGGGGCAGCCTGGCGCCGCCTGCCATGAAACTCCCGCGAGCCGGCCACCTCCCGGATTCCCGGCGCCGCTGCCGGGGCCAGGATCGACGTCATGTGCGTGGCGCGGCTGGCGGTTCCCCCAACGCCGCAAGCACGCTGGCGCCGTAGCGTTCCAGCTTGGTCGCGCCCACGCCGGCGATGCGCGCCAGCGCGGTCAGGTCGCGTGGTGCCTCGCTGGCGATCGTGCGCAAGGTGGCGTCGTGGAAGATCACGTAAGCAGGAACGTTCTGCTCCTTCGCCAGCCGTGCGCGCAGCTCGCGCAGGGCCTGCAGGCGCGGCAGCAGGTGCGGCGGGAAGTCGGTGGCGGCGACGGTTTCGCTGGCGGCGCTCCGGCGTGGCTTGCGGGCACTGACGCGTTCTGCTTCCTGGCGCAGTTCCACCGCCTGCTCGCCACGCAGCACCGGGCGGCTGGCGGCGGTCAGGCGCAGCGCGCCATAGCCTTCCAGGTCGATGTCGAGCAGGCCGGCGACCACCAGTTGCCGGATCACGCCGTGCCAGCCTCGCGCATCCAGGTCGCCGCCGATGCCGAAGGTGCTCAGGCGCTGGTGGCCGAACTGCTTGACCTTGTCGGTGTCGACGCCGCGCAGCACGTCAATCACATGCGCGGCGCCGAAACGCTGGCCGGTGCGGTGGATGCACGACATCAGCTTCTGGGTGGCCACGCTCGCGTCCCAACACGCCGGTGGTGACAGACAGTTGTCGCAGTTGCCGCAGGCGTCGCCGCCGCCGTAGGTTTCGCCGAAACCGGCCAGCAACAGCCGGCGCCGGCATTGGCTGGATTCGCAATAGCCGAGCAGGGCATCGAGCTTGCGCCGCTCCAATCGCTTGCGCTCGGGCCCGGAATCGGCGTCCTCGATCATCTTTCGATGCGTGACCACGTCGCCCAGGCCGTAGCACAGCCAGGCTTCGGACGGCTCGCCATCGCGGCCGGCGCGGCCGGTTTCCTGGTAGTAGCCTTCCAGCGACTTGGGCAGGTCCATGTGCGCCACGAAACGCACGTCGGGCTTGTCGATGCCCATGCCGAAGGCGATCGTGGCCGTCATCACCACGCCGTCCTCGTGGATGAAGCGGCGCTGGTGGGCTGCGCGTGCGCCGGCGCTCATGCCGGCGTGGTAGGGCAGGGCGGTCAGGCCATGGCTTTCGAGGAAGGCCGCGGTCTCCTCGACCTTGCGCCGCGACAGGCAATACACGATCCCGGATTCGCCGGTGTGCGCGGCAAGGAAGTCCAGCAACTGCCGGCGCGGGTTGTCCTTGTGCACGACCCGGTAGCGGATGTTCGGGCGATCGAAGGAGCTGACGAACACCCGTGCCGCGTGCAGGTCCAGGCGCTGCACGATCTCGCGCCGGGTCGGCGCGTCCGCGGTCGCGGTCAACGCGATCCGCGGGATCGTCGGCCAGCGTTCATGGAGGATGTTCAGTTGCAGGTATTCGGGGCGGAAGTCGTGGCCCCACTGCGACACGCAATGTGCCTCGTCGATGGCGAACAGCGCGATCGGACTGGCGTCCAGCAGCTCCAGGAAGCGCGGCGTCAACAGCCGTTCGGGGGCGACGTAGAGCAGATCCAGCGCGCCGTCCTGCAGCTTTCGCTCGACCGCGAAGGCCGCGCGCGAAGCGAGGCTGGAGTTGAGGAAGGCCGCGCGCACCCCGAGCTGTTCCAACGCCTCGACCTGGTCCTGCATCAGCGCGATCAGCGGCGAGACCACGATCGCCACGCCCTGCCGCAGTAGCGCCGGGACCTGGTAGCACAGCGACTTGCCGCCGCCGGTGGGCATCAGCACCAGCGCATCGCCGCCGTCGGCGACGTGCTCGACGATGGCCTCCTGCTCGCCGCGGAATGCGGGATAGCCGAAGACGCGCTGCAGGATGTCGCGGGCGGGGGAGGGTTCGCGGGTGGAAGGCATCGGCGGGAAGGGTAGCAGACGGGTGGAATGGCCAAGGCGGTCGGTTCTGGAGCGCAGGTTTCGGAGCCCGAAACCGGCAACCCATCGGCACCCGCACTTGCAGCCTCGCTGTCGCGACGTATTGACAACAGCTATACGCCGAAAGACAACCTGCATTTCGAATGTGCAGGCTCGATCAGGAGGAGCCGATGCGCGACGCCGCCATCAATCTGCGGGCACTGCCCGAGCAGCGTGATCTGAGCGATCACGCCGCCAAGCTGTTGGGCAAGAACCGTTCGGACTTCATGCTGGAAGCGGCTTGTGATCGGGCCCAGGCGGTCGTGCTGGATCAGGTCTTTTTCAGCCTGGACGCCGACAAGTTCAAGCAGTTCACGGACCTGCTCGACGCGCTCCCTGGCCCCAACCCGGGGCTTGAGCGCCTCATGGCCGTCAAGGCGCCTTGGGGTGGCGACGCGGCATGAGTTCGTGGCGGTGCGCGCCGGAGCCGCTCGTCTGCGCGCATCAACTGGCCGACTTCGGGTGCGGGGACCCGAGCCTCGGCGAATGGCTCAAGCGTCGGGCGTTGGCCAATCAGCACAGCGGGGCCAGCCGCACGTTCGTCGTCGCCGATCGAAATGCCCGCGTCCTTGGCTACTACGCGATGGCTGCGGGCGCAGTCTCGGACCAGGCGGCGACGGGTGGCGTGCGGCGCAACTTGCCCGACCCCATCCCGGTGATGGTCCTGGCGCGGCTGGCCGTCGACATCCGCGTCCAAGGCATAAAGCTTGGTGCTGCCCTGCTGCAGGATGCCGTCAAGCGGACCGTAATGGTTTCGCAAAACGCCAGTGTCCGGGCACTGCTCGTCCATGCCCTGGACGAGCGAGCCAAGCGGTTTTACGAGGACTACGGATTCCAGGAATCGCCGCAGCATCCGATGACCCTGATGCTGCGCCTGGGCACCATGAAGGCGTGAGGGCGGTGTCGATTCCGTCACCGGCGCTCGGAGATGCTGATGTTCGGGCCGCGCCGGTTCGCAAGCCAATCAAGCAAAGCGAAGATTGCGTTCGGACCCGTTTTCGCAGCATTTGAATGGTTGGACCCTGAGCCTTCGCCATTTGGAAACTGCGAGGCCCGCGCCATCCGGCCGAGCAGGCCATGGAACCGGCGCGTAGCCATGACGTTGCTGCGATGGAAGACCTGATGCCATGGCGTCCTTTGACCCTGTGGCGTCATTTCATCTCCGGAGCTGGCTCATCGGCAGGCGGCTGTGGCACCGTTGCCCGCCGGGGAATCACCTCGTGTCGCCGTGACCTTCGTTGGTCAGGTGTGCGGTCGCGTCGAAGGTGTCGCGTCTCACCTCCCGAGACGCCGGCGTGCATCATGGGCGCATGGCGATCTTGCACTCCAACCGGGATTCCGACGTCCTGGCCCACGCCAAGCCGGGTGCCGAAGGGCATCCATTGGCCGATCACCTGCGGGAGGTCGGGGCGCTCAGCGCCGGATTTTCCGCCCGATTTGATTCGTCGGCTTGGGGGCAATTGGCCGGGCGCTGGCACGATCTAGGCAAGTACCGGGCGGGGTTCCAGCGATACATCCGGTCGACCAGCGATCCGGATGCCCACGTCGAGAAGGAAGCGGTCGTCGGCCAGTCCGACAAGACCCATTCGGCCGCTGGCGCGAGGCATGCATTGGCGACGTTGGGGAAGCACGCGGGCCGGGTTCTCGCCTTTCTCATCGCCGGCCACCACGCGGGCCTGCCCGACGGTGAACCGGCCGATGGAGGCGGGGCGTCGCTGGCGGCCAGGATGGCAAGCCCGGAGAGCGATCGCGAATACCGCGAGGCGTTGCTTGCCCCGGTTCCGGGAGACATCCTGGAAACTGGCGCGTCGCTTGCCTTGCCAGCGGCGGCCAAGTCCGACCCGGCGCTGTGGATGCGCATGCTGTTTTCGAGTCTGGTGGACGCAGACTTTCTTGACACTGAAAGGTACTTCAGCCCGGATCGGTTTGCTTCGCGCGGCGGCCACCCGCGCCTGGCGGCGATGCAGCATGCGCTGGATCGTCATCTGGATGCGTTGGCCGGGCGTGTGCGCGCCGACGGTGATGCGGCGCTTCTCCGGAGCCGGACGCAGGTTCTCGCCGCCTGCCGGGAGATGGCCGAACTGGGGCCTGGCTGCTTCACCTTGACGGTCCCCACCGGTGGCGGAAAGACGCTGTCCTCGCTCGCATTCGCGCTCCGCCACGCGCTCCGGAACGGTCAGCGACGCATCGTCTACGCCATTCCTTACACCAGCATCATCGAGCAGACAGCCGGGGTGTTTCGCGCCGTCTTTGAGGAACTCGGCGCGGATCTCGTGATCGAGCACCACAGCAACCTGGACGTTGCCGAGCGTGCGGAGGACCACGCGACTCGCCTTGCCGCCGAGAATTGGGACGCGCCGCTGATCGTGACGACCAACGTGCAGCTGTTCGAATCGCTCCACGCATCGCGCACCAGTCGGTGCCGGAAGCTGCACAACCTCGTCGATAGCGTGATCGTGCTCGACGAGGCGCAGATGTTGCCGCGCGATTTCCTTGCGCCGGTGCTGCACGCGTTGAAGGTCTTGGTGGCGAACTACGGGGTCACGGTCGTGCTGTGCACGGCGACCCAGCCGATGCTCGCATCGCGGTTCGAGCCGGTCACGGGGAAGCGACTCCTGAGCGGCATCGACGACGCACGCCCGATCATCGACGACACGGCCGCCTTTTTTGCCGCCTTCGACCGTGTGGAACTGCATTGGCCGGCCACCTTCGCGCTGTCGGTGTCGTGGCCCTCGCTGGCGGCGGACTTGCGATCTCACGAGTGCGTTCTGGCCATCGTCAACTCGCGCAAGGACGCCCGCGAGCTGTTCGCGGCCTTGGCCGACCCGCATGCCATCCACCTGTCGGCGCTGATGTGCGCAGAACATCGTGGTCGCAAACTCGCCGAGATTCGCGGTCGCTTGGCGGCCCGTCGCGCTGGCGAGGATGCCCGGCCGCTGCGGGTGATCAGCACCCAACTGGTGGAAGCCGGGGTCGATGTCGATTTTCCGGTGGTCTTCCGGGCGCTGGCGGGCCTGGACTCGATCGCGCAGGCCGCCGGACGCTGCAACCGCGAGGGCCGGCTGCCTGGCAAGGGCGCGGTCCACGTGTTCGTCCCGCCGACGCGCCCACCTCCAGGCCTGTTGCGTCAGGGCGAGCAGGCGACCCGCGCGTTGGCGCGTACCGGTCACCTCGTCGATCCGTTGGCACCGGCGACATTCCGGATCTACTTTGATCACCTGTACGCCCAGGACGCGGTCGCGTTCGACCGCCACGACATCCTGGCTTTGCTCGCGGCCGATCGGCTGGCATTTCGTTCTGCTGGGCGCGCGTTTCGGCTGATCGACGAGGACGGCGAGACGGTCGTCGTGCCGTTCCACCCGGATGGTGGGTCGCGCGCGGACAGCCCGGTGCATGGTTGGCTGGGCGTCCTTGAAAAGGACGGCAATGCACGCTGGGCGCGGCGCAAACTGCAGCGCTTCGTCGTCGGCGTGCAGCGCCACGTGTTCGAGCGCATGCTCGAACACGGCGACGTCGTCCAGCGGGCGGGGCTGTGGCTCGCCATGGACAGTCGTTACGATCCGATTCTGGGTTTGCTTCCGGTCGACGACCACGGTCGGCCGGAAGACTACATGGCATGAAGGAGCGCGTGATGGCCGATCAGGGGTTCTGTCTGGAGGTGTCCGGTCCCTTTGCCTGCTTCACGCGGCCGGAGATGAAAGTCGAGCGTGTCAGCTACGACGTGATCACGCCCTCGGCGGCGCGTGCGATCTTCGAGGCGGTGCTGTGGAAACCGGCGATCGTTTGGTGCATCACCCGGATCGAGGTCTGTGCGCCGATTCGCTGGATCAGCGTGCGTCGCAACGAGGTGGGGGCGGTCGTTCCCATGGGAAGTGTCAAGGCGGCGATGAACGCCGGCCGTGGCGACCTGGGTATGTACGTCGAGGATGAACGCCAGCAGCGTGCCGGCCTGTTCCTGCGCGACGTTCGCTATCGGTTGCATGCCCGGTTCGACCGTGTCGAAGCCGGTGACCGCCCATCGCGGTTTCCGCGGCTGGTCGATCCAGACGAAGGCGCAGGCGAACGAGGGGGCGCGCATGCGACGGAACCGGATGCCAAGTACGCCGCGATGTTCGAGCGACGGGCGCGCAAGGGGCAGTGCTTCCATCAGCCCTACCTTGGCACGCGGGAATTCGCCTGCCGCTTCCGCTTGATCGATCCCGCCGACGAGCCATTCGCGATCCCGGACACGCTGCGCGGCGAGCGCGATCTGGGCTGGATGCTGTTCGACATCGCCTACGGCGCGCCGCCCCACGCCGAACCGAGCCCGCTGTTTTTCCGGGCCTGCTTGCGCGATGGCGTGCTCGAGGTGCCGCCACGCCAGAGCGAACAGGTGCGCGGATGATCCTGCAAGCCCTCCATGCCTACTACGAACGCAAGCAAGGCACCGGTGAACTCGCGCCGGAAGGGTTCGAGCGCAAGGAAATTCCATTCGTCCTGGTCATCGACGCGAACGGGCATTTGGTGCAGGTCGACGACACGCGGTCGATGCAGGGCAAGAAGGCGGTGGCCCGTGCCTTCCTGGTTCCACAGGCAGTCAAGCGCGCGGCCGGTGTGGTCTCCAACCTGTTGTGGGACAACGCCGAATACGTCCTCGGGCTGGAACGCAAACACGACGATCCAGAAGACGCCGACCCGGGCCAGGTGATCGAACGCCACACCGCGTTCCGCAACCGCCTCGACGAGCTCGACGCCGACGGTGATGCGGGTTTGGTCGCGGTGCGGCGGTTCCTGTCGGCGCTCGATCTGGCGGCGATTCAGGCCGATGCGCTTGGCGCAGAAATTGCGTCCGAAAATCCCAACCTGACCTTCCGGCTAGCCGAAGACCCTCCCGACCGGTTGGTCTGCCAGCGACCTGCGGTGGTCGAGGCGATCCGGGCGGCACAGGCGAGTGGCGAGAGTCAGACCGGCCTGTGTCTGGTGACCGGAAGCCAGGACAAGATCGCCAGGCTGCACGCCGCGATCAAGGGCGTGCGTGGTGGCCAGTCCACCGGTTCCAACATCGTTTCCTTCAACCTCCCGGCATTTTCTTCCTTCGGCAAGTCGCAGGGCGTCAACGCGCCGATCGGCCAGCACGCTGCCTTCTGCTACACGACCGCACTCAACCACCTGCTGCGCAAAGGGTCGCCACAGCGCGTCCAGGTCGGGGATGCCTCGACCGTGTTCTGGGCCACCCGGGACAGCGCATTCGAGGATTCCTTCGCCGCATTTTTCGGGTTGCCCGATGCGGACGATCCGGACCGAGGCGTCAACGCCGTCCGCAACCTGCTGGAGTCGATCCGGTCGGGTGTCGGCGAGGCCGATGAAGGCGACGCGCGCTTTTGCGTCCTTGGCCTGGCGCCGAATGCGGCCCGAATTGCCATCCGGTTCTGGTACGCGGCCCCCGTGCGCGATGTGGCACGCAACATCGGACAACATTTCCTCGACATCGCGATCGACCGCCCGGCAAGGGAGAGCGGGTATCTTTCCCTGTTCCGGCTGCTCAATTCGATCGCCTTGCTGGGCAAGGCCGACAACGTCCCTCCGGACCTCGCCGGAGACACGATGCGGGCAATCCTCGAACGCCTTCCCTACCCGGAGATGTTGCTGCAGGCGGCGGTGCGACGAAGTCGCGCCGAGCGGCGGGTCGACTATCCGCGTGCGGCAATCATCAAGGCCTGCCTCAACCGTCTGATTCGTTCCGTCCAACTCCAAGCAAGGGAACTCACCGTGAGTCTCGATCCCACCAACAACGATGCCGGCTACCGACTGGGACGGTTGTTCAGCGTGCTCGAACGCATCCAGAACGCGGCCCAGCCGGGAATCAACGCCACCATCCGGGACCGCTACTACGGCGCGGCAAGCAGCTCGCCGGCCAGCGTGTTCCCGGTCCTGCTGCGCCTGAAGAACCACCACCTAGCAAAGCTTCAGCGCCCCGGCCTCGTCGTCTGGTACGAGAAACTGCTGGGCGACGTGATGGATGGGATTGCGAGCTTTCCCTCGCAACTGGGCCTGCGCGAGCAGGGGTTGTTCGCGATCGGCTATTACCATCAACAGCAGAGTTTTTTTGCTGGAAGGCCCAAGGATGAAGGCCCTTCCGAATCCGATCCGTCCACTCCGGAGAACTCCGATGACCATTGAGCACCGCCACGACTTCGTCCTGATCTTCGACGTGAGGGACGGCAACCCGAACGGAGACCCGGATGCGGGCAATTTGCCCCGCCTGGACGCGGAGACCGGACACGGCCTGGTGACCGATGTCTGCATCAAACGCAAGATTCGCAACTACGTCGCGCTCTCGAAAGGCGAGCAGCCTTCTTTCGAGATCTACGTGAAGGAAAAAGCGGTGCTCAACCGGCAACACGAGCGGGCCTACGTCGGCATCGGCGCCGCGGAAGCCACCAAGGGCGACGAAAAAAAGCGCAAAGGTGGCGACAAGGTCGATGCGGCGCGCGCGTGGATGTGCCGCAACTTCTACGACGTGCGTACTTTCGGTGCGGTCATGTCGACCGGCGTCAACTGCGGCCAGGTCCGTGGCCCCGTGCAGTTGACGTTTGCCCGGTCGGTCGACCCCATCGTTTCACTCGAACATGCGATCACCCGGATGGCGGTGACGACCGAAGCCGAGGCGGAGAAACAGGATGGCGACAACCGCACCATGGGCCGCAAGTTCACGGTTCCCTATGGCCTGTACGTCGCCCACGGCTTCGTGTCGGCGTCCTTGGCGGCGCAGACCGGGTTTTCCGATGGCGACCTCGATCTGCTCTGGGGCGCGCTCGCCAACATGTTCGAACACGATCGTTCGGCTGCGCGCGGCGAGATGACCACGCGCGGATTGCATGTCTTTGAGCACGCATCGATCCTCGGCAACGCGCCGGCTCACGCACTGTTCGACCGCGTCCGCGTGGCGAAGAAGGATGGCGTGCTCGCGCCGCGTGCGTTTTCCGACTACCGCCTGGAGATCGACGCCGCCGACCTGCCCGCTGGCGTTACACTCCACCGCAAGGTTGGCTGAACCGGAAAGCGAGGGTTCGTTCATGGCCATTGAAGTCGTCTTCACGGTGGAAGAGGCGCCCGAGGGTGGTTGGGTGGCGTGGGCGGCGGGCGCGTCCATCGTCACCGAGGCCGAGACCATGGCGCAGTTGCACGAGCGCGTGCGCGAGGCGGTCGGCTGCCACTTTGACGGGGATGACGCCCCCAAGCTCATCCGCCTGCATTTCGTGCGTGACGAGGTCATCGTGGCGTGAAGCTGCCGCGCGACCTGGGCGGCGTCGAACTGGCCACTGCGCTGACGCGGCTTGGCTATCGGATCACGCGGCAGACCGGCAGCCACATGCGTTTGACCCGGGCCGGTCCACCCGACCGCCACGTCACCATTCCGGCGCATTCGCGGCTGAAGGCGGGCACGCTGGCGGCGATCCTCGGTGAAGTCGCTGCCCATCTTGGCATCGACCGCGAGCAACTTCTGCAGCGTCTGTTCTGATGGAAACGCCCACGTGGACGACCCGCAGCGCGAACTCGTTCCGATCTCCGCGCTTCAGCATTGGAGCTACTGCCCGCGCCAGTGTGCGCTGATCCACGTTGAACAGGTTTTTGCCGACAACGTGCACACGGCTCGTGGCCAGGCGGTTCACGCGCGGGTGGATGAGCCGGGCGCGGAGCGCGCAGGCACGACCCGGATCGAACGCGCGATGCCGCTGTGGTGCGACCGCCTCGGCTTGATCGGCAAGGCCGACCTGGTCGAATTCGCTGCCGACGGGACGCCCTATCCGGTCGAGTACAAGCACGGGCTGCGACGCGCGCACCGGCACGACGACCTGCAACTGGCTGCACAGGCATTGTGTCTTGAGGAGATGACCGGGCACGGCGTGCCGACCGGCGCGATCTTCCACTTCAGCTCACGGCGCCGACGCGAGGTCGCCGTCGATGCACCGCTGCGCGCAGCCGTGGAGGGAGCAACAACGGCCGTGCGCGCCCTGCTCGTGTCCGGCGCATTGCCGCTGCCGGTCAACGATGCGCGCTGCAACCAATGCTCCTTGTTCGACCTGTGCCAGCCGCGCGCCCTGGCCGCCCGTGAACGTTATCGCGCGCTGATCCGGGAACTGCACTCCACGTCATGACCTGGACCCTGCTCAACACGTTGTACGTGATGACCGGTGGCAGCTACCTGCATCTGGACAACGACACCGTGCGCATCGAGGTCGATCGCGAGACGAAGCTGCGGGTGCCGCTGCACCATCTGAGTGCGATCGTCTGCGCCGGCGATATTCTGTGGTCGCCAGCCTTGGTCGCGCATTGCGCCGAGACCGGCATCGGCATGACTCTGCTCGACCGAAACGGGCGCTTTCGTGCCCGTATCGAGGGGCCCGCCAGCGGCAACGTGCTCTTGCGCAAGGCACAATTCGACGCGCTCGCGGATCCGCAGCAAACCCTGGCGATTGCGCGAGCGGTGGTTGCCGGGAAGTTGCGCAACAGTCGGACCTTTCTGCAGCGTGGCGCGCGGGAGGCGAAGGCGGACGCCGACCGCGCATTTCTCGACCGGGCGGTGTTGAGGATCGAAGCGTCGTTGCGGGCAACCAGCGCGGCAACCGACCTGGATGCGCTGAGGGGAGTTGAAGGCGAAGCGGCGCGCGGCTATTTCGAGGCCTACAACTGCATGGTCAAGGCCGATGCGCGCGCGCTGTTCGCGATGGATGGACGCAGCAGGAGGCCGCCACGGGATCGCATGAATGCAGTGTTGTCCTTCCTCTACACCCTGTTGACGCATGAATGCCGAAGTGCACTGGAGACGGTCGGGCTCGACCCGCAGGTCGGCTATCTGCACGCACTGCGGCCGGGACGCCCGGCGCTGGCGCTGGATCTTGTGGAAGAGTTCCGCGCGGCCTATGCCGACCGTCTCGCGCTTACGCTGGTCAATCGAGGTCAATTGAAGGCAGCGGATTTCCGAACAACCGAAGGCGGTGCCGTACTGATGGAAGATGCCGCACGCCGAGCGGTCAGCATCGCCTGGCAGGAGCGCAAGCAGGAAACGCTGATTCACCCCTTGCTCGATTCCGAGGTTCCGATCGGGGTATTGCCGCAGCTCCAGGCGCGTCTGCTCGCGCGAACGCTTCGCGGCGAAACTGAAGGCTACCTCCCGTTCCTGGCGCGATGAGCATGCTGGTGATCGTCTGCTACGACGTTTCGACGGAAACCAGAGAAGGGCGTCGGCGCTTGCGCCGCGTCGCCAAAGCCTGCGAGAGCGTCGGTCAGCGGGTGCAGAAGTCGGTTTTCGAATGCCGCGTGGACGCGCTGCGTTTCGAAGCGCTGGAGCGCGACTTGCTGGCGATCATCGACCAAGGGGAAGACTGCCTGCGCTTTTACCGGCTGACAGAACCGGTGGAGTTGCATGTGAAGGAATACGGCAGCTTCAAGGCGACCGACTTCCGCGGCCCGCTGGTTCTTTGATCGTGCGCGAACCTGGAGCGATGCCGGATCGTCGGCCCTTTCGCGCAAACGCCACGACGTTGATTCGGCGGGGGATTGTTCTTGCGGATCTGGGGCCAAGGGGCGATGATGTCCCCTGCCGCAGACGTTCGCGCAATCGGGCTCGATTTTGCAATATTTTTCGGCCCTTGCGGTGGCGGGGTCGCCCGCTTCGCGAGAGGCGGGCGCGGATTGAAACA